>NZ_MRWD01000004.1:112763-131114 GCF_002093625.1 Rouxiella silvae | reverse complement strand
TGGTTCTCGTTAGAGGAGTCGTTGTTCCCGGTCAGTGGAGGCGCATTATAGGGAGTTCTCAGAAGGCCGCAACCCCTATTTTAAAAAAACTTTTCCGACCGCTGAATGTTTAACCAAAAGGCGTTTAAAGCGGCAATTCCTGAATACTTTTGAAGCCATATGATTGCAAAACAGGCAGCAGTTCTGCGGCTTGAGCATCGAGCTTAATGCAGTAGGCGATGCTTTCTATTTCTATTCCGTCTTTTTTTTCAGGTATCGAGGTAAAAGCCGTCTCAATTAGCCAGTGTGCGCGACGTGCAATGGCCGATCCTGAGTCAATCATCCGCGTTCCTTCAGGTAATACCTGCGACAGCTCTTCGCTAAGCAGCGGGAAATGGGTACATCCTAAGACAACCGTGTCCGGTGGTTCACGAAGTTTGAGCCAGGGTTGTAAGATTTTCTTTAATAGAGGACGTGAAACTTCTTCGCCGTGCAGTTTAGCTTCTGCCAATTCCACCAGCTCGGCAGAACCCAACATCAGAATCTTGCAGTCGGTAGCAAAGCGGGCAACCAAGTCATGCGTATAAGGGCGCTGAACCGTTGCGCGAGTTGCCAGTAATCCGACAACGCCGTTGCGGGTTAATTTGGCGGCGGGTTTAATCGCCGGCACCACGCCAACAACTGGGCAGGTAAACTTCGCCCTTAATGCAGGAAGAGAAACGGTGCTCGCCGTATTGCAGGCAATGATGATGATAGAAAGGGGATGACGCTTCGCCACGGCGCTCACTATTTCAAGCACGCGTTCGACGATAAACTCTTCCGACTTCTCCCCATAGGGAAACGCCACGTTATCGAAAGCATATATATAGTGCAGGTCCGGCATTAGCTGCCGGACCTCATGATAAACCGATAACCCGCCGACGCCAGAGTCAAACACCAGCGCCGTCGGGCGAGCCGGTACTAAGGCATTATCAGAAGGTATAGCTTCCAGAGAGGAAATACTCACGTCCTGGTGTTGCGTAGCCATATGCCGTCTCATAGTCTTTATCAAAGAGGTTGGCAATTCTAGCACGAACGGTTAGATGGGAAGTAACAGGATAAGAGGCTGCCAGATCCCAAAGGCTAACACCACCCAGCTTCACGGTTTGATAGGTGTTGTAGTCCGTATCATAACGCTCACCGAGATAATGATAAGTGACAGCCCAGTCAATCTGTTCAACCTGCCAGTCCAGCTCATATTTAACCTGTTGTTTGGCGCGACGTAGCAGAATTGCATTGGTCTGGGCATTACGAGCATCAACGTAATCATAAGAAAGCTGATGGCTAAATGGACCGGTATCAAAGGATGCCGTCGCCTCTACGCCTTTAATCTTGGCTTCACCGATATTGTAGTAACGATAAGTCGCCGGATCGCTATCAATCAGGTTGGTAATTTCATTCTTGTATCCACCCACGCGCCAGGTTACCGGACCGGTCAGCCCCTCAAACGCGCCTTCCCACTGTTTACTTTCTTCAGGCTTAAGATTTGTATTGCCGTAGTATTGACTATAAACCTGCCCCAAATTCGGTGCCTTAAAGGCTGTACCGTAAGAAGCGATAAAGCGATAACCGTCGATAAACTCGTACGCGGCGCTGCTTTGCCAGGTGGTATGCTGGCCAAACTGCGAGTTATCGTCGCTGCGCACGGCACCTTCAAGCGTTACCGGACCAAACAGCTGCTGGGTTGTGGCATACACGCCGGTGTCGCGCTGCTCATAACCCTCACTCAGATAATTAGTGCCCGGCGTGGTGGTTTGCTTCTGCCAATCAAGGCCGCCGCTCACCGTGCCGTGCCACGCCTGTAGGGTATTGCCCCACTGAACATTATATTGCTGTACATCATCTAGGGTCGCCGAAGGATCGTATTGACCATAGCGCGGATCGAAGTTGTAGGTTTTGCTATGGGTATAACTGCCAATAAGCTGGGCCGCATAAATACCCTCGTTATAACGCAGGCCCGTATCCCAAGTCTGATTATAAAGCTGTTGAGTATCAAGCAATGGGCTGCCTGGCGTATAATATCCGTCATAGGCCGTTCTATTATCGAAGCCGTAACCGCGAATAAAACCACTGATGCTTTCATTGAAGTTGTGCAGAATAGAACCGTACAAGGTTCTACTCATAAATCCGTCGCGGTCCTGCTGTGACTGTGCGCCGGTATTGCCGCTGGCGACCACGTCGTAGCCGTGGGTGTACGTATAGTTTCCAGCAAATGTTCCTACAGTATCGTTACCCAGCTTCTGCTGAGTGGAGGCGTCATACGACTGATAGCCGTTTGAGCCGATACCCGCCGTTATTGTGCTGCCCAGCTTATTACGCGTAGTAATAATGTTAACGACGCCGCCGATCGCGTCCGAACCATATACTGCGGAAGAAGGCCCACGGATATATTCAATCTTCTGCACCAGCGAAATTGGAATTTGACTTAAATCCGATGACCCCGATATTCCCGCCTGATTTAAGCGAATGCCGTCGATGAGAATTAATACATGGCTGGAATTGGTGCCGCGAATAAACATCGAGCTTTGTTGCCCCAACCCACCATTCTGCGCAATGTCGACACCCGGCAGGCGGCGCATTACGTCAGTCAGAGACTTGGATTGCCAGCGGTCTATTTGGTCACGAGTAACAATAGTCGTCGGTGCCAGCACGGTAGAAATAGGTTGCGGGAAACGGTTAGCCGTTACGACCATATTATCGCTATTGTCTGTCGATGAATTACTGTCTTGCGCCCAGCCCGAAAAAGCTGTGACGGAGAGAACCGTCAACAGCACATGCTTTTTAATTGTCATAGAAACGCGCATCCGAACTTAATAAAGGATGCCGCAGAAACTCACGATCACTTTCGCGGTGACGGTGAAAATGCGACGTAATTCAGGCAGGTCTTCGGGCTTGGGATCCGTTGTTTTTATTGAGAATAGAAACAACGCCGGGCGATAACTTCCCATCCTTATATAAGGACAGTGTTTGCATTGTTGTTTTGTGGATAAATCGTAATGCACTCGCCGTGCTTTCCCCATACCGCTGCGCGACAGCTCCGGATTCACACCGGATTCCCTTTTAACTCAACGATGGAGGCCTGAGATTAATCCTACGATCAACCTATTTGGAAATCTAGACTGCCGTAGCAATGAGGCAAACTAAATACGACAAAACTGGACATCATCATGACATTCCCTACAATCAGCGGGCAAAACGCCTCATAATCCTTAAAGTTCGCCCATTGATTAGCCGTAATACGAGAAAATAGATGACGCCAGAAAACTTGCCCATTGAACAATATGACGACCAACTGGTGGAAAAGACCGCCCGTCTCACGGCGCTGATGTCGCCATTTAATGCGCCAGAGGCCGAAGTCTTCCGTTCTCCCGTTAGCCATTATCGTATGCGCGCCGAGTTTCGGGTGTGGCACGATGAAGGCGACCTTTATCACATCATGTTCGATCAGCAGACTAAGGCGCGCATTCGCGTCGACAAATTCCCTGCTGCAAGCGAACTGATTAATCGCCTAATGCCGGTCCTGCTCGAGGCCGTGAAGGCTGAGCCTGCGCTGCGCCACAAGCTGTTCCAGATTGATTATCTTTCTACCCGCAGCGGTAAAATCATTGCCTCCCTGCTCTATCACCGCAAGCTTGATGACGCATGGCAGCAGGCGGCGACCGCGCTGCGCGACCAGCTTCGCCATGATGGTTTCGACGTGCAGTTGATTGGTCGCGCGGCGAAAACCAAGATTATGCTCGATCAAGACTATATAGATGAGGTTCTGCCGGTGGCGGGACGTGACATGATTTATCGTCAGGTGGAGAACAGCTTTACCCAGCCCAACGCCGCCATGAACATTCATATGCTGGAGTGGGCGTTAGAGATCACCACCGGCTCACAGGGCGATCTGCTTGAGCTGTACTGCGGTAACGGCAATTTCTCACTGGCGCTGGCCCGTAACTTTAACCGCGTGCTGGCCACAGAAATTGCCAAACCGTCCGTTGCCGCCGCGCAGTACAACATCGCCGCCAACAATATCGATAATGTGCAGATCATTCGCATGGCCGCCGAAGACTTTACTCAGGCAATGAATGGCGTACGCGAGTTCCGCCGTTTAGAGGGGGTGGACCTGAAAAGCTATGACTGTGAGACTATTTTTGTCGATCCACCGCGCAGCGGCCTGGATGATGACACGGTTAAAATGGTTCAGGGATATTCACGCATCCTTTATATCTCCTGCAATCCAGAAACGCTGTGCGCCAATCTTGAAACACTGCAGCAGACGCATCGCGTCACCCGTTTAGCGCTGTTCGACCAATTCCCGTATACCCATCACATGGAGTGCGGCGTTTTACTCGAACGCATAAGCGCTTAAAACGACAAAGGGCAGCCCAAGTGGCTGCCCTTTTACTATCTTGCTCGCAAACTTATGCGTTGTCGGCTTTGCGTTTTTTCAAACGATAGCCAATCCAGAACACCAACACCACGCAAATTACCGACGGTAAAAAGTTGGAACCAAGCTGCGGATATTCGGCGCGCACAATGGTGCTATACAACAACAGGCCGAGCACAAAACAGGCAGCGGCAAGTTTCGGCATCCCGAAAGGCATTTCGCACTTCTGGTAACGTAGGTGTAAACAGTACACCGCCAGCACCAGCGCAATAATCGGGAAGATTGAAAAAGCCACAACCGAACTGAATAAAGCATCAAATGAGCCGTTAATCGATAATCCGGCAATCAGAGCCAAGACCAGGGTGCCATTATCCTGGCGAGGTTGTTCTGTCATCTTCTAACCCTCTTTTATCCTTTGCGAGTAAAATGTCCGCCGTTCTTTCTTGCTGGCGGCGATACCAATAATAGGCGCCTTTGGAGATCATTCGCAGCTGCAATACCAACCGTTCTTCAAGCTGGCGACGCTGGGCAATATCAACGTCCAGCGCTTCGGCACCGGCGTTAAAAACGATAATAACCATGGCTTCTGCCTGCGCTTCGGTAAAACTGCGCGGCATATGGTTTTCGAGCTGCAAATAGTCGGCAAGTTCCGCAATAAAGTGCTGAATTTCTCTCGCCACGGCGGCACGGAAAGCGGCAGACGTCCCGGATCGTTCACGTAGCAGCAAACGGAAGGCGTTGGGATTATTGCCGATAAATTCCATAAAGGTTGAAACAGAGGTGCGGATCACACTGCCGCCTTTGGCAATGCGCTGGCGAGCCTGGCGCATTAGCTGGCGAAGCATCAAACCACTTTCATCGACCATTGTCAGTCCCAGTTCATCCACATCACGAAAATGCCGGTAAAAAGACGTGGGTGCGATACCCGCTTCGCGCGAGACCTCACGCAGGCTTAAACTGGCGAAACTGCGCTCCGCGCTTAGTTGGCTAAAGGCCGCTTCAATCAGCGAGCGACGTGTACGCTCTTTTTGTTGTGCTCTTACGCCCATGACCTTCATCCGATAGTGTCAACCTACTCATTCGCCTGAATTCACATCACTATACCAAATTTTTCTGCAACGACCGTTATACTAAGTTCAGCATAAAGTTCTTCTGAATGTTGCTGCATTCCCACGAATAGATAACCTATCGTTGGGAAATTAGGTCTATGATGTTACATTCTCGTTGTGTTTTTGTATAAAAATAGGTTCCTTATCCATGCAACAGAACTATCATTTTGATGCCATTATAATTGGCTCAGGCCCTGGCGGTGAAGGTGCTGCCATGGGTCTGGTTAAACAAGGCGCCAGAGTGGCCGTTATCGAACGCTATAACAACGTCGGTGGCGGTTGTACACACTGGGGCACTATTCCTTCAAAAGCGCTACGCCACGCAGTCAGCAGAATTATCGAGTTCAACCAGAATCCGCTTTATAGCGACGGTTCGCGCGCCATGAGCTCGACCTTTCCGCAGATTCTGCGCCATGCAGATTCTGTCATTAACCAGCAAACCCGCATGCGTGAAGGCTTTTACGAGCGCAATCAGTGCAAACTTTTTGCCGGTGATGCCAGCTTCATTGATGCAAATACAATTTCAGTAACCTACGCTGACGGTTCACAAGACTTTGTCACCGCAGAACATATCGTTATCGCCTGTGGTTCTCGCCCTTATCGTCCTGCCGGCGTCGACTTTACCCACCCGCGCATTTATGACAGCGACCTGATCCTCGGATTGGAACATGAACCGCGCCACGTCATTATCTACGGCGCAGGGGTCATTGGCTGTGAGTACGCCTCCATTTTCCGTGGCCTAAACGTTAAAGTTGACCTAATTAACACCCGCGATCGTCTATTGGCGTTCCTCGATCAGGAAATGTCCGACGCGCTCTCTTATCACTTCTGGAATAACGGCGTTGTTATCCGCCACAATGAAGAGTTTGAGCGCATCGAAGGCCTGGACGATGGCGTTATCATGCACCTTAAATCGGGCAAAAAGGTTAAAGCTGATGCGCTGCTGTTTGCCAACGGCCGCACCGGTAATACCGATTCGCTTGGTCTGGAAAACATTGGTCTGGAAGCCGACAGCCGTGGCCTGTTAAAGGTCAACAGCATGTATCAGACTGCGCTGCCGCATATTTATGCGGTGGGTGACGTCGTGGGTTATCCCAGCCTGGCTTCCGCCGCTTACGATCAAGGCCGTATTGCTGCACAGGCAATGATTCAGGGCGAAACCAAAGTTCATCTGATCGAAAATATACCTACCGGTATTTACACCATTCCGGAGATTAGCTCCGTGGGTAAAACCGAGCAGGAATTAACAGCGATGAAAGTGCCTTACGAAGTCGGCCGCGCGCAGTTTAAACACCTTGCACGTGCGCAAATCGCTGGCATGAACGTTGGGAGTTTAAAACTTCTGTTCCACAGAGATACCAAACAAATTCTTGGTATTCACTGCTTTGGTGAACGCGCTGCCGAGATTATTCATATCGGTCAGGCGATCATGGAACAAAAAGGGGCGGGAAATACCATCGAGTATTTCGTTAATACCACCTTTAACTATCCGACGATGGCAGAGGCCTATCGCGTTGCAGCATTGAACGGCTTAAACCGGCTTTTTTAACGCCAGTGCATCCATATAAGTTTGCATGTGCGTTTTAATCGCTTCGGCTAGCTGTTCATAGCGACCGCGAAGTGGGGAACCGGGGCGATACACCAGAGCAATGGTGCGCTTCGGTTCCGGCTTGTCACAGCCCAGATACGTCACCCCATCGCGGCTGCGCTCACGCGGCACGGCCAAAGAAGGCAAGAGTGTAATACCACTGCCTGCTGCCACCATGTTACGCAGCGTTTCGAGACTGGTTGCGCGAAAATGTGTATCTTCGTCTGCACCCGCCTGGAAGCAAAATCCTAACGCCTGATCACGTAGGCAGTGCCCGTCTTCAAGCATCAGCAGTTTTTCACCCGCCAGGTCAGCCATTGCGACTTTTTCACGCGATGCCCAATGATGATCGTCATAAATTGCCAGTTTCATCGGCTCATCAAACAGCGGAACCTCAATAAAGGCCTCACTCTCTTTCACTAGCGCCAAAATAGCACAGTCTAGCTTGCCGCTGTCTAGCTGGGCCAACAGCTGTTGGGTCTGCGCTTCATGCAGATACATTTCCAGTTTGGGAAAGGTTTTATGCAAGGTGGGAATAATTTGCGGCAGCAGGTAAGGCCCCACGGTAGGAATAAGTCCGATATGCAGCGGACCTGACATCGCCTCGCCCTGCTGGCTGGCCATCTCCTTCAACACTTTCACTTCACGCAGTACCGTACGCGCCTGATCCACCAGCAGCAAACCCGCCTGAGTAAACAGCACTTTGCGACTGGTTCTTTCCAGTAGCATGACACCCAGTTCATCTTCCAGCTTGCGGATTTGACCACTCAGCGTGGGTTGGCTGACGTGGCAAGAATCGGCAGCGCGACGGAAATGCCGAAATTCAGCCAGCGCGACCAGGTATTCTAAATCACGTATGTTCATGGTTTCTCCCTTGTGCAGTCCGCACATTCGATAGTCAGTAGCGATAGATAAGATAGCAATCAACGATTATATCTATCAAGCTGAATCGTTAATAATGGCCCACATCGATGCGGCAATGCCGTTTAGAGAAATTTTATTAAATAGTAATTAAGAGGTTATGCATGTTTTCAAGCCGTGAAGGAAAAACCGTACCACATGTCACGTTCCATACTCGTCAGGGCGATCAGTGGGTTGATACCACCAGCGATGACTTGTTTAAAAATAAAACTGTGATCCTGTTTTCTCTGCCAGGCGCGTTTACACCAACCTGCTCATCAAGCCATCTGCCACGTTATAACGAACTGGCGGGGGTATTTAAACAGCACGGCGTGGACAGCATTCTGTGCGTTTCCGTAAACGATACTTTTGTGATGAATGCCTGGAAAGCCGAACAAAATGCCGCCAACATTACTTTCATTCCTGACGGTAACGGTGAGTTCACCAAAGGCATGGACATGCTGGTCGAGAAAGCCGATTTGGGCTTTGGCCCACGCTCATGGCGCTACTCCATGTTAGTACGTAACGGCGTGGTAGAGAAAATGTTCGTCGAACCCAACAAGCCGGGTGATCCGTTTGAAGTGTCGGATGCCGACACCATGCTTAAATATCTGGCACCAGAACATAAAGTACAGGAATCCGTTTCCGTGTTTACCAAACCGGGATGCCCTTACTGCTCTAAAGCCAAACAGATGCTGCAGGACCGCGGCATTCAATATGAAGAGGTTGTACTGGGCAAAGACGCAACAACCGTCAGTCTGCGTGCAGTCAGCGGTCGTTCAACAGTGCCGCAAGTATTCATCGGTGGTCGCCACATCGGGGGAAGCGACGATCTGGAGCAGTTCTTTGCAGCCTGATTCTAAATCAGACCGATAAGATTCAGAACGCCTTAGCAAAATAAGAAAGTAGTGTATGAACAGTTAGCGGGCCGAAAGGCCCGCTTTTTTTATCGCTGCGTTTCTGGAGCGTCGGTTAGGCTAGACGCGCCTTCGCTTCGCGGATTGCTAAGGCAACCTGCTCAGGCGCCACGCCACCCTTGGCATTACGTTTGTCCAGGCACGACTGCAGCGCAAGAATCGGATAAACGTCGTCGCCAATCGCGGCGCTGAATTTCTGCAAATCGACCAGCGGCAAGGCTTCCAGCGCTTTACCCTGACGAATGGCCTCAACCACCGCTTCACCCACAATGTGGTGTGCTTCACGGAAAGCCACACCTTTAGCCACTAAATAGTCGGCCAATTCAGTAGAGTTTGCGTAACCCTGCTCGGCTGCTTCTTTACAGCGCGGACGTTTAACCTGGATACCATCAAGCACCAGCGCTGCCATCTGCAAGCAGTCCATCCAGGTATCGAGCGCGTCAAACAGCCCTTCTTTATCTTCTTGCATGTCTTTGTTGTACGCCAAAGGCAAACCTTTCAGCGTCATCATCATGCCGGTTAGCGCACCCTGAACGCGGCCACACTTACCGCGAATAAGCTCCAGTGCGTCTGGGTTTTTCTTCTGCGGCATCAGTGAAGAGCCGGAGGTCACGCGGTCGGACAGGTCAACAAAGCCAGCCTCACCGGTATTGAAGAAAATCAGGTCTTCTGCAAAGCGCGACAGGTGAACCATGCTGATTGAGGCGTTCGACAGCAGTTCAAGAATATGGTCACGGTCGGAAACGCTGTCGAGGCTGTTGCGGGTTGCCGACGCAAAACCCAGCCAGCCGGCCAGCTGTTCACGATCGATAGGATAAGCCGTACCTGCCAACGCGCCGCTGCCCAATGGGCTGACGTCGAGGCGGGTCAGAGTATCTTGCAAACGGCTCTCATCACGGGCCAGCATTTCCACATACGCCAGACACCAGTGGGCAAACGTCACCGGCTGTGCGCGCTGCAGGTGAGTATAACCCGGCATCACTGCATCCTGATTAGCCTCAGCGGTTTCTACCAGCGCTTGCTGAAGCTGTTTTAATGCCAACTGCAGTTCAACAACCTGCGTTTTACACCACAGTTTGATATCTGTTGCCACCTGGTCGTTACGGCTGCGGCCAGTGTGCAACTTTTTGCCCAGATTGCCGACTTTGTCGATAAGTTTCTGCTCAACCCAGCTGTGAATATCTTCCGCATCACTTTCGAGAATGGCACGAGGATTAGCACGAACCTCTTCGAGCAGCACGTTCAGTGCCGCTTCAAGCTCCAGCTGTTCATCTGCGGTCAGTACGTTTACGGTGACCAGCGCTTTCGACCAGGCAACCGAGCCCACGATGTCCTGCTCAGCCAGTCGATAGTCAAACCGCAGTGAGTCATTGAGTTCTTTGAAACGCTGATCTGCAGCCTGACTAAAGCGTCCGCCCCATAATGCCATGATAATGCTCCCGACTTTGCATGCTTAAGAAGTGATATTTGAAGAGTTGATTCAGGCGTGCGAGGTGCCTCGCACGCCTGATGTAACGCATAGTTTTTATGAACAATGCCAATAAACGGTACTGACCTTACTTCTTGGCAGCGTTCAGGGCACGGATGCGTGAAGAGAGTGAGAACAGACGAATGAAACCGCCAGCGTGGCTGTGGTCGTACACTTCGTCTTCACCAAAGGTTGCAAACTCTTCAGAGTACATGCTGTTAGGTGATTTTTTCTGAATAGCGGTGGCGGTACCTTTATAAAGCTTAACCACGACTTCACCGTTAACGTCTTGCGCCAGAGAGTCGGCAGCGGCCTGAATAGACTCACGCAGTGGTGCGAACCAACGTCCGTCATAGACCACGTAAGACATTTCCTGACCCAGCTGCTCACGCCATTTGAAGCTGTCGCGGTCCAGAACCAACTGCTCAACGCCACGCAGCGCAGCCATCATGATGGTGCCGCCTGGGGTTTCGTAGCAGCCGCGAGACTTGATACCAACCAAACGGTTTTCAACGATATCGATACGGCCTACGCCGTGTTTAACACCCAGCGCATTCAGAGCATCGAGACATTTGAACGGGCTCAGTTCCTGGCCATTAACGCCAACAACTTCGCCTTTCACTACCTTAAGGGTCACCAGCTCGGCTTCGTCCGGCGCATCTTCAGGTGCAACGGTCCAGGCCCAGCAGTCTTTGTTTGGTGCATTCCACGGGCTTTCAAGCACGCCGCCTTCGGTAGAAATATGCCATGCGTTTTCGTCACGGCTGTAGATTTTTTCCAGAGACGCAGTGGTCTTAATGTTGCGCTCTTTCAGGTAGTCCAGCAGAGCTTCACGGGAGCGTAGGTCCCACTCACGCCACGGTGCAACCACTTTCAGGTGCGGAGCGAGCGCGGTGTAGGTGGTTTCGAAACGAACCTGGTCGTTACCTTTACCGGTTGCGCCGTGGCATACTGCGTCTGCCCCGACTTTCAGTGCCAGCTCAACCTGTGCTTTAGCAATCAATGGACGCGCCATTGAGGTGCCCAGCAGGTAAGTGCCTTCATACAGTGCACCGCTTTTCAGCACAGGGTAAACATAGTCTTTGATAAATTCTTCACGCAGGTCAACCACGTGACATTCAGAAGCACCGGTATCTAACGCTTTTTGCTCGATGCCTTCCAGGTCTGCCTGGTCCTGGCCGATGTTGGCAACGAATGCGACCACTTCACAGTTACCGTAGTTCTCTTTCAGCCACGGAATGATGGCTGAAGTGTCCAGACCGCCTGAATAAGCCAGAACAATTTTGCTGATGCCTTGAGTTGCTGCCATGATAATTTCCTTAAATATCTGATTTCGCGATGCTGTTTATCAACTGTATATACGTCGCGCTTTTAATAAAATCGTTGAGTTATGCCTGAATACGCGTGCCGATCGCGACACCGTTAAAAAGAGCCGGCAACTGTTCGGCATGACGCCAGCTGGCGATATCTACCGGGCGACCTAATGTGCGTGCCGCATCCAGAGCCGCGTGCACTTTCACAATCATGCCGTCGGTGATAATACCTTGCTCGATCATTTCTTCCGCTCGTGCCGCGGTCATTTCCGGTACGCGTTGGCCATTGCCGTCCAGAATACCGCTCACGTCAGAGAGCAGAATAAGGTCGGCGCCCAGCGTGGCCGCCAGCGCGGTTGCAGCCTGGTCGGCGTTAACGTTCATCAGCGCACCTTCGGCGGTAATGCCGATAGAACTGACGATAGGCAGGTAACCTGCCGCGGTCAGCGTGTTAATCAGCGCAGGAGAACCGGCCTCAGCTTTACCCACAAAGCCCAGATCCTCGCTGAGTTGAGTCACGCTAACAGATCCGCCGTCGGCCAGAGAGAGGCCAACCGCATTAATGTTGTTTTTCACAGCCCAAGACAGCAGCGTCTTGTTGGCGCTACCGGCCAGTGCACCGGTAATGATGTCAATTTGGTCAGCTGGCGTAACGCGCAGACCGGACTTCTTGACGACCGGCAGATTGAGGCGCTTCATCAGCTCATCAACCAAATAACCGCCGCCGTGAACAATCACCAGAGCGCGTTGAAACTCCTGACGATAAGCGACCAACGCATTGAAAAGGCGCGCCAGCGCTTCTTCATTGTCCAGCAACACGCCGCCTAGTTTTATGACCAATGGATTCATACTGTTCACGCCCTAACGTCTCTCCCGGCGCATCTAAAGCTGCAGCACCGAGAGTTAAATGAATAGTTAATCTACCATCCCTGAGGCTATCTAGAAACGCTCAAAGAAAGGTGTTTTATAAAATTAACAATACGAAAGTTATCTCACGCATTGCTCACGAATTCGGCTGGTTATACCAGTGAGGTGGTTTCAGGGAAACCAAAACGCAGATTCAGACACTGTACCGCCTGAGCCGATGCGCCTTTCAGCAGGTTATCTTCTGCCGCGACAATAATGACGTGCTCACCCTGCACGGCATAGCCAATGTCGCAAAACGGCAGACCGACCACATTCTTCAACGCTGGCATGCCTTTGTCGTACAGACGGACCAGCGGCTTGTTGGCATAGGCGCTTTGGAAGGCCTCGGCAACCTGTTCCGCACTGACGCCCGACTTCAGACGACAGGTAATCGTGGCAAGAATACCGCGCGGGAAACTTCCCAGGTGCGGGGTGAAAATCACCGGCGTGCCGAGGTGTGTCGATATTTCGGGATGATGACGATGATTGAAAATGCCGTAAGCATGCAGGCTGACTTCACAGAAGCTGGTACCGAGGCTGGCTTTGCGCCCCGCGCCGCTCACGCCGCTGGTTGCGTTAATAACCGGCCATTGATCCTGATTCAGCAACTGTTTTTCAAGCAACGGTTTAATCGCCAACTGGGCCGCCGTCGGGTAACAACCCGGCACAGCAACCAGCTGTGCGTCTTTTAGTTTATCGGCCTGCCACTCTGCAAGACCATAAACGGCCTTGTCGAGCCAGTCCTGGTGCTGATGTTCAAAACCATAGTATTGGGTGTAAAACGCGGGGTCTTTAACGCGGAAAGCACCAGACAGGTCGAACACCACACAGCCTGCCGCCAGAAACTGCGGTGCTAGGTCATGGCTGACTTCATGCGCGGTGGCTAAAAAAACAACGTCTACGCCTTTTGCCGCTTCGGCCACGTTTTCCAGAGGCAAAACAGGCAGATCGACAATGCCCTTTAACTGCGGGTGCAAATCGGAAAGCAATTTCCCTGCATCTGCACTTTGCGCTGAAACCGTTAAACCGGTTATGTTCATATGTGGGTGGCGATTGAGATAGAGTGCGAGTTCAGCTCCAGCATAACCGGTTGCACCAACAATCAGCGTATTCAACATGGACTCAGTTCACCTTCTTTTAAAAAAATAGAGGGCTCACTGCGTTTTTTACGCCAGAAACCCGCGAAGTTCAGCCTGTTCGTTCTTTTTCTCTGCATTCGGAAACCTGCGTGTTTTTAGGGTTTCCTTACGAACCGGCTTAATGTATTTTTATTCACATTAAATGCATGAATATTTATATTACCCTAACCAAAGGCTGTCAACAGTGAAGATGAAATTACCTCCATTTATTGAGCTATACCGTGCGTTAATCGCCACGCCATCGATCAGTGCCACCGACAGCGCATTGGATCAAAGCAATGAAACCCTAATCAACTTGCTGGCAGGCTGGTTTACCGATTTAGGCTTCAAGGTCGAAATTCAGCCGGTACCCAATACGCGTAATAAATTCAACATGCTGGCCAGCATTGGTGAAGGCGCCGGTGGCCTGCTGCTGGCGGGCCATACCGATACCGTGCCTTTCGACGACGGACGTTGGACACGCGACCCTTTTACCCTCACCGAGCATGAAAACAGGCTCTACGGGCTGGGCACCGCCGACATGAAAGGATTTTTTGCTTTTATTCTCGATGCGCTGCGCGATATTGATACCGAGAAGCTGGGCAAACCGCTGTATATTTTGGCCACCGCCGACGAAGAGACCACCATGGCAGGTGCTAGCTACTTTGCCAAGACCTCTACTATTCGTCCTGACTGTGCAATCATCGGTGAGCCAACCTCACTTAAGCCGGTGCGCGCCCACAAAGGCCATATTTCCAATGCAATACGCATTACCGGCCAGTCGGGGCACTCAAGCGACCCAGGTCGCGGCATTAACGCCATCGAACTGATGCACGACTCCATCACCCACCTGATGGGCCTGCGCAATACGCTGAAAGAGCGTTATAACCACAGCGGCTTCGCCATCCCCTATCCCACCATGAACTTCGGGCATATTAACGGCGGCGACGCGGCCAACCGCATTTGTGCCTGCTGTGAACTGCACATGGATATTCGCCCACTTCCTGGCCTGACGCTGTCAGATTTAGACGATTTGCTCAACGAAACGCTGGAACCCGTCAGCAGCCGCTGGCCCGGCCGTTTAACGATTGAAGCGCTGCATCCCCCCATCCCGGGTTACGAATGCCCGCCGGACCACCGTCTGGTACAGGTGGTTGAAAAGCTTCTGGGCACTGAAACCGAAATTGTTAACTATTGCACCGAAGCGCCGTTTATCCAGGAGCTTTGCCCAACGCTGGTGTTAGGCCCGGGTTCTATCGATCAGGCTCATCAGCCGGATGAATACATCGATACTGCCTTTATCAAACCAACGCGTGAGTTAATCGCTCAGGTCGTGCACCACTTCTGCCACCACTGAGTGCGCAGGCATCACACATCCCATTGTTAATGGAATGTAACAAAAGAAGGGCATCATGCGATGCCCTTTGATATTGTACAACCAGACTAATTAGCCACACTAATAACCCATCGGCTGTAATTAAATTTCAGCCTGATTCATCGATTCAGCTAATTTCTAATGAGAAGAATAGGGTTTTTGCGGTAAGTTCCTACAGTACTGAAATTGAACTACCGAGATTTGCCATGAAGGCGAGCGAGACAGAGGCGAATGCGCCTTACGGGTGAAAGTTATTTACAAGACATAAAAAATCAAACAAGAAACGGGTCAGAGGTAATATGAACGAACAATATTCCGCAATGCGAAGTAATGTCAGCACGTTGGGCAAGCTGCTTGGAGACACCATCAAAGACACGCTGGGAGAGCAGGTTCTCGAGCGCGTTGAAAAAATCCGCAAGTTGTCCAAATCCTCTCGTGCGGGTAATGAGGCAGACCGTCAGGAATTGCTGACCACGCTGCAAAACTTATCGAATGACGAATTACTTCCGGTTGCTCGCGCTTTCAGTCAGTTTTTAAACCTGACCAACGTGGCCGAGCAGTACCACAGTATTTCTCCCCACGGCGAAGCGGCCAGCAATCCCGAAGCGTTGGCACAGCTGATCGAACGTTTAAAATCTAAAAACTTGTCAGATCAGCAGTTACGCGATGCCGTTGAAGCGCTCTCAATTGAGCTGGTACTGACCGCGCATCCGACGGAAATTGCCCGCCGTACTCTGATCCACAAACTGGTTGAGATTAACAACTGTCTGAAGCAGCTCGACCATAACGATTTGGCCGACTACGAACGCAAGCAGATCATGCGCCGCCTGCGCCAACTGATCGCTCAGTCGTGGCACACGGATGAAATCCGTAAAATTCGCCCAACGCCGGTTGATGAGGCCAAATGGGGCTTTGCCGTCGTTGAAAATAGCCTGTGGGAAGGCGTTCCGGCTTTCCTTCGCGAATTCAATGAACAGCTTGAAACCTCGCTGGATTACAAAATGCCGGTCGAGGCCGTGCCGGTCAGATTTACCTCTTGGATGGGCGGCGACCGCGACGGTAACCCAAACGTGACGGCAGCTATCACACGCCATGTGCTCCAGCTCAGCCGTTGGAAAGCGACGGACCTGTTCCTGCGCGACATTCACGTGCTGATTTCAGAGCTTTCGATGACCGAAGCCACACCGGAGCTGCGTGAGCGCGCCGGGGGCGAAGACGTGGTTGAGCCTTATCGCACCATTATGAAAGACGTGCGTGCCCAGCTGCTGTCGACCCAGGTTTATCTGGAAGCGCGTCTGAAAGGCGAAAAACTGCCGCGGCCTAAAGACCTGCTGGTGAACAATGACCAACTTTGGGAACCACTGTACGCCTGCTATCAGTCACTGCTTGCCTGCAACATGGGCATTATCGCCAACGGCCAACTGCTTGATACCCTGCGCCGCGTGCGCTGTTTCGGCGTGCCGCTGGTGCGTATTGATATCCGTCAGGAAAGTAATCGCCATACCGAAGCGATTGCCGAAATCACCCGCTTCCTCGGCTTGGGCGATTACGAAAGCTGGTCAGAAAACGACAAACAGGCGTTCCTGATCCGTGAATTGAACTCTGCCCGCCCGCTGGTTCCACGCAACTGGACCCCGAGCGCGGAAACCAAAGAAGTGCTGGATACCTGCCAGGTTGCCGCAGAAGCGCCTGAAGGCTCAATTGCCGCCTATGTCATTTCAATGGCGCGTACGCCTTCTGACGTGCTGGCGGTGCATTTGCTGCTCAAAGAAGCAGGTTGTCCGTTTGCCATGCCGGTTGCCCCACTGTTTGAAACCCTCGATGACTTGAATAACGCGGATTCCGTGATGACTCAGTTGCTTAACATCGACTGGTATCGCGGTTTCATTCAGGGCAAACAAATGGTGATGATTGGCTATTCCGACTCCGCCAAAGACGCGGGCGTGATGGCAGCCTCGTGGGCGCAGTATCGCGCTCAGGATGCGTTAATCAAAACCTGCGAGAAAGCGGGCGTTCTGCTGACGCTGTTCCACGGACGCGGCGGCTCTATCGGGCGCGGGGGTGCACCGGCTCACGCCGCGCTACTTTCACAGCCTCCGGGCAGCCTGAAAGGTGGCCTGCGCGTTACCGAACAGGGCGAAATGATCCGCTTCAAATACGGCCTGCCGGAAGTCACTATCAGCAGTCTGGCGCTTTACACCGGTGCTATTCTTGAGGCAAACCTGCTGCCGCCGCCTGAGCCTAAAAAGGCCTGGGTTGAGGTCATGGATCAGCTTTCTGACGTTTCGTGCAAGATGTACCGCGGCTACGTGCGTGAGAATAAAGACTTCGTGCCTTACTTCCGCTCGGCAACGCCTGAGCAGGAGCTGGCCAAGCTGCCTCTTGGTTCGCGTCCTGCCAAGCGTAAAGCCAGCGGCGGCGTTGAAAGCCTGCGCGCAATTCCGTGGATTTTTGCCTGGACGCAAAACCGCCTGATGCTGCCAGCCTGGCTCGGTGCGGGTGCAGGTCTGCAAGCCGTTGTCGATGCCGGCAAGCGCGACGTGCTCGAGTCAATGTGCCGCGACTGGCCGTTCTTCTCTACGCGCATTGGCATGCTGGAAATGGTGTTTGCCAAAGCCGACCTGTGGCTGGCGGAATACTACGATCAGCGTCTGGTCAGCAAAGACCTGTGGCCGCTGGGTCAGAAACTGCGCGATCAGTTAAGCAACGACATCAAAGTGGTGTTGGCTATCTCCAATGACGATCACTTGATGGCGGACCTGCCTTGGATTGCTGAGTCTATTGCACTGCGTAACGTCTATACCGACCCGTTGAACGTCCTGCAAGCCGAACTGCTGCATCGTTCGCGCCAGCTCGAAGAACAAGGCGAGCTTGATGCCCGCGTTGAGCAAGCGTTGATGGTGACCATTGCAGGTGTGGCGGCTGGTATGCGTAATACCGGCTAGTCATTAGCCTTCCCCAAAAGGGAAGGGATCAATACTAAAAAACCAGCTCAGATGGCTGGTTTTTTTTATGTCTCAGCAATGTAATACCGCGCAGATTTCGCATTGTAGCAAGGCGGTAACGCAGAGAATCCCCGGGAGCTGACACAAGTCAGTGACCGGGGTGAACGAAGGCGGCCAACGCCGCTACAGTGCTAAAGATATCAGTCGAGAATACCGCGCAGATTTCGCATTGTAGCAAGGCGGCAACGCAGAGAATCCCCGGGAGCTGACACAAGTCAGTGACCGGGGTGAACGAAGGCGGCCAACGCCGCTACAGTGC
>NZ_MRWD01000004.1:0-112690 GCF_002093625.1 Rouxiella silvae | reverse complement strand
GCGAAAGATATCAGTCGAGAATACCGCGCAGATTTCGCATTGTGGCAAGGCGGCAACGCAGAGAATCCCCGGGAGCTGACACAAGTCAGTGACCGGGGTGAACGAAGGCGGCCAACGCCGCTACAGTGCTAAAGATATCAGTCGAGAATACCGCGCAGATTTCGCATTGTGGCAAGGCGGCAACGCAGAGAATCCCCGGGAGCTGACACAAGTCAGTGACCGGGGTGAACGAAGGCGGCCAACGCCGCTACAGTGCTAAAGATGCCGGTATTCCGGGTCTCACACCCAACGTATGACAAATAGCGTAGCTCATCTCGGCGCGATTCAGGGTGTAGAAGTGGAAATCCTTCACGCCTTCGCGACTGAGAATTTTAACCATGTCCATTGCGACATTGGCGCCGACCATTTTGCGGGTCTCAGGGTCGTCATCGAGCCCTTCAAACATGCTGGTCATCCAGTTGGGTACGCGCACGTTGGTCATTTTGGCAAAGCGTTGCAGCTGTTTGAAGTTAGATACTGGCAGAATGCCAGGGACAATTTCAACGTCAATACCGGCCGATACGCAGCGATCGCGAAAACGCAGATAGCTCTCTACGTCGAAAAAGAACTGGGTGATGGCGCGATTGGCACCGGCGTCAATTTTACGCTTCAGGTTGATAAGGTCAGCCTGCGCACTTTTCGCTTCAGGATGCACTTCAGGATAGGCCGCCACCGAAATATCAAAATCGCCAACGTCTTTCAGCAGGTGAACCAGGTCCGTTGCATACATTTCAGGCTTACCGCTGTTAGGCGGCAAATCACCGCGCAGAGCAACGATATGGCGAATTCCGCTCTGCCAGTAGTCTTGTGCGATTTGGCGCAGTTCTGCAGCCGTGGCATCGACGCAAGTAAGGTGCGGCGCGGCTTCAAGACCGGTGCGCTCTTTAATGCCTTTAATGATGCTGTGAGTGCGGTCACGCTCGCCGGAATTTGCACCGTAAGTCACTGAAACAAATGTTGGTTTCAGGCTGCTAAGGCGGTCAATAGAGCTCCACAACGTGTCTTCCATTTCGCTGGTACGCGGCGGGAAAAACTCGAAAGAAACGTTAATCTGACCCTGTAATTCGGCCAGATTTTGGTTCAACGCTTCGCGCTGATTAGCGTGGAAAAAGCTCATACGGTCCCTACCTCATGCATTACTTCGTTTTAGTTATCGGCGTCACCTGATAAGCGTCTAGACGTCTAAACGTATGGATGTAAAATGCGGGATTTCGGTTAAAGAGTCAACCCAAAAATGATGTCGGATTATGATTAATTTTCAATCAAAGTGAAGGAATTTCAAGTTCAGGGGGGAAGTGAAATATCCCCCTGCGGCAAGACTGCGCAGGGGGAAAAAATTAAAGCAGTTGGGTCAAGCGGTTAAGGTCTGATTGAATGGCACCGGCGGTCACATCGCGTCCGGCACCCGGCCCACGGATAACCAGCGGATTGTCACGATACCACCGGCTTTCGATAGCAAAAACGTTATCACACGGCAATAAAGATGCCAGTGGATGATCGTCGCGGACGGCTTCAACCCCCACGCGCGCCTTGCCGTTGGCGTCGAAACGCGCCACGTAACGTAGTACCAGCCCCATCTCTCTCGCCGCCTCAAGCCGCTGCAACATTTGCTGATTCAGCGCCTCTCCGCCTTCAAAGAACTGATCGACCGAACCGGTTTCACAGTCTTCAGGCACCAGCGACTCCACGCGAACCTGAGTCGGTTCAATGTCATAACCGGCTTCGCGCGCCAGAATAACCAGCTTGCGCATCACGTCCTGGCCCGAAAGGTCGACCCGCGGGTCAGGCTCGGTCAGGCCCTGCTGCCATGCCTGATCCACCAGCTCGGTGAACGGCTGCGTGCCGTCAAACTGTAGGAACAACCAGGACAGCGTACCGGAGAAGATCCCGCTGATAGCCAGAATACTGTCGCCGCTTTCACGCAGATCACGCACTGTGTGGTTGATAGGTAACCCAGCACCCACAGTAGCGTTATAAAGCCAGTGGCTGCCCGTTTTAGCAAACGCGTCGCGAATTTGGCGATACTGATTGCTGCACGAGGCGCCCGCCACTTTATTCGCGCTGATGACGTGGAAACCATAGCTGGCGAAATCAAGATACTGATCCGCAAGCTCGGCGCTGGCGGTGACGTCGAGCACCACCAAATCATCATAAGGATGCGCACGCATCCACAAGAACAGCGACTCTTCGTCGTGCTCGCGTGCTTCATCGTCAAAAAAAGCCAGTGCACGGCTGGCATCAAGCCCGTCATAACTTAATAGGCTGCGTTTACTGTCAACCACGCCAGCCAGCAAAAACTCGAATCCGCTGCGCGCCGAAATATTTTTCTGCTCGCGGGCAAACAGCTCAAGCCAACGCGACCCTATATTTCCTTTGCCAAACAGCATCAGGCCAATGCGCTTTTCAGCGCGGAACAGCGTGTTGTGCAGCCCCTGAACCAGATGTTCGGTAGGTCCGACGCGCAATACCGCCACCAGACTGATGCCGTCTTCTGCCTGCCAGATGAATTCTACCGGCTGGTCTTTGATTTCCTGATAAAAACGGTGGCTGTGCAGCGGGTTTTTGCAGACCCCGGCACCCACCAGAGCCACCATCGCCAACCCCTCACGCAGCGTAAGGCGACCCGGTAAACCGGCCTCTTCAAGCACCGCCAGTGCGCTGTTAACGACCTCGGAGGTATAGCACAGCTGCAACAGATTTCGGTCAGCATGAACGCCGGTTGCGAGCGGTTTAACCTGGGCGCGTTTAAGCAATAGCTCAACGTCTTTATGCGCCAGCGCAAAATCATGCGCCGGACTGATAGCGACTTCAATCAGGCAAATATCGTCGTGACTGGTGACAATCTTCGCCCCAGTACCCGAAGCGAGCACGCGCTCAATGCGGGTCGAACCCTGTTCAGGCTGATAGCTGCAACGCAGTTGTAAATCGATATCGCTGCCCGATACCGGCTGCAATGTGCGGGTATGCAGCACCGGTGCCGCCAAACGCGCCAACTCGCTGGCTTCGTCAAGGCGCAGCAGCGGAAGCAAACAGGCATCTTTTACCTTGCGCGGGTCAGCACTGTAAACGCCGGCCACGTCACTCCAAATGGTCACGCGGCTCACGCCGGCCAGAGCACCAATCTGTGTAGCAGAATAGTCACTGCCGTTGCGCCCAAGCAGCACGGTTTCTCCCGCGTCATTGCGCGAGATAAAACCGGTCACCACCAGGTATTGATGAGGATGCTGGGCTAACAGCTGTTGCAGCAGCGGGTACGAGCGCCCCTCGTCAACCTGCGGCTGCGCGGCGCGTTCGGCGCGTAAGAAATCGCGAGCGTCGAGCCAGGCGGAAGGCACGTCCATTTTCGCCAGCACTGCCGACATGAGACGTGCAGACCATACCTCGCCCTGCCCAACCACTTCGGCATACACCGCGTCGGTCATTTTACCGTCGAGCAGTATCGCCAGACGTTCGAGGTCATTAATAAAGGTCGCAATCAGGGTTTCAGCCATTTCGACAGGCAGCAGGCCAGTAATCAGCTCACTCTGATAACGACGCAGAGCCTGCTGCACCTGATGGGCCGAGATCCGGTCGGTCTGACTAAGCTTAAGCCAGTTAATCAGCTGGTTAGTGGTACTACCCGCTGCCGAAACCACCATGATATCGCCAGGATTACCGTATTCGGCCATGATGCCAGCCACGCGAAGATAACATTTCGCATCGGCCAGACTGCTACCGCCAAATTTGTGTAACTGCCGACTTCCTGCCGGCGCTGCAACCGCTATTGCACTCATTACTTACCTCTTTGCCGCCGCCTGGAAAGCCTGTTCCAGATCGGCAATTAAATCTTCGCTATCTTCAAGACCGACAGAAACGCGCAGTAAACTGTCGGATATCCCGGCGGCTGCCCGTGCTTCTGCTGACATGCCTGCGTGGGTCATGGTTGCGGTATGTGAAATCAGACTTTCTACGCCGCCCAGTGATTCGGCCAGCGTGAAAAGTTTTAATTCGGAGAGGAAGTGGCGTAGACGTGCTTCATCTCCTGCAAATTCGAAGCTTACCATAGCACCAAATCCACGTTGCTGACGTCGCGCAATTTCGTGACCCTGGTTCTCCGGCAGTGAAGGATGATACAGCTTTTTAACCAATGATTGTTTCTGTAAATAAGCAACAATTGCCAATGCATTTTCCTGCTGCTGTTTCACACGCACACCAACGGTGCGCAGTCCGCGCAGCAACAGATAACTGTCGAAGGCTGCTCCGGTTACGCCAATATTGTTGCCCCACCAGGCAAGCTCGGTGGCATGCTCGGCGGTTTTAGAAATAACTGTGCCCGCCACCACGTCGGAATGGCCGTTCAAGTATTTGGTACACGAATGCACCACTAAATCCGCACCCAGCTTCAACGGCTGCTGCAACACCGGGCTGAGGAAGGTGTTATCCACCACCGTCAATGCACCGGCCTGATGTGCGGCCTCGCAAATGGCCTGAATATCGACAACGCGCAGCAGAGGATTACTCGGGGTTTCGATCAGCACCAGCTTAGGCTGTTGCGCTAACGCTTCGCTCAGCGCCTGGGGATCTCCCTGATCGACAAACAATACGCGATAAGCGCCACGCTTGCTCAGGCTGTCGAATAAACGATAGCTGCCGCCGTAGCAGTCGTGCGGAGCCACCAGCAAATCGCCCGGTTTAAGAAACACGGTGCACACCAGATGAATAGCCGACATACCGCTGCTGGTTAACACGGCACCCGCACCGCCTTCGAGGTCTGCCAAAGCCCGCTGAACCACGTCACGCGTGGGATTGCCGCGACGCGAATAGTCGTGAGCCCTTGGCTGATTAAAATCTTCAAAGTTATAGGTACTGGAGAGTGTAATAGGTGGAACAACGCAGCCATATTGCTGGTCGATGTTAAGTCCACTGCTAACCGCGATAGTGCCTTGCTTGAGCGTCATATGTGCTCCCCGACGGGATTAAATGAGGATGAGGGAGTAAAGATTAATCGTTAGCGGGATAGACGTCAATACATCTGGACATCTAAACTTCTTTGCGTATAGATTGAGGATTGTGATAATACCCGCTAAAATTATAGGAATATGGCTTATTATGTGGACGCTACTGCGCTGATTGGCGCAGTTAAACACAAATTTGCATCCGCTGACAAAGTGAACAACATCCCAACAGGATTGTTGCAAATATGACGGCTATAGTGAGATCGGCGGAAATATAGTGAGATCTGTGGAAATCGGGCATAATCCCCGGGTTTTCAGAATTTTATTTTTATTTGATAAATTTAAGGTGTCCCATGGCTGAGTGGAACGGCGAATATGTCAGCCCTTACGCTGAACACGGTAAAAAAAGCGAACAAGTTAAAAAGATCACGGTTTCCATTCCTCTGAAAGTATTGAAGATTTTGACGGACGAGCGCACACGTCGCCAGGTGAATAACCTGCGTCATGCCACGAACAGTGAATTGCTGTGTGAAGCTTTTCTGCATGCCTTTACTGGCCAGCCGTTGCCGAACGATGAAGACCTGCGTAAAGAACGCAGCGATGAAATCCCGGAAGCCGCCAAAATTCTTATGCGAGAGCTGGGTGTAGATCCCGATACTTGGGAGTATTAAGAAGAGTTTTGCGTTTCTAATTGCAGAAACGCAGGCAACAAAAAAGGCGCCACCGGCGCCTTTTTTTGCTTTCGGGCTAAGCTTATTTGCTGCCCGGTACGCTGAAACGCTTGTTGAAGCGGTCAACGCGTCCACCGGTAGTTACTTCACGTTGCTTACCAGTGTAGAACGGGTGACATTCGCCACAAACGTCCAGGTTCAGATCGTGACCAACGGTAGATCCGATTTTGATAACGTTACCGCAAGAACAGTTAGCAGTAACAACTTCGTATTTAGGGTGAATACCTTGTTTCATGGGAAAACCTCTGTTTAGGCCGCATCGCTATCCAACCGTGTTTCCGTCGGACACCACGCGTAGTGTTAATGATTAGGTCTTTGATACGGAATGCACCAAAGGCGGCGAATCATACAGAATATAAACTGACCGCGCAATCATGTTCATGCATTCCGAGTCACACAGTGTACACTATCTCGTCATTTTTTTATAGTCTGGACCACAAATGCCCGTTGCTCACGTTGCTCTACCCGTTCCTTTAAACCGCACCTTTGACTACTTATTACCGCCCGGTATGCAGGTGGTTCCCGGCTGTCGGGTTAGCGTTCCTTTTGGTAAACGCGAGGCAATTGGTATTGTTACCGGCGTAAGCGACACCAGCGATTTCCCGATTGAAAAGCTCAAGCCGGTGGCGGCGGTGCTTGATAATCGTAGCCTTTATACGCAAGACCTCTGGCGGGTGCTGCACTGGGCGGCGGAGTATTATCATTTTCCGCTCGGCGAAGTGCTGCTTCATGCCCTGCCAGTGCTACTGCGTCAGGGAAAACCGGCCGAACTCACCCCACTTTGGCAGTGGTTTGCCACCGAACAAGGTCGCGCAACGCCGCTCGACAGCCTGAAACGCGCGCCCAAGCAGCAACAGGCAATGGCCGCCCTGCTGCAGGGGAAAATTTATCGTCATCAGGTCAGTCATCTTGACCTGAACGAAGCGGCGCTGCAGGCGCTGCGAGCCAAAAGCCTGGCCGACCTGCAGAGCGTAGCGCCGCTTACGCAGGACTGGCGCAAAGATTTCAGCGTGATCGGTGAACGCCTTCGCCTTAATACCGAGCAGGCCACCGCCGTAGGCGCAATCCGCAGCGAAGACCAGCAGTTCTCCGCCTGGCTACTGGCCGGTGTGACCGGCTCCGGTAAAACCGAAGTTTACCTGAGCGTGCTGGAAAACATTCTGGCACAGGGGAGACAGGCGCTGGTGATGGTGCCCGAGATTGGCCTGACGCCGCAAACTATCGCCCGCTTTCGCGAACGTTTTAGCGCCCCAGTCGATGTTTTACACTCCGGGTTAAACGACAGTGAACGGCTGGCAGTTTGGCTGCGCGCTCGCAACGGCGAGGCCGGTATTGTTATTGGCACCCGTTCGTCGCTGTTTACGCCGTTTGCCCGCCTTGGGGTGATTATTATCGATGAAGAGCACGACAGCTCGTATAAACAGCAGGAAGGCTGGCGCTATCACGCACGTGACTTGGCAGTATTTCGCGCGCATGCGGAAAATATTCCGATTATTATGGGCTCCGCCACGCCGGCGCTTGAAACCTTGCACAACGTGCAGCTTGGCAAATACCGTAAACTGACGCTGACCAAACGCGCCGGTAACGCCAAACCCCCCGTACATCACTTACTCGATTTAAAAGGGATGCCGCTCAAAGTTGGGTTGTCGCAGCCCTTAATCCAGCGTATGCAGCAGCATTTAAAAGCCGATAACCAGGTGATGCTGTTTCTAAATCGGCGCGGTTATTCCCCGGCGCTGCTGTGCCACGAGTGCGGCTGGATAGCCGAGTGCCAGCGTTGCGATCACTACTATACTTTCCACCAGAATCATCGGCAGCTGCGCTGTCACCACTGCGACAGCCAGCGTCCGGTGCCGCACCAGTGTCCGCAGTGCGGCTCAACGCAGCTGGTTTCCGTGGGCGTTGGCACCGAACAACTCGAAAATGAACTGGCTCCGCTGTTTCCTGATACGCCAATTACCCGCATTGACCGTGACACCACCAGCCGCAAGGGCTCGCTCGAACAGCATTTGGCCGAGGTCCACCGGGGCGGAGCACGTATTTTGATTGGTACACAAATGTTGGCAAAAGGGCATCACTTCCCTGATGTCACGCTGGTTTCGCTGCTTGACGTTGACGGTGCGCTGTTTTCAGCGGATTTCCGCTCGGCAGAACGCTTCGCCCAGCTTTATACCCAAGTTTCAGGCCGTGCCGGGCGCGCAGGTAAAAAGGGTGAAGTGGTGCTGCAAACGCATCATCCTGATCATCCTCTGCTGCAAGTATTACTGCATCAAGGCTATGAGGCGTTTTCAAAACAAACGTTGGAAGAGAGGAAGAGCGTATTTTTACCGCCGTTTACCAGTCACGTTCTTTTTCGCTCGGAAGATCACGACAATCGGCAGTCTGCGCTATTTTTACAACAGCTACGCAATCTGCTGGAGTCCAGCCCGTTAAAAGATGACTCGCTGTGGATACTTGGGCCAGTTCCTGCTTTACAGGCCAAGCGCAGCGGCCGATTCCGATGGCAGCTGCTGCTACAGCATCCTTCACGCAAGGTTCTGCAGCATCTGATTAAAAGCTCAATGCCGCTGATCGGCAGTTTACCGCAGGCGAAAAAGGTAAAATGGACGCTGGATGTTGATCCGATTGATAATTAATTCAAAAAATAGCCTTTTTTTTGGAATGCAGCGCGAAAAAAACACATAAGTCACATTTTTTATGCAATTAGGTAATTAATCCTAGTCACATTCTGTTTAGAATGTGATGAGCTACGCAGAGCGATTGCTAGCTTGATAAATAAATATTAAATATGCACGGATGCTGCAAATAACTTATAAAAAAATAAACATCCATGATGTCGTGTCAGTTTGATGCAGGTGCAAGGAGAGATGCGTTGGATCAGAACAGAGTTATTCCTACCGCTACCATGAAAGACGTGGCGGAAATGGCGGGTGTTTCCACCGCCACGGTATCACGGGCGTTAATGAACCCCGAGAAGGTTTCAGCGCCGACCCGTCAACGGGTTGAACAGGCGGTTATCGCCGTAGGATATTCGCCGCACTCTCTGTCCCGCAATCTCAAGCGCAACGAATCGCGCACAATACTGGTTATCATCCCTGACATTTGCGATCCGTTCTTCGCGGACGTGATCCAGGGGATCGAGCGCACAGCCGCTGAAAGCGGATATCTGGTGCTGATTGGTGACTGTGCCCAGCAAAACCAACAAGAAAAAACCTTTATCAATCTGATTATTACCAAACAAATTGACGGCATGCTGCTGCTCGGCTCAGACTTGCCGTTTGACGCCAGCAAAGAAGAACAGCGCAACCTGCCGCCGATGGTAATGGCCAATGAGTTTGCACCGGAGCTCGAACTGCCGACGGTGCATATCGACAACCTGACTGCCGCCTATGACGCCGTTCATTATTTGATTGGCCTCGGGCATCAGCAAATTGCCTGTATTGCCGGTCCTGATACCATGCCACTTTGCCAATATCGCCTGCAGGGCTATATTCAGGCCATCCGTCGCAATGGCCAAACGGTTGAAAGTCATTATATTGCGCACGGCGATTTTAGCTATGAATCTGGGGCACAGGCCCTCTCAACGCTGATGAGTCAGCCCAAGCCACCGACTGCCATTTTCTGTCATAACGACATCATGGCCATCGGCGCGATGTGTGAGGCGAAAAAATTAGGGCTGCGCATCCCGCAAGATTTGTCTATTGTTGGGTTCGATGATATTAAAATCAGCCAGTTCTATGACCCGCCGTTAACCACGGTGGCTCAACCAAGATTCCAGATTGGCCGGGAAGCCATGTTATTATTATTGGAACAACTTAACGGTCATTCGGTACAAAGCGGTTCACGTTTGCTCGACAGTGAACTGGTTATTCGCGGCAGTACTGCTGCACCCAAGCGCTAGTTAACAGTAAAGTTTTCAGGACTCTGTAAAATGACGTACTTCTTTAAACATAACGACACAGCGAAACGATAGTGGCACAAAAAGACTATGTGAGCCGTGGACGCTCAGGAGCACGGCGGAAGAAAAGTACCAGCCGTAAAAAAAGCAGTTCCCCGACAGTATCCAAAACGATGGTGGCAATAGCCGCGGCCGTTCTGGTGGTCTTTATCGGTGGCCTTTACTTTTTGACTCACAAGAAAATGGAAGAGGCAGAAATTCTGCCAACGCACGCGACACGTCCGGGTAATGGCCTACCGCCTAAGCCGGAAGAGCGCTGGCGCTACATTAAAGAGCTCGAAAATCGTCAGATGGGCGTGCAAACCCCCACGGAGCCGACCTCCGGTGGCGACGTTTCATCTAAAACGCAGCTAACGCCAGAACAGCGCCAACTGCTCGAGCAGATGCAGGCAGATATGCGTCAAACGCCAACGCAGCTCAATGAAGTGCCTTACAACGATCCGTCGCAGGCGGTGAGAACTGCGCCAACGTCTAGGCCGTCGAGCAGCCAGCCCACGTTTATGCAGCAACCGGTAAGAGCCCCTCAGGCACAACAGTCTGCGCCGGTTCAGCGACCTAAGCCGGTACAACAGCAGCCTGTATTTACGCAGCCAAAAACGGAACGCGAAAAACCGCAGCAGCAGCCGATGATCACTCAGGCAAAACCGGAGCGTGAAAAACCGCAGCAACAGCAACAGCAAAATATTGCTCAGAATGCTCCGGAAAAAGAGAAGCCGAAAGAGCAGGAGAAATCCCAGCGCTTCATCGTGCAGTGTGGTTCATTCCGCGGCACCGAGCAGGCAGAATCAGTACGTGCCAGACTGGCGTTTGAAGGCTTCGAGAGCCGTGTAACCTCAAGCGGTGGTTGGAATCGCGTGGTGATCGGGCCGTATAACAATCGCGCAGGCGCCGACGGTACGCTGTCTCGCTTGAAAGGTTCTGGCATCTCAAGCTGTATTCCGGTCCCCGTCGGGGGTTGAAAACCCATAATCCTCCCCAATCTATACATTCAATATGGCCCGCGAAGTTATGTGACCTGAACAGGGTCACATAACTTTGACGGGATCTTTTCCGTCTGCAACGAGGAACAGCTCGTGACAACAATTGTATGTGTACGCCGTAATGGCCATGTCGTGGTAGGTGGTGATGGTCAAGCCACGATGGGTAACACCGTAATGAAGGGCAACGTCGTTAAAGTCCGCACCTTCTACAAAGATAAAGTGATCGCGGGCTTTGCCGGCGGTACAGCCGATGCGTTTACGCTGTTTGAGCTGTTTGAGCGCAAGCTGGAAATGCACCAAGGACATTTGACCAAAGCCGCCGTTGAACTGGCAAAAGATTGGCGTACCGACCGTATGCTGCGCCGCCTTGAAGCGCTACTGGTGGTGGCCGATGAAACCGACTCTCTGCTTATCAGCGGTAACGGCGACGTCATTCGCCAGGACAACGGATTGATTGCTATCGGTTCCGGCGGTGCTTATGCCCAAGCGGCGGCCACTGCGCTATTGGAAAACACCGAGTTAAGCGCGCGTGAAATTGCTGAAAAATCGCTGAATATTGCCGGTGATATCTGCATTTATACCAACCATAACCTCAATTTCCTGGAATTGCCTAAGCAATCCCAAGCGTAAGGATCGAAAATTATGTCCGAAATGACCCCACGCGAGATTGTCAGCGAATTAGACAGCTACATCATCGGCCAACACAATGCGAAGCGCGCCGTTGCCATTGCCTTGCGCAACCGCTGGCGCCGCATGCAGCTCGACGAAGCGCTGCGTCATGAAGTCACCCCTAAAAATATTCTGATGATCGGCCCAACCGGCGTCGGTAAAACCGAAATCGCCCGTCGTTTGGCCAAACTTGCCAATGCGCCGTTCATCAAGGTCGAAGCCACCAAGTTCACCGAAGTGGGTTACGTGGGTAAAGAGGTCGACTCGATCATTCGTGACCTGACCGATTCCGCGATTAAAATGGTGCGCCAGCAGTCTATTGAAAGGAACCGCTACCGCGCCGAAGAGTTGGCAGAAGAGCGCATTCTCGACGTGCTTATTCCTCCCGCTAAAAACAACTGGGGCCAGGCTGACGAAACGCAGGAACCCTCTGCTGCGCGTCAGTCTTTCCGTAAAAAACTGCGCGAAGGCCTGCTCGACGACAAAGAAATCGAAATTAACGTGGCCGATTCACCTGCCGGCGTTGAGATAATGGCACCTCCGGGCATGGAAGAGATGACCAACCAGCTGCAATCGATGTTCCAAAATATGGCAGGTCAAAAGCAGAAAGCGCGCAAGATGAAAATCAAGGAAGCCCACAAGCTGCTGATTGAAGAAGAAGCCGCCAAGCTGGTTAACCCTGAAGAGCTGAAAGAACAGGCCATTGAAGCCGTTGAACAACACGGAATTGTGTTTATCGACGAGATCGACAAGATCTGTAAACGCGGGGGGCAAAGTTCAGGCCCAGACGTTTCACGTGAAGGTGTGCAGCGTGACCTGCTGCCGCTGGTTGAAGGCTGTACCGTATCAACCAAGCACGGCATGGTGAAGACAGACCATATTCTGTTTATCGCTTCCGGCGCATTCCAGACCTCGAACCCGTCGGACCTTATCCCTGAGTTGCAGGGGCGTCTACCGATCCGCGTTGAGCTACAGGCGCTGTCTACCGAAGACTTCGAGCGCATTCTTACTGAGCCGAGTGCTTCCCTGACTCACCAGTACAAAGCGCTGATGCAAACCGAAGGGGTAACCATCAACTTTACCACCGACGGTATTCGTCGCATTGCCGAAGCCGCGTGGCAGGTTAACGAAACTACCGAGAACATTGGTGCACGTCGTCTGCACACTGTACTTGAGCGTTTGATGGAAGATATTTCCTACGACGCCAGCGAAAGCAACGGTATTTCAATAAACATTGATGCAGATTACGTTCGTAGCCACTTAGATGCACTTGTTGCTGATGAAGACCTGAGCCGATTCATCTTATAATTTGCTTACACCTTCGTGGTTAGAAAATGGGGAGGCTTAGGTCTCCCTTTTTTATTGCCTCGAATTCATCCGGCCCGAGCAGAACGGATAACGCACATTATGAGCACGCTTCCCCTTAACACCCCCGCCAACGCCTGGCTTCAAAGCCTAAGATTACGCACCCTTCCGCTGGCTTTTGCCTCGATTCTGGTCGGCTCATCCCTCGCCAGCTTTCAAGGGAGCATGAAATTCTCGGTCGCGCTGTTGGCATTGTTAACCGCTGGGTTGCTGCAAGTGCTTTCCAATCTGGCAAATGACTATGGCGACGCCGTCAAAGGCAGCGATACCCCCGCAAGGCTCGGCCCGATGCGCGGCATGCAAAAAGGGCTGATTACTCGCCATCAAATGAAGCGGGCAATCAAACTGTGCGTTTTTGCCGCCGTGATGTCGGGTTTGGCGCTGATTACCGTCGCCTGCCAAAAACCTGCCGATATTTTAGTGTTCTTGCTGCTCGGCCTGCTCTCGATTGCGGCAGCCGTTACTTATACCGTAGGCACTCGGCCGTATGGATATCGGGGGCTGGGCGACGTGTCAGTGCTGCTGTTTTTTGGCTGGGTTAGCGTGGCAGGAACTTATTATCTGCAGGTCGGGGAAATTGACGTACTGGTGCTGCTGCCGGCGACGGCATGCGGAATGCTGGCCGCGGCAGTGTTGAATATCAATAACCTGCGCGATATTGAAAGCGACGCAGAACACGGTAAAAACACGCTGGCCGTCAGACTGGGGCCAAAGATGGCGCGCTATTATCAGCTTTTTTTACTGCTGGGTGCCATAGTCTGCCTGACGCTGTTTTCCGCGTTATATTTTCCCGGATGGCGCGGTTTTCTCTTTCTGCTGGCCGCACCGATGCTGGCCAATCACGGCAAAAAAGTGCTGCACAGCACTGCCCCAGAGCAGGTTCGTCCGCTGCTCGAACACATGGTGAAAGCGGCGCTGCTAACCCAGGTGCTGTTCGCTCTCGGACTGTTTCTCAACTAACAGCCTGTTATTCAATCAGCCTGTGCAAATTATGCGCATTAAGACTTAACAATTGATGATTTTGCCAACATCAGCCAGAAAGGGATATACTGAAAGCTCACGCGAGCAACCAGATAAAAATCTTATGAAATACGATACTTCAGAACTGTGCGACATTTATCATGAAGAAGTGAATGTCGTTGAACCCCTGTTCTCCAACTTTGGTGGACGTACTTCATTTGGCGGGCAAATCACTACTGTGAAATGCTTTGAAGACAATGGCTTGCTCTATGAGTTGCTGGAAGAGAATGGCCGTGGCCGCGTTCTCTTGGTTGACGGTGGTGGTTCAGTACGACGCGCCCTGCTTGATGCTGGCCTCGCAAACCTGGCGTTGCAAAACGAATGGGAAGGCATTGTCATTTACGGCGCAGTACGTCAGGTTGATGACCTTGAAGAGTTGGACATTGGCATTCAGGCAATGGCCGCCATCCCCGCAGGTGCCGCAAGTGAAGGCATTGGCGAAAGCGACATCCGCGTTAATTTCGGCGGCGTGACTTTCTTCTCAGGCGACCACCTCTATGCTGACAACACCGGTATCGTGCTCTCGGAAGATCCTCTCGATATCGAGTAACCTTCTGTTTTAAAAAAATAGACAACAAAAAAGACGCCTCGAAGAGCGTCTTTTTTATTTTTAGAGCTTGAAAGATATAACCGAGTCATTGAAATTGCAGCAAGGGAGCGAGCGAACGTGGCTAACGTCGTTGCAGCTTCAAGAACGAAGGTAAAATCCAATCCCCTATAAATTTCGAGGTGCAGGAAGGCGACAACTAAGCGAATCCCCAAGAGCTTACTAAAGTAAGTGACGGGGGTGAACGAAGGCAGTCAACGCACCTGCAACTTGAAAGATGAAGGGATTTAGACTTCTTCCATTTTTCCTAACAGTGAGCGCAGGCGCTCCTGCCATACGTGCTGCTCTTCTTTCAGGTGGGTGTTTTCACGAACCAACGATTCGTGGTTACCGCTAGCCTGTTGAACCTGCTGAGACAGATTGTTGTTCTGCTCTTTCAGCTCTTCAATTTCCATTTGCAGCAATGTAATGGTATCAATCGCTTGCTGAACTTTAGTTTCTAGTTTCTCAAATACTTCAAATGACATGGTTATTCCCCTTATGTTCGCAAGGCGTACATCTTTTAAGACTCGCCACACCTTCCCGATGCGGCTCGATAATTCAATTAACTACCTACTTTAATTAATACCGATTGTATGTAGGCATACCTTCCCTGTCTAGCAACATACTGGTCCTGCACGCAGTCTGTTGCAATTATCTCGCCTCGACTATAAGGAAAAACCTAAAGTCCGCCGCATCCAGCCACTAAATTCGCTAGTTTTTCCGCGAAGAACCCATTTTGATGGTCACCCTACCACCGCAAAATACGCGTATTCGCTCATTTTTATGACACAGCACACACATTTTGATTTCGGTATTTCTCGTTTATGCTCGTTAACGATAAATTCACATTAACTTCTCATCTCGTATGAGATGTTAAAAATTAAATAACACTAAACAATAAAACCAAGTGATTTATACCCTACCCTTAACAACTATCCTTTATAGGATTCGATTATGAGCCAAACTATGAGTTCCACAATCAAAGGTCAGTGCATCGCTGAGTTTCTGGGAACCGGCCTGATTATCTTTTTTGGTGCAGGCTGCGTCGCGGCAATGAAACTCGCTGGTGCCTCTTTTGGCCAGTGGGAAATCAGCATCATCTGGGGTCTTGGCGTTTCGATGGCTGTTTACCTGACGGCCGCCATTTCCGGTGCACACCTGAATCCAGCGATCACTATCGCGCTGTGTCTGTTCGCCAACTTTGAAGGCCGCAAGGTCTTGCCTTACATCGTGGCACAGATAGCCGGTGCCTTCTGTGCGGCAGCGTTGGTATATGGTCTCTACTACAACCTTTTCTTCGACTACGAACAGAGCCACAACATGGTCCGTGGCAGCGTTGAAAGCCTGGATTTAGCCGGTATCTTCTCTACCTACCCAAATCCACACATCAGCGTTCTACAGGCGTTTTTGGTTGAAGCTGTAATCACTGCCGTACTGATGGCCCTGATTCTCGCCCTGACCGATGACGGCAACGGCGTTCCGCGCGGCGCACTGGCTCCTTTGCTGATTGGTCTGTTAATCGCCGTTATCGGTGCATCAATGGGTCCATTGACCGGATTTGCCCTTAACCCAGCGCGTGACTTTGGTCCGAAACTGTTCGCTTACTTCGCAGGTTGGGGAAAAGTTGCCTTCACCGGTGCACGCGATATCCCTTACTTCTTGGTTCCTATCTTTGGCCCGTTGGTCGGTGCTTGCCTCGGTGCAGTTGGTTATAAAGCCTTGATTAGCAATCATCTTCCTCAGACTGTTGCAGCAGCGGAAGAAAAAGCACCACAGCCAAAACAACGTAAAGCCTGATAGGCTACTCTGTTTCACAGCCCACTTTGCAGGACATTAATTATGACGGCAGATAAGACTCACGACAAAAAGTATATCGTTGCACTCGATCAGGGTACCACCAGCTCACGCGCGGTAGTGCTCGATCACGATGCGAATATCGTGAGTGTCTCGCAGCGCGAGTTCACTCAAATTTATCCAAAAGCTGGCTGGGTCGAACACGACCCGATGGAGATATGGTCGTCGCAAAGCTCTGTTCTGGTTGAAGTGCTGGCAAAAGCCGATATCAACTCCGATCAAATCGCCGGTATTGGTATCACCAACCAGCGTGAAACCACAATCGTCTGGGAAAAAGAGAGCGGAAAACCCATTTACAACGCCATCGTCTGGCAATGTCGTCGTACTGCAGAGATTTGCGAGCAGTTGAAAAAAGACGGCATGGAGGAGTATATCCGCCATAACACCGGCTTGGTGGTTGACCCTTACTTCTCGGGCACCAAGGTGAAATGGATCCTCGACCACGTTGAAGGCTCTCGCGAGCGTGCAAAACGCGGTGAACTGTTGTTCGGTACCGTTGATACCTGGCTGGTATGGAAAATGACCCAAGGTCGCGTTCACATTACCGACTATACCAACGCCTCACGCACCATGATGTTTAACATTCATACACTGGCATGGGATGACCGCCTGCTTGAAGCGCTGGATATTCCACGTGAAATGCTGCCAGAAGTGCGCGCCTCTTCTGAAATTTATGGCCAGACCAACATCGGTGGTAAAGGCGGAACGCGTATTCCAATCGCCGGTATTGCCGGAGATCAGCAGGCGGCGCTCTACGGCCAACTGTGCGTTCAACCGGGTATGGCTAAAAACACCTATGGTACCGGCTGCTTCCTGTTGATGAATACCGGCACTGAAGCGGTAGCGTCTAAAAATGGCCTGTTGACCACTATTGCCTGTGGTCCACGCGGTGAAGTGAACTATGCACTGGAAGGCGCGGTGTTCGTTGGTGGCGCGTCCATACAGTGGCTACGCGATGAGCTTAAATTAATCAACGATGCTGCCGACTCTGAGTATTTTGCCAACAAAGTTAAAGACACCAACGGCGTGTACGTTGTGCCAGCCTTTACCGGCCTCGGCGCACCGTATTGGGACCCGTATGCCCGTGGTGCCATTTTCGGCCTGAGCCGCGGTGCCAACAGCAACCACATCATTCGCGCAACGCTTGAGTCAATTGCTTATCAGACCCGTGATCTGATTGACGCCATGCAGGCCGATGCGGGCACGCGTTTGCAGTCGCTGCGTGTTGACGGCGGTGCCGTTTCGAACAACTTCCTGATGCAGTTCCAGTCTGACATTCTAGGCACTCGGGTTGAGCGTCCTGAAGTGCGCGAAGTGACCGCGCTGGGCGCCGCGTACCTTGCCGGTCTGGCGGTAGGTTTCTGGAATGATTTGGAGGAAGTTCGCAGCAAAGCCGTAATCGAAAAAGAGTTCCGTCCGAGTATCGAAACCACCGAGCGTAACGTTCGCTATAAAGGCTGGCAGAAGGCTGTGGCCCGCGTCCGTGCTTGGGAAGAACACGAGTAATCTCTCGGCAAACTGCGCGTTTAAACCCTCGAATCAAACTCCCCTACTCGGGGAGTTTTTCGTTTTTGCCCCCCTCGCTATGATAGACTTTGCCGCCTGAGATGAGCCCTCGCTCACCGCCCTCATTTTTCTTAAAACGGATTTATCCATGAAACGTGAATTAGCTATCGAGTTCTCCCGCGTGACAGAGGCTGCGGCCCTTGCCGGTTATAAATGGCTTGGCCGTGGTGACAAGAATCTGGCCGATAATGCCGCCGTTCAGGCGATGCGCATCATGCTAAACAAAGTCGATATTGCCGGTGAAATTGTCATTGGCGAAGGCGAAATTGATGAAGCTCCCATGCTGTATATTGGCGAAAAAGTGGGAACCGGACGAGGTGACGCCGTAGATATCGCCGTTGACCCGATTGAAGGTACGCGCATGACCGCCATGGGCCAGTCGAACGCGCTGGCCGTTTTAGCGGTGGGTGATAAAGGCTCGTTTCTCAATGCGCCGGACATGTATATGGAAAAACTGGTGGTCGGGCCGGGTGCGAAAGGCCAGATCAACCTTGATTTGCCACTGGCGGAAAACTTGCGCAACATTGCCGCCAGTCTGAATAAGCCGCTGAGTGAACTGACCGTGTCGATTCTTGCTAAACCGCGTCACGACGAGACGATTCGCCAACTCCATGACCTCGGCGTGCGCGTTTTTGCCTTCCCTGACGGCGACGTGGCGGCCACTATCCTCACCTGTATGCCAGAAAGCGAAGTCGACGTCATGTACGGCATTGGCGGTGCGCCGGAAGGCGTGATCTCCGCGGCGGTAATCCGCGCGTTGGACGGCGACATGCAGGGCCGTCTGTTGGCGCGTCATCATGTTAAAGGCGATACTCCGGAAAACCGTCGCCTAGGCGAAGACGAGCTGACCCGCTGCAAGCAGATGGGCATTGAGGCCGGTAAAGTGCTGCTGCTCGACGACATGGCGCGTAATGACAATGTTATCTTCTCGGCCACCGGCATCACCCAAGGCGACCTACTGGCCGGTATCAGCCGTCAGGGCAATATGGCTACCACAGAAACGCTGCTGATCCGCGGGAAATCGCGCACAATTCGCCGTATTCGTTCGACCCACTCTCTGGACCGTAAAGACCCTGAGCTGCACGCTTTCATTCTCTGATTTGCCCCATCAGGTCAGAATACACTCTGGCCTGATAACATTTAATCGATAATCCTTCTGCAAAATATGGAATAAGATCAGCCGGTAATTCAATCCTACCAAACTGGAGAGAGAGTCGATGGCTGAATGGGTAACGGGTAAAGTAAAACAGGTAGAGCACTGGACAGACAGTTTGTTCAGCATTGTGGTTAATGCACCTATCAATGACTTTGCCGCCGGGCAGTACGCCAAACTCTCGCTGGAGATAGACGGTGAACGCGTGACGCGCGCTTACTCCTTCGTTAATGCGCCTAGCAACGAAAATCTTGAGTTTTATCTGGTGAACGTGCCTGAAGGGAAACTCAGTCCGCACCTGCACGTCATGCAACCAGGTTCAGAAGTCATGATCACCAAAGAGTCTCAGGGCTTTTTTGTGATTGATGAAATTCCCGAGTGCGATACCCTGTGGATGCTGGCAACCGGTACCGCAATTGGCCCGTTCCTGTCAATTTTGCAGGAAGGCAAGGGTCTGGAACGCTTTAAGAACATCGTGTTAGTGCACGCCGCCCGTTTCTCGCGCGACCTTAGCTATTTACCGCTAATGCAGCAGCTGCAACAACGTTATAACGGTAAATTACACATTCAAACCGTTGTCAGCCGTGAAGAAACGCCAGGTTCACTGACTGGACGTGTGCCTGCGCTCATTGAAAACGGTTCGCTTGAATCTGCCGTAGGCCTGACCATGGACGCCAACGACAGCCACATCATGCTGTGCGGCAACCCACAGATGGTGCGCGATACTCAGCAGGTGTTGAAAGACACCCGCGAGATGCGCAAACACCTGCGCAGAAAACCGGGCCACATGACGAGCGAGCATTACTGGTAATCCATGCAAAACAAAAAGATCTGAATCATGAAAAAAGCTCTGCCTCTGCGCCTGATATCAACCCTGCTGTTGCTGACACTGGGCAGCGGCGTCGCTTTTGCCGATCCGCCAACCGACCATACGGTCGTCGATGATACGCCGACGGCACCCTACCTGATGCCAGGTGCACCGACGTTTGAAATGACGTTGGTCAGTTTTCGCGAAAAATACAATATCGCCAACCCGACGCAGCAGATTGGTGAGTTTCGCTCCATTGCCGATAAACCTGGCGATACGCTTCTGACCCGCGCCGCCAGCAAGATAAACGAAGATCTTTACGCTTCTACAGCGCTGGAAAAAGGCACCGGTAAAATAAAAAGCATGCAGATGACCTATATGCCGATTCAGGGGGCGGATGAAAAAGCCGCGCATGCCACAGCAATCAGCTATATGGCCAACCTACTCCGTCAGTTTGACCCTACAATGTCGGTCGACCAAAGCGTGGCGAAAGTAAATGCGCTGATCGATAAAGGCAAAGGCTTACCCTTTTATCAGCAGCAGGTTGGCGCTGTACGCTACGTGATTTCTGACAACGGAGAAAAAGGCCTGACGTTGGCCATCGAGCCGGTAAAATTGGCATTGGCAAATTAGTCATTATGTTTGCGAATACGCCAGGGATTTGACGAAAAGCAAAGCCTTTGCGGATGATACTCTCTATACTATTGTGCAGTTTATCTGCCCTATCGGCAGAAATTTTAATCGACACTCGCGTCCCCTTATGGAGGAAATAAAATGCGACATCCATTAGTGATGGGTAACTGGAAACTGAACGGCAGCACCCACATGGTTAACGAACTGATTGCCGCTCTGCGTACCGAGTTGAGCACCGTTGAAGGCTGTGGCATTGCCATCGCTCCACCAGAAGTTTATCTGTCACAGGCTAAACACGCACTTTCCGGTAGCCGGATTGCTCTGGGCGCACAGAACGTTGACGCTAACCTGTCAGGCGCTTTCACCGGTGAAATTTCTGCCGACATGCTGAAAGATATTGGTGCTCAGTACATCATTATCGGTCACTCTGAGCGTCGTACTTACCATAAAGAAAGCGACGAGTTCATTGCCAAGAAATTTGGTGTGGTGAAAGAAGCAGGCCTGACTCCAGTACTGTGCATCGGTGAAACTGACGCAGAAAATGAAGCTGGCCAAACTCAAGCCGTATGCGCCAAGCAGCTCGATGCCGTGCTCTCGACTCTGGGTGCTAAAGCCTTTGAAGGCGCAGTGATCGCTTACGAACCCGTATGGGCTATCGGTACCGGTAAATCAGCGACCCCAGCTCAGGCTCAGGCGGTTCACAAATTTATTCGTGACCACATTGCCAAGCATGATGCCGCGGTTGCAGAACAGGTTATTATTCAGTACGGCGGCTCCGTTAACGCAGCCAACGCCGCTGAACTGTTCACCCAACCAGACATCGATGGTGCACTGGTCGGTGGCGCGTCACTGAAAGCCGACGCATTTGCCGTTATCGTGAAAGCAGCAGCGCAGGCCAAGGCCTAAGACTTATTGCCTGATTTATTGTGGCGAACATGACTATCAGGCAATAAAAAACCCCGCAGTGCGGGGTTTTTTTATACATCAAGGTAAGCTTAGCGCTTGTTAATCTGGTCGTAGATACCGCCGTTGGCGAAGTGCTCTTTCTGCGCCGCAGGCCAGCCGCCGGCAACCTGGTCAACCGTGTAGAGTTTGATATTTGGGAACTGCGCAGCAAACTTCTTGGCAACCGCCGGGTCGCGTGGGCGGTAGTAGTTTTCCGCCGCAATAGTCTGCCCCTCGGGAGTATATTCGTATTTTAGGTAAGCATCGGCCACTTCACGGGTACCGCGCTTGTCGACCACCTTATCGACCACAGAAACGGTTGGCTCAGCTAGAATTGACTCACTCGGATACACAACTTCAAACTTGCCTTCGCCCAGTTTTTTGTCCGCCAGAATCGCGTCATTTTCCCAGGAGATCAACACATCGCCAATGCCGCGCTCAACGAAGGTGTTGGTTGCGCCGCGCGCGCCTGAGTCCTGAACTTCAACGTTTTTAAATAACGCACGCAGGAAATCGGTGGCTTTCGCTTTATCGTTATTGTTGTGGTGCAGCGCATAACCCCATGCTGCAAGGTAGTTCCAGCGAGCGCCACCTGACGTTTTAGGGTTCGGTGTAATCACCGACACGCCCGGTTTGATCAAATCATTCCAATCGTGGATCCCTTTAGGGTTGCCTTTGCGCACCAGGAATACGATGGTCGAGGTGTAGGGTGCAGCGTTGTCAGGTAAACGTGTCTGCCAGTCTTTATTGATGCGGCCACGTTCGGCGATGGCATCTACGTCTGACTGAAGCGCCAGCGTCACTACGTCGGCTTCAATCCCGTTGATCACCGACGTAGCCTGCTTGCCTGAGCCACCGTGAGATTGGCGAATAGTGACGTTATCGCCGGTCTTCGCCAACCAGTATTTGCTGAAGGCTTTATTGTATTGCTCATAAAGCTCACGCGTTGGGTCATAGGAAACATTGAGAATCTGAATGTCTTTCGCAATCGCTCCGGTCGTTACCAACAGTAATGCCAGCCCCACTCCCCACTTGTTCATCGCGCTTCTCCCAGCAAATCGTTTTAGTTGGATTGATTTATTTAATCAGCTGTTTAAAGCCTGCCAGAGAAAGAGGAATGTATTAAAGAATAAAAACTTTCTTTCTATTCCTTTTTGAAATATAGAGCACAAGCTAAAAAAAACCCTCATGGCTGAGGGCTTAGTCTTAATACGTATCGAGAGAAGCTTTTTCTGATTAGTAGAGCTTTTTAGCCGTTTCCCACATTTCTGTTTTAAACGGACGCTTCATGTTTTCGATGGCATCGATAATGTCGTGGTGAACCAGTTTCTCGTTCTGTACGCCGACACAGCGGCCGCCGTAGCCTTGCAGCAGCAGCTCAATGGAGTAGGCACCCATGCGTGAAGCCAGAATGCGGTCGTAGGCACAAGGTGCACCACCGCGTTGAATATGGCCCAGCACCGTGGCGCGCGTTTCGCGGCGGGTTTCTGTTTCGATATGACGCGCCAAGTCGCCGATGTCACAGATGTGCTCGGTAATAGCAACGATAGCGTGTTTTTTACCCTTGGCGATGCCGGCTTTAATCTCTTCGACCAGATCGTCACGGTTGAATTCCACTTCAGGAATAACGATAAACTCACAGCCGCCGGCAATGGCCGCAGACAGGGTTAAGTCGCCGCAGTAGCGCCCCATGACTTCAACAATAGAGATACGCTGGTGAGAAGATGAGGTGTCACGCAGGCGGTCAATGGCTTCAACTACGGTTTCAAGCGCCGTGAAATAGCCGATGGTGTAATCGGTGCCCGCGACGTCGTTATCGATGGTGCCAGGCAGGCCGATGCAGGGAAAGCCCATCTCAGTCAGGCGCTTAGCCCCCATATAAGAACCGTCGCCGCCGATAACCACCAGCGCATCAATGCCGCGATTTTTCATGTTTTCAATGGCTTTGCCGCGCACAGCTTCGTCACGGAATTCTGGGAAACGCGCCGAGCCGAGGAAAGTGCCGCCGCGGTTAATCACGTCTGAAACGCTGTAGCGGTCCAGCTGATCCATCCTGTCTTCATAAAGTCCGAGGTAGCCGTCGTAAATACCGAAAACTTCAAGATTTTCAGTAAGTGCTGCGCGAACAACGCCACGTATCGCCGCATTCATGCCGGGGGCGTCGCCACCACTTGTCAGTACACCGATTTTTTTGATCATGACTACCTCTGAACTTTTAGATGCAATTTCTTAAGAATTCTTGAGCATACCCGCCAAACCGGACCCTTCTGGTCAACACACCTGGCTCTTTGCTTGGATGCACAAATCATATAACAAAATGCTTAAACTGAATTGATGCAGGTCACCTGTTGGCGCTAATTCAGTTTTGTTCAATGCAATTTACTCATAGGCTCTGATTATACAAGGCTCGCGTGACAAACTTTAGGATGAAATTTAAGTTCTTTGAAAAACACGCAAATTTTGTCATCTATTGAGCCAGCTTTCCTAAGAATAGCATTGTTCATCCAGACATCTGACTGATATTGCAACATATCTATTACAAAACGTCCTTAGTGTTTTTTTTGGGCAAAAAAAACCCCACCAATAGGGTGGGGGAAGACAGGGTTTGTGTCTATGGCAAGGAAAAGATGTGATTTACTCTTACAGCGTAACTACTGGGTACTGATTACGGGCTTCTGGGTAGAAGTCGGTTGTAGACCAGAAATTTGGGTGGCGAGGACCTGCATACGCTGCTCGTGCTTCTGGTTAAGTATTTCTTTCTGTTGCGGCGTGAGAAGATTAAACATCAGGTTACGAATGCGCGCCATTTCTACCTGGCGATCGACCTGCTCCTGCGCTATTTTTTCAGCCTGTGCCCTAACGGCTGCCTGATCAAAATTCTCTGCGGTCACCAGCTCATGCATGGTTTCCATTTGCTTTAAATTGATCTGCGGCGAATCTTTTCGTGCCTGATGCATCAGATCGCGCATTTGCTGGCGCTGTTGTTCGGTTAAATTAATTCCATCGAACATTGTGTTGCGTCTGTCCAACATGTTGCCATCATGAGCTAAAGTATCTGCAGGCATCGATTTAGCGCTTTCTGCTAACGCAACACTTGAACTAAGTGCAAGCATTGAGGCCATAATCATTGCAGCTACCTTACACATCACGAACTCCTATATTCTTTCGCACTAAGCGAATCATTGAAAAGCAGTCTAACCCTGGAGCTGCAAACTAGCGTCAGTGCATGTAAAACTACGTAAAGTCATGGAATAGCGGCAATTGATGACGTATTTTGCGTCTAGAGGTAATCATAATGAATAAAATTTTGTTAGTTGATGACGATCGTGAACTGACTTCACTTTTGAAAGAACTGCTTGAAATAGAAGGCTTTAGCGTTGTAGTTGCCTACGACGGTGAACAGGCGTTAGAAAAACTGGACAGCAGCATCGGCCTGTTGCTGCTCGACGTCATGATGCCAAAGAAAAATGGCATTGAAACCCTTAAAGAATTACGCCAGCGCCATCAAACGCCGGTGATTATGTTAACGGCGCGCGGAAGCGAGCTAGACAAGGTGCTGGGGCTCGAGCTCGGCGCAGACGACTACTTGCCTAAACCGTTTAACGATCGTGAGCTGGTCGCGCGTATACGCGCCATGCTGCGCCGTTCTAACTGGAGCGAGCAGCAGCAGGCGGGAGAAACTAACAGTTCACCGACGCTGGAGGTCGATGGCTTGCAGCTGAATCCGGGCCGTCAGGAAGCCAGCTTTAGCGGGCAGCCTCTCGATTTGACCGGCACCGAATTTACCCTGCTCTACCTGCTGGCCAAGCATTTGGGTCAGGTGGTGTCACGTGAGCACCTTAGCCAGGAAGTGCTGGGTAAGCGCCTTACCCCTTTCGACCGCGCTATCGACATGCACATTTCCAACCTGCGTCGAAAGCTGCCGGACCGCCAAGACGGGCATCCGTGGTTTAAAACGCTGCGTGGCCGCGGTTACTTGATGGTATCCGCTACATGATCAACAGCCTTACCGCGCGTATTTTTGCCATTTTCTGGTTCACGCTCGCGCTGGTTCTCATGTTGGTTTTGATGGTTCCGAAGCTCGACTCACGTCAGATAACCCCGTTGCTCGACAGCGAGCAGCGTCAGGGGTTGATGATTGAGCAACACGTTGAGGCAGAACTCGCGGGCGATCCGGCAAATGACCTGATGTGGTGGCGCAGGCTGTTTCGTGCTATCGACAAATGGGCTCCGCCGGGCCAGCGCTTACTGCTGGTGACCAGCGAAGGTCGGGTGATTGGCGCTCAGCGCAACGAAATGCAAATCGTGCGCAACTTTATCGGCCAGTCCGATAACTCCGATCGTCCTAAGAAAAAGAAATACGGTCGGGTTGAAATGGTGGGCCCCTTCGCCGTTCGTGACGGTGAAGACAACTACCAGCTGTATCTGATTAGACCGGCCGGAAGCGCGCAGTCTGACTTTATCAATCTGATGTTTGACCGCCCACTGCTGCTGCTGATTGTCACCATGTTAATCAGTGCACCGCTGCTGCTTTGGCTGGCGTGGAGCCTTGCCAAACCTGCGCGTCAGTTGAAAAATGCGGCTGACGACGTGGCGCGCGGCAATCTAAGGCAGCGCCCTGAACTTGAATCTGGCCCGCAGGAGTTCTTAGCCACCGGAGCCAGCTTTAACCAGATGGTCAGCGCGCTTGAGCGCATGGTTACGGCCCAGCAGCGTTTGATTTCAGACATCTCGCACGAGCTGCGTACGCCACTGACTCGCCTGCAGTTGGCGACCGCGCTGCTACGTCGTCGTCACGGCGAAGGCAAAGAGCTGCAGCGCATTGAAATGGAAGCACAGCGACTCGACGGTATGATCAACGACCTGCTGGTGCTATCGCGCAGCCAGCACAAGAATGAGCTCACTCGTGAGCAGCTCAAGGCCAATGAGCTGTGGGCGGACGTAATCGACAACGCGCAGTTTGAAGCCGAGCAAGTGGGGAAAACCCTTGAAGTCACCGCGCCTCCGGGGCCGTGGAAGCTGATTGGTAATCCTAACGCCCTCGACAGCGCGCTTGAAAATATTGTTCGCAACGCCCTGCGCTATTCTCATCATCACATTGCGGTTAACTTCACCGCCGACAGTGATGGCATCACCATCATGGTGGATGATGACGGCCCGGGCGTCAGTGAAGAAGATCGTGAGCAGATTTTCCGTCCGTTCTATCGCACAGATGAAGCACGTGACCGCGAGTCAGGCGGTACCGGACTTGGGCTGGCAATCGTAGAAACGGCGGTACAGCAACACCGTGGCTGGGTAAGAGCCGAGGACAGTCCGTTGGGCGGTCTGCGTCTGATTATTTGGCTGCCGCTGCAGCAACGATAAGATTCTGCTATTCTGCGTCCCTCAAGAGAAAGGGGGCGCAGGTAGTATGCTTAATATCGTTTTATTTGAACCAGAAATTCCACCTAACACCGGCAATATTATTCGGCTCTGTGCCAATACCGGCTGTCAGTTGCATTTGATTAAACCGATGGGCTTTGCCTGGGACGACAAGCGCCTGCGCCGTGCAGGGTTGGACTACCACGAGTTCACCAACATCAAGCATCATGAAAACTATGACGCGTTTCTCGCCAGTGAGTCCCCTCAGCGTCTGTTTGCACTCACCACCAAAGGCACGCCGGCGCACAGCGCTGTCTCGTATCAGGACCATGATTTCCTGCTATTCGGACCTGAAAGCCGCGGTCTGCCAGCTACAATTCTCGATAATCTGCCGCCACAGCAAAAAATCCGCATTCCGATGCAGCCAGACAGCCGCAGCATGAACCTGTCTAATGCAGTTTCAGTGGTGGTGTACGAGGCTTGGAGGCAGTTAGGTTACCCGGGCGCGGTGATTAAAGAATTGCCGGGTAACGCCTGAATTTCTAAACATTGAAACGGCATGCGAACGCATGCCGCCGAGAAGCTAAATGCCGTCGCCGAACTCGAAGCCCTGCGTACCGTTGAAGTACTGATTCATGTCCATTGAAGGCTTTTCACTCTCAGGGCGACCCACGATGCGAGCCGGCACGCCTGCGGCGGTAACGTGTGGCGGAATGGACTGCAACACGACAGAATTGGCGCCAATCTTCGCGCCAGCGCCAACTTCAATATTGCCAAGTATCTTGGCACCCGCACCTATCATCACCCCTTCACGAATTTTAGGATGACGGTCGCCCACGGTTTTACCTGTTCCGCCCAACGTCACGGACTGTAGAATCGATACGTCGTTTTCAACCACAGCGGTTTCACCAATAACGATGCCGGTAGCATGGTCGAGCATGATCCCACAGCCAATACGCGCAGCAGGATGAATATCAACACCGAAGGTGACGGAAATCTGATTCTGGAAATAGATTGCCAGCGCCTGACGGTCCTGCTTCCACAGCCAGTTACCGATGCGATAAGCCTGCAACGCGTGGAACCCCTTGAGGTAGAGTAGCGGCGTCGAGTACTTATCTACCGCCGCATCACGCGAGTGTACGGCAAGAATATCGCGCGCGGCTGACAGAGTCATTTGCTCATCGTTGCGGTAGGCTTCTTCAACCACCTCACGGATGGCAATAGCCGGCATAATTGGGCTGCCGAGCTTGTTGGCCAGAATATAGCTCAAAGCGCTGCCGAGATTTTCGTGTTTGAGTAATGTCGCATGGAAAAAACTTGCCAGCATAGGTTCACACTCAGCCAGCGCTCTCGCTTCTGATTTTATGCTATTCCAGACCAGTTCTAACTCTTCTGACGACATCATCATTCCTTACAGCGAATTAAATAAAGCTCTTCAACAGAGAATAGCAGCCCTACCCGCCTGACTTCACTGGCAGGATGTGCGAAACGACGTTAGCGACTGTCTGACTCGTCTTTACTGGCTCGGGCTAACAGGCTAATTGCTGCTTCTCGCGCGTCTTTACCGTTATACAACACCTGAAAGATTTGTTCGGTAATGGGCATCTCAACGTTAACACGCTGCGCCAATGCGCGAACCTCTTTGGTGTTACGGTAACCTTCAACCACCTGGCCTATCTTGTCCTGAGCGCTCTGCACGTCATGTCCTTCGCCCAGCATGATACCAAAGCGGCGGTTGCGTGATTGATTATCCGTGCAGGTTAGCACCAAATCGCCCAATCCTGCCATGCCCATGAACGTTGAAGGAGAGGCCCCCAGCGCAGTGCCCAGGCGGGTCATTTCAGCCAACCCACGAGTAATTAACGCTGTTCTGGCGTTGGCGCCGAAACCAATACCGTCGGACATACCTGCACCGATGGCAATGACGTTTTTCACCGCACCGCCAAGCTGAACGCCGATAAAATCAGGATTGCTGTAAACGCGGAAGCTTTTTCCACAGTGCAGCAGTTGCTGCAGGTCTTCACCAAACTGCGCGTCGGTTGAGGCCAGCGCAATGGCGGTCGGCATACCCGCGGCCAGTTCTTTGGCAAAGGTTGGCCCAGATACCACGGCAAGAGGGATAGCTTCACCCAACTCTTCCCGCGCGACGTCTTGCAGTAAACGACCGGTTTCTGCTTCCAGACCCTTAGTCGCCCAGACAATGCGGGCATCAGCGCGTAAAAATGGCTTAATTTGACGAAGAACATCGCCGAAAACGTGACTCGGCACCACCACCAGCACGTCGCGGCTTGCCGCCACTGCGCGCGAAAGATCGGTTTCAAGAATCAAGGTATCGGGGAAGGTCACATCCGGCAGAAATGCCTGATTACAGCGAGCGGCCTGAAGTGCCTGAATATGCGAGGCGTTATGCCCCCACAGCACCACAGGATGGCCATTTCTGGCAAGGGTAATAGCTAAAGCGGTGCCGTACGAGCCGGCACCGATAACGGTCATTGAAGCATTGACAGTTTTCATCAGGCATCCTGATGTGGCTGTGCACCTTCGCTTTCCGCCTGCTGTTGCAGATAATTCATGAACAGAGCGTCAAAGTTTACCGGTGCCAGATTAAGCTGCGGGAATGTGCCGCGTGAAACCAGGCTGGTGATGCACTCACGCGCATAAGGGAACAGAATGTTCGGGCAATATGCACCCAGGCAATGCGCCATCTGAGTACCGTCAATGCCTTCGATAGAGAAGATGCCGCCTTGCTGAACTTCGCACAGGAATGCAGTTTCTTCTGCCACAGACGCGGTAACGGTCACACGCAGGACAACTTCATACACGCCTTCAGCCAGCTGGTTTGAAGCGGTATCCAGATCCAGTTTAATCTCTGGCTCCCACTCTTTCTGGAAAACTTGTGGAGCATTTGGCGCTTCAAAAGAGATGTCTTTGGTGTAAATGCGCTGGATCTGGAAAGTCATCTCGGTGTTGTTCTGTTCTGACATTAAAATAATACCCTTAAGTTAATAATAATCCTTAAAATACCCGCGTTGCGCATCACGCGCACCTCTGTCAAAGCAGAGAATCAAGACCGCCGCGGGCATCAAGTGCGTGTAAATCGTCGCATCCACCGATGTGCTGACCGTTGATGAAAATCTGAGGCACGGTCGTACGACCACTGCGCTCAATCATCACTTCACGCTTCTGCGCATCACCATCGATAGCAATTTCGTCAAAGGCTGCGCCCTTGCTGTTGAGCAAGGCTTTAGCACGGTGGCAATAAGGACACGTCGCTTTTGTGAAGATTACAATCTTAGCCATTTCGCACCTCGGAATCATGGTATTAGGATAGAGATTATTCTTACTTACCGCGGGCCAAAGGCAGATTCTCGCCGCTCCAGCCTGCAATACCTTCTTTCAGGCTGTAAACGCGTTCAAAACCGGCGTTGACTAAACCTTCTGCAGCTAAACGGGCAGACTGTCCGTTTGCACACACAACAATCACGGGCTGCGCTTTATGCTTGGAAAGATCGCCCAGATTGTTGCTTTTGATATCTGCGCTGAGCAGATTCACTGAAGTAGAGATGTGACCTTTACGAAACTCTTCGCGAGCACGAACGTCAACGACCACGGCTTCTTCTTTGTTGATAAGACGTGTTGCTTCACCGCGGGTGATTTCTTTCACTTTGGAGAAACGCGCTCTCACAGTCGTGAAAATCACCGCTATCAGCAGTGCAACCCACGCCAGGCTCAGAACCGGGTGCGCGCTAACGAATGGCATAATTTCTTGCATGGGGTGTAACAACTCCCGTCAGTTAGGGGGAAAATTCAAGGCTCACGAGTATACCCTGCGTCTTGCGCAATTACAGCCCGAATGCGCCGCCAATTACCTTAAACTGAGGCACATCCCGAAAAATTCAAGGGGATGGCGCTAAATATTTCTGGGTATTCATCTTTACACAACCCGCTCTGTCGTTGCCGATGTCAGCTTAGATACGCGCCCAGCCGCGCTTTGTTTGATCATAGCCACTTTACAGTCGCGGTGTTCTACACTCTAGAAAGACCTATTTGCATCTCGCGATACACTTTTTTTGTCTTGGCATCAGCGCATCATGTTGTTGATTAGTGTTACGATAAAGGCAATAGGGATCAAATTGTCTATCATCCTGGGTCGACAAGCGGGAAAAAGTTTGAGCAAATCTATCTATTACAGTTTGATGAGAAACGTCCTTTCCGGCTCTGCCCTGCTAGTCTGCGGTGCACTGCTGGTTCATCCCCGGTACAGTTTTGCCGATGAAAACAAGGACCAACTCAAGAACATTCAGCAAAGCATCGCTGAAAAGGAGAAGAGCGTTAAGGCCCAAAAGCTGCAGCGCGGGTCTCTGCTCGACCAACTCCAGTCCCAGGAAAAAATCATCGCCGCCGCAAGCCGCAAGCTGCGTGATACACAATCGACCCTCTCCAGCTTAAATAAAGACATCACCAGCCTGAATGCCTCGATCGAAAAACTGCAAAAACAACAGAAAACGCAGGAAAGCATTCTGGCCAAACAGCTCGACGCTGCCTTCAGGCTTGGCAAACAAAGCGGGCTACAGCTAATTTTGAGCGGCGAAGAGAGCCAGCGCAGTGAGCGTATTCTGGCCTACTTCAGCTATTTCAATCAGGCTCGTCAGCAGAATATCGACGCATTGAAAAAAACCCGCAGTGATTTGGCTTCACAGCGCGTGACACTACAGTCGAAGCAAGTACAGCAAAAATCTGCGCTTTCAGAGCAGCAAACTCAGCAGCAAAAACTCGAACAGGCGCGCGTAGCACGACAAAAAACGCTGACCTCGCTTGAATCCTCGCTGCAAAAAGATGAGCAGAGCCTGGTTGAGCTGCGCGCTAACCAGACGCGCCTACAGGATAAAATTGCCGCTGCAGAACGCGCCGCCCGCGCCCGAGCAGAACAGGAAGCGCGCGAAGCCGCCGCCGTTAAAGCGAAAGAACAGCAAGCAAAATCAAAAGGTTCAACCTACAAGCCGACGCAGAGCGAGCAGGCGCTGGTATCGCGTACAGGTGGGCTTGGACGTCCTGCTGGACAGGACATCTGGCCGGTTCGCGGTGCCGTACAGCATCGCTTTGGTGAAGAGCTGCAGGGTGAGCTTCGTTATAAAGGTATTGTTATTGCGGCCCGTGAGGGCAGTGATGTAAGAGCCATCGCCGATGGACGCGTGCTGCTGGCAGACTGGTTGCAGGGTTATGGCCTGGTTGTGGTTATCGATCACGGCAAAGGTGACATGAGCCTGTATGGATATAACCAGAGCGCACTGGTGAATGTGGGTCAGCAGGTGAAAGCCGGCCAACCCATTGCACAAGTGGGCACCAGTGGTGGTCAAGGTCAGCCTGCTCTTTACTTCGAAATTCGTCGTCAAGGTCAGGCCGTTAACCCACAGCCGTGGTTGGGAAAATAACATTGCGATATAAAAAGAGACGTTTAGCGACGTTATGCGGTGCGCTGGTCTTCACGATGAATGTTCAGGCAGCCAAATTAGCCATTTTATTTGATGATTTTGGCTATCAGGCGAAGAACGAAAATCAGGTGTTAAAAATGCCAATCAATGTGTCGATTGCCATTTTCCCCAATGCGCCGGACTCGCAGCAGATGATGCAGAAGGCCCACCAACAGGGCCGCGAAATTCTTATCCATCTACCGATGCAGCCAATCAGTAAGCAGCCCCTCGAGAAAAACACTCTGACGCCGGATATGAGCAGCCAGGAGGTCAAGCGTATCGTTGACCAAGCGATTGCCAGTATCCCTTACGCCGTGGGCATCAATAATCATCAGGGCAGTAAAATGACCTCGAGCCTGAGCGGCATGCAAAATGTCATGCAGGCCATGGCGCCGCACCATCTGTTTTTCCTCGACAGCATGACCATTGCAGGCACTAAGTCGGTTCAGGCGGCACAGGGCACGTCGGTTAAAGTGATTAAACGCAACGTGTTCCTGGACGACGTGCAAAACAACGCTGAGATTCGCCATCAGTTCCAGCGGGCGATTGCCCTTGCGCGTCGCAATGGCTTTGCTATCGCTATTGGCCATCCGCATCCAAGCACCGTAGCGGCCGTGCAGCAAGAGCTGGCCAATCTGCCGTCAGACATTCAGCTGGTGCGTCCGAGTGATTTGCTTAATGCGACCGTGAGTCATAATCCGCGGCCTGTGCCAACGCCGCAGCCCGTTAAACCGGTAAAACCGAAATCTAAAGCGAAAGGGATCGCGAGTTGCCCACTCAAACAGAAAGTGCCGCCGGTTTATGCCGGAGCAATGTTTGAGGTGCTGGGTGACAGTATCAAGAATTCGTCACTGGTTAACTTTGTAGAACGCCAGTTTAGCGGATGGGGAAAGGCTCCTGAACAGGTGGCACCGCAGTTGTTGCAAACGCCGCCTCCCATCGCCGAGCCGCCTAAACGCTAGACGGCTCGATAAATATTTGAGTCAGTCAATCTCGGGCCAGCAAATAAGCTGGCCCCTTTTTTTGCTAAACCTGTTACCAGTTTAAAATCACCTTTCCCGATTGCCCGGAGCGCATGGCGTCAAATCCCTGCTGAAAATCATCAATGTCAAAGTGATGGGTAATCAGCGGTGTTAAATCCAGCCCAGACTGCACCAGCGCCGCCATTTTGTACCAGGTTTCAAACATCTCGCGGCCATAAATCCCTTTGATAAACAATCCTTTGAAAATCACCTGATTCCAGTCGATCGACATATCAGAAGGCGGAATACCCAGCAGCGCAATACGCCCGCCGTGGTTCATGGCATTGAGCATGGTGCGAAAGGCCGGTGGCGCCCCGGACATCTCTAGGCCGACGTCAAACCCTTCCGTCATGCCCAGCTCGCTCATTACGCTGCTGAGGTTCTCTTTGCTGACGTTTACCGCGCGCGTCACGCCCATTTTGCGCGCAAGGTCGAGGCGATACTCATTCATGTCAGTGATAACAACGTGTCTTGCACCGACGTGACGACAGATAGCCGCCGCCATAATACCGATAGGACCCGCGCCGCACACCAGCACGTCTTCCCCCACCAAATCAAAAGACAGCGCGGTGTGAACCGCATTGCCGAACGGGTCAAAAATGGCCGCCAGATCATCAGAAATGTTGTCAGGTATTTTAAAACCATTAAACGCCGGGATCACCAGATATTCGGCAAAAGCCCCCGGTCGATTGACGCCGACGCCCTGCGTGTTGCGGCAAAGATGCGTGCGTCCACCGCGGCAGTTACGGCAATGCCCGCAGGTAATGTGACCTTCTCCTGATACGCGGTCGCCAATATTGAAGCCTTTTACCTCCTGCCCGATGGCCACGACTTCGCCAACGTACTCATGCCCCACGACCATCGGCACTGGAATGGTTTTTTGCGACCATTCATCCCAGTTATAGATATGCACGTCCGTACCACAAATCGCCGTTTTACGGATTTTTATCATGATGTCGTTATGACCCAACTCAGGAACCGGAGATTCGGTCATCCAGATACCCTGTTTTGGAAAAAGCTTGGCCAATGCTTTCATAAAAATTCCTCGGTTACTGCGAAAAAGACAGACTTACGCCAAAACGCCCAGCTCTTTGCCGATAGTGATAAAGGCGTCGATTGCCTGTTCTATGTTTTCTGTAGTGTGCGCTGCCGACATTTGCGTACGGATGCGCGCCTGTCCGCGAGGCACCACCGGGTAGAAGAATCCGGTAGCGAATATGCCCTTCTGCTGCAATCGGCTGGCAAACTGCTGCGCTAGCTGTGCATCACCCAGCATCACGGGAATAATGGCGTGATCGGCACCGGCCAGCTCAAACCCAGCTTCCGACATTTTCTGACGAAACAGACGGGCGTTGTCCCAAAGCTGCTGACGCAGCGCACCGCCGTGCTCCAGCAGGTCCAATACCGCCAGTGAGGCGCACACGATTGAAGGGGCCAGCGAGTTTGAGAACAGATACGGACGCGAACGCTGACGCAGCCATTCGACTACCTCCGTGCGTGCCGCCGTGTAGCCGCCCGATGCGCCGCCCATAGCTTTACCGAGCGTACCGGTGATGATGTCGACTCGCCCCATCACCTCGCAGTATTCGTGGCTGCCACGACCCTGCTCACCCACAAATCCCACTGCGTGAGAGTCATCGACCATCACTAGCGCACCAAACTCCTCGGCTAAGTCACAGATGCCGCGCAGGTTGGCTATTACGCCGTCCATCGAAAACACGCCGTCGGTCGCCACCAAAATATGGCGGGCACCGGCGTCTTTGGCCTTCTGCAGACAGGCTTTCAGCTCGGTCATGTCATTATTGGCATAGCGGAAACGTTTGGCCTTGCACAGCCGTATTCCGTCGATAATTGAGGCGTGATTCAACGCATCAGAAATGATGGCATCTTCTTCGCCGAGCAGCGTTTCAAACAGGCCGCCGTTGGCATCGAAACAGGAAGAGTAAAGAATCGCGTCCTCCATGCCTAAAAATTCGGCCAGCCTGTTTTCGAGTGTTTTATGAATATCCTGAGTGCCGCAAATAAATCGCACCGAGGCCATGCCGAAGCCGTGATGGTCCATGCCCAACTTGGCGGCGGCAATCACCTGCGGATGATTAGCGAGTCCCAAATAGTTGTTGGCGCAAAAATTCAGCGCCTGACTGCCGTCAGCTAATGTGACCTGAGCCTGTTGCGCCGAGGTGAGAATACGCTCCTGTTTAAAAAGTCCTTCGGAACGTGCCTGATCGATTTCGTCTTCCAACCGACGATAAAATGAAGCTGACATGAGATTATCTCCTGAAATAACGCATTCAACAGAGAGACTACTAATTAGCCGGGGGAATAACGAGGATTCGAGCAGGTAAATGTTAATTTTGTAGCATATGTCACGGGAGGAAATAAGCTTTTGTAAACGGATACTAATCAGATAGCTTACCAATGTTAGCAGGCTGATGAAGTGTTATGATATGCGCAACTGACTGACGGGGCATGGTGTCCGGTCAAAAACTAATATTAAGGTGATTCCCATGATTATCGTCACTGGCGGTGCCGGCTTTATCGGTAGCAATATTATCAAATCGCTCAATGATATGGGATATCGTGATATTTTAGTGGTTGATAACCTTAAAGATGGCACTAAATTTGTCAATCTCGTCGACCTGGATATCGCGGACTATATAGACAAAGAAGAGTTTATCGCCAGCATCGTTGCCGGTGATGATCTGGGCGATATCGACGCCGTATTCCATCAGGGCGCGTGCTCTTCCACCACCGAGTGGGATGGCAAATACATGATGGATAATAACTATCAGTATTCGAAAGACATTCTTCACTACTGCCTGGATCGCAGCATTCCTTTCCTTTACGCCTCTTCAGCCGCCACCTACGGCAGCCAAAACACCAGTTTTGTTGAAGACCGTAAGTTCGAGCAGCCATTGAACGTTTACGGCTACTCCAAATTCCTGTTCGACCAGTACGTGCGTGAAATCCTGCCGCACGCTGAATCGCAAATTACCGGTTTCCGTTATTTCAACGTTTATGGCCCACGTGAAGGCCATAAAGGCAGCATGGCCAGCGTTGCTTTCCATCTGAATAACCAAATCAAAGCGGGCGAAAATCCAAAACTGTTTGCCGGCAGCGAAGAGTTTAAACGCGACTTCATCTATGTCGGTGACGTAGCGGCGGTAAACCTGTGGTTCTGGCAGAACGGTAAATCTGGCATTTTCAACTGCGGGACCGGTCGTTCAGAATCTTTCAAGGCGGTCGCTGATGCGGTTGTGGATTTCCACAAAACCGGTTCAATCGAAACTATTCCGTTCCCTGAAAAACTGAAAGGTCGCTACCAGTCTTTCACTCAGGCAGATATGACCCAGCTGCGCGCTGCGGGCTACGACAAGCCGTTTAAAACGGTGGCGGAAGGCGTGAGCGAATACATGAACTGGCTTAATCGTTAAGTTAGATTTAAGGGAATAAGTTAACGAGATGAAAACGCTGGTCATTGGGCCCTCTTGGGTGGGCGACATGATGATGTCGCAGAGTTTGTACCGTACTATCAAGGCAAACAATCCGCATGCCGAGATTGACGTGATGGCGCCCGCGTGGTGCCGTCCCCTGCTCGACAGGATGCCTGAGGTCAATCAGGCTCTGGCAATGCCGCTGGGCCACGGTGCACTCGAGTTGGGAGAGCGCCGCCGTTTAGGTATTGCGCTGCGCAAAGAGGCCTATCAACAGGCCTTTGTGTTACCCAACTCATTCAAGTCGGCGTTGGTGCCTTTTTTCGCCTCGATTCCCAAGCGTACCGGCTGGCGGGGAGAAATGCGTTATGGCCTGCTTAACGATGTTCGTAAGCTCGACAAAGACGCGTTTCCATTAATGGTCCAGCGCTACGCGGCGCTGGGCTATGACGCTTCGCGAATTAAATCGGCTGCCGACCTGCCGCAGCCGATACTCTGGCCTCGGCTGGCAGTGAACCAAACCGAAATTTCCACCGTCAGCGCGTCATTTGCTTTAACCGGCGAACGCCCCATTGTCGGCTTTTGCCCAGGTGCAGAGTTTGGCCCAGCCAAGCGCTGGCCGCATTATCATTATGCTACGCTCGCCTCAATGCTTATTGAAGCGGGCTACCAGATTGTGTTATTTGGCTCAGCCAAGGACCACGCCGCGGGCGAAGATATCCGCCAGGCGCTGTCCCCTACCGCGATGAATTTCTGTTTAAATATTGCAGGAAAAACGTCGCTGGATCAGGCTGTGGTGCTGATTGCCGCCTGTCAGGCCATCGTTACCAACGACTCAGGCCTGATGCACGTTGCTGCTGCATTAAACAAGCCGCTGGTCGCGCTTTACGGCCCAAGCAGCCCAGACTTTACGCCGCCGCTCAGTGCGCAGGCACGGGTGATTCGCCTGATTACCGGCTACCATAAAGTGCGCAAAGGCGACGCCGCTGAAGGTTATCATCAGAGTCTGATCGATATTCAACCCACTCAAGTTTTCAGCGAGCTACAACAACTCCTGGCAGCAAAAAAGGAGCTGGAATGCGGGTTTTAATCGTAAAAACGTCCTCAATGGGTGACGTTTTACATACACTTCCTGCGCTGACCGATGCAATGCAGGCCTTCCCTGACATCAAGTTTGACTGGGTCGTTGAGGAAGGGTTTTCACAAATTCCAAGCTGGCATCCTGCCGTTGATCGCGTGATCCCGGTGGCTATCCGCCGCTGGCGTAAAAATTGGTTTGGTTCAGAAACCCGCCAACAGCGCTGCGACTTTAAGCGTGTTCTGCAATCTCGCACCTATGACATCATCATTGATGCTCAGGGCTTGGTGAAAAGTTCAGCGTTAGTGACCAGAATGGCCAAAGGCGAAAAACACGGCATGGACAGCAAAAGCGCCCGTGAACCCTTTGCCTGCTGGTTTTATGACAAAAAGCACTATATTGATAAGAAGCAGCATGCGGTTGAACGCACTCGCGAGCTGTTTGCCAAAAGCCTTGGCTATGAAAAACCTGCTACGCAAGGTGATTACGCCATTGCTTCGCGTTTTCTGAGCAATCTGCCAGAGGAGGCCGAAAAGTATTTGGTGTTCCTGCATGCAACGACTCGTGCAGACAAACATTGGCCGGAAGAGAACTGGCGCGAGTTGATTGGCCTTCTGGCTGACACCTCGCTAAAGATTAAACTTCCTTGGGGGGCTGACCACGAGTACCATCGCGCACTTCGCCTCGCTGAGGGCTTTGAGCACGTCGAGGTTATGCCCAAGTTGAGTCTGGAAAAAGTAGCGGCTATTCTTGCTGGAGCACAGGCCGTTGTTTCGGTCGATACCGGGTTAAGCCATTTGACCGCCGCGTTGGACCGCCCGAATATCACGCTTTACGGACCGACAGACCCCGGTCTTATCGGAGGCTACGGCCAAAACCAGACAACATGTCGTCCTGAGCGGGGGAACGCAATGGCAGATATCAGCGCTGCTCAGGTAAAAAAACTTCTGGATAGGGAGCGTTTGAGTCGTGAGTTCCTTTTTTAAACAACTCTATCGCTACACCCACAAGCGTCCGTTTCGACATAACGAGAATCTTTGGCCCTATATGAGGATCTCCAGAGCGGCGAGCGGAGAAATTATTAGCCTCAACTTTCGTGGGCAGGTGATCCCGATAGTCAGCCTTGCCTCATTGGCAGGTGCCTGCTCTGGCCCGGTTATGCTGGCGGCCACGGGGCCATCGGTAAAAGACATTCACTTTAAAAGCCCGACCCCGGTTCCTACCATGGGGTTAAACGGCGCATGGTCATTGCACAACACCGTCGATTTTAAATTCTATGTCATTGTGGACATGGGGTTTTTAGACAAGCGACCAGAAATGGTGGCCGAGATTGTATCCGACCCGAAGTTAACACTCTTTACGACGGCGCACGGTATTGCCCGTATTGTAGACCGCGTTTCTCTGGCAAGAATCAAGTGTTCCTTGGCGCTGATTGAAGATGCAGCGTTTAAAATATTCCAGCCCAAAATACCGGCCACTGAGCTGGGTCGTTGCTACGCCAATGTGCGCAGCACCTCTTTCGCCGAAAATCGCCCGGACATTGGCTTTACCACCGATATCCGTCACGGGGTGTTTGACGCCGGAACCGTTGCCTACTGGGCGTTGCAGATTGCGGCATATTTAGGTTTTAACGAGATGTATATTATCGGCCTGGATATGAACAACTTTAATCAGCCGAGATTCTACGAGTCAGAAAATAACAAGCTGCCAAGTTTTCTGGCAGAAAGTCTGGATGAGCTGATTGTTCCAGCATTTACCCACGCCAGTCACGTATTGAAGAAGAAGAATATCAGGGTGGTCAATCTCTCGATGAAGAGTGCTATTTCCAACCACATCTTCGAGAAAGCTGATTATCACCAGGTTTTTTTCTAGATTACATCGCCGATAAAACAGCGGGGGTGCTTACTCCCCGCGCATCGTTCTAGAGAATAGGCTTTATTAACGACTCAATACGTTGCTGCACTTCTTCGCTGCTAATAATGGAAAGCGGCTGTTCGCTTATCGTCTTATCCAAGTTTTCTACGTCGGCGGGTACCCACATAATCTGATGCAAATCGGGGTCTTGATAAGGACCCGTGTACTTTGGCACGGCGGTCACAAACAGGCTGACGGTTTTCGTCTTTAACGCCACGGCTAAATGCAGCGGGCCAGTATCGCCGGTCACCAGTACGTCCATATTCCTCATAATGCCCAACAGCTCAGGCAGGCTGGTTTTAGCGATATAGCTGATGACTTGCTGTTTTTCAGCCTCGGACATGGCGCTGAGAAATTCCTCTTCGAGCCCTCTTTCTTTCTCGGTGCCAATCAATACGACTTCATACTGTGGCCCGAGAGCTGTCAAAGATTTTGCAAGTTCGACAAATTTCGCCACCGGCCAGCAGCGCAGCTTTTCCGAAGCTCCCATCTGGAAGCCGACAGTTATCTTGTCGTTGTCCTTGGCTATCGGCGGAAAATCAACCGGAATAAACATGTCTGTGTTGCTGATTTCGCAGCCCAACAGCTTAACCAAGTTGAGCTTTCTCTGAATTAAATGGCCTTCAAAACTCGCGAGCGGGTGGGCAAGCCAGCGTTCAATGCCGCTCGGCTTACCGCCGTAAACATCTTTAATAATGTACTCGCAGCCCGCCAGCACCGCGCTTATCACATCATAAGGCGGCTTCGAGTGCAGAATAATTGCCAGCTCAGGTTTATTTACACGTAACGCTTTTACTACACCGGTAATATCACGAACCTTTTCGTCCCAATAAACCACGTCATCGAAATAGGCGCTTTTAGCGACCAAACCTTTATTTTTATGACTGGAAACCAGCGTAATAAAAGCGTGCGGATAACGATTTTTAACGGCGCGGATCGCCGGCGTATTGAACATCAAGTCGCCCAGCGCGGTGGTCGAATAGATAACGATACTGGTAAAAATACGTTTTGAGTCAAACGAATCGCGAGGCTTTAGTTGACCACCAAAAAGGGTGTAGGCCTGCAAAAACTTATTTGCTACCGCTGTTTTCCACTTCTTCGCCATCTTAATTTACTTTCCGCTGATAATATTCAGCCAATGTTAATCCCACCGTGCGCTCGCTCAGCCAACTGAACAGCTGCTCTACGTCACGATAAAGTCCTTCAATATCTTGTTCGTTTTTAAATGTTGGACTTCCGCCTGGCATAAATTCAGACGAATGCAGCATAAACTCAACGTAATCATGCCCCTGCGACAGGCTCTTCGCCGCTACCTGCTTCATTCTCTCAAGATTTCCGCCCGAAGGGCGCAACCATAGCGCAGAAGGAGAGCGCTTTTTGCCGCGTAGCGCATCATAACCTTGTTTCAAACCGTTCATTAACGGCGAGTGCTTGAGGTGGATGCTCATCGGCACTTCAAGCAGTGAGGACTTGCCGGGGCGGCTGATGTCCTCGGCATCCATGAAATAGGCCTCACGCGGGAAATGTCGATAGTCCGTTCCCCCCTGACCGTCAGGATTACCGGGTGAGAATGCCCAATTGACGTGCGGAGTTACTGAACAATCGACCTGATAACCGTACTCCACCAGCAACGAGGCATAATATTCATTAAACGCCCAACGCCCAGCACGATGACTGAGCATTTTAGTCTGAAAAGAGTCTTCCAGCAGCTTGGTCATATGGTCGACCTTAGCTCTAATAACATCTTTCGGATATTCAATTAGATAGGGCTTATGTCGCCAATCATCAGTAGTCAACGGCTGGTGCGGCGGGCTGTACCACGCGTGCAGATGCATGCCGACTTCGCCTGTACCGCGATGGATCACATCTTTTGCAAATTCAACGTACTGCGCATCCATTGCCATCTCATAGTTGGTGAGATAAACAGGTTTGAAACCGTATTTCTCGCAAAGCGCCTGAAACCGTGGCAAGTAGCGAGTATTCTCGGTTGAGATGCTGTCGTGATTCTGCCAAAGATTGTCGCCTTCGGTGTCGATCGTGATGATAAATGCTGGTTTAGTCATAAAATGCTCGGTCAAAACGCAATGAAGTTTTCTTGGCACAACTCTGATTAATCGCCGCCATCCTCTGGGGAAAACTAAAACTAACTCGTATTACGACAACAATTAACTCATTCTGTTGTCTATTCTTTGGTATTTTTCAACTCATGGCAAGAACGGTCTCGAACAGTAGCCACATTCTTCTGGGTCCTTTAGAATCTATCCCTAAATCCTTAAATAGCGATTAAAGATGACACAGGTTTCAGCAACAACTATCACCCCACCGCCGCGGCGTATCCTTATTATCAAACTGCGTCATCACGGCGATATGTTGCTGACCACACCGGTTATCAATACGCTGCATCAGCATTATCCCAACGCCGAAATTGATATGTTGATGTACCTGGAAACCCGCGAGATGCTGGCCAGCCATCCGGCGCTGAGTCATCTTTTTACCATCGACCGGCAGTGGAAAAAGCAGGGTGTGCGGGCGCATATGGCGCATGAAATCAAGCTGGCTCGTCAGCTCATGCATCGCAAATACGATTTGGTTATCAACCTTGCCGACCAGTGGCGTAGCGCCATTGTCACTCGTCTGACCGGCGCTCAGACCCGACTTGGATTTGCCTTCCCCAAACGTCAGGGCAAAATCTGGCCTTTTTGCCACACTCGGCTAGTGAGCACTTCAGGCCACGGTGCGCTGCACACCGTTGAGCAGAACCTCTCTATTTTATCCCCTCTTGAACTGACGCCGGCGGTGACACATGCCACCATGAGCTATTCTCCCGAGGATGAACAGGCTGTTGGTCAGTTATTACACGAAAATGGAATAAAGCTCCCTTTTATTGTGGTGCAACCGACCTCTCGCTGGTTTTTCAAATGCTGGACTGAAGAGAAAATGGCAGAGACCTTCCGTGCATTAGCCGCCAAAGGCTATCCAATTGTGGTCACGGCGGGACCCGACAAGCGCGAACTTGAGATGGTGGACAAAATCCTGGCGCTTTGCCCAGGCATCAACATTGTCTCGCTGGCCGGAAAGCTTTCGCTGCGCCAACTGGCGGCGCTAATTGACCAAGCCGCACTGTTTATTGGCGTCGACTCAGTTCCAATGCACATGGCAGCCGCGCTGCAAACGCCGCTGATTGCGCTATTTGGGCCGTCAAAACTGACCTTCTGGAAGCCTTGGCAAGCGCTGGGGGAGGTTATCTGGGCCGGGGATTTCGGTCCGCTGCCCGATCCTGACGACATTGATACTCACACATCCGAACGCTACCTTGATGCCATTCCCGCACAGGCAGTCATTGATGCGGCAGACAGGTTACTCCCATGAAGCATTTCAGACTGGCGCTGGTGCGCCAAAAATATCGTCCGGACGGCGGCGCGGAACGCTTTGTTTCACGCGCGCTTGAAGCGTTGGAAAACCACGACCTCGAGCTAAACGTCATCACCCGCCAGTGGCAGGGCGAGATTAAGCCGGGTTGGAAGGTACATATCTGTGATCCGTGGAAGCTAGGCCGCATTAGTCGCGAGCGCGGTTTTGCCAACGCCGCCCGCAGCCTGTGGCACAAAGAGTCCTTTGACTTGGTACAGAGCCACGAACGCATCCCGGGCTGTGACCTATATCGTGCGGGTGACGGCGTGCATCGGCGCTGGCTGGAGCAGCGCGCACGTGTGCTCCCCGGTTGGAAGGCAAAACAGCTTTTTAGTGACCGCTACCACCGATACGTGATGCAAGCCGAGCAGCAAATGTATGCCGCACCTGAGCTCAAGGCGGTCATTTGCAACGCCGAGATGGTTAAACAGGAAATCATCAGCGAGTTTGGTGTACCCGCAGAAAAAATTCGGGTTATCTATAACGCCATCGACAGCCAAAAATTCCTGCCGCCGACTGAAGCACAACGCAGCGTTTTACGTGCCCGTTATCAGGTTCCCGCCGAAGCGACCTGCCTGATTTATGTAGGGTCGGGCTTTGAGCGTAAAGGGCTGGATGCGGCGATAAAAGCCATTGCCAATACCGATCGCCACCTGCTGGTCGTAGGTAAAGATAAAGATGAAAAACGCTATCGATCGCTTGGTGCCACGTTAGGTTGCACGAATCGTGTACATTTTTTTGGAATGCAGACCTCAACGCTGGACTTTTATCAAATGGCCGACGGGCTGCTGTTGCCTACGCTTTACGATCCGTTCCCGAATGTCATTCTGGAAGCGATGGCCTGCGGACTGCCGGTGATTACGACGCCAACCTGCGGCGGTTCGGAGTTTATCGTTCAAGGCGTTAACGGTTATGTATGCGATGCACTCGACGTGGCCGCGTTACAGATGGCTGTTATGTCCTTACCAAAACAGGCCTTAGGATCGGCAGAGGGCGAAAAGGCGCGCGAAAGAATTATCGACTGCTCGCCGCAGCGGCTTTCGTCACAGCTTATTTCACTGTATCAGGAGTTGGTGGGCTGATATGCGTATTCTCTTTGTTATTGATGGCCTGCCCGGCGGTGGCGCAGAAAAAGTGGTGCTGACGCTGGCCGAGGGATTATTGCAGCAGGGGCACCACGTCTCGCTGTTTTCGCTGCGCGACGTTTGCCAATATTCTCTGCCTGCCGGCCTGGATTACAGGGTCATTAAAGACCAGAGCCGTTCGCCGTGGCGCAAGCTCACAGAGCTGTCACGCCGTGCCGCACAGTTAGATAAGGTTCTGCGCAAGACCGATGCGTTTGATTTGGTCTTATCGAACCTGCATAAAACCGACCGTATCGTCGCCAAAAGCCGAGTGTTGGACTTTAAAAAAGTCTGGTTTTGCCTGCACGGCATGTTCTCAACTTCGTATCTTGGCCATCGCACCGGCTTTGATCGCTGGTTGAAACAGCGAAAAATCAAATCTGTGTACCACAATCGCAACGTGGTGGCTGTTTCCCGCGCCGTCGCCAATGACATTGAGCAGCAGTTTGGCCTGCGCCTTTCGCAGCTTGAGGTGATTTATAACCCTTTCGATACTGATGCCATTCGTGCCGCTGGCGAGCAGCCTTGTGAAATGGCCGGTCAGCCTTACCTCATCCACGTCGGCCGTTTTCATGAAAACAAACGGCATGACCGACTGATCGAAGCCTATGCAAAAAGCGGCGTAACGGCGCCTTTGCTGCTGCTGGGTCAGGGTAAGCCGGAGCAAACTGAAAAGCTAAAAGCGCTGGCCGAGAAATTTGGCGTAGCTGAGCGGGTTATATTCAAAGGTTTTCAGTCCAACCCTTACCCCTATGTGCGCCACGCATCGCAGCTGATTCTAAGTTCGGACAGCGAAGGATTTGGCAACGTGCTTGTCGAGGCTTTATTGCTTTATACACCGGCCGTCAGCACCCGCTGCCCCGGCGGTCCGGCTGAAATCCTCACTGGCGAACTGGCGCGTGGACTGGCCGACCTGAACGCAGCCGCATTGGCCGACACCATTAAGGATATTTACAATAATCCTCCGCAAATAGACCAACAGCAGTTGTCTCATTTCGGGATAGTGCCCATCTGCGAACAATACGCAGCACTGGCAACCAGCAAGGGAGCCAAGGGCGAAGGAGGATAAAAATGATAGCTTTGGATGGGGTAACTATTTAGAATTCGGCCTTTACCCTTAGATTTTACGGATATTATGTTACAAACGCTGTATACCGTTCTTCTTTACCTCATCCAGCCGCTTATCTGGGTTCGTCTCTGGATGCGTGGTCGGAAAGCGCCGCTCTATCGTAAAAGATGGGCAGAGCGCTATGGATTCTGCCAGGGTAAAGTCGTGGCGGACGGCATTATGTTGCATTCAGTTTCCGTCGGTGAAACGCTGGCAGCGGTTCCTTTGGTACGGGCACTGCGCCATCGGTATCCTTATTTGCCCATTACGGTCACCACCATGACGCCTACCGGCTCAGAACGCGCGGTATCGGCTTTTGGTAAAGACGTCAGTCACGTTTATCTGCCTTACGACCTTCCAAGTTCGATTAACCGTTTCCTTGACCAAGTTCGCCCTAAGCTGGTGATCATCATGGAAACCGAGCTGTGGCCGAATCTGATTACCGCGCTACATCAGCGTGAAATTCCACTGGTCATCGCCAATGCGCGCCTGTCAGCCCGCTCTGCCAAAGGCTATGGCAAATTAGGCAAATTTATTCAGGGCGTGATGAAAAAAATCACCCTCATCGCCGCGCAAAACGCTGAAGACGGTGAACGCTTTGTTTCACTGGGGCTGAAACGCTCCCATCTTGCGGTAACCGGCAGCCTGAAATTCGATATTTCCGTCACCCCAGAGCTTGCCGCACGTGCGCTGACCCTGCGCAGCCAGTGGGCTTCGCGTCGCCAGGTGTGGATAGCTACCAGCACACACGACGGCGAAGAAGCGATTCTTCTCGCCGCGCATCGTGAATTGTTAAAGACCTTCCCTACTCTGCTGCTGATTTTGGTCCCGCGCCATCCTGAACGCTTCCCCGTTGCCTGTGACCTGACTAAAAAGGCGGGCATGACATTTATCCAGCGCAGCACCGGCGAAGTGCCTTCGGCACAAACGCAGGTGGTGATCGGCGATACGATGGGTGAACTGATGCTGCTTTACGGCATTGCCGATATCGCCTTTGTTGGCGGAAGCCTGGTAGAGCGCGGCGGACATAATCCTCTTGAAGCGGCGGCACACGCTATTCCGGTATTGATGGGTCCGCACACGTTCAACTTTAAAGACATCTGCGCCAAACTGGCTCAGGCAGACGGCCTGATAACGGTGAACGACAGCACCTCTCTGGTCAAAGAAATTTCAACCCTGCTGACCGATGAGGACTATCGTTTGTACTATGGCCGCCATGCGGTTGACGTATTGCGTCAGAATCAGGGCGCACTGCAGCGCCTGCTGCAACTGATGGAGCCTCATCTTCCACCGCGGAGTCACTAACGTATGTCTGCCCAAAAACGTCTGTCGGTGGTGCTGATTGCCAAAAACGAAGCCTCACTGCTGGAAGACTGCCTTAACTCGGTCAGTTGGGCAGATGAAGTGGTGCTGCTCGACTCTGGCAGCAGTGACGGCACGCAGGCGCTGGCGCGCAGTCTTGGCGCAACAGTGTTTGAAAACAGTCAATGGCAGGGATTTGGCAAACAGCGCCAGCTCGCTCAAGAGCACGCCAGCGGTGAATATATTTTGATGATCGATGCCGACGAGCGCGTTTCGCCCGAGCTGCGTAAATCAATTGAAGACTGTTTACGGCAACCCGATGAAAATAAAGTCTATCGACTTGGTCGGCGCAACCTGTTTTTGGGCCGTTTTATGCGCCACAGCGGTTGGTATCCCGACAGAGTAAACCGCCTGTATAAGGCTGATAAATATCGCTATAACGATGATCTCGTCCACGAATCGCTCAACGTTCAGGGCGCGGATATCGTCGATCTCAAAGGTGATTTACTGCACCTCACCTGCCGCGACTATTTCGCTTTTCAACGCAAACAGATGAACTACGCGCAGGCCTGGGCAGAACAGCGCCATCAGCAGGGTAAACGATGCAGTTTCTTTTCAATCATCAGCCACACCCTTGGCGCTTTTTTCAAAACGTGGATCCTGCGCGCGGGTTTTCTTGACGGCAAGCAGGGACTGATTCTTGCCAGCGTGAATGCGCAGTATACTTTTAATAAGTATGCGGCCCTGTGGGCGTTCAGCCATCAACTGCAAAAAAGTGAGCCACTATGAGCACCAAGGCAATCTATCCCGGCACCTTCGACCCGTTGACCAATGGTCATCTGGACTTGGTAACCCGTGCATCATTGATGTTTGAGAAAGTTATTTTAGCTATTGCGGCCAGTCCGCATAAAAAAACGCTCTTTTCTCTTGATGAACGCGTCGCACTGGCGGCCAAGGCGACGTCTCATCTCGCTAACGTCGAGGTGATGGGCTTCAGTTCGCTGATGGCTAACTTCGCCAAAGAAAATCAGGCCAACGTTCTGGTACGTGGTTTACGTGCGGTATCTGATTTTGAATATGAAATGCAGCTCGCCAGTATGAACCGCCACCTGATGCCCACGCTGGAAAGCGTATTCTTAATGCCTTCGAAAGAGTGGTCATTTATTTCTTCCTCTTTAGTGAAAGAGGTGGCGCGACACGGGGGAGATATCACGCCTTTCCTGCCTGCTCACGTGACTCAGGCCTTACTTGAGAAAATAGCAGCCGATTAACGCTGACAGGTGCGGCAAAAGAAGGTGCTGCGCTGGGCATGCTTGCTGCTTTCAATGAGCGTTCCGCAAACGCGGCAGGCCTCTCCCGCACGGCCATATACCTGCAATTCCTGAGCAAAATAACCCGGCTTGCCGTCAGACTGTAAAAAATCACGCAGCGTCGTACCACCTTGCTCAATAGAGCGCAGCAATACCGCCTTAATCGTCGATACTAACAGTCCGTACTCTTCCATCGACAGCGAGTTTGCCGGCCGGTCGGGAGATATTCCCGCTACAAACAGCGATTCGCTGGCGTAAATGTTACCCACCCCGACCACCAGCTTGTTATCCATCAACCACGGTTTGATGGGCGATTTTTTCTTTTGCGATTTGTCGCGCAAATAGCCGGCGGTGAATTCCTCGCTGAGCGGCTCAGGTCCCAAATGAGACAAAACGCTGCTGCCCGCCAGATCCTGACACCATAGCCAGGCACCAAAGCGTCGCGGGTCGGTATAACGCAGGACGTAGCCAGTATCCATCACCAAATCAACGTGGTCGTGCTTGGCAGGCTCAGTCTCTTCCGCCAGTACCCGCAAACTGCCTGACATACCGAGATGAATAATTATCCAGCCACTCTTCAGCTCGACCAGCAAGTACTTGGCGCGGCGCTGCACGCTAATTACCACCTGATCGCTCAGCGCCATAATCTCTTGCGATACCGGCCAGCGAAGACGGGCATTGCGCACCACAGCGTGCATGATGGTATGACCCACCAAATAAGGCTCAATACCGCGACGGCTAGTTTCAACCTCTGGTAGTTCTGGCATGAAATATTCCTAAAGCCATGAATGTGCGATGTAGTGTAGCCAACGATGCTACAGCTTCAAGTACGAAATCATCCCCAAAGTAATTGGCGTTGTAATGAACGCGTCTCTGGGAGCTTACACAGGTAAGTGACTAAGTTGAGAGAGTGTATGCCGGGAGCAGATTTGAACGCGGCTTGCAGCGGCCCCGGAAGGGGGGAAGCCCAAGTATGGGCTGAATAGCGCAGCGATAGCTTCAAGTACGAAGGGGAATTTTGGGCATAAAAAAACCCAGCCGGAGCCGGGTTTTTATTAATCCGCTAAAATTATTTAATTTTAGCTTCTTTATAGATCACGTGCTGGCGGACAACTGGATCGAATTTCTTCAGTTCCAATTTTTCCGGCTTAGTACGCTTGTTCTTCGTGGTGGTATAGAAGTGACCAGTACCAGCAGAAGAAACCAGCTTGATCTTCTCGCGAACACCTTTAGCCATGTTTCAGTTCCTTTCCTTAATACTTCTCACCACGGGCACGAATTTCGGCCAAGACCGTTTCGATACCCTTCTTATCAATCACGCGCATACCTTTAGCAGATACACGCAGAGTTACAAAGCGCTTCTCACCTTCAACCCAAAAACGATGGGAATGCAGGTTTGGCAGAAAACGGCGTTTGGTCGCGTTCATTGCGTGGGAACGGTTGTTACCGCTCACCGGGCGCTTGCCAGTAACTTGGCAGACTCGGGACATGTGTCTATTCTCCAAAAATCAAATCAGCTCGAGCTTCGTATAGGGTATGGCCGCCTCGTCAGGCTTTGAGAGCCCATCTCAGCAAACTCCACTGAGAACCGACTCACTGTCGTCGGGTAAAAACCATAAATCATCAGGTTAACCCTATCATCGTGAAGATGTTAGGTATTGAAACCTGCTGAGATAGGCTCTTAACGCCAAACCCAAGATTCTCAAAGGTGGCGTAGTATACGCTCTAGAGCGTAAGTGCTCAAGTCCCGAACAGCTAAAGATCCCTCAGGATCTTTAAAAAATAAGTCTAAATCCAACCACGCTCGGCAAAAGAGACCGTTTCTCCGCCACCTACGACGAAATGATCGAGTACGCGGATATCTAGCAATTGGCACGCTTTTATTATCTGTTCGGTTACCCTTCTGTCCGCAAAACTTGGTTCTGCTTTGCCGGACGGGTGATTATGCGCCAGAATCAGCGCCGTCGCATTAACCTTCATCGCTTCGCGCACAATTTCACGCGGATGAATCTCAACGCTGCTAATGGTACCAGCAAACATCTCCTCATGGCGAATAACACGGTGTTGATTGTCTAGAAAAAGTACTAAAAACACCTCTCGCTCGCGATGAGACAGTAAATTCTGTAAAAACTGGCGGGTGATAAACGGATTGAGCAGCACATTCTCGCACGCGAGCTGCTCCGCATAACGCCGTTGACTGAGTTCGGTAACCGCTGAGAGCTGGGCAAATTTAGCCGCCCCCATCCCGTGAAATCCAATAATCGTGTTGTAATCGGCGGCCAAAATTTTATAAATCGACCCAAAGTGCGCCACCAGGCTTTCAGCTAAAGCCATCACGTTCATTCCACGAACGCCGGTATGGAGAAAAATGGCCAGCAGCTCGCAGTCCGATAAGCTCGATGCCCCCATTTCAATCAACTTTTCTCTGGGACCCCTCCCTTCCTGCCAGATTTTTTTATTATTTTTCATCCCTCACTCCTTATGAGTCAGGATTGTGGCATAGCCTGATAAGCGAGGGTTAAGTCGTAATATTTCCCTGCGAGAGGTCTCGCAAAACGAGAGAACGGGATCCCTAATAACGAAACCGTATAGCTGTCATGAATCAGCATTATGCTAAAATATTGCCTCATTGGACTTTCAATCGGACAATCATGATGACGGGAATTTCCGGCAAACACATTGTGCTTGGCGTCAGCGGCGGCATAGCGGCCTACAAAGCACCCGAGCTGGTAAGGCGTTTACGCGATCGCGGCGCACAAGTGCGAGTCGTAATGACAGAAGCCGCAAAAGCCTTCATTACCCCGCTCAGCCTGCAGGCGGTTTCTGGCTATCCCGTATCAGATTCCCTGCTCGACCCGGCCGCGGAGGCCGCAATGGGCCACATAGAGTTGGGTAAATGGGCAGACCTCGTCATTATTGCACCGGCGACTGCTGATTTACTGGCGCGAATGAACGCAGGCATGGCCAACGATCTGCTGACCACGGTTTGTCTGGCAACCGCTGCGCCGATTGCAGTTGTTCCAGCAATGAACCAACAGATGTACCGCGCAACGGTCACCCAAGAAAATCTGCACCAGCTGGCCGCCAGAGGCACTCTGCTGTGGGGACCGGACGAAGGCAGCCAAGCCTGTGGCGACGTGGGTCCCGGCCGCATGCTTGACCCGTTGGTGATTGTCGGTATGGCCGTTGAACACTTTTCGCCGCGCCTCGACCTGCAGCATCTTAAAATTATGGTTACCGCCGGACCCACACGAGAAGCGCTGGATCCCGTTCGCTACATCAGCAATCACAGCTCGGGAAAAATGGGTTTTGCCATTGCCGAAGCGGCCGCAAAACGCGGTGCGCAGGTAACTTTGGTGAGCGGTCCCGTTTCGCTCCCCACGCCGCACAATGTGGCACGAATTGACGTCACTACCGCCCTTGAAATGCAGGCGGCCGTTAATCACAGCGTGACTTCTCAGCACATTTTCATTTCCTGCGCCGCGGTGGCAGACTATCGTGCTATGGCGATTGCCGATGAGAAGATTAAAAAGCAAGGTGATGAAATAACGCTGAAAATGGTCAGAAATCCGGATATCGTTGCCGGCGTTGGCGCCCTGAAAGAGCATCGTCCGTATGTCGTAGGGTTTGCCGCTGAAACCCAGAATGTGGAAGAATACGCCCAACAAAAACGTATCAGGAAGAATATTGACCTGATATGCGCAAATGATGTTTCACTTGCCGGGCATGGTTTTAATAGTGATACCAATGCCTTGCATCTTTTTTGGCAAAATGGAGATCTGCGTTTACCCCTTAGTGATAAACAGCAGCTTGGCCAAGCTTTACTAAACGAGATTGTCAGCCGTTATGATGAAAAAAATAGACATTAAGATCCTTGATTCGCGCATTGGCAAAGATTTTCCTTTGCCGACTTATGCCACGCCAGGTTCTGCAGGCCTGGACTTGCGCGCTGTTCTGGATTCCGCCGTTGAACTGCATCCGGGTGAAACGACTCTGCTGCCTACGGGTCTAGCTATCCATATCGATGATACCAATCTGGCGGCGGTTATCCTGCCTCGTTCAGGTCTGGGTCACAAACACGGCGTTGTGCTGGGTAATCTTGTTGGCCTCATTGATTCAGACTATCAGGGTCAGTTGATGGTTTCAGTCTGGAATCGCGGGCAAACTACCTTCACGATTGAACCGGGCGAGCGCATTGCGCAGATGGTATTCGTGCCGGTTGTGCAGGCTGAATTTAATCTGGTTGAAGATTTTACCAACAGCGAACGCGGCGAAGGTGGCTTTGGTCACTCCGGACGCCAGTAAGAATCTGTTCAACATCGCGGTGCAGGGCCGCAGGATATTGAACAGATCCTTATTTATATCAAACCGATACAATAAAACTTTACTGATACCCTACCGCTTTTAACCCGCCGGGCTCACTGCCCGTGTCTGATTGAAAGCCAAAGGTCGATAAGCCGCAAAATCTGATGGTTGAAGCGGCAATTGTGCGGTTTTTTTATATTTTTAAGCCGTTTTTTAGCAAGGGTCTATTCAGACATGGCAGAAAAAGAAAATACTAAAAGGAACCGGCGCGAGGAGATTTTGCAGGCATTGGCGCAAATGCTTCAGTCTAGCGATGGCAGCCAGCGTATTACTACGGCAAAACTTGCCGCCAATGTCGGAGTATCCGAGGCTGCGCTTTACCGTCATTTTCCTAGCAAAACGCGAATGTTCGACAGTCTTATCGAGTTTATTGAGGACAGCCTGATTACTCGAATTAATCTCATCCTGCAGGATGAGAAAGATACGCTGAATAGGCTTCGTCTCATTCTGCTGCTGATTCTTGGTTTTGCAGAACGTAATCCGGGACTGACCCGCATTATGACCGGACACGCGTTAATGTTTGAACAAGACCGTTTACAGGGTCGTATTAACCAACTGTTTGAGCGTATTGAGGTTCAGCTTCGGCAGGTGCTGCGCGAAAAGAAGATGCGTGAAGGAAGCGGTTTCAATACTGATGAAACGCTGCTGGCCAGCCAGCTATTGGCAATTTGTGAAGGACTGCTGTCCCGTTTTGTTCGTTCAGAATTTAAATATCGCCCGACGCAAGATTTCGATACGCGCTGGCCGCTGATTGCAGCTCAGCTTCAGTAACCGCTAATCTAGCATATCAAAAAAGCAAAAAAGGGCCATGGGCCCTTTTCCTTTTCCGGTCAGAACATCTTAAATACCGTACTGCTGACGATATCCGCGAACGGCGGCCAGATGATCGGCCATCTCGGTTTTCTCTTCCAGATAATCAATCAGGTCGGCAAGCGTAATAATAGAAATCACCTTACAGTGATAGTCGCGCTCAACTTCTTGAATGGCAGAGATATCGGCACGGCCACGCTCCTGGCGGTCAAGAGAAATCAGCACGCCGGCCAATGACGCATTATTCGCGTTGATGATTTCCATAGATTCACGAATGGCTGTCCCGGCGGTGATTACGTCATCCACCAGCATCACTTTGCCCTGCAATGGGCTGCCAACTAATGTGCCACCCTCGCCGTGATCCTTGGCTTCTTTACGGTTGAAGCAGTAAGGCACGTCGCGCTCGTGCTGTTCGGCCAGCGCCACCACGGTGGTGGTAGCAATCGGGATACCTTTATAGGCTGGGCCAAACACCAAGTCAAAATCGATGCCTGAATCTATCAGGGCTTCTGCGTAAAAGCGTCCCAGCAAGGCTAAATCACGACCGGTGTTAAACAGGCCTGCATTAAAAAAGTAGGGGCTGATGCGGCCGGATTTCAGGGTAAATTCGCCGAATTTCAAAACCTGCTTGTTCAATGCAAACTCAATAAACTGGCGCTGATAGGCTTTCATGGATGCTTTTTCCTCGTCTTTTATTTTCTACTCGCTGGCCCGAGAGCCATATATGAAAAAGGCGACTAAATTAGCCGCCTTAAATAATTATTCTGCCAGAACCGCTTTTTGCGCCTCGAAGATAGTCTCGATTCCCCCTCGAGCGAGGGCCAACAAACTCAGCAACTCTTCGTGGCTGAAAGGCTCTCCTTCCGCGGTGCCCTGAACTTCGATCATTCTGCCGTCTTCCATCATCACGACGTTCATATCGGTTTCAGCAGCGGAGTCCTCAACGTATTCGAGGTCACACAACGCTTCGCCCTTGACGATGCCGACGGACACGGCAGCGACCAGGCCTTTCATTGGGTTGGCTTTCAGTTTACCCGCTGCAACCAGCGCGTTTAAGGCATCGGCCAGCGCAACGCAGGCACCAGAGATTGATGCTGTACGCGTACCGCCGTCTGCTTGCAGCACGTCGCAGTCAAGAGTGATGGTAAATTCACCCAGCTTTTTGAGATCAACGGCGGCGCGCAGTGAACGAGCAATCAGACGCTGGATTTCTAAAGTACGGCCACCCTGCTTGCCTTTTGCCGCTTCACGCGGGTTACGGCTGTGGGTAGAACGTGGCAACATACCGTATTCAGCCGTGATCCATCCTTGTCCCTGACCTTTCAGAAAGCGAGGAACCCCTTCTTCAACAGTGGCGGTGCAAAGGACTTTCGTGTCACCAAATTCAACCAAAACAGAACCTTCAGCGTGTTTTGTGTAGTTTCTGGTCAGGGTAAGTGGGCGCACTTGTTGTGCATTTCGGCCTGCTGGACGCATGGGGTTGTTCTCCGGCTCGCAAATCATAGTTGGCTGCGCATTATACGGGCTTCGTGAGGTAATGCCTATCATGACGGGTTCAGCGAGGCTATAATCCTTACATCTTTACATTAACAGGTAGACAGACATGATTCGTAGTATGACCGCTTATGCCCGACGTGAAATCAAGGGAAGCTGGGGCAGCGCAGCGTGGGAACTTCGCTCCGTTAACCAACGTTATCTTGAAACCTACATCCGTCTGCCCGAGCAGTTTCGCAGTCTGGAGCCGGTTATCCGTGAACGCGTACGCGCTCGACTGACCCGCGGCAAGGTTGAATGCAACCTGCGCTTCGATCTCGACCCTAGCGCGCAAGGCACTCTGCAGCTCAACGAAAAGCTGGCTAAACAGCTGGTCGAAGCGGCACAGTGGGTCAAAATGCAAAGTGACGAAGGGGAAATCAACCCGCTCGACGTGCTGCGCTGGCCGGGCGTGATGGTTGCCGAGGAGCAAGACCTGGACGCCATCAGCAACGAATTGCTGGTTGCACTCGACGGCGCGCTGGATGATTTCATTCTGGCCCGCGAAAGCGAAGGCGCTTCACTGAAAACGCTTATTGAACAACGACTCGACGGCGTCAGCGCTGAAGTGATTAAGGTTCGTGCCCAGATGCCCAACGTTTTGCTGTGGCAGCGCGAACGACTGGTCAGCAAGCTCGAAGATGCACAGGTTCAGCTTGAAAATACCCGTTTGGAACAAGAGCTGGTGCTGATGGCGCAGCGCGTAGACGTCGCCGAAGAATTGGACCGCCTTGACGCACACGTTAAAGAAACGCATAAAATCCTCAAGAAAGAGGAAGCCGTCGGCCGCCGTCTGGACTTCATGATGCAAGAGTTTAACCGTGAGTCCAACACGCTGGCGTCGAAATCCATCAACTCCGATGTGACAACCTCCGCCATCGAGCTGAAAGTGCTTATCGAGCAGATGCGCGAGCAAATTCAGAATATCGAATAAATCTTAATTACCGCTTGAACGTTGAAGCCCGCTTTTGCGGGCTTTTTTACAGCATGAGCTTGGTCATGATTACTTTATTTTCCGTTAACTTCTCTCATTCTCTCTTCACCCTGTGAGGATCGCGTAGACAGTTGTAACCGTCTGTGTAAATTGCCTTAACGCGATTGACGCAACAGGTTTTACACCTTATATCACTCGGAAGAAGTTTGGATCTGTCTGAAGTTTGACCCCCAAGGGGAATGAAATGAAGAAGCTTGCTGCATCACTATTAACCTTGAGCCTGCTCTCACCGACGTTAGCGATGGCGCACGGTGGCCACGGGGGGCCGGGATTCAATATTTTGCCTGATGCCGCTGTTGCCGTGGTGATTGGTGGTTTGACCTACTGGGCGTTAAACGGCAATTACTACCAAAAACAGGGCGATGATTATGTAGAAGTCGACGCGCCACCGCAGGATGATGCGCCGCCTCCGCCGCCAGAATCTGAAGAAGACTATGAATCCGCACCACCTGACCTGGCGCCGCTAGATTTTCACGGTGAGCGTTTCTACGTCAGCAACGGTCATTACTACAAGCGCGATCCTTCTGGCCAGTATTACGAAATCCCTCGCCCAGACGGACTCTAAGCCCGCAATAAAAAAAGCCCGAATTAACGGGCTTTATCATCAAGCAAGCTAAAACTTAAGCTTCCCAGCGTTTCAGCAATACGCAGGCGTTAACGCCGCCGAAACCAAAGCCGTTAGACAAGGCATAATTGATCGCATGCGGCTGCGCTTTGTTACCGACGATGTTTAATCCTTCGGCGGCAGGGTCTTTGTTGTCAAGGTTCAGCGTAGGCGGCACGATTTGGTCACGCACGGCCAGAACGGTAAAGATAGTTTCCAAACCACCGGCTGCACCCAAGAGGTGTCCGGTTGCTGACTTGGTGGAAGTAATAGCCAGTTTGCCGTCAGTGCCAAACAGGGTTTTGATGGCGTTAATTTCGCCCAAATCACCCACCGGTGTTGAGGTGGCGTGTGCGTTCAAATGTTCAACCTGCTCTGGTTTAATGCCACCCTGACGCAAAGCGATTTTCATTGCACGTCCTGCGCCGTTACCATCTTCTGCACCGGATGTCATATGGTAAGCATCACCACTGGTGCCGTAGCCCACAATCTCGGCCAGCGGGGTTGCGCCGCGCGCCAAGGCGTGTTCCAACTCTTCAATCACCAGCATACCGGCGCCTTCACCCATCACAAAACCATCGCGTGCGCTGTCGAAAGGACGTGAAGCCTGCTCAGGATGATCTTCATGACCGGTAGACATTGCCTTGGCTGCGGCAAAGCTGCCGAGAGTTACGGTATCAATGGTGGCTTCAGCACCGCCGCACAGCGCAACGTCTGCTTCGTCGTTACGAATCAAACGAACTGCATCACCAATTGCCTGAACGCCAGCGGCACAGGCGGTAACCGGAGCGCCAATTGGGCCTTTAAACTCATGCTTAATTGAAACTTGCCCGGCAGCCAGATTGACCAGGAATGAAGGAATAGTGAACGGAGACAAACGCTTAGGACCGCGAGTGTCGTTGATGCGTACGGCGTTGGCGATCGCTGGAAAACCGCCGATACCTGAGCCAATCACGGTTGCAGAACGTTCCTGCTGCTCGGCAGTTTCGGCGTGCCATCCAGACTGTGCAATCGCCTTATCGGCCGCTGCCATTGCGAAGAGGATGAAACGGTCCATCTTCTTCTGATCTTTCGGCAAAACGTGCTGGTCTGCATCAAAACCTGATTCGGCATCCTGCTCAACGCTGAGTACCTGGCCACCGATTTTAACGGTCAGGGTCTCAACGATTTCGTCAGGAAGAACGCGAATACCGGACTGACCGGCCAAGAGGCGTTTCCAAATGGTTTCGATATCACAACCGAGCGGGCTCACCGCCCCCATGCCAGTAATTACTACACGACGATGAGTCATAAATATTCCTCTGCGGATCAATCCGTAAAATTGAGATGTGAAAAATTCATCTTTTTGGCAGCCCGGTTATTTCACCAGACTGCGTAAAACTAAATTCGTGATAACCAACACGCGCTCTTCAAGCTGCTCGGGTGTTTTCTCCTCAAGCATCAGCGGGTGCGAAAAAGGGGTCATCACACTGGCGATGGCCATACAAACTTCATCGAGTGGCGTTTCGGACTCAAATTCGCCTGACTCGCGCCCCTCATTAATGACGTGCTTAAGAATACTGTACAGCGCAGCCCGGTGGTTTTTCGCCGAATTCCAATGATTTGCAGCGGCTACGGCAGCAATGTCGTGCAGCTTTCTTTCCTCAAAAAATAGCGCCAGACTTTTACTTAACAGTGATGCAAAGAGCTCTTTCAAACGATCGGAAGCGCTGTTCTCGCTCTGTGCTATTTCTCGCAGTGCGTCGTCAATCTGACCCAGCGAATGAGTGCAAACCGCTTCACCAATTGCCTGTTTAGATTCGAAAAACTTGTAAACGTAGGCGCTTGAAACACCGATGGCCTTTGCCAAATCGGCCACAGACGTTTTTGAATATCCATAGTGCCGGAAATGGTCCAATGCGGCCCGGATTATCTGCTCGCGGCGCTCATGCAACGCGGGACCACGCTGTGGCAGTGCAATCGGGGTTTCGGGCTTCATAAAGCTCTCCAGAGCCAGGGCAAAAAATACCTGTAGGGATAACCTAAGTTAACAGGTGATAAATATACACATTCGTCACTCTTAAGGTATAGCTAATTTGTAGAATAAAGTAAAACGAAGGGGTTGGAAGCGACAATGAACGTGGGATTTGCCCTATTTAAAATAATGCAAATATTAGCGTCATTATTTACAAGATAGACATTCAATGACTTTTAAAGCCAATAGGATGAGATAAAGTAATCCGAAGATAAAATTAAAAGAAAACTCAGTCGATACTCAAACTAAAGCTTATTACCCTATAGTGAGTAAATCTCTATGGTTCTTCGATTGGCGAAATTTTATGTTGCTCACTGTTCTCTACATTATTGGTATCACTGCTGAAGCCATGACTGGCGCGCTGGCTGCTGGGCGTCGAAAAATGGATCTGTTTGGCGTCATTATTATTGCCGCCGCAACGGCCATTGGCGGCGGAACCGTGCGTGACATGGTTTTAGGCCATTACCCGCTAGGTTGGGTTAAGCATCCACAGTACATTTTGATTGTCGCGGCTGCGGCCATTTTCACCACCTGGCTTGCTCCACTGATGAAACATTTGCGTAAAATGTTTTTAGTGCTCGATGCGCTGGGCTTGGTGGTGTTTTCAATTATAGGGACGCAAATAGCGCTGGATACCGGCCATGGGCCACTGATTGCTTCCATTGCCGCTGTGATTACCGGCGTATTTGGCGGCGTGCTGCGCGACATGCTGTGTAATCAGATCCCCCTAGTATTTCAGAAAGAAATATACGGCGGTATCTCTTTTGCTTCTGCCTGGCTCTACATCGGTCTGCAACATTTCTCCATTCCACAAAATTTGGTGGTAATCGTGACGCTGTTAGCCGGTTTCATTGCCCGACTGATTGCCCTACGCCTAAAGCTTGGCCTGCCGGTGTTTAATTATCCAGACTCTGATCACTAATCAATTTTGTCCCCTAAACTGCCAGTCGAGTTGAACGCTGGCAACTGCTCCTGCTGTAGCGTCTCAATCAAAGCAATTACGCTCGGATGTTGAATAAAACGCATTATCCGTTCCGCGCTTTTGCTACCGACCCCACGCCCCACTTGCCACTGTTCGGCGCTCATTACCTGCATTTTGGGCCAATCCAACCTCTCTATCATTTTTAACCCAGCGGCAGGGAAACCCAGTGCAGAGATCCAACGCAGCAGGCTCTTCTGCCGTGAGAGTTCAATTTGTGCAAAAAGCTTACCGGCTTGTATTTCTCCGACGGCGGGTACCGTTTTTAGCTGATCTTGACTCAGAGAAAGCCACCCCGTCAGTGACGTGAAGAGTTGGGCATCGAGCAATTTTTTCCAGGTGCCGGGGCCAAATCCACTCATGTTCAATCCTTGAGGCCCGCTGAGCCACACTAACCGTGCCAGAAACTGCTCTCGGCAGGGTGTATCGAGTTCAAAACAGGAAAAAATATCCGATTGTTTATTCTCGATGGTTTTCTCCATCAAGGTTGGATTTTCATCGCGAAGCGCCACACGCCAAACGACTTCATCAAGACGTGGTATTCCCTGGCCTGCCAAACTAACAACCACCCGATCACCAATAACAATCCCCCACTGCTTGAGTTTTTTGGGTGACCCAACGCTGACGCGCGAAACCTGTTTATCATCGAGCGTGATCGGTTCAAGAAGTAAAACCACTGAGCGCTTTCCACTGCGCCCAACCGAGATTTCAATGCCAACAACTTCAGTGTCTTTACGCACCAGAGGATATTTCCACGCGACAGCCCAGTTGGCGGGACGGTTACGCCAAAAGCGTCCTTCGGGCTCGTCCTGCTGGCGAATCACTACGCCGTCGGTCGCAAAGGGCAGAGGGTGCTGATACCAATAATTTCGCCAGTCGCTTACCTGCTGAAAGTTATTAACGGCCTGAGTGTATTCAGCGGTTAGAGGGAACCCGATCTCTTTCAACCGTTGCAGGCGAGCTTGCATGTGCTCTGGCCCATCAGGCCATTCCCAGATAAAAATACCCATTTTTGGTAATGGCGCTGACGGAGAATTTCGCATCATGGCACCCGCGACTTTCGAACGCGCATTTACACCGCCCGACGCGTTTTGCTGATGTCCGTTCATCAGCAGGAAAAGTTCACCCTGTAAAATAACGCGCGCCGAAACATCAGGAATTTGTAGAGGTATGGCAGAAATAGTGCGAGCTTTATTCGTCCAGTCTTGTCCATATTGACCATCGCCGCGGCTTAATAGCGAAATTAGGTGGCCCTGCTGATAAACAAGAGTTACTGCGATGCCATCGATTTTCGGCTGGATCCACAGCTTGTGCCTCCCCTTCATCCATCTTTCAACATCAGCCTGAGTCGGCAGTTTTTTTAAGCCGGTGTGGGCGATGGGATGCAGTAAAAGGGCTTTGCTTTTTGGGAGAACGGGTTCTGTAGCGACTTTTTTGACACATACCTGCCAAAATTTATGTTTTTCACGCAGGCTGTCGTAAAGTCCATCGTCAATTTGGCTATTGCCACGCTGGTGATATTCAATATCCCAACCGTCAAGCTGTGACGACAGTTTATCTATCTCTTGCTCAAAACGCGTTGGCGACCACGGTGGACAACGCGATGAAGCTGAGCAATAAGCGGAAAAAGAGATAAATGGAATTAAAATCAATGTAATAAACCGTGAATATTGCATGCCGACTCTCCTTGTTGCGCTTATTCAATGCGCATGCAAAGCATCTCGCCAGCGGCAAAACTCTTTATTCCAAGACGTCGCGGAAACTTTTACGGATCTTACAAAATTACAGCGATTTAATGGAATAAGCCTCGCAAAAGAGCGAGTTTCAACTGTTTTATCCGGATTACTTGCGTTCAAATGTGTCGGAACGCTGCACCAAAAGCGGCGAACGTGTATACTGTGCCGAAGATCACTCTTCTGTATTTTCATATCAACTCAATCAGCTGAAACGTCAACATGGTTCAAGGCACGCTATATATTGTCTCCGCACCCAGTGGAGCAGGTAAATCAAGTCTGATTCAGGCTTATCTGAAAACTCAACCGTTATACGACACGCAGGTTTCGATTTCTCATACCACGCGTCAGGTAAGGCCTGGTGAGAAAGACGGAGAGCATTATTTTTTCGTCTCTAAAGACGAATTTTGCGAGATGATCGGTAAGGATGCGTTTTTAGAACATGCCGAAGTGTTCGGTAATTATTACGGCACCTCACGCAAGGCCATTGAACAAGTTTTAGCTTCTGGCGTTGATGTGTTTTTAGATATCGACTGGCAGGGCGCGCAGCAAATTCGCCAGCGCATGCCCCAAGCACGCAGTATATTTGTGCTGCCTCCGTCGAAAGATGAACTCGATCGCCGCCTGCGTGGCCGTGGTCAAGACAGCGAAGACGTTATCGCCAAACGCATGGCGCAGGCCGTTGCCGAGATGACTCACTTCGCTGAGTACGACTATTTAATTGTGAATGATGATTTCGATTTGGCTTTATCGGATCTCAAAACCATTATTCGCGCTGAACGTCTTCGTCTGAGCCGTCAAAAGCTTCGTCATGACGGATTAATCACCAAACTATTGGCAGACTGAAGACACTTTCAGTATTATGCCCAGTCTTTCGTCCCCCAGTGGAGTAGCACATATATGGCACGCGTAACTGTTCAAGACGCTGTAGAAAAAATTGGTAACCGTTTTGACCTGGTGTTGGTGGCTGCTCGCCGCGCACGCCAGCTGCAATCTGGTGGTAAAGATCCACTGGTTGCTGAAGAGAACGACAAATTTACCGTTATTGCCCTGCGTGAAATCGAAGAAGGCCTGATCACCAATCAGATCCTCGACGCGCGCGATCGTCAGGAGCAAAAAGAGCAAGAAGCCACCGAGATTCAAGCAGTTACTGCTATCGCCGAAGGCCGTCGTCCTAGTTAATTAGCGGGTCTATCTTGTACATCTTTGAAAGCCTGAATCAGCTGATTCAAAAATACCTGCCAGAGGACCAGATCAAGCGCCTCGTGCAGGCATACCTCGTCGCGCGGGACGCGCACGAGGGTCAGACACGCTCGAGCGGTGAGCCATATATCACTCACCCAGTAGCTGTGGCCTGTATATTAGCTGAGATGAGACTCGACCATGAAACGTTGATGGCGGCGCTGTTGCATGACGTCATCGAAGATACGCCAGCAACTTACCAGGACATGGAGCAGTTGTTTGGTAAAAGCGTTGCTGAACTGGTTGAGGGCGTTTCAAAGCTCGACAAGCTGAAATTCCAGGACAAAAAAGAAGCTCAAGCGGAGAACTTCCGCAAGATGATCATGGCGATGGTGCAAGACATCCGCGTCATTTTGATCAAACTGGCTGACCGTACTCATAATATGCGCACGCTGGGCTCTCTTCGCCCAGACAAACGTCGCCGCATTGCCCGTGAAACGCTAGAGATTTATAGCCCTCTGGCGCACAGGCTGGGTATTCATCACCTCAAAACCGAGCTCGAAGAGCTGGGTTTTGAGGCGTTGTACCCCAATCGTTATCGCGTTATCAAAGAAGTGGTGAAAGCCGCGCGCGGTAATCGTAAAGAGATGATCCAAAAAATCCTCTCCGAGATTGAGGGACGCCTCACCGAAGCCGGCATTCAGTGCCGAGTGAGCGGGCGTGAAAAACACCTGTACTCGATTTACCTCAAAATGCATCTGAAAGAGCAGCGTTTCCATTCGATTATGGATATTTACGCCTTTCGGGTCATCGTTAAAGAGTTGGACACCTGCTACCGCGTACTCGGTCAGGCGCACAGCCTTTACAAGCCTCGCCCGGGCAGGGTCAAAGATTATATCGCCATACCAAAAGCCAACGGCTATCAGTCTCTGCATACGTCATTAATCGGGCCACACGGTGTGCCGGTTGAAGTTCAGATCCGTACCGAAGATATGGACCAGATGGCAGAGATGGGCGTGGCGGCGCACTGGGCTTATAAAGAGAACGGCGAAAGCAACGGCACGACGGCGCAAATTCGCGCTCAGCGCTGGCTGCAAAGCCTGCTCGAGCTTCAGCAGAGTGCCGGTAACTCCTTTGAATTCATCGAGAGCGTTAAATCTGACCTCTTCCCTGATGAAATCTACGTCTTTACACCGGAAGGCCGCATCGTTGAGCTGCCTGCCGGCGCGACGCCGGTCGACTTCGCCTACGCCGTGCATACCGATATCGGCCATGCCTGCGTCGGTGCACGCGTTGACCGCCAGCCTTACCCGCTTTCGCAGCCGCTGACCAGCGGCCAGACCATCGAGATAATCACCGCGCCGGGCGCACGTCCGAATGCGGCATGGTTAAACTTTGTGGTCAGCTCGAGAGCACGGGCAAAAATTCGTCAGATGCTGAAAAATCTCAAACGTGACGACTCTGTCTCACTTGGTCGCCGTCTGTTAAATCATGCACTGGGAAGCGGGCGTAAACTTACCGACCTGCCGCCGGAAAATATCAAGAAAGAGCTCGACCGCATGAAGCTTGCCGCCATGGACGACCTGCTGGCTGAAATCGGCTTAGGGAATGCCATGAGCTTGGTGGTGGCTAAAAATCTGATGGGTGACCAGTCTTCGATGGCCTCGTCGGGTTCACGTAATCTGCCGATTAAAGGTGCAGATGGCGTGCTGATCACCTTTGCGAAATGCTGTCGTCCTATTCCGGGTGACCCGATTATTGCTCACGTTAGTCCGGGTAAAGGCCTTGTGGTTCACCACGAGTCTTGCCGAAACATTCGTGGTTATCAAAAAGAGCCTGAGAAGTTCATGGCCGTTGAGTGGGATGATCAGGAAACCGAGCAGGAATTTGTCGCCGAGATTAAAGTCGACATGTTCAATCATCAAGGCGGACTGGCCAATCTGACCGCCGCAATTAATGCGGCGCAGTCAAATATCCAAAGCCTAAGCAGCGAAGAAAAAGACGGACGTGTTTACAGCGCGTTTATCCGCCTGAGCACCCGTGACCGCGTTCATCTGGCTAACATTATGCGTAAAATTCGTATCATGCCGGATGTAATTAAAGTTACGCGAAATAGAAACTAGCTAATGACTCCTGAACGTTATGCGCGCATCCGTGAAATGCTGGCAGCACGCCAACCTGACCTGACTGTTTGTATGGAGCAGGTGCATAAGCCACATAACGTGTCTGCGGTTATCCGTACCGCCGATGCCGTTGGCGTTCATGAGGTTCACGCCGTTTGGCCGACCAGTCGAATGAAAACGCAGGGTTCTTTTGCCGCGGGTGCCAATAGTTGGGTGCAGGTCAAAACGCACAAGACAATTCAAGACGCCGTTGCCAAAATGAAGGCAATGGGCATGCAAATTCTGGCGACCAACCTGTCTGAGAAAGCGGTAGATTTCCGTACTATCGATTATACCCGCCCAACCTGTATTCTGTTGGGTCAGGAAAAAACCGGTATCACTCCTGAAGCGTTGGCACTGGCCGACAGCGATATCGTGATCCCGATGGTAGGCATGGTGCAGTCTCTCAACGTCTCGGTGGCGTCGGCGCTGATTCTTTATGAAGCACAGCGCCAACGTCAGAATGCCGGCATGTATCAGCGCACAGCCAGCGTTTTAAAAGAAAAAGAGCAGCAGCGCCTGCTGTTTGAGGGCGGATATCCCGTGCTGGCGAATGTAGCGTTGCGAAAAAAACTGCCTCGCCCTTTCATCGACGATACCGGCAGCATTGTTGCCGATGACGCCTGGTGGGCCGCGATGCAAATGACGGTTGCCAGATGAAGGGCCGCCTGCTGGATGCCGTCCCGCTTACGTCCCTGACCGGCGTGGGTGCAAGTCAGGCAGAAAAGCTCGCAAAAATCGGCCTCGAAACCATTCAGGATTTACTGCTTCATCTTCCCTTACGCTATGAAGACCGCACACGCCTCTACGCCATAAACGATTTACTGCCTGCGATTTTCGCTACCGTCGAAGGCGAAGTGCTGCGTACAGACATCAGTTTTGGCCGTCGTCGCATGCTCACCTGCCAAATAAGCGACGGCACCGGTCTGCTAACCCTGCGCTTTTTTAACTTTAATGCGGCGATGAAAAATAGCCTCGCCGCCGGTCGTCGAGTTACCGCCTATGGTGAGATAAAGCGCGGGACGATTGGCGCCGAGATTATTCACCCCGAATACCGCGTGCAGGGCGAAAACAGCGAAGTCGTTTTGCAGGAATCATTGACGCCGGTTTATCCCACCACCGAAGGTATTCGTCAGGCCACGCTGCGCAAGCTGACAGACCAGGCATTATCGCTGCTTGATACCCAACCCATCGTCGAACTTCTGCCGCAGGAGCTCAGCCGCACGCTGATGCCGCTGTCTCAGGCGTTGCATTTGTTACATCGTCCCCCGCCTGATATGCAGCTTGCCGACCTTGAAAAGGGTCAGCATCCAGCACAGCGCCGACTGATTATGGAAGAGCTGCTGGCGCATAACCTCAGCATGCTGGCGGTGCGTGCCGGAACGCAGAGCTACAAAGCGCTGCCGCTGGTAAAAGATCATCAGCTGATGGACGCATTTTTAGCGTCGCTGCCGTTTAGCCCGACCGGCGCGCAGAGTCGCGTGGTTGCCGAAATTGAAAAAGACTTGGCTCAGAGCTACCCGATGATGCGTCTGGTGCAGGGTGACGTGGGCTCGGGCAAAACGCTGGTCGCCGCACTCGCGGCACTTTGCGCCATTGCTCAAGGCAAGCAGGTGGGCCTGATGGCACCGACCGAGCTTCTTGCCGAGCAGCATGCCAATAACTTCCGCCAGTGGTTTGAGCCGCTGGGAATTCAGGTCGGCTGGCTGGCCGGAAAGCAAAAAGGCAAAGCGCGTCTCGCCCAGCAGGAGGCGATTGCCAGCGGACAGGTATCGATGGTGGTAGGCACTCACGCCATCTTCCAGGAACAAATTCAGTTTTCAGCACTGGCACTGGTCATTATCGACGAGCAGCACCGCTTCGGCGTCCACCAGCGTTTGGCGCTGTGGGAAAAGGGCAAGCAGCAGGGGTTTCATCCGCATCAGTTGATCATGACCGCCACGCCAATTCCCCGCACGCTGGCGATGACCGCTTATGCAGATCTTGATACTTCGGTTATCGACGAGCTGCCGCCTGGCCGTACGCCGGTCACTACCGTTGCTATTCCTGATACCCGCCGCAGCGACATTATCCAGCGGGTGAAAAGTGCCTGTATGGAAGAAAATCGCCAGGCTTACTGGGTCTGTACGCTGATTGAAGAGTCGGAAATGCTCGAGGCTCAGGCGGCGGAAGCTACGTGGGAAGGGCTGAAAATCGCCCTGCCGGAGCTGAAGATTGGCTTGGTTCACGGTCGCATGAAAGCGCAGGAAAAACAGTCGATTATGCAGGATTTCAAGCAGGGTGAAATACAGCTACTGGTTGCCACCACGGTTATCGAGGTTGGCGTCGACGTGCCCAATGCCAGCCTGATGATTATTGAAAACCCCGAGCGTTTGGGTCTAGCGCAACTGCACCAGCTGCGCGGCCGAGTTGGACGCGGTGCTATCGCCTCCCACTGCGTGCTGTTGTATAAAACGCCGCTGAGCAAAACCGCGCAGAAGCGTTTACAAGTATTACGCGACAGCAACGACGGTTTTGTCATCGCACAGCAGGACTTGGAGATACGCGGTCCAGGCGAACTATTGGGAACGCGACAAACCGGCAGCGCCGAATTTAAAGTCGCCGATTTACTGCGCGACCAGGCGATGATCCCAGAAGTTCAGCGCATCGCCCGCCATATTCAGCAGCAGTATCCCGAACATGCACGTGCGCTTATCGAACGCTGGCTGCCCGAGCGGGTTCGTTACACTAACGCTTGATAACCCTATCAAAAATACCCCCCACTTGATTAAGTCATATCAGACAGCTGCATCGGCTAATTATTTGCGTCTTGGCCGATAAAAATGCCGCTGGCAAACGATTGCTTTTGTGCCCAAGATCATGAAAAATGCCCGCTTTCGGCTTAACAGGGTGCCCAACGTGACAACACAATCTGCCGAGCCAGAGGCTCAGCGCCAATCGCCAGAAACCACACGCAACAGTGAATTAATCTATCGGTTGGAAGACCGCCCGCCGTTGCCACAAACGCTGTTTGCGGCCTGTCAGCACCTGCTGGCGATGTTTGTTGCTGTTATCACTCCCGCGCTGCTGATTTGTCAGGCTTTGGGTCTGCCCGCTCAGGATACTCAGCACATTATCAGTATGTCGCTGTTTGCCTCCGGTTTGGCGTCAATTCTGCAAATTAAAACCTGGGGTCCGGTCGGTTCAGGCCTGCTGTCCATTCAGGGAACCAGTTTCAACTTTGTGGCACCGTTAATTATGGGTGGCATGGCGATTAAAAATGGCGGGGCGGATGTGCCGACCATGATGGCCGCACTGTTTGGCACGCTTATGGTCGCGTCGTGCACCGAGATTTTACTCTCCCGCGTACTGCATCTTGCGCGCCGCATTATTACCCCGCTGGTTTCCGGTATTGTGGTGATGATCATCGGCCTGTCGCTGATTCAAGTTGGCTTAACGTCTATTGGCGGTGGCTACGCGGCGATGAGCGACCACACCTTTGGTGCGCCTAAAAACCTGATTCTTGCTGCCGTGGTTCTGGTGGTGATTGTTCTTCTCAACCGCCAGCGTAACCCCTACTTGCGTGTCGCCTCGCTGGTGATAGCCATGGCCGTGGGCTATGCGGTTGCCTGGGGCATGGACATGCTGCCCGCTGCGACACCGGCTGCAACAACGCACTGGATAACCCTGCCTACCCCGCTCTATTATGGCCTTGGCTTCGACTGGAATCTGCTTATTCCGCTGATGCTTATCTTTATGGTGACGTCGCTGGAAACCATCGGTGATATCACCGCCACCTCCGACGTTTCGGAGCAGCCGGTCAGCGGCCCGCTGTATATGAAGCGCATCAAGGGCGGCGTGCTGGCTAACGGCCTGAACTCGATGCTGTCTGCGGTGTTCAACACCTTCCCCAACTCCTGTTTCGGCCAGAATAATGGCGTGATCCAGCTGACCGGCGTTGCCAGCCGCTATGTCGGATTCGTGGTAGCACTGATGTTGATTGTGCTGGGTCTGTTTCCGGCGGTGGCGGGTTTTGTGCAACATATTCCCGAACCGGTGCTTGGCGGGGCGACTATCGTGATGTTTGGCACTATTGCTGCATCTGGCGTGCGCATCGTGTCGAGAGAGCGCCTTAATCGCCGTGCGATTATGATCATGGCGTTGTCACTGGCCGTGGGCATGGGCGTTTCGCAACAACCGCTGATCCTGCAATTTGCACCAGACTGGCTCAAAACGTTGCTCTCTTCCGGCATTGCAGCAGGCGGTATTACGGCCATCGTGCTGAACCTAGTCTTCCCACGCGAACCTTAATCTTGTGAAAACAGGGACAACCTAGGTTCAACAACGGCGGTAGGGTTATCCCCCCGCCGTTTTTTATTGCCTGTAACATGTTAACCTATTGAGAAAGATTGCTGATTACGGCATAAACAGGTGTACGTTTTTCCGACTTTCTCAACGGATATGGATTCAGACGATGAAATTTATCGGTAAATTGCTGCTGACAATAGCTCTGCTGTTGGTTCTGGCAATCGTCATACTGTACGTTTTACTGCAAACACGTTGGGCCGCTGGCTCGCTTAGCCGTTGGGTAAGCGATAACAGTGAATATCGTTTGTCGTTTGATAAAGTCGATCACTCCTGGTCTACCCCTTCGCGCATCACGCTTTCAGGCGTGAAGTTTGGTGAAAAGAATCAGCCTGACGTGCTTGATGCCAACGAAGTTGATTTCGACCTGAGCTGGCGTCAAATTACCGATCCGCGCTTTTTCGACCGACTGGTGCTGGTAGACGGCACGCTGAACCTCTCTCCATCCCCTCTGAATCTGCCGATGCAGGCCAATACGTTGCAGTTAAATAATATTGCGCTGAACGGCAGCCTTGAGCAGTGGAAAGTGGCAGGCAAAAACGTGAATGCGGGAATTACGCCGTGGCAGCCGGCCAAGAACGCGGTATTAGGCAATAATGCCCAATTCCAATTGAGTGCAGACACGCTGGCGCTGGACGACATTCCGGCTAATAATGTGTTGATTCAAGGACGTATAAACAATCAGCAGCTGACACTGAGTAATTTTGGTGCCGATATGGCGCGTGGGCAGCTCACAGGTAAAGCCAGTCGCAGCATCGACGGCAGCTGGACGTTGGATAATTTGCGTCTGAGCAACATCAGGCTGCAAAGCGCACAGCCTATTTCTACCTTCTGGCAGGAGTTTGTGAAGCTGCCGAAAGTGGACATAAAACGCCTGGATCTGATTGATGCTCGCCTTCAGGGCCAAAACTGGGCGTTCACCGATCTGGACATGACCATCACCGACGTCACTTTGCAGCAGGGTGACTGGCAGAGTACTGACGGACAACTGTCGCTGAATGCCACCGACCTGATTAACGGCAATCTGCACTTCCTCGATCCTATCGTCAACCTCGACCTCTCCTCTCAGGGCGTTGCCATTCGACAATTCGGCACCCGCTGGGAAGGCGGTCTGCTGCGCACTACCGGCAGTTGGGAACGCGCAACCAAAAGTTTGAAGCTTGATGATGTCAGCGTTGCCGCCCTGGAATACACGCTGCCGCCGAACTGGCGACAATTGTGGGTTGATACGCTGCCGGACTGGCTGTCAGAAGTCTCGGTCGACAAGTTTACGGCTAACCGCAACCTGATCATCGATATATCACCTGATTTCCCGTTCCAGCTTACCTCGCTCGACGGTTTTGGTACCAACCTACAGTTGGCACATAATCATCAGTGGGGAATTTGGTCGGGCAAGCTGAATCTTAATGCCAGCGACGCCACCTTTAATAAGAATGACGTTCGCCGTCCTTCCCTGGCGCTGGAAGCCAGCACTGACAAGGTTAACATTACCGAGCTGAGCGCCTTTACCAAAGAGGGGCTGCTAGAGGCCACCGCCACCGTGAGCCAGCAGCCACAGCGTGACTTCACGGTGAAACTGAACGGCCGCGCGGTGCCTGCCAACGAATTGCAAAACTGGGGATGGCCGGAAATTCCGTTACAGGGCAATGTGAACCTACAGCTAGATTTGCAGGGGCAGATGCCCGCCAACGTTGATTTCAAACCAACGCTAAACGGGGCGCTTCACGCGACGGGTAATGACGGTAAGCAGGTCCAGCAGCAAATGACCAAAGGTGTCACGGGGCCTGCTCAATAAATAAATTTATTATTTGAATTAGCTGACAAGCCCGGTACAAGCCGGGCTTGTTATTAATTGATCGACGGCTCTAAAGGCGCATCGGCTGAGGCCGGCAACACCAGGTAAGTTCCCTCAAACACCGCGCCCTCTCCCTCTTCACCCATCAACTGTACGTCTAGCTGTACTCGAGCCTTACGCCCTTTTGCCAGTCTGTCGAGATCACCGCTTATCGAACTGAGATCGGCTATCGCCCGAGGCCTTCCGGTTACCGGTGAACTGTAGCGGATGTGTGCATCGGCCAGCACGATGGTGCCGCCAAGATGTCTTTCACGCAGCAGCAGCCAGATAAGTCCCCAGCCCGTCAGCGTCGCCAGTGAAAACAGACTGCCGGCAAAAAGAGTGTGGTGTGGATTTTGATTGCCGTTTTCAGGCATGGTGGTGACAAAACGCTGGCCGGTATACTGGCTAATCCTTACGCCCATTTTTTCACTCAGTGGAATATGGTCGTACCAAGCCTGCTGCAACTGACCGCACCAGTCTGGGCGATGCAAAATATCGTCCAGCGTGGCGATCGGTTTGATCATTAAAAAGTGGCGCACCGGCGTCGTCTGCGGGGTGGTGATTTCACCTTGGTTGATGAACCCCAACTTTGCGAAAAATTCAACGGCGTCTTCACGGGCGCTACACACTACGCGTTTTACCCCTTCCTGGCGCGCAACGGACTCCAACGTCATCGCAACCAGCGTCCCCAGCCCTTTAGCCTGCACGTTAGGATTAACCGCAAGAAAACGAATAGAGGCTTCGTTGTCGGCATTAATATATAAGCGCCCTACGGCAACAGCTTCACCCTGCTCGTCCACCACCATTTGATGGTGCGCCATGGCATCATAAGCATCACGCTCGGACCCTTCAGGCTGATGAAGAGGTTTACGCAGCATTTCCCAACGAAATTTGTAATAGGCAGCCAGTTCTGATTCGGTAACGGGAACTCTAAGATGATACATAGATACTTTCTCTCTCAGGCGATGCGCCGTTGCTTCAGACCTGTAACCAGAAGGTCACGGGACCATCGTTGACCAAAGCCACTTTCATATCCGCGGCGAAACGACCTGTTTCGGTATGAATACCTTTCTCGCGACACTGACCATTGAAATATTGGTACAGCCGGTCGGCGTCTGCCGGTGCTGCTCCGCGCGAAAAACCGGGGCGCGTGCCCTTCTGAGTGTCGGCAACCAGCGTAAACTGCGATACCACCAGCAGACCGCCGCCCGCTTGAGTCACGTTCAAATTCATTTTTCCTTCGCTGTCGCCAAACACGCGGTAACCGGCCACTTTCTCGCACAGCTTCTTGGCTTTTTGCTCGTCATCGCCCTGCTCAACACCCAGTAATACCAGCAAACCTGAGCCAATCTCACCGCACACTTCGCCGTCTACGGTGACGCTGGCCTGTAAAACTCTCTGAATTAACGCAATCATAACGACTCTATTTCTCCTGCAACGCGGTTTCTTCGTCAGGCTCTTGTGCACGAAACTCACCGAGTGTCACGGTGATTTCAGCCCCCAACAACACGATACACCAGCTGATATAGACCCATAAAAATAGAATCGGGATCACCGCCAGTACGCCGTAAATCAGCTGATAAGAAGGAAACAGCTGCACATAAAGCGCAAAGACTTTCTTGCCCAGCTCAAACAGTGCACCGGCAACCAGCGCGCCAATCAGCGCATCACGAGTCGGGACGCTGGCTTTAGGCACAATCGAGTACAGCAGCCAGAATGAAATCCATGAAATGAGGAGCGGCAAGGCCCGTAACAATCTGTCCACTATAGAGTGGACACCGCTAAGGCTTAGCCAGTTCAACGACAGAAGATAAGAACTGATGGCCACGCTGGCGACCAGCAGAATGGGTCCCAGCGTCAGCACCATCCAGTACATGGCAAAAGAGTAAACAATGGGCCGCCTGGAATGGGTATTCCAAATTTTGTTCAGCACGCTGTCGACCGAAGCAATCAGCAGCAGCGAGGTCACAATTAAACCGCAGGTCCCCACCGCCGTCATTTTGCTCGAGTTAGAGACAAACTGTTCGAGATAGCGCTGAATGATATTGCCAGTGGCGGGCAAAAAATTGGCAAAGATAAAATCCTTCAACTGGGTGCTAATATCTGAAAACACGGGAAACAGCGCAAACAGTGAAAACACTACGGCAATCAGCGGCACCAGTGAAAGCAGTGAAACATAGGCAAGATGCCCCGCCAACAAGGTTAATCCATCGTTGTCGGCGCGCTTAAACAGCATGTGGCTAAAACGAGCTGCAGACTTGAGTCTGGGATGGAGCCTTGGCATTGTTTCGTCCTTGTGTACTTAGGTAATTTGGTTTCCAGAGAAATGACGCGGCAGTGTCTGGCTGTCGACGACAAGAATGGCTTGGATACCCAGCGCACTGGCGGCATTGACGTTTTCGGCCACGTCGTCAAAGAACACCGTTTCCTGCGCCTTAAAGCCTTCTTTATCCAACACGTGCTGGAAAATAGCCGGTTCAGGCTTTCTCATCCCCAACTCTTGAGACAAGTATATCGCATCGGCATTTTGCTCTATTTCAGGGTAGTGTGTTGGCCAGTGCTCAAGGTGAAGACGGTTGGTATTGGACAGCACCACCACGCGATGACCCTGCTCACGCAGCGATTTCATCACGGCAATAGCGTCGGGACGCAGGCCAATGAAAATAGACTGCCAACCGGCACTAAACTGCTCGAAACTCAGCGCAATGCCCATCTCATGGCAAAGCTGCTCGGCAAACTGTTCATCACTGATTTCGCCGCGCTCGTGCTGCTCGAACACTTCGCCCATTTTGAATCTTTCAATGAGATGCGCCAGCGGGGCTCCGCTGAGATTGCTCCATACGCCCAGCACACGTTTGAAATCGATATCAATTAACACGTTGCCCATATCAAATATATACAGCATTGCACGCTCCTGATTTCAAAGATGAAGCTTACTTTATTAATAACTTACTTCATTGGTAAAGAGTAGGTTATGGGTAAAGAGTAGGTTAGCGGTAAATCATAGGTCTGAACAGTGACACGGATACAAGCTTGATGCTTGTTTAATGAAAAAGTAGATAAAAAAAAGGACACCCGAAGGTGCCCTCTTAACGAAAAACGTTTAACCGGGAAGAAGATTAACCTTCTTTAGGACCACGGCTAGCACGTTTACGGTCGTTCTCGGTCAGGTGACGTTTACGGATACGCACAGACAGAGGTGTTACTTCTACCAATTCGTCATCATCCAGGAACTCGATCGCTTGTTCCAGAGACATTTTGATAGCAGGAACCAGCGTCGTTGCTTCATCAGTACCTGAAGCACGCATGTTGGTCAGTTTCTTACCGGTCAAGCAGTTAACCGTCAGGTCGTTAGAACGTGAGTGAATACCGATAACCTGGCCTTCATACACTTCTGCACCGTGACCCAGGAACAGCTTACCGCGATCTTGCAGACCGAACAGAGCAAACGCAACCGCTTTACCCTGGCCGTTAGAGATAAGCACGCCGTTCTGACGCTGGCCAATTTCGCCTGGACGAACGTCGTCGTAGTGGCTGAAAGTGGAGTAAAGCAGACCAGTACCAGAGGTCATGGTCATGAATTCGGTACGGAAACCGATCAGGCCACGAGCCGGGATCAGGTAATCGAGACGAATACGACCTTTGCCGTCAGGGATCATGTCCTTAACGTCGCCTTTACGCTCACCCATGGCTTGCATGACTGAACCCTGGTTTTGTTCTTCGATATCCAAAGTCACGTTTTCGAACGGCTCTTGCATGCGGCCATCGATTTTACGGTTGATAACTTTAGGACGAGAAACGGCCAGTTCGAAACCTTCACGACGCATGTTTTCGATCAGAACCGACAGGTGAAGTTCACCACGGCCTGAAACGCGGAATGCGTCGGAGTCTTCGGTTTCTTCAACACGCAGTGCCACGTTGTGCACCAGCTCTTTGTTCAGACGGTCAAGAATCTGACGTGAAGTCACATACTTACCTTCTTTACCACAGAACGGAGAGGTGTTTACGTTGAAGTACATGGTAACGGTTGGTTCATCAACGCTCAGTGCTGGCAGCGCTTCAACATTCTGTGGATCACAGATGGTGTCGGAGATGTTCAACTCGCCCAGACCGGTGATAGCAATGATATCGCCCGCTTCAGCGGTAGCAGCTTCGATACGCTCCAGACCCATGTGGGTCAGAACTTTACCGACTTTACCGTTGCGAGTTTTGCCTTCGCTATCGATAATCGTAACCTGTTGGTTAACTTTTGCTACGCCGCGCTTGATACGGCCAATGCCGATAACGCCAACGTAGTTGTTGTAGTCCAACTGGGAGATTTGCATCTGCAGTGGGCCATTGCTGTCAACCTGTGGAGCAGATACGTGGTCAACAATTGCCTGGTACAGCGGGGTCATGTCTTCGGCCATATCGTTATGGTCGGTGCCCGCGATACCCAGCAGTGCTGATGCATAAATGATTGGGAAATCAAGTTGCTCGTCGGTCGCATCAAGGTTTACGAACAGGTCGAATACCTGGTCTACAACCCAGTCAGGACGTGCGCCAGGACGGTCAACCTTGTTGATTACCACGATCGGCTTCAGACCATTAGCAAATGCTTTTTTGGTCACGAAACGGGTTTGCGGCATAGGGCCATCCATTGCATCCACAACCAGCAGCACCGAGTCAACCATTGACATCACACGCTCTACCTCACCGCCGAAGTCGGCGTGTCCTGGGGTATCCACGATGTTGATGCGGTAGTCTTTCCAATTAATGGCGGTGTTTTTTGCGAGGATGGTAATCCCACGCTCTTTCTCCAAATCGTTGGAGTCCATTACGCGTTCGGTGGCTTCTACACGTTCTCCGAAGGTACCGGATTGTTGTAGCAGCTTATCAACCAAGGTAGTTTTACCATGGTCAACGTGGGCAATAATGGCGATGTTACGCAAATTTTCGATCACAGCTTTGCCTCAGGCATTTAGAAATATAGAAATAGCGCGCTATTGTACACGTATTAGGCTAGGTTCTAAACAAGTTCACAAGATTCTCTTCGAAACAAGTTCTGTCTGGTCATTTTACGATCCCTTTCACGGTGCAAATCTCACCTTGACCCAATTTGGTGCACCATTTTGGTTCACCACCCCGACAGCATTGATCCAAAATGGTGCATAATTTCCGTTATGGTGCATACTCAATAACGGTAAAGGCCGCGTCAAATGGCCTTTGCTCCTTTTTCACAAAGTTGGCACAGATTTCGCAATCATCTATTCAGGGTGAAAAGAGTCTTATCAGAGGAAGTAAAAAAGCTGTTTAGGCCACACGCCATTTTCAACAATGTTTGATTATTCGTTTCGTTCCACGACGATGACATAATGAGAAATTCGGGAGAACTAGTATGTCCGCTGAACACGTTTTTGCGATTATCAAGGAAAATGAAGTTAAATTCATCGACCTTCGCTTCACCGACACCAAGGGTAAAGAACAGCACGTTACCATCCCATCTCACCAGGTAAGCCCTGACTTCTTTGAAGATGGTAAAATGTTCGATGGTTCATCCATCGGCGGCTGGAAAACAATCAACGACTCAGACATGGTTCTGATGCCAGACCCAAGCACTGCGGTTCTTGACCCATTCTTTGAAGAGTCAACCTTGATTATCCGTTGTGATATCGTGGAACCAAACACGCTGCAAGGTTATGACCGTGACCCACGTTCAACGGCAAAACGTGCTGAAGACTTCTTGAAATCTTCAGGCATCGCGGACACCGTTCTGTTCGGACCAGAGCCAGAATTCTTCCTGTTTGATGACGTTCGCTTCGGCAGCAGCATCTCGGGTTCACACGTTGCTATCGATGATATCGAAGGCGCATGGAACTCAAGCACCAAATACGAAGGCGGCAACAAAGGCCACCGTCCAGCAGTTAAAGGCGGTTACTTCCCAGTTCCTCCGGTCGACTCCGCTCAGGACCTGCGTTCTACCATGTGTTTGACCATGGAAGAAATGGGCCTGGTTGTTGAAGCTCACCACCACGAAGTGGCGACCGCTGGCCAGAACGAAGTGGCAACCCGCTTCAACACTCTGACCAAAAAAGCTGACGAAATCCAAATCTACAAATACGTGGTGCACAACGTGGCTCACGCATTTGGCAAAACTGCGACCTTTATGCCAAAACCAATGTTTGGCGATAACGGTTCAGGCATGCACTGCCACATGTCTCTGTCTAAAGACGGTAACAACCTGTTCTCTGGCGACAAATACGGCGGCCTGTCTGAAACTGCGCTGTACTACATCGGGGGTATCATCAAGCACGCAAAAGCCATCAATGCGTACGCTAACCCGACGACTAACTCTTACAAGCGTCTGGTCCCAGGCTACGAAGCCCCTGTTATGCTGGCTTACTCAGCGCGTAACCGTTCTGCTTCAATCCGTATTCCACACGTTTCTAGCCCTAAAGCAATGCGTATCGAAGCGCGCTTCCCTGATCCAGCGGCCAACCCATACCTGGCGTTTGCTGCACTGCTGATGGCTGGCCTTGATGGCATCATCAACAAAATCCATCCTGGCGATGCAATGGACAAAGACCTGTACCACCTGCCACCAGAAGAAGCGGCAGAGATCCCACAGGTTGCTGGCTCTCTGGAAGAAGCGTTGAACTGCCTCGATGCAGACCGTGAGTTCCTGACCCGCGGTGGTGTGTTCTCTGATGACGCGATCGATGCTTACATCGCACTGCGTACTGAAGAAAATGACCGCATTCGCATGACGCCACACCCAGTAGAGTTCGAACTGTACTACAGCGTCTAATAAACGCCGTAGCGCTGGGGAGCGGATGGGTTCGCTCTCTGAGCTTTACATCCTGCACCGCCGTGCATTCGCGGGGGTGCAGAGCAAAAAATATCTCGATATTTTTGTTGCCGTGGAAACGTTAGCCCATCTCCGGATGGGCTTTTTTCTCCACGCGACTTCCCTGTGTGACACCACTGACCCGACTGTTTGGCGGGTAGCGGTTTAAATGCACCAATCAGGTGCGGGAGACTGCTGTATGGCAACCGGCAAGCTGCCCGATGCTGGGCAGATCCTTAATTCTCTTATCAACAGCGTTCTGCTGTTGGACGACGACTTGGCCGTGCATTACGCCAATCCGGCGGCTCAGCAATTATTAGCGCAGAGTTCACGTAAGCTTTTCGGGACACCGTTACCCGATCTGGTGGGCTACTTTTCGCTCAACATTGAGCTCATGCGTGAAAGTATTGAGGCTGGGCAAGGGTTTACCGACAGCGAAGTCACCCTGGTGGTAGATGGTCGGGCGCACATTATGTCGCTGACCGCACAGGCTTTGCCGGAAGGTTTTATTCTGATTGAGCTGGCGCCGATGGATAACCAGCGTCGCCTGAGTCAGGAACAGCTTCAGCACGCGCAGCAGGTTGCCGCAAGGGACCTTATTCGCGGGCTGGCACATGAAATAAAAAACCCGCTGGGTGGATTACGGGGTGCGGCGCAGCTTTTGTCGAAAGCGCTGCCCGATCCTTCCCTGCTGGAATATACCAAAGTCATTATCGAGCAGGCCGACCGATTGCGAAATCTGGTTGACCGTTTGTTGGGCCCTCAGCGTCCGAGCCAGCATATTACGCAAAGCATCCACCAGGTTGCGGAGCGCGTTTGCCAACTGGTCTCGATGGAGAAGCCTGATAACGTCCAACTGGTTCGTGATTACGATCCTAGCCTGCCGGAACTGGCCCACGACCCGGATCAAATAGAGCAGATTCTGCTTAATATTACCCGGAATGCCCTGCAGGCATTGGGAGAAGAAGGCGGCACTATTACGTTAAGAACGCGTACCGCTTTCCAAATTACTCTGCACGGTGTGCGCTATCGCCTGGTGGCCCGCATTGATATTGAAGATGACGGTCCCGGCGTTCCTGCGCATCTGCAGGATACACTTTTTTACCCTATGGTCAGTGGCCGCGAGGGAGGAACAGGTCTGGGCCTGTCCATCGCGCGCAGTTTGATTGACCAGCATTCGGGTAAAGTTGAATTTAACAGTTGGCCAGGACATACCGAATTCTCGGTGTTCCTGCCCATTCGCCAGTGAGGTTCTTATGCAACGAGGGATAGTCTGGATCGTCGATGACGATAGCTCCATCCGCTGGGTACTTGAACGCGCGCTCACTGGGGCGGGTTTAAACTGCACCACGTTCGACAGCGGCAATGAAGTATTGGAAGCCATTGCGACTCAAACCCCTGACGTTTTGTTATCAGATATTCGCATGCCCGGTATGGATGGGCTGGCGCTGTTAAAACAAATCAAACAACGTCACCCGATGCTTCCGGTCATCATAATGACTGCGCATTCGGACCTGGACGCCGCGGTCAGTGCCTATCAACAGGGTGCATTTGACTACCTGCCGAAGCCTTTTGATATCGACGAAGCAGTTGCCCTGGTTGAACGCGCGATCAGCCACTATCAGGAGCAACAGCAGCCGGCACGCAGTCAACCGGCCAGCGGGCCGACGGCGGATATCATCGGTGAAGCACCGGCCATGCAGGACGTATTTCGCATCATCGGCCGTCTCTCTCGCTCCTCGATAAGCGTACTGATTAATGGCGAATCGGGAACCGGTAAAGAGTTGGTGGCGCACGCGCTGCATCGCCACAGCCCGCGAGCCAAAGCGCCTTTTATCGCGCTTAATATGGCGGCGATCCCCAAGGACTTGATTGAGTCCGAACTCTTTGGTCATGAGAAAGGGGCTTTTACCGGCGCCAATCAGATTCGCCAAGGACGTTTTGAGCAGGCCGATAATGGTACCCTTTTCCTGGACGAAATCGGTGATATGCCGATGGACGTACAGACCCGTTTGCTGCGCGTATTGGCCGACGGCCAGTTCTATCGCGTGGGGGGATATGCGCCGGTAAAAGTAGACGTCCGTATTATTGCCGCTACGCACCAGAACCTTGAGCTGCGCGTTCAGGAAGGCAAATTCCGCGAGGACTTGTTCCACCGCCTGAACGTGATCCGCGTGCATCTGCCGCCACTGCGTGAGCGTCGTGAAGACATTCCACGTCTGGCGCGCTACTTCTTGCAGGTTGCAGCTAAAGAGTTGGGCGTTGAGGCCAAAAATCTGCATCCGGAAACGGAAACTGCGCTGACACGCCTGCCTTGGCAGGGCAACGTGCGCCAGCTCGAAAACACCTGTCGCTGGCTGACAGTGATGGCGGCCGGACAAGAAGTGCTGATTCAGGACCTGCCTCCCGAGCTGTTTGAAAGCAGCGCGCCGGAGACCGGTGGGCAAAGCCTGCCTGACAGCTGGGCAACCTTGCTGGCACAGTGGGCCGACCGCGCGCTGCGTTCCGGTCATCAAAACCTGCTTTCTGAAGCACAGCCTGAAATGGAGCGCACACTGCTGACGACTGCACTGCGCCACACTCAGGGCCATAAACAGGAAGCCGCTCGTCTGCTGGGCTGGGGTCGTAACACCCTCACGCGCAAGCTAAAAGAGTTAGGTATGGAGTAAGCCGAGCACGCCGACATCGCGATGCGCAGCCGTAATATCAAGCCTTGGCCATTCATTAACGCCAAGGCTTTTTTTTGCCTTTAACGCGCTAACACCGCCGTGTCGAAATTTAAATTGTTTGTCCTTGCTCACAAAGTCACAACGCTTTTTCCCCCTCTAAGCTTGGTCTCACGCCCTCTATTTGCCGCCAAAACGACCGAAACTGCGAATGCGAAATTTATTAAAAGTGCCTATTATCAAGGCCGATAGATAATTTCGAACCTTTTGGTACATTTATAATTTAATTTATCAACATTTTTTGAATCCTTATCATTCCCGCGAGGAATCTATTCATAAAACCAGATGCCATTTTTCACCTCTTGTTACTGACATAATTCATAAAAATAACCCAAAAGAAACAAACAGCTAACCACTGTTCGAACAAAACTCTTTTTATCTTCCCCCTACAGAGGAATGAAGCGATGCTGGTGACCCTGAGTGTATTGATGCTCATTTTCTTTATCTTTTGTCTAATGACCAAACGCCTGTCGGCGTTAACGGCGCTTATTCTAATTCCGACCGTGTTTGCTCTTATTGGCGGGTTTTATGCCAGCATCGGCAAATACATGATGGATGGCATCAGGACCGTTGCACCTAACGGGGTAATGATTATCTTTGCCATGCTCTATTTCATGGTGATGACTGAAGCGGGGATGTTCGACCCGCTGGTTAAGCGAGTTATCAAAGCCGTGAAAGGCGACCCGGTTAAAATTTTCCTCGGCACCGTGCTACTGGCTTTTTTGGTGGCACTGGACGGCGACGGGGCCACCATCTACATCATCGTGCTCTCCGCTTTTTTACCCATTTACAAACGCCTCGGTCTCTCGCTGCCGATGGTGTGCTGCCTTCTGCTGCAAGTCTCAGGGCTGGGCAATATGGTGCCTTGGGGCGGTCCAACGGCGCGGGCAGCCACCTCGATGCACGTCGATATTGGCGCAATGTTTGTACCAATGATCCCGGCGCTGTTAGCCAGCGCGGCCTGGACTTTTGTGCTGGCCTACCTCTTTGGTCGCCGTGAGCGCGCGCGTTTAGGACCCGACTTAAACATAAATTTTGAAAATGCGATTGAGGATCAGCACCGCTGCCGTGGAGCAAAAACTTTCTACTTTAATTGGACTTTAACCATTTTGTTGATAATTGGTTTATGTATGGAGGTGTTGCCGCTAAGCTATCTGTTCATGATTGCCGCCTGTCTGGCGCTTATCGTTAATTTTCCGGACCTGTCGGCGCAAAAAGATCAGTTGGAGCAACACGCTCCTCCGATCCTTGCCGTTTCCAGCCTAATCTTCGCGGCCGGCGTATTTACCGGTGTTTTTACCGGAACGGGCATGGTGAACGCGGTAGGCAGTGCCCTGTTAAACGTTATTCCGGACACGTTAGGCCCCTACATGGCGGTAGTGACGGCGCTGCTGAGCATTCCGATGACTTGGCTGGTCTCAAACGATGTGTTCTATTTTGGCGTTTTGCCTGTGCTGGCAGATACCGCGAAGCATCACGGCATCAGCGGTATCGAGATGGCGCGCGCCGCGTTAATGGGGCAACCGGTGCATATTCTGAGCCCGCTGGTTGCTTCAACCTATTTGGTGGTCAGTATGCTGAAGCTGGATTATTCAGAAAATCAGTACTTCACCTTTAAATGGTCTCTGCTAAGCAGCCTGATTTTGATTGTCGTTTCGTTGCTTACTGGGATTTTTCCTTTTTACGCTGCATAGAGTGTTTTATGACTTGGTTATTTGATCAATGGGACTTCATCGCTATCCTGCTACAAATTATCGTAATCGACCTGCTGTTGGGCGGTGATAATGCGGTGGTTATTGCTATGGCATGCCGAAAATTGCCGCCGCACCAACGCAACAAGGCGATTATTATCGGTACCGCCGGTGCAATTATTGCGCGCGTGGTCTTATTGATAGTGGCGGTCAAACTGCTGGACTTGCCTTATCTGAAACTGGTGGGCGGCGTTTTACTGCTGTGGATTGGCATCAAGCTGGTCGCTAATGAAGACGAAGAGAGTGATATAAAAAGCGGCACCAGCCTGTGGAAAACGGCGATGACCATCGTGGTGGCCGACGTGGTGATGTCACTGGACAACGTGCTGGCCGTGGCGGCAGCGGGTAAGGGCAACTACGTTCTGGTGGCGCTTGGCGTGGTGATAAGCATCCCGATCATCATTGCCGGGAGTAAGCTGGTGCTGGCAATGATCAACCGTTTTCCGTTTATCATCATGCTGGGCGGCGCCCTGATTGGCTGGATTGCCGGCAGCATGTTTGTCACCGACCCGGCGATTGCGCATTTCGATTTTGCCGCCATTACTCATCTATCCACTATCGCCGGTGTTGTTGGCGCACTGGTTGTTCTGGCGATTGGGGTGGGCAAAAGCAAACTGGCCGTGAAAAACGGCCACTAAAGCTTTTATCGATAGCCATTGTTTAGTTTAAAAACCCCAGGAACTTAATCCGCTGGGGTTTTTTATTGGCGATAAACACGACTTATTGATGATTGTTAATCACTTTAGGCTATCGGCTGCGGCCTGAGCGATCGCGATTTCATTCGGATTGGCAGAACCGCTCACACCCACTGAGCCAATCACATTGTCGTTATAAACAACGGGATTCCCGCCGCCCAAAGGCACCATGCCCGGCAAAGTGGCAATCGCAGGCTCTGTTCCATTGGCACGGCCCATATATTTATCGGTCGGCGTACGGTAGAGCGCGGCGGCGCGCGCCTTGAGGATTGAGGAATCAATGCAGCCTACCGGCGCGGTATCCATACGTTTAAACGCCAGCAGTTGCCCTGACTGGTCCAGCACCGCGATACAGACGTTGGCGTTTAACCTGCCTGCTTTATCAATCGCTACGGCGATGAGTTTATCAGCATCGCTGCTGGTTAAAATGGCCTGCGTCGTGGTAGCGTGTGCCGAGAAAGCATTCAGGCTAGCTAGAGAACACAGTGCCGCCAGCAGGAGTAATTTCTTCATGTAGGGTCCCTTTTAAAAGTGGTAATGAGTCATAGAGAATAAGGTTATGGTTAAGTAACACTGCTCTTGAATTATTGTCGTTCACAAAATGTGAACGACACAGACATAAAACTTTTTATTATTTTTATTGAAGTGTCGCTAATGCGGCTTTGGCTGCTTCATTATCAACATTGCCGTCTGGCGTACTGACACCAATCGCACCGACCGTTTGACCCTCTAATTTGATAGGAATTCCACCGGCGAAAGGTAAAATACGTGAATTCCCCAATATAGTTAAATTGCCCTGAGAAACTTTTTGTTGATAAGTTTCCGTTGGCTGGCCGAAATAAGCGGATGTTTTGGCTTTTTCTGGTGCCAAGGCAATATTAGCGGGTGTAGACCCATCCAGACGGTCAAAGGTAATAAGCTGACCAGCGGCGTCTACAATAGCCACCGCACCGCCAATGTGGTGCGATTTAATGGTGTCCTCCGCTTTTTTCAATATAACGTTTGCCATATCCCGAGTTAATACAGGAACGCGGGTAACGCCATCATCCGCAGCCTGTGTGGCAAAACCGACTAACATCAATAACGCACAGCTGAATTTCTTCATCATTACTCTCTTTTTATTTAATACATGATGCAGACCCGAGAAACGCAGCCGGCCCTTAAAGATCCTCTGTAGATTTCTACGCCGCACTGTTCTGCATACGTTTGATTTTATTGCCCCCAAATCGGGTGCTTATCCAGTGGTCAAGGCTCCAGCGGCCCGGACCGTTGATCACCAGCAGGATAAACCCTGCGGCGCAGGAGGCATTTTTTAACCACACAATCAGATGCGGCAGGGTAAAGCCCTGATAAAAAAGAAAGCCGGCAATAATGGAAAAGGCGGCCATAAAAACGGAGGTAAAACGGGTCAAAAACCCGCAGGCAATGGCAATACTGCCACCCACTTCAAGCAGAATAACCAGCGGCAGAAAGAAAGCAGGTACGCCGTTCTGCGCCATAGTCGATACGTTTTCCGAGTATTGGACGATCTTTTCCACGCCTGAAGTAAAAAACAACCCCACAGATAAAATACGCGCAACCACACAGGAAAAAGCCGTTAGTTTATTCATATTCTATTTCACTTAGATTGATGTTTAATGAGAATTTCCGAATCTATTATTTAATCAAATTGATTCATGACAGTAATAAATACGATAAGGCAAGCTTGCAAAAAACAATGCCGGTCACCGTGGCTTAATCATCACTGCTATTTCTAACATGCACTGAATGTTAAAAAAAGTCTCAGCAAGTTATGGTTACTTACACCTTTGGTTATTTATCACTTAACGGGATTAATTCAAGTCAGGAATATTTAGATTTTATTAAGTTAATAAAAAACCGTGAATAAATCACGGTTGTTTATTAACTTAAAGACCCTCGACTTAGTAAGGTTTATTGCAGGCTGTCATTATTGATAGTCCCATATTTTCTCGGCAATCTTCACAAATTGGCGAGCCACCGGCGACAACTCACTCCAGGAATGAAACTGCAAACCAAAGGTGCGCGGCATAACCAATAGAGGCATCGGGATTTCGACCAGCGGAATGGCATGCTGGATCTCTTCCAATGCACGACGAGAAATAAAGCTCAGCAGGTTGGTTTCGACAATCACCGAGTGCAGCGTGGCTATCGAATTTGCCTCGACTTGAATGCGCGGCGGCGGATATCCTCCCGCCCGCAGGCGGTGTTCAAGCCATTGACGGGTAGCCACTTTCCTGGACGGCAGCAGCCAGTTGTACTGGTCCAACTGCTCGGAGGTTGGATGAATACCGGCCAGAGGATGATCTTTACTGGCCACCAGCACGACCGGATCGTCGAGCAGTGGTCGAGAGATAAACTCGCTGCTGGTATCGGGTAGAAAGCCCAGAATAATGTCCAGTTGCTTTTCCCGTAGCGTGTTTTGCAGCAGGTCGTTCATGCCAACTTTAACGTCCAAACGTACGCTAGGCGCCTCTGCCAGCAGGCGTTTAGCCAACTGTGGCAGCATAAACTCAGCCGCTGTTGCCGCCGCGCCAAGGCGAATGTATCCCGCAGTCCCTTCTGCTAACGCACTCATGTCGCGCTGGGTCACTTCCATGTCCTGCACAATTTTTTGAGCTCGCTCACAAAGTAGCAAACCAGCCTCAGTCAAACGGATGCCTCGGCCAACCTTTAAAATCAGTCGAGTGGCGTAGATTTTCTCCAGTCTTTGAATGCATTTTGTGAGTGCGGGTTGAGTGATACCAAGGGTTATTGCGGCACGTCCAAGATGCCCTGTGTCCTGAATAGCCAGGAAATAGCGCAGGTATTTCAGTTCCATTCCATTCCTCATAGGAATCAATAAATAAAATTTAGGCGTTATTATTTATCGTTTAACAGTGCCAATATTAATAAAAATAGCACTGGAGCAACGTATGACCTATAAGTTTTTAATGACCGCACCGGCCCTCGGCGCCGCTGGCCGCAAGGTTTTGGCGGATGCGGGCTGCGAGGTAGATTACCTGCAAAACGCTGACGACGACGGTGAAGTTGAGCGTTTAATGTCAACCCGTGCCTATGACGCCGTTATTTCCCGCACCGTCACGCTTTCTGCCGCAGCAATTAATGCCTGCCCTTCATTGAAAATTATCTGCAAACACGGCGTCGGCGTAACGAATATTGACGTTGCTGCCGCCACCGCGCACGCCATTCCCGTTCTGACAACGCCCGCAACCAATGCGCAGTCCGTTGCTGAACTGACTGTCGGACTGATGCTGAGCGCAGCACGACAACTGCCATTTTTTCAGCAGGAGATTGTCGAAGGTCGCTGGACACGTAGCAGCCAAGGAATTGAATTACATGGCAAAACTCTGGGCCTAGTCGGCTATGGCGAAATTGGCCGCCGCGTAGCCCACGTCGCCAAGGCCATCGGTATGCGCACCGCCTTCTTTGATCCCGCAATCCCATCGGGTAGCGACACCACCGACGCGGTGCAGTACTCCTCTTTGCAAGAGCTGCTGCAAAACAGCAACGTTCTGAGCCTACACTGCCCGGTTAACAAGGCGACCCGACTGATGCTCAATGCAGACACGCTGGCACAACTGCCCAATCGCGCCATTGTCATCAATACCTCACGCGGTGAACTGATTGACGAACCTGCACTGGCAAAGGCGCTCACCGACGGAAAGCTGGCCGCTGCCGGTTTAGACACGGTGGCCGTTGAACCACTGCCGCTTGACCACCCTTTCCGCCTGTTCAGCAATATCGTCATGACGCCGCACATCGGCGGCACAACCCCCGAAGCACTGGATGCCGTGGCGCGTTCTGCCGCGCAGCAGTGTTTGGATTTCTTGCAACAGCGGCGGATCAATGTTCGCGCCTGTGTAAATCCTGAAACTCTGAATAAAGGAGAGTAAAAAATGACTTCTCGCACTGAATGGCCAGCCGGCTACTTTATCGGACAACGCGACCAGGTGCCTGATCCCGCAACCATTGAGGCCTTTCGCCGCCTGCCTGTTCCGAACATCGGCGACTGTATGGGCCGCAGCATCGGCGCCATTGGGCTACAGCCGTACCACGGCGACAACGGCGTAGTGCTGTGCGGTCCAGCTCTCACGGTAAAGGTTCGTCCGGGTGACAACTTGATGATTCATAAAGCTATCGAGATGGCACAACCCGGTGATGTGATTGTGGTTGACGGGTCCGGTGACCTCACGCAGGCACTCATCGGTGGACTGATGCGCACCTCGGCCTTGACCAAAAAGATTGCCGGCTTTGTGATTGACGGTGCAATTCGCGACCTGAACGAATGGACGGAAGGTGGCATCGCGGTATACGCACGCGGTAATACGCTGCGCGGCCCTAGCAAAGATGGCCCGGGCCAGGTCAATGTGCCTATTTCCTGCGCCGGCCTGCTGGTTAATCCCGGCGACCTGATCGTGGCCGACGTAGACGGCGTCATTGCTATCCCTTACGCCGAATTGCAGGACCTGCTGCCGAAGGTGCAAAAACACGCCCAGCGTGAAGAGCAAATTCGCGTCAACAATGCTTCTGGCACTACTGACCCTGAGCGTTTCAACAGTCTGTTGCGCGCAAAAGGCTGCCCCGTTTAATTTCCAAAAGGAGTTGGCATGAAACTCATGATAAAAACGCTAAGTTTGATGATTGGTCTGTTACTGGCAGGTGGAGTGCAGGCAGAAGATAAAATTCCGCCGACGCTGCCGACCCAGCAAGATGCACGTTTACAGCAAGCAGCCACCTCGCCGCACGTCTGGAATGGCGTAACGGTCACCAAAGAGGGCCGAGTTTTCGCCTCTTTTACGCAATCTGAAGGACCGGGGCTGGAACTGGGTGAAGTGGGCGAGAATGGCAAAATAACGCCTTATCCGGATGCCGAATGGAACCAGTGGACATCGTCTGACCCCGAACACCATTTCCTGCACGTCAACGCACTGCGCATCGGGCCTGATGGCTATCTTTGGGCGGTAGACGCCGGTAATACCGGGATTGGGACCGGCGCAAAGTCAGTGGACGGTGGCGCCAAGCTGGTAAAAATTGACCTCGCCAGCAACAAAGTCATTAAAACCTACCTTATCAAACCGCCGATACTTAAACCGGCCAGCTATATTGATGACGTGCGTTTCAACGGACATTTCGCCTACATGACCGATCCGGGCGCCGTTGGCCTGGTGGTATTAAATCTACAGACCGGCAAGGCACACCGCGTACTCGACGACCAACCGCTATCTATTGACCACGCACCAATCTATGCCGACGGTAAGAAGCTTATTCTGCCAAACGGCCAGGAAAAGCGCGTAGGGCTAGACCAGCTGGAAGTCTCTCCAGATGGCAAATGGCTGTATTATCAGGCTATTCCTGGACCAATGGCACGTATCGAAACGCGCTATCTGGATGATGCCTCACTGCCTGTTGATGAAGTAAACAAACATGCTCACAAGTTTGTCGATACCTGGAGCACTGGCGGTACCGCTATCGACAGCGAAGGCAACATTTATGCCTCTGATATCAACACACGCTCAATCAAACGTATCACCCCAGAGGGTAAAGTCTCGACGGTTGTTTCTGACCCACGTTTGGTGTGGATTGACGCCATGTGGGTCAGTGATGGTGCACTGTGGATGCCCTCGGGTCAGATAAATCGCACACCCGCCACTACCGGCGGAAAAGCGTCAACGGTCGAATACCCGGTCAAAATTTACAAACTGCCGCTGCCTATCAAGCCGTCACCGCGAGACCATTCATAAACTATGAATAAATTTGTGCCTGCGCTTTTATGCGCGGGCACATTAAAAAAATTAGAAACTAATCAGGAAAAAATCAGATAACGCGGGAAAACTGACGCTGGCGAAGCTGCTGGCGCAGGTAGATATCAAAACACATGCAGATATTACGAATAAGCAGTCGGCCACGTGCAGTCACCACAATCCGGTCAGCGTCTATTGCGGCTAATCCATCTTCTACTAACGGCTTAAGCAGTCGCAAATCTTCGGCAAAATAGTCCTGGAAAACGATCCCGTATTGCTGTTCAACGGCAGTGAAATTCAGCTCAAAATGGCATATCAAGGCTTTGATAACGTCGCGGCGCAGACAGTCATCATCGGTCATTTTCAGGCCACGCCAAAGCGCATGCCCACGCAGCTCAATCTGCGCATAATAGGTTTTCAGGTCTTTTTCATTTTGCGCGTAGGTATCACCGATCATACTAATGGCCGACACGCCAAGCCCCAGCAAATCACTGTCGCCCTGGGTGGTGTAACCCTGAAAATTACGGTGTAGCTTACCCTCTCTCTGCGCGATGGCCAGCTCGTCTTGCGGACGGGCAAAGTGGTCCATGCCAATAAACTGATAACCCGCCTCGGTCAGCGAAGTAATGCTCTGCTGTAGGATTTTCAGTTTGTCTTCCGCACTCGGCAGGTCGTGGTCTTTAATTTTACGTTGGGCGGCAAACAGCGTCGGCATGTGTGCGTAATTGAACACGCTCAGCCTGTCGGGATTTAATAAAGCAACGCGCTGAAGCGTAAGCGCAAAACTTTCCGGCGTTTGCTTGGGCAAGCCGTAGATTAAATCGATATTGGTGGAACTGAAACCCAGAGCCTTGGCACGTGCCATCAGCGCAAAGATGAAATCCTCATCCTGCACCCGATTTACCAGCCGCTGGACCTCTTTATTAAAATCCTGAACGCCCATGCTTAAACGGGTAAAACCCTCATGACGTAAATGATCCAGTACATCCAGCTCGATTTCTCTGGGATCGAGCTCAAGCGACATTTCGGCATCAGGTATAAAGTCAAAATGTTGACGCAGCAGGCCAACCAGCCGACTGATTTGCGATTTGTTCAGATAGGTCGGCGTTCCACCGCCCCAGTGCAACTGACTCACTTGACGGTTTTTAAACAGCGATGCGCGCTGAACAATCTCTTTCTCCAGCACGTCTAAATACTCTTCAGCCTTGTGCTGCTGACGGGTTACCAGCTTATTGCAGCCGCAGAAATAACAAAGCCGGTGGCAAAAAGGGATGTGTACATAAAGAGAGAGAGAGCGCTCAGGAAAACGCGAGGTGGCCTGTTTAAACGTATCGTTACGATACTCAGGACTGAACTCCAACGCAGTGGGATAAGAAGTATAACGAGGTCCAGAATAGTTATATTTCTTAATCATCGCCATATCCCACTCAATGACCTGTGCTGGCATGCCGACTCCCTGCTGTTGTTGAAGTTATGTTGAGTTATTCAGTGGCGTTTACCATGCGTTGATGGCCGTCGTACTGGAAGAGAACGCCTGGACGGCCTTAAAACACTGACTTTATGCAGCCGGGACTTTTGTCTCGACAGGCGTTTTAGTCTACATACTAAACAAACGATAAAACAGACCAAGAATAGGGCCATCGCTAATACAATGATATTCATCAATGAAACCTAGAAAGAAACGTTAAATTGCCGAGTTTCGGTCAGAAGGCAATAAAGCTGGCAGTCCGAGTTAACCTCTAGTTTACTCATCGCCCTGAGCTTGTGGGCGCTGACCGTTTTGATACTCAGGTTCATTCGGTTGGCGATGCTGGTTAAATTCAGGCCCTTACACAGCAAGCGCAGAACTTCCATTTCTTTGAGCGAGACCTCTCTACCGCTGCTATCCTTACCTTGGAACAGTGATTTCATCATACCCTTTTCAATGTAAACTTCATTATTCAATACCGAGATAATGACCCGCTCCAGCGTTTTTTCGCAGATGTCCATACTGATATAACCCGTAGCACCCATTTCAAGAATGGTGCGCATCAGACTAGGATGTTTATAGGGTGAAATCACAATAATCTTGAGGTTGGGGTACTTCTTGGTCAGCCACTTGATTAACGCATAGCCGTCCAGCGATGAAATTGGATTAGTATTTTCTTTAGTACTCAGTGAGTAACCCAAAATAAGCAAGTCAATGTTATTACTTGCAAGAATATTGACCAACTCATTGGGCGTTGAGGTATCGGCAATAATATTATACCCATCGGTCGGATCGCTACTCAGCTGCTCGCCATAATGCATATTATTAATGAGAGAAACAACACCTTTACGAACCAACTTTAACTCATCTGCTATAACGATATTAATACACATAATCACCCCATTAGTGTTTTAGCATAAACCAATTTAAAAAAACAATCCCCCTGCGTTATATAAAATAAAATTTATATATTACGTTGGTTTTCACAAAGCGCTACGACATCGAAATAATGAGCGGCGGGTCATTTGATTATTTAATAAAACTCAACTAAAATCACTTATTAAAATAAATGGAAATTATAAAAAATATAATAGAAGTTCACAGATTCCCAACCTCATTATACAAGAATGTTTCGCGAACCACCCTATAAGATAAGTCTTGTTTATAGGTGGAGGGATTTTATTTTTTACATTGGTCAGGTAAAGGCGCGGCTGGATCTTCATCGACTTTGAATATCCATTCCTGATAAGTCTTTGCCTTGCTAAACTCATTGTCTTGTTCAGAGAATCCCATTTTTTTCAAGGGTCGCCTCTGATCTGATGAATGAACGCCAATCCAGCGACCTTCAGCGTCGAAAACTTTTATCCACGCCTTTTTAGGCATGAAAGGATCGAGATATACTTTTCGTAGATGATACACAGGCTTTTGGCCGCGATTATCAATCAGTAACTGCGAAAAATCCGTCGGGAAACAGCCCCCGTCTTTGGGACCGTCTTCTTCAGCATTGATATTATCCGATCCACGATAGTGATTAATGGCCTCTCGAATTTGATTTCCATTAAACAATAACTGTGCCTCCTGCCGTTGCCGAAATCGACTGGCAATCAGGTCCTGACTTTCAAGCAGCATAAAGGCCATAATGCTTAGCCAAATCAGTAATAATAAATAGCTGAATCCGGCTTGTGAATTACCACTGCGCATACTCGGTCCCGTCGGTTGATTTCAAAGGCGACCCACTGTGTACATCAATAATTTTCCCTTCTTCATTTTCCTTGGGAACCCAGCTCGTGCGTTGATCCGTAATAGGGTCGAGCGGAAGCTGGCGTAAATATTGCCTGTCAATCAGTGATTCCAATGAATCAGGATAGTCGCCATTATCTCTGAGATAATCATCCAGGCTGAGGCGCAATACGTTGATATTATGTTTCAATACCACCTCACGTGCCCTTTCCGTCTGTTGAAAATATCTCGGCACGGCAATCGACATCAGCACGGCAATAATCGCCATCACCACCAACAGCTCAATTAAGGTAAATCCTTTTTCACCATTGCGCATAGGGTATTCCGTTCGATCCGCTTAACGTGCTGCTTGAACGAATATCGTAGACATCTCTCCCACCGTCGAAATTATCCGGTTGGGACGTTGAGCTGCGAAGTTTCCACGTCTCTTCGTTGCTTCGTCCCCCACAGTCGCAAAAAGGATCGCGTGGAATATGCCGCAGCAGGTAAATCATCTTTTTATTGGCTGAAGTGATATCTACCACCCCCTTGCTCAGCGCGCTTAGCTCCTTGGGATAACCCAGCTCATCGGCCGTTTTAGCTACCCGCCCGGCCAGTGCAAGTTTGTGATAAGCATCAAGGGCATCACGGATTTGTTGCAGCGCGAGCGTCAGCTCTTGCTCTTTTTGTCTGGTGGTATATTTACCCACCGCGGGCAGCGCAGCGGCGGCTAGCGTGGCCATAATGGTCAGCGTGACCATCATCTCTATGAGCGTAAAGCCTTTCTGATGCTGACTCATAAATCGTCGGCCTGCATTGCACCTGCATACGGATCAGGCAAAGCGGCGGGCATCTGTGAAGCAGGTCCCCGTGCCGGCAGTTCAAACTTCTCGGCGTTGAGTTTTATTTTACCCTCCGAGTGCAGAATATTATTCTCTACACCAGGCATATCCTCCGTGCCAAGCTGAATGGTGCTGATATGCGCACCCGGTAAATCGATATTATGTTCAAGATGTGGCGTGATAAGCAGAATAACTTCGGTGCGGCTGCTGCTGCGGCTACTGTTACCAAACAGCCCACCAATCAGCGGAATATGACTTAACCACGGTAAACCTTGTTCACCGTCACTTTTATCCTGCTTAATTAAACCAGCGAGAATTTGCGTTTCCCCATTCTCACTGCTCAACACTGTTTTTGCCTGTCGGTTGGTGGTTTTATAATAGGTATCGCCGGTGCCTGATTTTATTTCATTACCAAGATTACTGAGATCAAAATCAACGTCCATCGTAATAGTGCCGTCCAGGCTGATATCTGGAGTTACCAGCAGCTTCAAGCCGACTTCGTTGTACTCAACTTTGCTGGTATTGCCGTACTGGCTGGTGCTGCTGCTGACTACTGGGATTTTTTCACCAATGTGGATTTCGGCTTTCTTACCGTTTTTCACTCGGATACGCGGAGTGGCCAACACGGTAGACTTGCTCATCAAGTCTTTGATGTTCAATGCTATACCGTTGGTGCTGCCGAAATTCACATAGAGATTGTTGGCGGTCAATGCGTTGAGCTTAATGCTGGAATCCGAAGGAGCCGAACCCCCCGTTTCCTTATCAGAAACAGCAGGAGTGCCCAAGCGTAAGCCAATTTTGTCGGGGTAATCGATGCCTAAACTTTTGGCGTCGTTGGTCGACACCTCCAGAACCTGCACTTCTAGCGTCACTTCTGCATCGGGACGGTCGAGCGTCATCAACAGCCTTTCCGCCATATCAACGGTCTCGCTGGGCGCACGCACGGTGATGGTATTGGTGCGCTCATCAACATGAATATCTTTAATTTTTAGCATGTTACGCAAGGCGATGTTAACATCCTTGGCTTTGGCATAGCCGAGAAAGAAGGTTTTTACCTCGATATTTTTATAGGTTTTATCCTTCGACTGGCTGGCCGGATAAATCAGCAAGGTGTTGCCGTTGAGCACTTTCTTCCTGAGCTGGTTGGTCAACAGCAGCAGGTTAATGGCGTCTTCAGCGGTCGTATTTTTGGCAATGATGCTGGCCTTGGTGCTCACTGACACGTCATTATCATAAATAATATTCACGCCGGTCATTTTCGAAATAGTATTGAAGATGTCGATCAGATTATGCGACTGAAAATTCAGTGAGACATTCTTCTTCATCTCAGCATTCATTTTTTCATAGGGCACATTGCTGGAAGAAAGTTTACGCAACAGATGATCACGCAGTGCTTTGCCCTGCGGCCAATTAGGCTCCTCTTCCAATACCAACTGAATCTTCTGGAGTGCGCGTTCTGGGTCCTGAACCGCCAGCTTTTCAGCCATTAAATAGGTTGAATCGAGTGCGCGATAGCTACTTATCCGCCGAAGTCCCTGCGCAGCACGGCTGTTTCCTGACTGATAGGTCAGCACCGTGCGCCAAAGCTTTGAGGCCTGTGCATACTGGTTGGCTTTCAGTGCATCCTCGGCCTGCGCCAGATACATGTTGACCAATATGCTGGTATCAATCTGCTCGCGGCTTTTTAGCTCAACGTTGTCGGGATCGGCAGCGCGCTGCCTGGACAGTTCGCCGAGCGAGTTGATCAGGGTGGCTTGTGATGTCTCTTGCGGCTTGGCAATATCGTCGGTTTTTTTCGCCGCACAACCTGCTAACAACAGAAGACTGATGGCTATCACCAAAGGTTTTTTATTTAGCATTTTTATGTTTTGCATCTTTAAAAGTTGGCTCAGATTTCATGTCGCCAAGGGGCAAACGCTGTTCGCGCATTTGGGGTAACCAAAGAAACGTAAGACTGTCGGTCGAGACGCTTTTTAACTGCCAGTCTTTGTTTAGCGGCATACCTATCCAGACGCGCTGAGGGGCGCGGCATTTTTTACAGATAATCCAGTGTTGACTTCCCTGCTGAAGCATCAGCGCACGCTGGCCGTCACTCCACCAGCTGCCCACCAAGTTGAAGGGCAGACTGGGCACCAATGGCTCCTCCACTTTGGCGACCACTGGGGCTTTATGTACCGCTTCCAGCTCAGGCGCTGGCTTAAGCGGCTTAATGCCCGACGGGAAGAGATCAACAAAACTCTGCTCCAGCTGCGAAGTGGCGGTAGGCGTAATTTTCACCGCAGAAGGACTTGGTGCACGATGAACCACGGAAAGGGGTACCGGCTCATCCGCTTCGTCACCAAGCAGGCTATAAAGTGCCAACGCACAGGTTGCCAACAGGGCAATTTGCAAATAGCGAGGGAGTTTCATTGATGTACTCCGGCTACGGTGACCCGCAGCATAATCTGTAACTCGCTGAGGTCGGGATGTGAACGACTGAGGGTGATAGCGTTAACTTTCACCGGCAGCGTTGCCGTAAGTTCACTCAGCGCGTCATAAAAGTGGCGATAATCGCCTTTCATGGGTATATCCAACCCCAGCTGTTCCGGACGGGTATCGCTTGCTTCAATAAACTGATAGCGACTCTCCTGGGCCATCAGCTGATGCTTGCTTAAAATGTCGAAAATTGCCTTAACCTGCTGATATTCAGTAATGCTCATATTTTTTTGCAGGGCGGACTGCGCCGTTGAAAGCATCGGTAAAGGAACAGCAAGCTCTTGACGAATTTCCTCGATGCTATGCCCAAGGCGTGCATTTTCCGGGCTGAGGACGGTGCCAAGGAAAATCAGTGATCCCAGCCAGACAACAAAAATCAGCAACGGCAGCGGACCCAGTCGTTGATAAAGCGTGCAGGCATACCAGCGCAGCCGCCCAGTCAAAGCCTGCATATTGAGTGTTTCTCCCCAGTTAATCTTCATGGCGAAACTCCACGCTCAGCGAGGCTTTGACTTTCCAACGGCCTTTGGGGGCCGCTTCGGTGGCGTGGCTTTCAAGTTCTACCTTGTTGGTCACGTTCTGTAAGCGCGCGGTAAAATCCAGCAGGCTGTTGAGCGAGTCGGCCACCACGGTCAGCCGTGCCTGATGCTGTGAGTTGTCAATATCCAGCGAGACAAGGGCAACGTCGTCACGCATTGCTTTGCCTAACAATTGCAGCGGCAGCAGGTCCGGTGTCGATTTTTCTGCACCGGGCAGTTGACGATGAAAGGCTTTTTGGCTGAGGCGTATTTTTTCCGCCGCCGCTCTGTGTGCCTGCAATTTTGTCTGTACCGCATCGAACATTTGGTGATACTGCTGCTTTTCGCTTAATGCCTGTTGCATAAAATATCCCAGCGGCAAAAACAGCAGGATTGCCGCCACAGAGGCTTTTATTGCCCACGTCGGCGAAGCGCTAAAATGTAAAGTACTCATACTTTTTCTTCTGCCGGAGTCGAGAGACCAAAATACTGCGGGCGATAATCGCCAGAACAAGTGTTCATCACGTGCCAGTCCAGTCGGGGTATTCCCGCCAGACGGTTGGCTATTGCCAACTGCGCCTGGGTGTCGGCGGCAGGCAAATGCAGGGTAAAAGCGCTGTGCCACTGGTTTTCAAAACGCAGTACAAAGCTGCTTTGCATTTCGCCGATGCAGGCAAACAGGCCGCAGGTTCGCGCGTTTTTTTTGTCACTGCGCCAAAGAAAATCAAACAGGCTGCGGCAGCCGATAAAACGCAGGCGGCAGCGCAGTGCCAATGCGCGGTAGGTATCGAAACTTTCTTGACTCATCAGCGCGGCAAGACCGTTTTTGCCATAGGCAAAGTCGGTAAACGCTACTCGCATAGGGGGAGATACCTGCCCCTGCTGCTGCTGCTGATGGAACGCTATTGCATACAGATCTCGCTCGTGGGGCGTTGTCACGCCTTGGTGCCAAGGAATAATCAGATAATGCAGTTGGGAGAAATCGAGAATAAATTCAACGCGGTCGACGAAAGGCAGTCGAGCGGGAATGTGACTGAGGAGTTTTTCAAGGCTTGTAGCCTGTTCAGACTCATCTTCCACGATAATTTCGCAAACCTGACGCTGAGCCAGAAAAAGTCGTAGCCGTCGCGGATGGACAAAAATCCGCCAAAGATTAGTGTATTGAAATAACACGTTTCACTTCCTGTAGGGTGGTGAGCCCTTTGCATGCGGCATCAATAGCGATATCTCGCAGGGGGATGAATCCGTCTTTCAAGGCGGTCTCTCTTAAGTTTCTAATCGATGAACGCGCCAGCATGGCCTCTTTCATGGCATCACTGAAAAACAGCACCTCTGCCAGCGCTAAACGTCCGTGATAGCCGCTGTCGCGACACTTTTCACAACCGCGACCCTGGGCCCAGACGCCTTTTTGCAGCTGTTCGGCGGTCAGATTCCAGTCTTTTACCTGCTGTGCATCGGGGTGCTTCTCTTCACGACAGTGCGGACAAATTTGGCGAACCAACCGCTGCGCCACCACGCCGTTCAACGCGGTTATCAAACTGACCGGCTCAACCTGCATATAAAGAAAACGTTCGAGCACGCTAAAAACGCTGTTGGCGTGCACGGATGACAAAACTACGTGCCCGGTAAGCGCGGCCTGAACCGCAATACCCGCCGTTTCGCTGTCGCGTATTTCACCGACCAATATGATGTCTGGATCGTGGCGCAAAATGGCGCGAAGCCCGCGGGCAAAGGTCAGCCCTTTCTTATCATTAACCGGGATCTGCAAAACACCGCTGAGCTGATACTCGACCGGGTCTTCAATGGTGATGATTTTGCTCTCACCGCTGTTTAATTCACTGAGCGCCGAATACAGCGTGGTGGATTTACCGCTGCCTGTTGGGCCGGTCACCAGCACCATGCCATAAGGCATGTGGGTTAACTGGCGAATTGAATCCAGCGTTCGTTGGTCAAAACCTAGAGTTTCAAGCCGAAGATTTTGCTCATGTGATTTGTCCAAAACGCGCAGCACCGCGTCCTCGCCGTGAATGCTGGGCATAATCGACACGCGAAAATCTACCGGGCGCTGCTGGATAAGCGCTTTGAAACGCCCATCCTGCGGAATTCTGCGCTCTGAAATATCCATACAGCCCAAGACTTTAAGCCTTGAGATAACCTGTTCCGCCTGCTGAGTGCCGTTGCAGCGCGTAATGAAATGCAGGACGCCGTCGATACGGTATTTCACCACCAAGCCATCGTTAACGCTTTCAAGATGAATATCGCTGGCGCGGCTTTGCAACGCATCGAACAGCGTGGCGTTAACCAATTTAATGACCGGACTTTGCTCGCGTGACAGTGATACGAGCGAGATATCGGTGAGCAAATCGTCCGCTGAGTCTTCCGACTCCTGCTGCCCGAGATGGTCGGTGGTGCGCTGCTGGCGAGACAGTATTTCAAGCTGCCCGGTTATCCACGAGGGCTGACAGAGCCCCAGCTTATCGGTATAGCGCTGTGCCCACTGTCGCAGCGGCAGGGAGAATGGATCGCTGAGCAGTAAATAGCTGCTGTCGTTGAACCTGAGCGGTAAAGCCCCGTGAGAGAGAGCCTCGGCAAGCGGCAAGTGGGTGAAATCAAGTTCCGCACCCGCGAGCTGCTCTGCACTCAGAGGATAAAGCCCAAAGGCCTCGGCTAGCGGATGCAGTTTTTCCGGACAGTCGCTTAGCAGTTGTTCGAGATGCTCACAGCGCGGTGCACTCTCTTGTGTTAGCCAAAACTGAAACTCTTCTACTGTCGAATCAATGAACCGTGTCATGACAGGCTCCCCGCCATCTCGAAGATTGGCATGTAAAGAAGAAACACCACCATGCCGACCATACCGCCGACGAGCAGCATCAGCACCGGCTCAAACACTTTGCTGAAGGTTTCGATCGCGCGTTCCAGACTCTCGTCATAAAACGCCGCAATTCGCTCACACATCGCGGGCAGCTCACCGCCGCGCTCGCCAACGGCCAGCAACCGTGCAGCCACAGGGGTAGTCAATTGATAATTATTTAACGTCTGCGATATCGCTTTTCCCTCACGGACCTCATTCAACACCCCTTTGAGCCTTGGCCAGTAGCTGGCAGGCAGCAGCGTGCCGGTCATCTCAAGCGCGTCAACCGCCGGCATTCCGCCTTGCAGTAATAAGCCCAAAGTGCGGTAAAAGCGGATCAAAACCGAAAGCTCAAACTGAGACCGAAGCTGCGGAATGCGCATTAACACGTTCATCATCACTGTCTTCATCGCCTTACTGCGCAGCAATACCACCAGCGCAACCGTCGAAATCAGCGTTGCGACCAGCAGTAACATTCCATGCTGGGTGACTAACTTCCCCCACCAGACAATAAACTGTGCGCTAGAAGAGGGATTCTTCATCCCAGCAAACACCACTGAAAAGCGTGGGATAATAAAACCGAGTAAAAAGAACATGATAAGTGCACCCACGCTGAGTACGACACACGGGTAGAGCAAGGTAGAGCGGATGCGTTTACGTAAAATGTCGATTCGTTTTTCATAAAACTGAAAGCGCGTCAGCGCGGTCGCCAACTGTCCAGTTTGCTCCGAAGAGGCAACAGTGCTCACCAAGAGGGCAGGGAAAATGTGCGCCTGGGCGGCCATTGCCTGTGAAAGCTGACACCCCTGATACAGTTCCTGCAGCAAGGAAAACAGAACCTGACGCTGAAACTCTTCCCTGCAGCTTTCGTGCAGAGCTTCAATAGCCTCGACCACCACCAATCCCGCCTCAAGCAGCGCGACCAGTTCTTGGGTAAATAGCACCAGCGGAAACGGCTTTTTACCGCCCTTCCACTGCTGGCAGGCTTTAACCTTAATAACTAAAGCCCCACCCGCCGCTGCGTTTATTCTTGCTTCATCGGCCGATTTGCCCCGAATTCGCTGTATAGAACTCTTACCGTTAAGCAATAAAGTGACATCAAAGGTTTTCATTCACATTCACCGAAGTTTGGCCGTACGTTGTTCAATCAAGCGCTGATAGTGCGGCCAAACGCGTTTAACATAACGTTTACGCAGTCCGGCATTCTTGGGTGCAAGTCCTGCGTTATAGGCACCCACGGCTTCCCAGCCATAGCCTTTTTTCCGAATAAAGCCCGCCAAGATCCATGCGCCACTCATGACGCTTAAACAGGGATTTTCAATGAGCTGCTGCTCGGAAATATTAAATTTATTCAGCGTCGGTATATTTCGACTATTAATTTGCATTAAGCCAATATCGTAACTGCCGTCTTTATTTTTACTTCGTGCCGCTGGATTTAAATTGGATTCAACAATCCCAATGGCCTGTAGCAGTTCGGGTTCAATGCCGTAGCGTTCGCCCGCCTCTTGCCAGCAGTGGGCATAGGTCGGCGAGGCGAAAAATAAAAACGACCAAAGAAGAATTAATTTGCACATTAGTAGACCAACGTTAGAAACCGTAATTCAGGGACTTTCCGTTGATACCCATTGAAAATATATCAACCTCGTAAATGGCATTCTTGTCTTTGGTCGGGTTATTCCACTGGTAGGCATTCCCCCACGGATCGTTAGGGACTTCCTGGCTCAAATAGGGACCGCGCCAACCTTTTACACCGCTGGGCATATGAGTCAATGCTTTCAGCCCTTGACTTGCTGTCGGATATTGCCCCACATCGAGACGATATTGACCCAACGACTCGGACAGGGATTTCATTTGGCTACGCGCGGTCTTTTGTTTGGCCTGATCGACCTGCGAAAAAAGTTTCGGGCCGACAAATCCGGCGAGCAGTGCGATAATCATTAAAACAACGAGAAGCTCAAGCAACGTAAATCCGCTTTGTGTTTTATGTTTTAAATTCGTTAACTTCATAAAATCCTCAGGTGAGGTGAATAATGAGATAAATATGATAATTATATTTCGCTCTGCTATTTTTCAGCAAAGCCAGAGTGGATAACAGGGGAAGCCTCTTTGAACAACTGAGAATTAACTCAGCCATCTATAGAATATTCTCATGTTCTGGCCGCTTTATAATCCACAATATCGATTTAAATTACAAATCAACGTCATTAATCGACAGGAAATTAAGAATAATAAAATTAATCGTACGATAAAAAGATTACGCTGGCTTATGTGTGTGACAAAGAGCCTAATGAATAAGAGAAAATAAGGGAATTTAAGCAATGAGGCCTTCATTATGTTAATGATATTGTTGTCAGTAATGCTCGGTGCAGTGATAGGAAGTTTCCTTAATGTAGTTATCTACAGATTGCCCAAGGCCCTCTGTGGCGAAGAGATATCATTAAGTTTTCCCGCCTCTTTTTGCCCCGAATGCCTTCACCCCCTGCGCTGGCGACACAACGTTCCGGTCCTCGGCTGGCTGTTACTAAAGGGTAAATGTGCCGACTGCCGGTCGGCAATATCACCGAGTTATCCCTTAATTGAAGCGCTGATGGCGGCCCTATTTGGCTGGGTCGTATGGCAGCACGGCCCCAGCGTTGACGCTGCTATTATCCTTTTCGCGCTTTGCCTGTTGGTTCCGCTTGCCTGTATTGATGCCAAGACTATGCTTTTGCCCGATCGGCTGATGTATCCACTGTTGGTGTCTGGTCTGGCCGTTGCCTTTGCAGGCAGAGGACGAATTGATTGGCAGGATGCCTGTTTGGCAGCAGCATTAGGCTATGCCGTGCCGTGGATGCTTTCAAAAATATTCTATTTACTGAAGAAACGGGAAGGGCTCGGAGGCGGGGATATAAAACTGTTCGCAGCGCTTGGTGCATGGGTAGGCTATACCCAACTTTGGAATATTATGATGATTTCCTGCATATTGGCCCTGCTTAGCGGATTAATTTTATTAAAAGTTAAATCTGGACAAGCTTTCCCCTTTGGCCCCTACCCTATTATCGTCACCATTTTAATTTTCCTCATTAATTAATAAACAACAAAGCCGAAGCAAAAGATATTTCTTAAAAAACGGGAGTGGATTCTGCAACGCAGAGCCTATCTTCATCATCTACATTACGTGTAAAACTACAGCCAATAAATATCATTAAGTCCCTAAAAAAATATCGCTATCATTCAGTTAAAGGAATGGCTGTCTAAGACGTATGTCGTCCACGCCATCCTTTAATTATAATTAATTAAAGAGTTTTAAAATGCTTAATTATTTTGAGGTAATAAAAACCTCTGCGTCAATCACGAGTAAATCAGCGAAAAGGACAGCCTGCTTATTTGCCGTTGTTTCTACATTCAGTGTTCACGCCACCCCTTCTTCCGACATTATTACTATCAGTGCGCCGCTGGATTCTCCGCTCACCACCGTAACCTCAACCAAGGCGCCTCGTCAGCCGGTTCCAGCCAGCGACGGCTCTGATCTCTTAAAATCGATCCCCGGATTCTCGCAGGTTCGAAACGGTGGCAGTAATGGCGACCCAGTATTACGCGGCATGTTTGGCTCGCGTTTAAATATTCTTACTAACGGTGGGGCCATTTATGGCGGTTGCGGCGGTCGTATGGATGCGCCCACTTCTTATATTTCCCCTGCCAGTTTTGACCTGCTTACCGTGATTAAAGGTCCGCAGACGGTTATTTGGGGCCCGATGGCCTCTGCTGGAACCGTTCTCTTCGAGAGTAAACCTGAAAATATTACCCAACCTACTTTTAACGGTGAAGCTAACTCACTGGTGGGCAGTCAGGGGCGTTTTGACCAAAATATCGATACCACGTTAGGCGGCGAGTCTGGTTATCTCAAACTGGCGGCAGGGAAATCTCGGGCAGATGATTATCGCGATGGCAATGGGCTAAAGGTACCGAGCCATTGGGATAAATGGAATGCCGATCTCAGCCTTGGCATCACGCCGGATAACGACAGTCTGGCTGAGTTGAGTCTGGGAACCGGTGATGGTGAGGCACGTTACGGCGGACGCGGCATGGACGGGGCACAGTTTCTACGTAAAAGCGCCGGTCTGTTGCTGGAAAAGCGCAACATCAGCGAGACGCTATCCGCACTCAGCTGGCGCATTTACTACAACCATGCCGACCATATTATGGATAACTACTCCCTGCGAGATGCGTCATCGGGCATGAAGATGGCGTCACGCGTCGACAGAACGACCTACGGATCGCGAATATCCAGTACCTGGCAAGGGCCTGTGCATCAACTGGTGGCAGGTCTCGATACCCAAAGCAGCTCTCACCGCAGCAATGGGATGACGCAGTGGAAAAAGAACGCCAGCCTCAACCAGTCTGGACTGTTTGCAGAACTGACGACCGAAACGACCACCGCAGCAAAAATCATCAGTGGAGCAAGAGTAGACCGGTGGCAGGTGAAAGATCTGCGTATGCCAGAAGCCTCACGCACAGAAATACTGCCGGGCGCTTTTACCCGTTATGAAATGACCTCGGCCACGCTGCCGCTTAAGTCATATATCGGCGTGGGTTATACAGAGCGGATGCCTGACTACTGGGAGATGTTTTCGAGCGCGGGAAATATCAACCACGTTCGCACCGAGAAAACCACTCAGTTCGATTTTGGTACCCAATATAAAGGCGAGAATACCGAAGCTTGGTTCGCCGGATATCTTGGTCAAGTCAATGATTTTATAGTCTTTGATTACGCCACACCTTCAAAGGCCACTCGCAATGTTAATGCCCAGATCATGGGCGCAGAACTCGGCAGCGCCTACGCCCTCAGTGAGCGATGGAAGCTTGAAGCTACGCTTGCATGGGCGTGGGGAAACAATCGAAGCGACCACCAGCCTTTACCGCAAATACCGCCGGTCGACTCAAGACTGACGCTGAACTATGCGGGCAATGACTGGAACTCCAGCCTGCTTCTGCGTCTGGTCAGTGCACAAACGCGCGTCGCTAGAGATTCTGGCAATGTGACTGGCAAAGACATGGGGCCAAGTGCCGGATTTGGCGTGGTTTCATGGAATGTGGACTATGCGCTGACACAGCAAGTGAAGCTCAACGGCGGCGTCGATAATCTGTTTAATAAACAGTATGCCGAGCACCTGAATATGGCGGGTAACAAAGACTTTGGCTTCTCGGCCCAAAAACAGCTTCCTGAACCGGGCCGCAATGTGTGGGCTTCCATACAGGTAAAATTCTAAAATAAATCAGTATAAACAAGGAATTAACATTCAATGGAAAACAGTATTGCACCACGCGTCCGCTATGACAGGTTTAGCCGTATTTTACACTGGGCCGTTGCCGTTATTATTATTTATGCCATGTTTATGGGGTATTTATTACATGCCCTGCAGGGCACACCCTATTTCCAATTTTTCTCTGTTTTAAATATGACGCTCGGCACACTGGCCACGCCAGTGATGATCGTGCGGTTTAGCTGGCGCTTTTTCCGGCCTTCCGTGCCTTATGCCGCAGATGTCAGCCGCATGAAGAAAAACGTTTTAGTGTTTGCCCATGAAATTTTCTATCTGGCGATTTTTGTGACGCTGATTTCAGGTTTTTTGATGCTGCAAAATGGATACAACCTGTTTGGTCTGTTCCCAATACCGCAGCCAGTCACAAGTCTTGAGGTGAATAAGTTCTTCTTCGAGCTGCATCGCTATGCGTGTATCACCGTAGGGGTAATTTTACTGGGCCACGTTTTTGCCGTCGCTAAACATTATTTTTCAGGCAACAGATCAATTATCAGACGTATGTTCTAAGCAATAAAAAGGCCCGGCCGTGATAAACACGTGCCGGGCCTTAATGCAGTTTTTTAAACGGCTAAATAATCAGTTACCGCCTTTCAGCAGGCGATACATGTTTTCACCCTGCTCTTCGTCTTCGTCATCTTCGTCGCCCAGCTCAATGCCCAGCAATTCCATCAGAACGTCGATACGGTCCAGAGTCTGATCGACATAGCTCTGGTCTTCCGCACTCAGGGTTTTACCTTCATCGAGCTGATCCAGCAGCGAGTCCAGACGCGCGTCGTTTTCCAGAAGCGTTAACTCTTCTTCCGGCGGCAGCGCTGGCTTGGCTTCTTGCTTAGGCTTGGCAACTTTCTTAGGTTTCGGTGAATTGTTGAAAACTGTCTCAACAATCAGCGGAACGGCTTTTTTGCTGCCAATACGTGGGTCAGACTTTTTCGCTGAGGCGGACGCGTTCTTCTCTGCATCAGGGTTAGCGCGTGATCCTGGTTTGTGGCCACGACGCTTGTTGTCACGCTTACGTTCGCGTGCTTCAATATCAAGCTCAACGCGACTTTTTTTCTTCGTTTTTGACGTCGCGGCTTTGGCACGCGGTGCTTTCGCTGACTGGTTCATAGCATGTACTCTTAGGTGTGTTCATTTAGTATAGAATTGCGGCGGAATCTAGCAGAAAGCGGACAAAGAAAAAAGGCAGCAAGTTGACCTTGGCACCTTTTTCTTTATCTTCATGGAAGATTTTTTGTACACTACTGTGCTTATGCACCAATAATACTCTTATTTTACCACTTGCGTTCATCGAGTAATAAATCTTTACCCTAACGCGCGAAAGGCTCACTATACGCCCGCAATGAATGCGTTATGTAAAACAGAACCACATCTCGCCTCTCTTACAGCTATAATCGCCAGCCAGTTACTGAAGCCCCACGGAGACACACGTTTTGACCAGCCAAACTTACAACTATCACATGACCCATTTCGTCATCAGTGCCCCTGATATCCGGCATCTACCGAGTGATGAGGGCATTGAAGTCGCATTTGCTGGTCGTTCAAACGCAGGAAAGTCCAGTGCATTGAATACGCTGACCGGGCAAAAAAGCCTGGCTCGAACCAGTAAAACACCTGGCCGTACTCAGTTGATCAACCTGTTTGAAGTTGAAAACGGCATTCGTCTGGTCGATTTACCGGGTTATGGCTATGCGCAAGTTCCCGAAGAGATGAAGCGTAAATGGCAACGCGCACTGGGTGAATACCTTCAAATGCGCAACTGCTTAAAAGGTTTGGTGGTGTTGATGGATATCCGCCACCCGCTGAAAGACCTCGATCAGCAAATGATTCAGTGGGCGGTTGACGTTGGCACGCCGGTGCTGGTGCTGCTGACCAAAGCGGACAAACTGGCTTCGGGTGCACGTAAAGCGCAAACCACGCTGGTGCGAAATGAAGTGGAATCGTTTATGGGCGATATTCAGGTAGAAGCGTTTTCTTCCCTGAAAAAAATCGGCGTCGACAAGCTGAGCGCAAAACTCAATACCTGGTTTAGCGAGATCCCTCCTGAAGTGCTGGAAGAAGAGCTGTCAGGCGAGTAATCGACACGCGACAGGCAAAGTACGCCTAAGGGCAGCTTTCGAGCTGCCTTTTTTATGGCTGAAACCCGGCTATATTTACCCAAAACCTGCCAAAATCCCAATAAAAAACGCCCCAGACATAAATGCCTGGGGCGGCTAAAATATTCAGCCAAATCCGATTACGTGAAGTAAAAGGTCTGAAAGATAGAACATCTTACCTCTGTACCCTACGACTCAGACTTTACCTCATTTTTTTGAGATGAAAAAGCGTTTTTTGTAGTTTACTTACACAAAACTTGAGGGATATGCGATCGACCTCATACAAATCCCTCTTGATGATGTTGTTTAATTACAAAATCAGCTTGTTTTATCGTCACTTAGTGAGCTTGGTCCCAATTCTCGCCAACGCCGACGTCAACCTGAAGTGGAACGGCAAGCTCCATACTGGTTTCCATGAGTTGTCGAATAGTCTCTTTGGCTTTTTCGAGATCGTCTTTATGCACCTCAAAGACTAATTCATCGTGTACCTGCATGATGATCCGCGCACGCGGTGCATCCGGCTGCTCTAACCAGGCGGCAACGTTGATCATCGCCCGTTTGATGATGTCGGCGGCAGTGCCCTGCATTGGCGCATTGATTGCCGCACGCTCGGCTCCCTTACGCCGCATGGCATTGCTGGACTTGATATCCGGCAGATAGAGGCGACGTCCGTCCAGCGTCTCGACGTAGCCCTGCTCAGAGGCCTGCTGACGGGTGCGCTCCATATACTCAAGCACACCGGGGTAGCGCTCGAAATAAAGATCCATATAACGCTGGGACTCTTTACGTGGAATATTCAGCTGCCGTGATAACCCAAAAGCACTCATGCCGTAAATCAGACCAAAGTTGATCGCTTTAGCACTTCGGCGCTGTTCGCCGGACACTTTATCAAGCTCAGTACCAAAGACTTCAGCCGCGGTCGCTCGGTGAATGTCTTTACCCTCGGAGAAGGCCGTCAGCAGCCCCTGATCTTTTGACAGGTGCGCCATAATGCGCAGCTCGATTTGAGAATAGTCGGCCGCCACAATGCAGTAATCCTGCGGGGCAATAAACGCCTGACGAATTCTACGGCCTTCGTCGTTACGTACCGGAATATTTTGCAGGTTAGGATCGCTGGAAGACAAGCGTCCCGTGGCGGTCACGGCCTGATGGTAAGAGGTGTGCACTCTTCCCGATTCTGGGCTGATCATTAGAGGTAGCTTGTCGGTGTAGGTCGATTTAAGCTTCGCCAATCCACGATATTCCAGGATTACTTTTGGCAGCGGGTAGTCCAGTGCCAGCTCGGCCAGCACTTCTTCATTGGTTGATGGTGCGCCGCCGGGCGTTTTCTTCAGAATAGGCAGTTTTTGTTTTTCATACAAAATCGCCTGCAGCTGCTTGGTGGAGGAGAGATTAAACGGCTCCTCTGCAAGCTCATGCGCCTTGACCTCAAGCTCATTGAGGCGAATGGCCAGCTCTTTGGAGTGAGCGGCCAAAATATTTTGGTCAATCAATACACCGGTGCGCTCAATGTGAGAAAGCACGGCAACCAGCGGCATATCGATATCGGTAAACACTTTTTTCAGGCCTGGCTCCTGAGCAATTTTAGGCCACATGGCCTGATGCAGCTGCAGGGTGACGTCGGCATCTTCTGCGGCATAGGGCGCGGCCTGCTCGAGCGCAATCTGATTAAAAGTAAGTTGGTTTTTACCTTTACCGGCGATCTCTTCGAAGGTGACGGTCTTATGGCCAAGAACGCGATCGGCCATGCTGTCCATGTCGTGACGACCGGAAACGCTGTCGAGCACGTAGGATTCAATCATGGTATCGAAATCGATGCCCTTAAGTTCGATGTCGTATTTCAGTAGCACGCCACGGTCGAACTTAAGATTCTGGCCCACTTTCGCCTGCTTGGGATCTTCAAGCAGCGGCTTAAGCTGTTTAAGCACGTCGCTGCGGTCGAGCTGAGGTGGGGAGTCGAGATAATCGTGCGCTACCGGCAAATAGGCTGCTTTACCTGGTTCAATAGCGAACGAGAGACCAATCAAGTTAGCGGTCAGCGTATCAAGGCCGTCGGTCTCAGTATCGAAGGCGAAAACCTCCGATTTTTTGAGCAATACCAGCCACTCGTCAAGCGTTGCCTGGTCAAGAATGGTGACATAGCCCTCCTGTGAGAGCTGAGCGCGCTCTACAGGCGTTTGAGCACTATTATCGGCTTCCGGTGAAGCACTTTTCTTGCTGGCCGTCACGACCCCTTTCTTGCCGCTTAACCAGCCGCCCTGATCGACGTCGGCTAGCCAGCGTTTAAACTCATAGCGTTCAAACATCTCTTTCAGCACCGCGTCGTCCGGTTCACTGACGGTAAGGTCGCCGCAGGTGATTTCCAGCTCAACGTCGGTTTTGATGGTCGCCAGCTGATAAGATAGATAAGCAACGTCTTTGTTGTCGGCAAGCTTGGCGGCCATGGTTTTTGCACCACGGAAGCTCAGGGTCGCAATGTTGTCCAGATCGGCGTAGAGAGCATCCAGTCCGCCAATACCCTGCAATAGCGCCTGTGCGGTTTTCTCACCCACGCCAGGTACGCCCGGAATGTTGTCCGAAGAGTCCCCCATCAGGGCTAAATAGTCGATGATAAGCTCCGGCGGCACGCCGTATTTGCCGATCACTTCTTCCGGACCCAGAATCGAGTTGTTCATGGTGTTGATAAGCGTGACCCCCGAGGTCACCAACTGAGCCATGTCTTTATCGCCGGTGCTAATTAATACCGCATGCCCCGCCTTCTCGGCCTCAAGCGCCAGAGTACCGATGACGTCGTCAGCCTCAACGCCGGGCACCACCAACAGCGGTAATCCCATCGATTTCACCATCTGATGAAGAGGTTCTATCTGTGCGCGCAGATCGTCAGGCATTGGCGGGCGATGTGATTTATATTCGGCAAACAGTTCGTCGCGAAAGGTTTTACCTTTGGCGTCAAACACCACGGCAACGTGACTTGGCTGATACTGTAGCAAAAGGCTGCGCAGCATGTTCAGCACGCCGTACATCGCGCCAGTGGGCTCTCCCGCTCCATTGGTTAAAGGGGGGAATGCGTGATAAGCGCGGTAGAGGTAGGACGAACCGTCTACCAGGATCAGGGGATTTTCAGCAATCTGGGCCATAACTCTTCTTTATTCGTCGCATGTCATACCCCTAAGCATGCCATAGCTGAGGTTAAAGGCGAACCTTCAAAGAAAATTTGATGTTGATCTTGCGAGGATTCTCGCAGGATCAACCTGTGGATAACTTTGTGAGTAAATTTGCGACAGGATCATAGATTTGAGTTGCATAACACAGAACAAATCGATATACGGCGGTTAATCATCAAGTTATAAGCAGGCATCCTGCAATGAGGTTGTCATTTTAATTTAATCATCATTGTGGATATAACTACAGGACTCAATATTTAATTAGGAATTTTGGCATGTAACTCTAAAATATAATGGCGCAGACGTGAGGAAAAAAAATAAAAGTAAACACCCAAAATGGATGTTTTGAAAGCAGGCAGGATTACCGTGATATTTACCAAATCGGTATATAAATACAATATAAACGCCAGCTCAAGGCTGGCGTTTATTAGTCTAAAAAGAGTCCGGTACTTATTTCTGCGTCGTCAGGAAATTGACCACGTCGGAGAATTGCTTAACGTAAGCATCCATTGAGCTAGTATCAAGTCCATCATTTTTAATCTGATATTTGCCATTTACATAAACGGATGGCACGCCTTGAAGACCAAAATCGGCAGCGGCTTTCTCTTCTTGCACAACCAAAGATTTAACCACGAAGCTGTTCAATGCGGCATCGTAATCTTTACCGCTCACGCCGGCCTTAATAAAGACGTCGCGAATATCGGCTTCATTTTTAACAGTCTGAGATTTCTGTACGGCATCAAACATTAGCGGGCTTACTTTATCTTCGACGCCCAGCGCCATCGCAACCGCCCAGGCTTGAGTCAGCTGCTTGCCCAATGGACCCAGGAATTCAACGTGATACTTCACGTATTTCACACCCTGCGGTAGGTTTTTACGCACAGTGTCGGACACGTGCCAAACTTGCTCGAACTCATAACAGTGCGGGCAATAGAATGAGAAAAACTCTACAACCTGTGGCTCGTTAGCTAAAGGCTTATCCAACTTATTGTATTGAGCACCGTCAGAAAATTGCGCCGCAGAAGCGCTAAATGCCAATACCATTCCTACAAGGGCTAACATGATCTTTCTGGCAGAAAAAAGGTTCTTCATAACTCGTCTATCTCCATTTAAATAAATATATAGCGCTTATTTCGTTTCTCAATACATTGGCATCAGCTGTAAAGGAGGTGCCCGTAATTTATTAATTTGCTCTTTAAATGCGGCGGCTTGGCCTCGCCAAAAGTCTTCGTCTTTCATCCAAGGAAAACTGTTTGGGAAGGCGGGATCCTGCCAACGGCGAGTCACCCATGCCAGATAATAGACCATTCGCATGGCGCGCAGTGGCTCGATAAGCGCCAATTCACGGCTGTCAAAATCGGCAAATTCACCGTAGGCTTCCAGCAAAATATCTAATTGAATGAGCTGCTCGGAACGTTCACCGTGCAATAACATCCACAAATCCTGAACTGCCGGACCGTTGCGGGCATCATCTAAATCAACAAATATCGGACCATCGCGCCAAAGAATATTTCCCGGATGACAGTCTCCGTGTAAACGGCGAGGTTGCCAATCGTGGTGCCAATATTCTTTAATAGTGGTAATTAGCTCATCCAATATCGAAAGGAATGCGATTCGCTGTTTGGCGGGAATTAACACACTGCCAGCAAGAACTTCTCTTGGCTCAGTGAGATACTCGGTCAGGTCCATGGTGGGACGATGAGTGAAAATATTTTCGCTGCCAACCTGATGGATCCTGCCGAGAAAACGCCCAACCCATTCCATCTGGTCGAGATTATCTATTTCATACTGCCTTCCACCAATGCTTGGAAACAGGGTAAACATATATCCCTGATGGAGATGCAGCGTCTTTCCGTCAATCGAAACGGGGGCAACAGCAGGGATTTCTACGGCGTCCAGATCGTGCGAGAAGCGATGTTCCTCTTCTATCTGCACGGCGCTCCAGCGTTCTGGACGGTAGAACTTCACCACGTAGCGTTTGCGGTTTTCGTCGAGAAATTGATATACCCGATTCTCGTAGCTATTGAGTGCGGTTAACCCTGACTCAGCAATCAAGCCAACACTTTCCAGCGCATCGAGGATAAGGTCTGGAGACAGTGCCTGAAAATTAAAAGCAGAATTATTCATAACTTCATTCAGATTGGCCAGAGAGCAAGACGATAGTCTGAAATAGTACCATCAATTTTTAGCCTGACGCATGAAGTTCACATAAGTTTACATCAATCCTTAATGACGCCTCGCGCACGTAAAATTGCCGTTTTAAAGTCATCTTCATAATCTTTTTTTAAGCCGGGGATCTCATCTGTGCTGGCACTTTCCCTCATTTTAAGGTGATAAATCAAAGCATCATCGCTTAACTCATCGAGTTTCTCCTTAAAGCCAGTTTCTGCTGCCAGCTTCGCAAGAAATTGCAGCAGAGTTAAGTGCGGATCTTTTTTCCAGGCCGGATGCAGCAGTTCAATCAGTTCGTTAATGCGATGATCATTCATTAGTTGCCTCTTTAAAGCGTAATATTTCGCGTTACGTCTAGGTTCTTTAATGTTTAACAGCATGTCTTAGAGGGAAAAAGATTAAGCTGATCCAGAACAATATTTTGCATTTACGGTTTAAAGTTAGCCTCGAGGTTTTAGAATAGGCAACAGTAAAAACGTGGAGTACCAACATGACGAGCAACATGATTACAGGCGTCATTCTGGCCGGTGGGCGCTCCTCCAGAATGGGGGAAGATAAAGGGTTGGTCATGGTCGATGGGCTGCCGCTGTATGCGCACATCGCCAACAGGCTGGAACCTCAGGTCACTCATCTCATGGTTAGCAGCAACCAAAATCAGGAAAAGTATGCGGTGCGATATCCGGTGATCGGTGACCTTATTCCCGACTTTGCCGGTCCGCTATCGGGCATGCTTGCGGCGCTCTTGGCCAGCGAAACCGAGTGGGTGGTCTGCGTTCCCTGTGATGTGCCGGACTTTCCTGACGACCTGGTTCAGCAATTATGGAAAGGCAAAGGGCAAAGCCCAGCAGCCTACGTGAGCGACGGTAACCGTGCTCATCCCGCGTTGTGCTTACTCAATAAAAGCCTGCTCCCCAGCCTTAAATCATATCTTGAACAAGGAGAGAGAAAGGTAATGCTGTTTTTCTCGCAGTGTGGCGCAAAAGAAGTTCTCTTTGATAACACAGGTGATTTTTCAAATTTAAACACCCCAGCAGACGTTAAACTTTGGCAACAGTCTAGCAGGAAAGGCTTATGATCCCTTTATTGGGCGTAGTGGCACACAGCGGCAGCGGCAAAACTACGCTGCTTAAACAGGTGATCCCTTATCTGCGTGAGCATCAGGTAAGAGTGGGCCTGATTAAACACAGCCATCATTCTGTTGACGTTGATACTCCCGGAAAGGACAGTTTTGAGCTTAGAAAAGCCGGGGCCAGTCAGACTATGGTTGCCAGCAGCAGCCGTTGGGCATTAATGACGGAAACGCCGCACGCCGAGACGGTCAGTCTGCCCTATTTGGCAAGCCGATTTGACGAGTCCAGTCTCGATATCATTCTGGTTGAAGGGTTCAAGCATGAAAAAATCGATAAAATCGTGCTGTTTCGTCAGGAGAGTGGTCGAGGTATAGACGATATTATGGACGATTATGTTGTCGCGATCGCTACGGATACGCCGTTAAATTCAACAATGACTCAGTTAGATCTTAATAACATTGCGGAAGTGGGCGATTTTATCATCAACTGGCTGCGTCACCGGTCATTCCTTTCTCGCTAAATCTGCTTTTAAACAACTTTTCTTAGTTAGCCTGACGCAAAAAGGCCCCTGTCGTCAGACAGGGGCCCGATTTTCGTAGCACTTGACCCGGCTTTTCGCCCTTTTACAAACGCCAATTAGCAAAAAACCCCAGCTTTCGCTGAGGTTCTGTGCTTTATTTGATGCCTGGCAGTTTATGTACGACTCCGTCATACCCCCTTCGGGCCGTTGCAAGCAACGTGCTAAAAGCGAAGCTTTTAGTCCTGCTCTCTTCTCGACCAGGGAACCGGCCATCAACGAGTTAAACAAAAAAACCCCAGTCTTTCGACTGAGGTTTCTCTGTTTATTTGATGCCTGGCAGTTCCCTACTCTCGCATGGGGAGACCCCACACTACCATCGGCGCTACGGCGTTTCACTTC
>NZ_MRWD01000049.1 GCF_002093625.1 Rouxiella silvae | reverse complement strand
ATTATCTCATTGATGGCCATATTGTTATAAACTGAGTTTGATAAAATACTCACGATGATTTCCATTGAAAACAGAAAAATGTAAGGCATTCTAATAGAGTTATTTTTATGATAACACCTATATTAGCTTTTTCAGATTAATTGATCTCTTGACTGTTATTCCATTGAGCGAATTACACTAAATGGCTCCGCCTATTCTCTCGAATCTTTTTCCCGCTTTTTATCCTTGGCCTCTTTTCTTACATTCACGAGGCCAATTTTTCCAGGAACGCCATCACTGACCCGTAATTTTATTTCACGTTCACCCCATCAATGCCTTCTCAAACTCCATCGTTACCCTAGCTGTTGTCTTTTTAAGCAAAATTTCAGTCACACGGCAAAAATAAATTGTGATCATCATCACGCTTTTGCGATAAACCTTAACCATTAAATAGTGATATTGATCACAAATATTTTACCTGAGTGATGATTTTTCGCTCTTTGTGCTTAAGTTACAAGGCTTTTATGTGATCTGGATCACCATAATGCGGGGTGGTTAGGGGGGTAGGCCGTGATCGCTATCACGGGCCGGGGCAGCTCTACGCGTGGTCATAATGGCGTGCTAGAGTTCGTCTTGCAGACAGCAATTCGACGGACTCCCATCATTTTAATGGGTAAATATACCGTCCCAATAATTACCACGTATAACGCGCTCTTATTGTTAGCGCGTATCAATAGGGGTGTGTTTTATGCTTTCACCAGACGTCAAGGTCGGAGTTCAAAACTTCGGCCGTTTCCTGAGTAACATGGTAATGCCTAATATTGGGGCATTTATCGCTTGGGGTATTATCACCGCGCTGTTTATTCCTACCGGTTGGATCCCTAACGCGACCCTGGCCAAGCTGGTCGGGCCGATGATTACCTATCTATTGCCGCTGCTTATCGGTTTTACCGGTGGGCGTCTGGTTGGCGGCGATCGCGGTGGCGTGGTTGGTGCAATCACCACCATGGGCGTCATCGTTGGTGCGGATATGCCGATGTTCCTCGGCGCAATGATTGCCGGTCCTTTAGGCGGCTGGTGTATTAAACGCTTCGACCGCTGGGTTGATGGCAAGATTAAAAGCGGCTTCGAGATGCTGGTTAACAACTTCTCGGCCGGTATTATCGGCATGCTGCTGGCCGTGCTCTCCTTCCTGGCGATTGGACCGTTAGTTGAAGCTCTGTCCAAGCTGCTGGCTGCTGGCGTGCATATTATGGTTATCCATAACCTGTTGCCGCTGGCCTCTATCTTTGTTGAACCGGCAAAAATCCTGTTCCTGAATAATGCGATTAACCACGGCATCTTCTCGCCGCTTGGGATCCAACAGGCAACCGAAGCCGGTAAATCTATCTTCTTCCTGATTGAAGCTAACCCAGGCCCAGGTATGGGCGTACTGATTGCTTACATGGTCTTCGGCCGCGGCAGCGCCAAACAGTCTGCGGGCGGTGCGGCAATCATCCACTTCTTGGGCGGTATTCACGAAATTTACTTCCCATACGTGTTGATGAATCCACGCCTGCTGTTGGCCGTTATTCTTGGCGGCATGACCGGCGTGTTTACGCTCACCGTGCTGAACGGCGGTCTGGTATCACCGGCTTCACCGGGTTCAATTATTGCCGTTCTGGCGATGACGCCCAAAGGTGCCTACTTCGCTAACATCTCAGCGATTGTTGCAGCGTTCCTGGTCTCCTTCGTGGTCTCGGCTATCTTGCTGAAAAGCTCGAAAGTGAAAGACGAAGATGAGCTGGAAGAAGCAACACGTCGCGTGCAAGACATGAAAGCGCAGTCTAAAGGCGGCAAACCAGGCGCTGCGACCGGCGTTGCGGGCGACCTGTCAACCGTGCGTAAAATCATCGTAGCCTGTGATGCGGGTATGGGCTCAAGCGCCATGGGTGCAGGTGTGCTGCGTAAAAAAGTGCAGGATGCTGGGCTGACCAATATTTCGGTCACCAATACGGCGATTAATAATCTGCCGGACGATGTGGACCTGGTGATCACTCACCGCGACCTCACCGAACGTGCGTTACGCCAAGTTCCACACGCGCAGCACATTTCGTTGACCAACTTCCTCGACAGCGGCCTTTATACCGACCTGGTTGCTCGTTTGGTTGAAGTTAATAAAACCAGCGAATACAAAGAGAAAGTAAACACTACGCTGAACGACAGCTTGGTCAGCGATGCGGACAACGCTAATCTGTTCCGCATGAGTCCAGAAAACATCTTCCTCGGCCTAACTGCCGCCAATAAAGAGCAGGCAATTCGCTTTGCCGGTGAGCAACTGGTGAAAGGCGGCTACGTCCAACCTGAATATGTAGAAGCAATGCTGGCGCGTGAACAGCTGACTTCTACTTATCTCGGCGAGTCGATTGCAGTGCCGCATGGCACTATTGAAGCTAAAGATCGCGTGCTGAAAACCGGTATCGTATTCTGCCAGTATCCGGCAGGTATTCGCTGGGGCGAAGATGAAGATGATTCTGCCCGTCTGGTTATCGGTATCGCCGCTCGCAATAATGAGCACATCAACGTGATCACTAAACTGACCACCGCGCTCGATGAAGATGGCGTTATTGACCGTCTGGCAAATACAAATAGTGTTGAAGAAGTGCTCCAGATCATTCGCGGATAAAATCGATTGATTGATAATCTTCGGGTTATCGATAGCCAAACATATTGAGAACGTCACTAACCGGGTCTGTCATATCCAACGTTTGGGTAGCAGACCCGGTTGTTGATTCGAAGCCCAGAGCTTCCTGGTTCTTATCACCGTTTTAGGGAGTTATCATGAAAGCTTTACACTTTGGGGCCGGCAATATTGGCCGTGGATTTATTGGCAAACTGCTTGCCGATGCAAAAATTGAATTAACCTTTGCCGATGTTAGCCCTGTTCTGCTGGATGCGCTTAACAGCCGTAAAGGCTATGACGTGCACGTGGTTGGAGAGCAGGCGACCGTTGAGCCTGTCAGCAATGTCAGTGCGGTAAACAGTGCCGGTCAGGACGCGATAAATCTTATCGCTCAGGTAGATCTGGTGACCACCGCCGTAGGCCCAACCGTGCTTGAAAAAATTGCGCCGAACGTGGCCAAAGGCCTCGTGCTGCGTCATCAGCAGGGCAATGAAAGCCCGCTGAATATCATCGCCTGTGAAAATATGGTGCGCGGTACCAGCCAGTTTAAACAACACGTGTTCAACGCGCTGCCGGAAGACGAAAAAGCCTGGGTTGAGGCTCACGTCGGTTTCGTTGACTCCGCAGTCGATCGCATTGTGCCACCCGCAGCGGCAGGCACCCGTGATCCTCTTGAAGTCACCGTTGAAACATTCAGCGAATGGATTGTTGATAAAACCCAATTCAAAGGTCCGCTGCCTGAAATTAAAGGCATGGAACTGACTGACAATCTTATGGCCTTCGTTGAGCGTAAACTCTTTACCCTCAATACTGGCCACGCCATCACCGCTTATCTGGGCCAGCAGGCGGGCCACGCGACGATCCGCGACGCGATTCTTGACCCGACAGTGCGCGACGTGGTGAAGGGTGCGATGGAAGAGAGCGGCGCGGTGCTCATTAAGCGCTACGGTTTTGACCCAGAAAAGCATGCCGCCTACATCAATAAAATTCTTTCTCGTTTTGAAAATCCTTACCTGCACGACGACGTGGAGCGCGTAGGCCGCCAGCCGCTGCGCAAGCTAAGCGCCGGTGACCGATTGATTAAACCGCTGCTGGGCACCGAAGAATACGCATTGCCTAATGCCAATCTGGTGATCGGTATTGCCGCCGCAATGCGTTATCGCAGCGAGCAGGACCCTCAGGCCCAAGAACTGGTAGAGCTGCTGAACACGCTTGGACCGAAAGCCGCGTTGGCACAGATTTCCGGCTTGCCTGCCGACGGTGAAGTGGTTGCTCAGGCGGTTAGCGCCTATGAGAAAATGCACTAACGGGCGCATCAACGTCGAACCCAAAGGCACTGAAGTGGCAAAGAACGGATAACGTAAATGCCGCTTATGGGCGTCGGGTTAACCCAACACCAGGTGAAGAAAGGAGAGTCGGACGCAATTTTTAGCGTCCGGCAAACCTCTATCAAGGATGACGCCGTGGGCGTTGAAAGACTCACTTAACATCGTGAATAGCGACCATGGAAAAAGCACAGGCGTTTGAGAACCGGGTTTTGGAAAAATTGAATGCGGGAAAAACCGTACGAAGTTTTCTCATGACCGCGGTGGAGCTGTTGGCGGAAGCGCTGGATATTTTGGTGGTTCAGGTTTTTCGTAAAGATGATTATGCGGTGAAATACGCCGTAGAACCGCTGTTAACCGGCAACGGACCGTTGGGCGACTTGTCCGTGCGACTAAAGCTGATTTATGCGCTTGGGGTGATTAGCCGCAATGAGTATGAAGACGCTGAACTGTTGATGGCTCTGAGAGAAGAGCTTAATTACGACGGTAACGAATACCGTTTTACCGATGATGAAATACTCGGGCCCTTTGGCGAGCTGCACTGTGTGGCTGTGCTGCCGCCTGCGCCGACCTTCCTCAAACCCGGCGAAGCCGATGAGTCATTAATCGCCATGCAGCGTCAGCGCTATCAGCAAATTGTGCGTTCGACGATGGTACTTTCCATCACCGGCCTGATTGCGCACATCAGCAATCAGCAGCCGTCACGACTTTCCCCCGTTAAGCGCTAGTTTGGTTTTTTTCTTTTATAGAAGACGGAAAAGCCATAAAAATCAGCATAATATAAGGTGCTACGCAAAGTAGTACTATGATTGCCTTAGAGTAGCCTGCGTCATTGATCCTTCTAACGGCGCAAGACAATGTCGGAAGAATGAGCAGTATCAGTGGAATAAAGCCTATTTCGGAGGTTTTTGAGGCATAGAAAAGCAAATAAAGAAAAAACCACAAAGCTTGAAAGACAACAAACACGATGTAGTTAGCCCTTCCTTCCTTATCCTGATAATTAAAGGTTTTCATAAATCCTTTTTTAACACTTTCCCAAGGGTTTATCGGGGCCATACTTTACGAACTCCCAATAAAATTATCAGTGAACTTATCATGGATGAAAGATAAATTTTCGTGGCTGGGAAATCATCAACACGTAATGCCACATCAGAGCCTATCGAATCTCTTATGCTGTGGCTAAATAGATTTACAAACAAAAATAAGAATAAGGCGTTAGCTATCAAAGACAATATATGAAAGTAAGTGTCTTTTTTAAATGACAGATTTTTGACTCTATCAAAAAGGTAATAAGACACCATAAAGTAGATGACATATTCCACCGCGAGTGTAATGGGCAAAATTATAAATGCCCTTAAATCGAAAATCGCACCTTTATGATCGCCAAGATATTGAGAGACTAAAATATCTAGCGAGAAGTATCCGAACAAAGCAAATACAAAGGCGAAGCCAACTAGAAAGTAAGCCTTAATCATTTGTGGCCTCGAGGTTTATTCAATTTATTCATTAGAGTAGACAGTTCATGTCCGGGTTTTACCATAATTAATTGCCCCGTTTTTTTATCGTATTTTGCGGCAGCTTCAGGTGTGCCTTTCCCACCATCATTCATCATAAAGTTCGCATCCGGCCTGCCATAGATATTAACATTAGGCAAAGGATCATGTCCAAATGCCAGGATTTCTGATGTTGGAAGGGAATATTCTTTTGTTAAAACAGAAGGGATTTTTTTAGAGTCAATTCCTGAGACTGGCGTTGCCATGAATCTTGATCCACTGTATTCCATAAAAAATTCAAGTTCCGCGCCTGCGCTATCACGTTGTAAAAGTTCTGCACCAGCCAAGATTCTAATATTTTGCCAAAGAGTGACATTCGCAGACGTGACCTTGGCCCCATCGAGATAGCTATCTTGCTTACGACTAAGCTGAAAGACCATTTTATGGATTTGTAGCATAGTGGCCCCTAAACCATGCCAGTTAGGGGCATCGCGACTGTAAATCCTTTCTGTGATGATGAATATGCCAGTCCCTTTAAACACGGGGATGTTATCGGCCATATCCTGATCCTCCATTATGAGCGATTAACAAAAGTACTAAAAAATCGTAGTGCCTTCAATGAATAGCATTTTTTTGCTCAAAAATGGTGGGTCAGGATCTTAATAAACCATTAATTTATAATATTATTTTAGACGCATAATCCAGTTAACTGATTATTAAGACATTCTTTAGCTCATCCACAATTAGCCACAGCGCGGTCAGTGCCATCAATCCTGCCATCACGGTATTAAAGGCCTTGAGCTTCCATTCTACCTGCAGCGCCTTGCGAAGGCGGTCGCCCATCATCGCCCAAATCAATACGCACGGAAAATTCAGCACGGCAAAACCGATACAGTTCGCCAGCGTGTGATGGAGCATATTGCCCGCTGGCGGCGTGAACAGAATGGCCACGTTAGTTGCCATCAGCCAGGCTTTTGGATTTATCACTTGGAACAGGGCGCCATTAATCAGTCGCATAGGGCGCTGTTCGGCCTTGTTCTGCGGCATTGAAGAACGGAATATCTTCCAGGATAGCCAAAACAGATAGCTACAGCCTAAAACCGCCATCGGCAGGCGAATAACGGTCATCCAGCTCAGTAAAACGGCTAATAAAGACGTAGTTAACGCGCATTGAATCGAACAGCCTAGGGTGATCCCCATTGTCATCGGCAGTGTTTTTCGCAGGCCAAAATTAACACCCGATGAGGCCAGCAGCAGGTTATTAGGACCCGGTGTAATTGACATCACGGTAACGTAACTCACAAATGCAGTATCTAACATCGGGTGTTCCTTATGAAAATGCGCTCTGCGCCGGCAGGGCTAGTGAGTGATTAGCATAAGGTGATAAACAGTTAGGTTACAGAGCCAGATATAAGCTATTGTTAGGGTTACAGTAGGTTAAAATATAAACTGTACCCATACCACTGGCGGGAACTGACACCATGACCGATTTACTCTCCGAAACTGTTGATCCTATCGTCCCGAGCGATGCCGATGCACCGGCTGAAACCCGCTATAACCAACTTGCAGATCAAATGGCCGAAGCCATTCGCCGTGGGACGCTGCTGCCCGGAAGTCGTCTCCCGTCCGTGAGGCGTAGCGCTGAGATGCATCAGGTCAGCATCAATACCGTGGTGGCAGCTTATCGCCGTCTGGAAGACCGAGGGCTGATTGACGCGCGGCCACAGTCTGGTTTTTACGTCAGCAGCGCGCTGCCTGTTCTGGTGAGCAGGGCCGAGGAACATTCGCCCGCCGCCGAGCCTGCCGATGAAGTGCTGGCGCTCATCGACAAGGTTTTTGCCGCACAGACCAATCCCGCCTACACCAATATTTCTCTGGCCTGCCCGCAGACCAACGATTTCTACCCTGGCGGCAAACTAGGGCGAATTATGTCTTCTCTGCTCCGTCGCCAGCCGCAGCTTATCGGGCAATACGCGTTGCCGCCGGGCAATTTGCACCTGCGTCAACAAATTGCCCGCCGTGCCATGGCGCTTGGCATGATCCTTGAACCGACGGATATCACCCTGACGCATGGCTGCATGGAGGCGCTGCAGCTTGCTCTGCGTGTGACCACAAAACCCGGCGACAGCGTGGGGTTGGAGACACCAACCTATTTTTATCTTCTGCCACTGCTTGCGAGTCTGGGATTAAAAGCGGTAGAAATTCCTACCGATCCTCAGGACGGCTTGTCACTCGATGCGCTTGAATTGATGCTGAGTGAAAAACGTCTCAACGCGGTCATTGCTATGCCAACGGCGCAGAATCCGATGGGGTTCACCATGCCGCTGGCGGCTAAAAAACGCCTCGCCCGCCTGATGAACGATCACCAGGTGCCGCTGATTGAAGACGGGCTGTACTCGGAGATTCAGTTCGGGCCAACGCTGTCTCCGGCGGTAAAATCTTTTGATAAAAAGGGCTGGGTGCTTTTTTGCACCAGCTTTACCAAGACGCTGGCGCCTGATTTTCGCATTGGCTGGATTGCCGGAGGGCGATTCGCTGAAAAACTGCGTCATCTGAAAGCCGTATCTTCAATGGCGGAGTCGGCGCTGTTGTCAGAGACACTGGCGGTGTTTTTAGAGTCTGGCGGATTTGATCATCATCTTCGTACGCTGAGAAGACGCTATGCTGCACAGGTTGATGAAGCAAAATCACTGATCGTCCGCTATTTTCCGCAGGGAACCCGCGCGACGCAGCCAAAAGGGGGCTTCGTTTTCTGGGTCGATTTCCCGGCTGAAGTCGATACGGTAAAATTGTTTGACCTGCTGCTTGAAGAAAAGATCTGCATGACGCCAGGCACGCTATACTCGCCTAGTGGCCGTTATCGCAATGCGTTGCGGCTTTCCTGCTGTTACCCGTTTAATGCGCGCTACACCGAAGCATTGGCGAGAGTGGGGCGAAGAGCCTGCGAGATGAGTGGATTACCGCCCGGTATCGTTACACAGGCTGCCGAATAGTCTACTTCCTGTTACACTACGGGCTGAATTTAATTTTTCGCCGTCCTGCCCCGCAATATCGCGGCGCCTGATGGCATATGGGTTAGCGAAATGATCGAAAAAGAAAAAGCAGAGATTAAGCGCCTGAGCGATATGCTCGACGCCCTGAATCACAAAGATGCTACCGTTATTCAGCAAGGCGTTACCGAACTGATTGACCAGCATATGAAAGAAAAAGAGAAATTAGCCGCTGAAATCGAGCGCCTGCGCGGCGTGCGTGAAGTGAAGCTGAGCGCAGAAGCGCAAAAGCTTTCGAAAATGTTCAGCCGTGAAATTACCAAGAAAGAGCAGGCCGATATGGGCACGCTGAAGAAAGTGGTTCGCGGTATTGTGGTGGTACACCCGATGACTGCGCTTGGCCGCGAAATGGGTCTTAAAGCGGTAACGGGTTTCTCGAAAAAAGAGTTCTGATCCAACCCTTAGACATTAAAAAACCGACGAAGTCAGCTTCGTCGGTTTTTTATTGGATCTTTTGCGGATTTTATCAGAGACAAAATCCGCAAACGGCCATTACTTCGCAGCTGCGAAGTTTGCTGCCGCCACGTCCCAGTCGATTACATCCCAGAATGCTTTGATGTAGTCAGGGCGTTTGTTCTGATATTTCAGGTAGTAAGCGTGTTCCCAAACGTCCAGGCCCGCGATTGGGGTGCCCGAAACGCCAGAAACAGCTTCGCCCATCAGTGGGCTGTCCTGGTTAGCAGTAGAAACTACTGCCAGTTTGCCGTCTTTTTTGACCAGCCACGCCCAGCCAGAACCAAAACGAGTGGTTGCCGCTTTTTCAAAGGCTTCTTTGAAAGCTTCAACGCTGCCGAAATCACTTTCGATAGCGGCTTTCAGTTCGCCCTGCAGGGTGGTGCCTTTTTTCAGGCCTTTCCAGAAGAAGCTGTGGTTAGCGTGGCCGCCGGCGTTGTTACGCAGGGCAACTTTCTTGTCAGCAGGCACTTTATCGAGGTTGGCAATCAGCTCTTCAACAGACAGTTTTGCCAGCTCTGGCAGGCTTTCCAGCGCCGCGTTGGCGTTGTTTACATAGGCCTGGTGGTGTTTGCTGTGATGGATTTCCATCGTTTCTTTGTCGAAGTGCGGCTCAAGTGCATCGTACGCGTAAGGCAGGGATGGTAGTGAATAACTCATGTTCATCAGCTCCATTATTGTTGGGCAGTGCAGAGTAATATGAGCACCGCGTAATCAGTCGGATCATTATAGTTAATAAATTGATATTGAAAATGATTATCTATGCTCCGCACTTTGTGTGGGTATTACACGGCCCGCGTCATCCGTGGCTTAGAGCAAGTTAAACTATTCAAAAGGGAAATTCGTCTAAGGGGCAATTGCCCCGTTGGTGATGAATCAGCCCTAAATTAACCATAAAGTTATTGCCATTGTGTGGCAGGGAAAGCTTTAATTTACTCAACTAATCGCTGAGGATGACTATAAACCGTGGCTCGTCCCATTTTACTGAAGCCCACCAGTGTTAAATTGCAGCGTTCGGCGACGTCAACGGCCAGTGAGGTCGCCGCCGAAACGGCGAACAGGATTTCGATGCCGCACATGGCGGTTTTTTGCACCATTTCATAGCTGGCACGACTGGAGACCAGCGCCGCACCGGCCTGCCAATGAGGTTGCCGTGCCTTGATGCCGAGCATTTTATCCAACGCCACGTGACGTCCTACGTCTTCACAGCCACCGAGTAACTCACCTTGCGTACTGATCCAGGCGGCGGCGTGAGTACAGCCAGTCAGTTGGCCAATAGGTTGCACCGAGTTCAACTGCGTCAGCGCACGGTCGAGATGATTGAGCGAAAAAGTCTGCGTAAAGGGCAGCGGAGCCAGCGGGCGGAACAAATCACCAAGCTGTTCTATGCCGCAAACGCCGCAGCCGGTTCTACCGGCCATCGCCCTGCGTCGTTCTTTTAAACCGGCAAAACGTCGGCTCGACAGCTCAATATTGACCTCAATACCGTTGCAGTTGGGCGCCGCGTCGAGGCCATAGATGTCGCTTACTGACTCGATAATACCCTCTGAGAGTGAAAAGCCCACCGCAAACGCCTCCAGGTCTTTCGGCGATGCCATCATAACAACGTGAGAAATTCCGTTATAAACCAAGGCTATTGGAACTTCTTCCGCCACCCAATCCGGCTGACTTTCGCCCAGGCGGCGGCGCTGAATCACTTGGCGCTGCTCGAGGCCAATCTGTTTTTCCTGCTCGGATAAAGGGGAATTAAGGGGGCTATTCAAGGCATTTTTCCGTTTACGTAATATTCAATTCTGACTGTTTACTAGCGTAGACCTAACCCTATTGAAATTGAATCTCAATCTGTGCCAATGGCTGGTAAAAGTTGTCCCGAGTGCTAATTTTAATGAGGGCGGACGGCTTTTTTCAGCTTTCCCGGACTTTAATAAGGAGGGTTTAATGAAGTTGATCGGCAGCTATACCAGTCCTTATGTGCGTAAAATTTCGGTGATGCTGATTGAGAAAGGTATTTCGTTTGAGTTCATCAACGACCCGCCGACCTCAGAGGGCAGTAAAGTCACGAGTTTTAATCCATTGGGAAAAGTGCCTGCGCTGGTTACCGACGAAGGCGAGGTGTTTTATGATTCACCAATTATCGTGCAATACGTTGAGTTAATGGGGGTTTCTCCGACGTTACTGCCGTGGGAGCCGCTGGATGCGCTGCGGGTGAAACAGGTAGAAGCGCTGGCCGACGGCGTGACAGATGCTGCCGTGGCACTGGTGTTGGAAAACCGGCGAGACGCGGTGCATAGAAACGAAGAGTGGATTATTCGCCAGCGAGGTAAGGTGCTGCGCGGTCTCGATCAATTAGAAATGTATGCCCGTGAGCGCAAATGGCTCAACGGTGAAAGCCTGAACGTCGCCGACATCAGCGTAGCCTGCACGTTGGGTTATCTTAACTTTAGGCGTATTGCGCCGGGGTGGTGCGTAGAGCGCCCGACACTAATAAAACTGGTAGAGCGACTTTTTCAGCGCGAAAGCTTCGCCCGAACTGCACCACCTCAATAGCTTTAGCCCCTTTCCCCACTTTTTAGTGGTGAAAGGGTGGGAGGGTGGAGCCATCGGCTCATTACGCCGCTGCACCTTCAACCGCAGGCTTACGATGGCGAATAAACACCGTGACCAGCGACAGCCAAAGCAGGCCGCTTATCAGATTAAACAGGTTAAACATCCCGCTTCCACCGCTGAGATAAGCCACCTTTGCCAGCTCGATGCCAAGGGTAAATACCAGCATGCTGATCATTCCCATCGCGGCCGAAACCGTGCCTTTACTCATGTCGCTTGAGAACAGCGTCAGGCGATATAAGCCGGCGTTGGCGATACCGATGCCAAAGGCATACAGGCTGAGACCTGCGGCCATCCACAGGTAGGCGTGTCCGGACAGGAAAGTCGCGACGGCGGCTACCAGCAGCCCTAACACCATCGGTGCTGCGCCAAGCTTAATCAGGCTTTCTACGCTGCGTTTACCGGTTAATTTTGCCAGCATCAGGTTACCGAGGATGAGTGCGCCAAATACCGGCACCTGCAACAGTCCGTAATCAAACGCTGAAAGGCCTTCACCGCTAATGAGTATCACCGGAGATTGTGCAATCCACGCCAGCAGTGGCAGGCTGGCAAAACCTATCGCCAGTGAACCACAGATAAACGGCCGGTTTTTCAGCACAATTTTGTAATCGTGAAGCAGGCTTTTTACTGAAAACTTCTCGCCAATGCGTGACGCCGTTTCCGGCATAGCTTTATTCAGGCCCCAAAAGGCAATGCTTGCCAGCAGCGCGAAAATCACAAACATCACCTGCCAAGGTGCAAATTGAATCATCGCCGCACCGGCCAAAGGGCCGAGCAGCGGGGCTGCCAGCGCCACGTTGGCCATCAGTGCGGTGATACGAATGCACACGGACTCTTCGAAAGACTCCTGTATGGTCGCGTAACCGACGGCGCCGATAAAGCACAGGCTGATCCCCTGAAAGAAGCGGATTGCCATAAATTGTTCTATTGTTTGGGCGAATAGAATAGCCAAACAGCTGACAACGAAAAATGCCACGCCGGCTAGCATCACTGGACGACGCCCACGGCGGTCTGACAGCGGGCCAAGCAGCCATTGCAGGAACATACCGCCAGCCAGATAGGCGGTCATTGAGGTTGGCACCCACTCTTCGCTGGCGTTAAAGTTGGCAACTACCGCCAACATGCCGGGTTGAATCATATCGTTAGCGATATAAGTTGCGAATTCAAACAGCACCAGACACAGAGGAAACAGAAGCGCCTGCCGACCCAAAAGGGACGCAGTATTCGGAGAATTATGCATAATCATTTCACATAAAAAGTGCTAATTTACTGATTATTAGCAAGAAAAAGAAACTATCCGGGCGGGTAACGCAAGCGGAGTCAGTAATAGCGCACATTCTGCCGATTTTATGAGCAAATGGCAACGATCTTTCTGTGGTTAAGCACATTATGAGAGTGATTGTTTAGCGGCATAGAAATTAAATAGTCGATTAAGCTGCCATAAGCAGCCATTAAATTAAAAAAAATTTGAGGAAAAAGGGCGAGATGAGCCAAAAAATAGGCTGGGTAGATAATCTGCGCGCCATCGCCTGTGTCATGGTGGTGATTATTCACGCCACCAGTTTTCAGGTGGTGAGTTTCAGCGCGATTGAAACCCCATCGTGGTGGATAGCCAATCTGCTCGATTCAGCCGCACGGCCATCTGTACCGCTATTTTTCATGATCTCCGGTTTTCTGTTCTGGGGAGAGAAAAGTGCACAAACCCGGCATTTTTTACGTATTGGTCTGTGCCTGGCGTTTTACAGCGTGGCGTCGTTACTTTACATCCTGATTATGACAAAAATAGGTTTTTGGCCGTCATTGCGCCATATTCTGCAAAAACCGGTGTTTTACCATCTTTGGTTTTTCTACGCCATTGGTTTGATTTATCTGCTTTCGCCGTTTATTCAGATTAAAAAATCTCCGCCGCAAAGCCTGCTGGTAGTGGCATTGGTTTTGGGAGTGTTAGCGAATCCGCAACTTCCTGCGCTGAACTGGCAAGGTTTTCATCTGCTGCCGGTTAATTTGTATATTAGCGGCGATGCTTTTTATTACCTGCTGTATGCGCTGTTTGGCCGCGCATTGGGGTCGTTGGAGATGGGCACGCGCTGGCACGGCTGGGCGGCCGCAGCGATATTTTTGGCCAGCAGCGTCATGATTGCAATGGGCACTCAGCACCAGTCTCTGATAAATCAAAACTTCGCAGAAACCTTTTACACCTACTGCGGGCCGCTGGTGTTTATCTCGGCTCTCTCACTGTTTTTATGGAGCAAGCAGGCGCTGGCGAGTTTCTCATCGCGCTTTTTAGCCCTGATTTCTCGACATTCTTTGGCAATTTATGGTTTTCATGCGCTGATCATCATTGCCCTGCGCGGCCGACATCTCGACTTCCCGCAATACCCGTTGCTGAACATCGCCTATCTGTTCACCTGCGGTCTGGGAGGTGGACTGTTGTTGGCGCTTGCGCTTAGCGGCGTTGACCGCCGACGCTGGGTGAGTTGAGTCTATTCCGGCTGCCAGCGCAGTAACGCTCTGCGCAACTGTCGGCCGGAAGAGAATCCGGCGGCGAGGGCGGCTTTCTCCTGACCTAATCCTTGCTGGATACGCTGTTTTGCTACCGCGAGGCGCAACTGCTCGTGATAGTCGCGCACACTGATGCCAAGGTGTTGGCGGAAGAGGCGTGTCAGGTGCCTGCCGCTGATGTGTGCTTTAGCGGCCACGTCGTCAACCTGCCAGTCTGATTCAGGGTCGGCAGAAATCACGTTTTGCGCGCGATGGACGGCAGGATGCAGATGATTACGATGCTGTAGCCACGGTGAAAGCTGAGGGTCTTCACCACCGCGCCGAAAATAGACCACCATTTCTCGCGCGACGTCCAGCGCCGCCTGCGGCCCAAGGTGTTGAGCAATTAAATACAGCGCCAAATCGATCCCCGCCGTAATGCCTGCGCTGGTTAAAATATGTCTGTCTTCCACAAAAATACGGTTGTCCTTCACCAGCGCGGCCGGCACTCGCGTACGCAGACGGGCGATAACGTCGTGGTGAGAGGTGCACTGATAGCCGTCGAGTAGCCCGGCCATTCCCGCCAGCAAACTGCCCGAGCAGATGCACACCAGTTGCAGGCGGCCCAGTTCAATAGACTCTTTTTGCGCGCTAAGCCATTCGCGGACCTCCTGCGCCGGTGGCGTATCAAACTGGGTTTGCGAATTGTTTACCCCAGGCACCACGACAATGCTGCCGTCGGGCAGTTGCCTGGGTAAAGGGGCAAGGCGGCTGACCACCAGTCCGGTCGTCAGCTCAACTTCAACCAGCGGGCTAATGTAATGCAGTCTGAACTGACCGCTCAGGCGCAGCGCCTCGGCCGGACCGGTAAGGTCCAGCGCAAGTGCGCCGGGCAGTGTCACAAAGAAAACATCGCGCTGCATATCACTCCAGATTGATAGTAAGGTGCTGTTTCATATAGGCTTCGATATCCGGTTTGGGCTGTAATAGGGTGGCGACAAACGCGTCGCGCTCGAAGGCCATCACCTGCATGTCCCAGACGCAGAAGGATTCAGTTAACGCCTCGCGCCACTCACCCTGATCGGTGACCCAGATTTTCATTCGCAGCTCGTTTTCATTGTCCCACCAACCGACGACCAGGTAGTCCATGGTTTTGCCGCGGTGCTCCAGCATCCAGCCTACGCCCGGTCGGTCGGCGGTGGTGGCCCGCGGTGGTAACCAACTGGCGACGCGAGAATAGGCGCGTTCGAAAATATCGGCCGGTGAAGTTGTCCCTGTAAACTCGATGCCGTAGCGCTTAAGCTGCCAGCCACTGAATTTCCAGGCGCTGAGTGGCTCAATTTTGCGTGCCAGATACGGTTTTGGCAGCCATGCTTTCGACGGGGCCGGTTCCTGCGGTTGTGCCGCAAGACTGTCCAATTTAGCCAGTGCGCCGTCAACGTCGGTAACAGTGGCGAAGCGTTCTGCCAACACGAGCTCAGTGCGAAGTTTTATCTCCTCGGCGCTGAGCGTTTGTCCTGAGGAATGGGTCATCGGAAACGTTAGCGTAGCCTCGGTGACGAAGGTGACGTCAAAGCCAAGGTCCGAGGCTACGCGGGTGGTGGTTTCACAGCACTGTTCGGTACGCATCCCGCTGATAATCAGATGGTTAATGTTACGCTCGCGCAGCCAAAGGTCGAGGCCTGATTCGGTTAGCGCATTGTGAACATGCTTATAGATGCGCACCTGCGGCTCGTGGCTCAGAAACGACATTGGGGTAACCAGGCCTGACTCGAGCGCAAATACCCCCTGACTGACGTGAAAAATATCGATCAGCGGCACGTTGCGGCTTTGGCAGCCGTCGATCAGTCGCGATATTGCCCTTTTGAAATCTGGGAAATGATCGTCCTGCCAGAAATCTTTTTGTTCAAAAGAACGCTGTACGTCAATTATCAATAATGCGCTATGAGACATTTTCAGACCTCCTCTATTTAATATACCGCCATATTGCGCGCTGTATAGCGAGAGAAGAAGGCCAAAAACGGACATGATGATGACAGAGGGGGACGACCTTGAGACGGTGAGCGGCGGCCGGATAAATCGGCCGCCGAGTATTCACAATATTGCGGCAGGAAACGGCTTAAAACACCAACTGCACCTTCGAGGCTTTAGACTTGTCCATCGCAAAATTCAGCGCGTCGGTTAAATCGGTTTGCGGGTATTCGGCCGACAGCAGTGGCATCGGGTCAATGACCTGATTGCCCAGCCATTCTACGGCGGTCACAAACTCTTCGGTAAAGCGGAAACTGCCGACCCATTTAATCTCTTTGGCTATCAGCATCATCATCGGGAAGTCAGGGATCGCACCCCCCATGCCGACCTGCACCAGCGTGCCCTTGGCGCGGGTAACTTCCAGGCAGCGACGGATAGAGGAGTGATGACCGGAGGCGTCGAAGGAGACGTCAAAATAGCCTTTTTGTTCCAGATAAGGCGCAAAATCGCCGTTGGCAGCGTGCAGCGTTTTGGTCGCACCCATTGCTTCAACAATTTGCAGGCACCGCTCGCTGAGGTCAGTACAGACAACCTCGGCCGCACCCTTGGCTTTAGCGGCAGCGGCAATCAGGCTGCCAATGGGACCGACGCCGGACACGAACACGGTTTTGCCTTTCACATCACCCGCCTGATTGACCGCGTGGATTGCGACCGCCAGCGGTTCTGCGAACACCATCAGGCGGTCGCTAACGGCGTTATCAAATGGGATGCACTGCGCGCTATCAACAATTTTGTACTGGGTAAAGGCGCCGTTGATATGTGGAAAATACATCGCGCTGCCGAAGAATTTCATGGTGGTGCACTGGTTTTCTTCGCCCGCCAGGCAATATTTGCAGGTATGACAAGGCTTGCTTGGGTTAAGCGCCACCTTTTGACCTGGCTTCAACGCGGCGTTGTCGGACTTCTCGACTACGCCAACCACTTCATGCCCCAGCACCATTGCTTCGCGAACTTTGAAATCGCCTACGGCGCCGTGCTCATAATAGTGCAGGTCTGAACCGCAGATACCGCCACGGGTGACTTTCACCAGCGTGCCCTGACCCTGATAGTCCACCTGCTGGTCTACCACGGCAACGTCTTTTTTCCCGGTCACTACGCAAGATTTGGTTTCAAGTTTCATTTCGTTTTTGCTCTTTGTCTGGCGATTTATTCCGTCAGTAAAGAGGCTTTAGCGGCATGAAAATGTGATCTGCGTCACTAATAGGCGTGTTACTGAATCTTGTTACCCATAACATGAAGGGCCTCAACATTTTGAGACCCAGATTACGTTTTAAGACCGGTGATTACTGATTATTTTCCTGAGTTTTGGCCCTAAAACTGAGAATGCAGTGGGTGATTATGCCGCCAATCAGTCCCCAAAACGCAGAGCCGACACCAAAAAGCTGAATACCCGAGGCGGTGATGAGAAAGGTGACCATCGCAGCGTCGCGCTGTTTTTCATCGCTCAGCGCCCGATGCAGACTTCCGGAAAGAGTGGCTAACAGCGCCAGTCCGGCAAGAGTATGAATAAGCGCCGGAGGTAATGCGGTAAACAGCGTGCCTATTGAGCCACCAAGCACGCCGGCCACTAGGTAAAACACGCCCGCGGCCACGGCGGCGGTGTAGCGTTTTTTGGGGTCTGGATGAACGTCTTTGCCCATACAAATAGCCGCAGTGATTGCCGCAATACCGATGGCATACACCCCAAACGGGGCCAGAATCATGGTGACCAGCGCAGTTGAGGCAATCAGCGGCGACACGGCAACCTTATAACCCGAAGCATTTAGCGTTGCGATACCTGGGGCGTTTTGCGACGCCATCGTTACCACGAAGAACGGCACGCCAATACCAATCAGCGTCGGCCATGAGAAGTGCGGAGGGGTAAATTCTGGCACGGAAAAGTGCAAATTCTGCCCGTGAAAGGCAATGCTCCCCTGCAATGACGCGATGATTAACCCAATGATAAGTGAAAGAATGACCGTGTAGCGGGGAACAAAGCGCCGCGCCAGTAGGTATACCAGACACATACTGCCCGCCAGCGAAAAATTGCTTTGAAAAGAGGTAAACGCGTCCAGCCCAAAGCGCAGTAAAATACCGCAAAGCATCGCCGCTGACAGCGCCTGCGGAATATAGCGCATCAGTCTGGCAAAAAGTCCGGTTATGCCCGACAGCACAATCAGCCCATTAGCGAAGATGAATATTCCGATAGCGTCATTAATCGAAATGCCAGGCAGGCTGGTGACCAACAGCGCCGCACCCGGCGTCGACCAAGCGGTGAGGATCGGCGTTCGGTAATAAAGTGATAATCCAATCGTGGTTATCCCCATGCCGAAACCGAGCATGGTAAACCAACTGCCCACTTGCTCCAGGCTGGCTCCCGCCGCCTGATAAGCTTGAAAAACAATGGCAGCGGCGCTGGTGTATCCCACCAAGACCGCGACAAAACCGGCGATAATCGCTGAAAATGACCAATCTTGTCGGCTATTCATGGATAACATGGCGTAGACCTTTTGTGTTTATCGCACTTTTCTTGGCAGCGTTGCGCCGATGGCGTATGCTTGTTTGTGCGCTATAGCGCACGCTTGTGATTGAGAGTATCACCGTGCGTTATAACGTACAATACCAGCGATGAGGCTGAGTTATCGGGAGTAAAGCATGCAGGAACTAACGCGTCACGTCGGCGAGCAACTTAAGCAGATAAGAGCGCAGCGGGGCTGGAGCCTGACTCAGGCGGCACAGGCGACGGGGGTCAGCAAGGCGATGCTTGGGCAAATTGAGCGCGGAGAATCCAGCCCTACAGTCGCGACACTGTGGAAAATTGCCAGCGGCTTTACCGTTTCATTCTCCCAGTTTTTGCAGGCGCCGCCGGTGGTTGGCCAGACTCTGCAGCCCTATACCCCGTCGGCGGCGTTTGACAGTAAAAGCTCGGGAATGAGCGTGGTGTCATTTTTCCCCTACGATGCCGAATTAAGAATGGACATGTTTGTGGTCGAGCTTAAGGCCGCGGGTTACAGTGAGTCTTCCGCACATGCTGTGGGCGTGATAGAGCATGTTATTGTTATTGAAGGTGAACTTGAGTTAACCGTTAACGGTGAAGTTCATATTTTAGGCCCTGGCGAGGGTTTACGCTTTCGGGCGGACTGCAAACATGTTTATCGAAACAATCTTCATAAAAACAGTCTTCACAACAGCAGTGTGGCAAGCGTGAAGTTTCACGATATTATCCATTATCCCCCCGAAGTTTCGTAAACACTATTGACTTAATATTCGATTTAAATGAATTTAAATTCACTATTTATCTATCATTAAGGATATCAAAATGAGCGAATCAAAAAAGCCGGTTATTCGTCCGTTAACGTCTGTAGACCAAGAACAATGGGCAGGATTATGGCGCGAATATCTTGGCTTCTACCAAAGCGAAGTCGGGGAGGACGTCTTTGCCCAAACGTTTGAAAAACTCTCACAGGAAAACTATGAGGCAATGTTCGGCTTCGTCGCCGAAATTGAGGGTCAGCTAGTGGGCATTGTGAACTGTATTAATCACGATCACGGCTGGAAACTTGAGCAAGTTGTGTATCTGCAAGATTTATACGTTTCAGCCAGTGCACGAAAGTTAGGGGTCGGCCAGGCGCTGATTGAGGCGGTTTACGACTATGCCGATCAACATAAAAAGGCCAACGTCTATTGGATGACGCGCACTTCAAACGAGACGGCGAGAAGCCTCTACGACCGCATAGGCATGCAGACAGACTTTATTAAATATCAGCGTTAATTACTGGTTTTTATCGGCGAAATATAGCAGGTGCTCAGTTCACTCACTTCGTCTTCCTGCTGGCTTATCTCATAGCCTTTATCGTTAAGAATCAGTGCACTATAAGGCACACTGTTAACCTGTTTTATCACTGATTCCTGATAGCTTTTGAGGATATTGCCTTTCGCCGCTGCCTGATTGGGTTGGTCCAGGCCGGTGACCTGAATAAAGGTGTCCTTAAACTCGTTGGTAAACGACTCTTTATTCAGCCTGCTCACAATCAGCGCATGAATATTCACTGTAACGTCATTGCCGAGAAGGTAAATCAGCACCGTTTGATAAACCAGCACATCTTTTGATTTCTGCACCAAAAATCCGTTCTCGATAACCTTCATCGCCTGCTCATTGGGATAAATAATATCGCTCAGGCACAGCGTCCGGTCGCCAATCTGCATCTTGTTAAATTTTTCTTTAATTTCTTTTGCCGACGCGGCACAAGCCGAGGCGCTAATAAACAGTGCGGGAAGCAGCACCAGCAATGACAGAGTAAATTTTTTCATCACGCCTCCTGAGGTAAATATTCAATCGACTCATAGTCATTGCTCACAGATTACGCTATGTTTCAACGTTCAGAACAGGGAATAAACGAGAATTCGTTTAGAGGAGGCATAATGAGTGAACCCACGTTAACGCTGTATTCCGATGCTAATTATTATAGTCCGTATGTGATGTCTGCATTTGTGGCATTGACGGAAAAGGGCATTCCTTTCGATATTGAAACCGTTGATTTGGCGCTGGCGGAAAATCTCAAAGACCATTACTCGGCAATATCCACCACTCGCCGCGTGCCTACGCTGTCAAACGGCAGTTTTCAGCTTTCCGAATCCTCGGCGATTGACGAGTATATTGAAGAACTTTTTCCTGCGCCGACCTTTGCCGCTATTTATCCGTCAAACCCAGAAGATCGCGCCAAGGCCCGAGAGATTCAGGCATGGTTGCGCAGTGATTTAATGCCGATTCGTGAAGAACGCTCAACCGAAATTGTGTTTGGCGGCCAGCATCGTCCCCCGCTTACGCCTGCCGGAGAAGCGGCGGCGGCGAAACTTTTCGATGCTGCCGAGCGGCTGCTGGGCGATCGCAATAATTTGTTCGGTGAATGGTGTATTGCTGATACCGATCTGGCGTTAATGCTTAATCGTCTGTATCTCAACGGCGATAAATTGCCTGAAAAGCTGGCCGAATACGTTGAGCGCCAGTGGCAGCGCGATTCAGTGAAAGAGTGGCTGGCCTTGTCTAGGTGATGGAAAATGGTAGCCCGAGTAGAACGGGCTACCTGCGTGATCAACCCAGTCTTTTGGTCAAAAAGTAGCGCTCATGCGAGGCTTCATTCCCCTCGGGGGCGCGGATATCATCGATAAAATCTTCCAGCGTCATTCTGCACTCATAGCCAAGGCGCTCGTAAAAAGGGCGTGCCTGAAAGCTGAAGGTATCGACCAGCGCATGGCGACAGCCGCGGGCAACAGCTTCTTCTTCTGCCTGGCGAATCAGTGATGTGCCAGAGTCCTGACCGCGCAGCGACTCATCCACCCAAAGAAACTTAATCATCAGATAGTTACCGACTGTTTCGGCAATCAATCCAGCGGTTTTATTGCCCGCATCGTCTTCAATAAAAACGCCCAGCTCTTTAAAGGAGTTCTGCGGAATAAAGTGTTTGTTATAGTCGCGCAGGCCATCTTTAACGGCTTCAATATCGTCGTGAGTCAGGGTTGCGGTAATACGAGTTTTCATGCTCAATCCCTTGTTTATAATAAAATAATTTTCTAAAAAATAAATCTTTTAGCGTTTGCTGGTCGCCAGACGTACGGCAAAGGCGACAAACACCAGTCCGGTCAGGCGGTCCATCGTGCGCACCACCGCCGGACGTTTTAACCAGCGTGAAAGCGGGCGGGTAGCGGCAATCATAGTCGATGACCACAGGGTGCCAATGAGTACGTGGATCATCGCCAAGCCAAAAGTGTAGGCCGCCACGGGATAACCGGCAGGAACAAACTGTGGCAGAAAGGTGACGTAAAATACGCCTACTTTTGGATTCAAAATGTTTCCTAACATGCCTTTAATAAACCAGTTGCTGCCTTTTCTGTGCGAGGAATTGGCCACCGTCGTCTCGGCGGCCATCTGGCTGCGCGGCTTGATCAACATTTGCAGTCCAAGCCAGCACAGATAGACTGCACCCACCCATTTCAGCACGTCAAATGCCAGTTCGGAGGCGGTGAGTAACGCACCCAGTCCCAGTGCCACCACGGCACCCCATACCATGCATCCTGCATTTACCCCCATCGCCGCTTGAAATGCTTTTTTGCTGCCTTCGCTGGTTGCGGTTCGTAAAACCAGCGCGGTATCAAGACCGGGGGTCAGGGTCAGCAGGGTAATGGCAAAAGTGAACGACATAAGGGAGTCGATGAGGGTCATGGCCTGTTCCTTTTTTGGAAAGAAATAGGATATAAATCCGCAGCGCTGTTGGCAACAATTGTCATTTTTAATTCTTAAGATACAAAGTCAAAAGGCCTGTGAAATCACCTTTGGCAGGGAGTTCACAGGCCTTTCTAGAGGGTAAAGCGTAGATATTGAAGCGTGACCTAAGGGTATAACTTATTTGTAGAGTACCGCGCTGGCGCTCATCAGGTTGTTACCTGTCACGGAAGTGATGCGGTAAGAAGAAGCACCGGCTTCTTTAGCCTGATTAGCCAGATTGTTTTCCAGCGAGTCCAACGTAGTGGCGCCATTGGCGGTAACAACGCCGATTTTCTGCTCACCGGCAACAGGTTGAGAAACTGCCTGCGCAGCGAAGGTAGCGAAAGAGGCCATTGAAAGGGTCGCAGCTATTGCAAAATATTTGATGCTTTTCATGATGTCATTCCTAATCAGTTGAGTGTTTTGAAAGGGGGGTTGCCTTTCGATGTAGCTATAATAGGCGTGTGGCTCAGTGATTAAAAACGGATTGATTTGAGAAACTCATTCAAAAAATTTGTTCAATATTTACGCGCTTTTACTTTTCACCGTGCAGATATTTACAACAGCAGAAGGCGGTTTACGTTTGCCTGTTAAATTATACAAAAGTTATGCTTGTGGCTGATTTTGAGCGATTTTGTAGAATTCTGCTACGCTATAAGCGAGTACCAGAAAAAAGGTCTGTAGCGCTGCGTAACAGGCTCGATGGTAATTAAGGGACTTGTTGGAAGGGATTTCTATTTTCGTTTAGTCTCATTGGCTGAACATATTTACGATAACAAACGTATTAGGAGACGTCAAAATGGGTATTTTATCCTGGATTATTTTTGGTCTGATTGCAGGTATTCTGGCTAAGTGGATCATGCCGGGTAAAGACGGTGGCGGCTTTATCCTGACCGTGGTTCTGGGGATTATCGGTGCAGTTGTGGGGGGTTACATCAGTACCTTCTTCGGCTTTGGTCGCGTAGACGGATTTAACTTCGGCAGCTTTGTTGTCGCAGTAATTGGTGCGATTGTCGTGCTGTTCATCTACCGCAAAATCCGCTCGTAGTAGACTGATAAGAATTGAACAAGCCGCGCAATGTCGCGGCTTTTTTTTTATCAGGTATTTTAAATCGCCACCAACCCTCTCACACCCTCTGCCTCCATCTCGCTGCCAGGGCCACGTTTGATAATGTTGCCACGTGACATCACCAGGTAGCTGTCGGCCAGCTCGGCGGCAAAATCATAAAACTGTTCAACCAGTAAAATTGCCATATCGCCACGTGCCGCAAGCTGGCGGATAACTGCGCCGATTTCTTTAATCACCGAGGGTTGAATACCTTCGGTGGGTTCGTCGAGGATTAGCAGGCTGGGCTTGCAGGCCAACGCGCGGCCAATTGCCAACTGCTGCTGCTGTCCGCCGGAAAGGTCACCGCCGCGACGATGCTTCATTTCCAGCAGCACCGGAAATAAATGATAAATTTCATCCGGCACCGCCTTTGACTGGCTGCCCGAAAAGCGAGACAGCCCCATCAGAAGATTTTCCTCCACCGTGAGACGCGGAAAAATTTCGCGGCCCTGCGGGACATAGGCAATGCCTGACTGCACCCGCTGGTGTGGCCTACGTCCATTAATGACCGCGCCGTTCCAGCAAATCGTGCCAGACTTGGCGGGTATAAGACCCATCAGACACTTTAGCAAGGTGGTTTTTCCTACACCATTGCGGCCCAACAGGCAGGTTACTTCGCCAATTTTTGCCTCAAAAGACAGGCCGCGTAAAATATGGCTGCCACCGTAAAATTGATTAAGTTCATTAACTTGCAACATAACACTCTCCCTGCGGCGCAGCTTAGCGACCGAGATAAACTTCAATAACCTGCTCATTGGCCTGCACTTCTTGCAGCGATCCCTCGGCCAAAACTTGCCCCTGATGCAACACCGTCACGCGATCGGCAATCGTCTCGACAAAGCCCATGTCGTGCTCAACCACCATCAAAGAGTGCTTACCGGCCAATGACTTGAACAGTTCGGCAGTGTATTCGGTTTCTGCATCGGTCATGCCCGCAGCCGGTTCGTCGAGCAGCAGCAGATGCGGTTCCTGAACCAGCAACATGCCGATTTCCAGAAACTGTTTTTGGCCGTGCGACAGCATGCCCGCCGTACGATGGCGTTCACCCTGCAAGCGCAGCGTCACCAGCATTTCGTCAATTCTGTCGCGCTGCTCGCTGTTCATTTTGGCGCGCAGGCAGGCCCAGACTGACTTGTTGGTTTTCTGCGCGATCTCAAGATTTTCAAATACAGTAAGGGCTTCAAACACGGTAGGTTTTTGAAATTTTCGGCCAATGCCAGACTGCGCAATACGCACCGAATCCAGACGAGTGAGGTCAATGTTTTGGTCGTAAATTACCTGCCCCGACTTTGGCCGCGTTTTGCCGGTTATTACGTCCATCAGCGTGGTTTTTCCTGCGCCGTTGGGGCCAATCACGCAGCGCAGCTCACCGACACCGATGCGCAGCGACAGGTCGGTCAGCGCCTTAAAACCGTCAAAGCTGACGTTAATTTTATCCAGCGATAAAATGGGATCAGTCTGTTCGCGGTGTTTGTCGGCGAGCTGAGGCTGAGTGAACAGGTCGCCGGTGGTGGTCATTGAATTCATTGCGCTTTCCTTTTCCGCAGCAGGCCAATCACCCCTTCAGGCAGGAACAGAGTGACGACAATAAACATGCCGCCGAGAATAAACTGCCAATATTCTGGGATAGCGACGGTGAACCAGCTTTTAGCGCCGTTAACGATGCCTGCACCCAAAATGGGGCCAATCAGCGTGCCGCGACCGCCAAGCGCCACCCAAATTGCCGCCTCAATGGAGTTGGTCGGTGACATTTCGCTGGGGTTAATAATGCCGACCTGCGGAACGTAAAGTGCACCGGCTAGGCCACAAATCATCGCCGAAATGGTCCAGACAAACAGCTTGAAACCCTTCGGATCATAACCGCAGAAGATCAGTCGGTTTTCTGCATCGCGCACCGCCGTCAGTACGCGGCCGTATTTGCTGCGTGCCAGCGCAAAGCCTAGCGCCAGACTGGCGGCCAGCAGCAGTACGGTAGTCATAAACAGCCCAACCCGCGTGGTGGTGGCGGTGACCTGAAAGCCGAGCAGGGTGGTGAAGCCGGTAAAACCGTTGTTGCCGCCGAAGCCGGTTTCATTGCGGAAAAACAGCAACATACCGGCGTAGGTTAGCGCCTGGGTCATAATCGAAAAATAGACCCCTTTGATTTTTGAGCGAAAAGCGAAATAACCGAAAATAAAGGCCAGCGCGCCGGGCACCAGTACAATCAGGCACAGCGCCCAGGCGAAATGCTGAGTGCCGACCCAAAACCACGGCAGCTCGGTCCATGAAAGAAACGACATAAAATCGGGCAGATTATTTCCCGATGCCTGGCGCATCAGATACATGCCCATTGCATACCCGCCGAGTGCAAAAAACAGGCCGTGTCCGAGTGAAAGCAAACCGGCATAGCCCCAAACCAGATCTAACGCGATCGCCACGATCGCATAACAAAGGATCTTGCCGACCAGCGTCAGGGTATAGGTTGAAATTGCCAGCGGATTACTCTGCGGCAGCAGCGCGAGAAAAGGCATCACCAGCAGCGCCACAAACACCACAACGCCGAGTGTCATCGCCAGACGCGGCGCCTTTTGTACGCCTGTTAGGGTTAAAGGTTGTGTCATCAGTCAATCACCCTGCCTTTGAAGGCGAACAGTCCCTGTGGACGTTTCTGAATGAACAGGATGATCAGCGCCAGTATCAGGATTTTACCCAATACGGCACCGATTTCCGGCTCAAGAATTTTGTTCATAATGCCCAGTCCGAAGGCGGCAACCACAGTCCCTGCCAGCTGGCCTACGCCGCCGAGCACCACCACCAGGAAAGAGTCGATGATATAACCCTGTCCCAGCTCCGGTCCGACGTTGCCAAGCTGCGACAACGCTACGCCGCCGAGTCCCGCAATGCCTGAACCCAAACCAAACGCCAGCATGTCGACACGCCCGGTTGGCACACCGCAGCAGGCGGCCATTGCACGATTTTGGGTGACGGCGCGCACGTTCATGCCGAGACGGGTTTTATTGAGCAGTAGCCAGGTTAATGCCAACACCAGCAGCACAAAAATGATCACCGCGATGCGGTTATACGGCAGCACCAGGTTTGGCAGCAGCTGAATACCGCCGGAGAGCCAGTTCGGGTTGGCGACCTCAACGTTTTGTGCGCCAAAAATCACCCTCACGCCCTGAATCAAAATCAGGCTAATACCCCAGGTGGCCAGCAGCGTTTCGAGCGGCCGCCCGTAAAGATGGCGGATCACTGAACGCTCAAGCAGCATGCCAATACCGGCGGTGATAAAGAACGCCGCCGGCAGCGCGACCAGCGGATAAATCGCCAGCAGGCTGGGTGCATAATGCTGAAATAGCGACTGCACCAGATAAGTCGAATAGGAGCCGATCATCAGCATCTCGCCGTGCGCCATGTTGATAACACCCAGCAGACCGTAGGTGATCGCCAGACCCAGCGCCGCCAGCAGCAGAATGGAGCCCAGTGAAAGACCGGTAAAAGCCTGACCGAGCCAGTCGCCTATCATCAGGCGATGCTGCACCGCCTTCAGGCTGGCAAGCGCGGCAGTGCGCACGGTGGCATCGGTTTCAATTTTTGGATCAGTCAACGGCTGCAAATGGCCCTGTGTGTCAGGATCGGCTGACTCTCCCAGCAGTTCTACGGCGCGCAGGCGTACCTGAGGATTCGGATCGGCAAGCTGTAAATTGGCTAACGCGATGCTTAATGCGGCGTGTACTACGCTGTCTTGCTCCAGCGCCAGACGCTGAGTCAGCAATGGCAGTTGGTCGGCCTGAGCTTCGCGTTGCAGGGATTTGGCAGCCTGTAAACGCACGCTACTGTCTTTGCTGACCAGACGATGGGTGGAGAGCGCATTGGCAATAAGATTACGCAGGCGATTGTTTAGCCAAACCTTTTTGACTTCACCCTGCGGGGCGGCGCTGCCTTCGAGCGGGGTCAGAGTCTCGCCTTGTTTGATAAACGCGTGGTGCGCCTCATCAATCACGACATTTTCCTGCTTGAGTGCTTCGAGCAGCGGCAAACGCTCGGGCTGCGGGTCGGTTGCCCACTGCTGAAGCAGCGTCGCCTGGTCTGAACGGCTGGCCGCGGCAAAATCATCAGCAGGACCGGCCTTGGCCAACAGCGGAAGACAGCAAAGCAGGAAAGTGAGAGTTTGCAAACTTAAGCCGAAGCGCGGTCGCAAACGGGGGAAGCGCAAGAGTTTCATCATAGTCATCATCGCTTTTAAACATCACTGATACGCTAGCTGTCCGCCACAGTGCAGGCTGTGGCGGACAGTCAGGTTATACTACTGAGTGGTTTTAACCGGATAGTCAGGCTTCTTGTCGTTGCCAGCGATATAAGGGCTCCACGGCTGAGCACGAATCGGTTTGTCGGTCTGCCACACTACGTTGAACTGACCATTGGACTGGATTTCACCAATCATCACCGGTTTGTGCAGGTGATGGTTGGTCGCGTCCATGGTCAGTGTATAACCGTCCGGTGCTTTGAAGGTCTGACCGGCCATGGCGGCACGAACTTTATCGACATCAGTGGTGCCCGCTTTCTCAACCGCCTGCGCCCACATATGAATGCCGACGTAGGTGGCTTCCATCGGGTCATTGGTGACGGCAGAATCGGCATTCGGCAGGTGGTGCGCCTTGGCGTAGGCTTTCCACTGGGCAACAAAGGCTTTGTTGGTTGGGTTATCCAGCGACTGGAAGTAGTTCCATGCCGCCAAATCGCCGACCAGTGGCTTAGTATCAATACCGCGCAGCTCTTCTTCACCGACCGAGAACGCCACCACCGGCACATCGGTCGCTTTCACGCCCTGATTGGCCAACTCTTTATAGAACGGCACGTTAGAGTCACCGTTAATCGTTGAAATAACGGCCGTTTTACCCCCGGCAGAGAATTTCTTGATATTGGAAACGATGGTCTGGTAATCGCTGTATCCAAACGGCGTATAGACTTCTTCGATGTCTTTATCCTGAACACCTTTGGCGTGCAGGAAGGCGCGCAGAATTTTGTTGGTGGTGCGTGGATAGACATAGTCGGTACCCAGCAGGAAGAAGCGCTTGGCACTGCCGCCGTCTTCGCTCATCAGGTATTCCACCGCCGGGATCGCCTGCTGGTTTGGCGCGGCACCGGTGTAAAATACGTTAGGCGACATCTCTTCACCCTCGTACTGCACTGGATAGAACAGCAGGCCGTTTAGCTCTTCAAACACCGGCAGCACGGATTTACGCGACACCGACGTCCAGCAGCCGAAGACTACGGCCACCTTGTCCTGCGTCAGCAGCTGGCGGGCTTTTTCTGCAAACAGCGGCCAGTTTGACGCAGGGTCAACCACCACCGGTTCCAGCTTTTTACCCAGCACGCCACCGTGCGCATTGATATCGTCAATGGTCATCAGCGCGACGTCTTTTAACGGCGTCTCAGAGATAGCCATCGTGCCGGAAAGGGAGTGCATAATACCGACCTTGATGGTGTCGGCGGCCTGCGCACTGAATGCCAGACCCATACTGACCACGGTTGCCGAGAGGGCAAAGGCTTTAATAAAGCGACGACGTTGCATAAGTACTCCTGTTCTGTGTGAAATGTCGAAAAGCGTTTTAAAAAAGTCAAAATGACGGGCTGTCCGCCTCATTTTCTGGTCTCGCCTGATGCAGCATATGCAGAGTAATTTTGCGCACCTCGGCTTTACTGACGGCAATATGGTCCTGTAGTTGGCGTTGGGCCTCCTGGGTTTGGCGCTGCGTGATGGCGAGCAAAATGCTCGCGTGTTCGTTATAGGTCGCGTTAACGCGCGCGTCCTTGGTAAAGTCCAGCCGGCGGATGATGCGGATCTTTTCGGTCAGGTCGCGATGGATTTTTGCCATCTCGGCGTTGCCCGCAGCCGCCACCAGCGTCATATGAAACTCTTCGTCAAAGCGGGAAACGGTTTGGCCGTCCTCCAGCCTCGGCTCGTCTATCCAGAACTGTTTGAGTACCCACAGCGCGTCGGGCGTTTCTGCCACAGCGCAGAGGCGTTTTACCGCCTCAAGCTCCAGCACGATACGCAGGTCGTACAGCTGCTCGAAATACTCAAAATCAAAGGGTCGAACCTGCCAGCCGCTGCGGAAAAACACTTCCACGTAGCCTTCGCGCTCAAGCCAAAACAGCGCCTGTCGCACCGGCGTTCGGCTGACCGCCATGCGCTCGGCCACCTCGTTTTCACTGAACCTGTCACCGGGCAGCAGACGAAAACAGAAAATGTCGTCCTTCAGCTGAAGATAAATCCGTTCGGCCAGGCCCTCGGGCCGGGTTTTACTGCGTCCATTACGTGCGCCGGTAAGCTGCATAACTGTTCCTTTTGCCCTTATTACTCAGTCTCAATCCAAAGCAGTGCATCGCCAGGCCCAACGGGACGGCCCTGCTGACAGCCAATTTTGAGCACCTTGCCCGCGCAAGGGGCATTCACCGACAGCTCCATCTTCATGGCTTCTACCACGACAAGCGGCTGACCTTCCTCAACGTACTGGCCCGGTTCGACCAGAATTTTCCAGATGTTGCCGTTGAGATCCGCGCTCACCAACTGACCCGGCTGATGGGTAAAGTCTTCAATCGGCTGTAGGATATTAACGGCGGCATCAACGGCGGCACTCTCTTGCGCCTGCCAGTGGGCAACTTCATTGATAAACGCGGATTGCTGTCTGTCGCGGAAATCGGCGATATCTTGCGCATTGTCGGCCAGAAATTGGGTATATTCGGCGAAATCAAACTCCGTGTGCTCAATGCGCACCTGCGCACGGCCTTCACGGAAGGCGTCGCGCTGCGCGTCCAGCTCAGCCTCAGTGACCTGATAGAAACGCACCTGGTCAAAGAAGTGCAGCAGCCACGGTTCTCCTTGCGTAAACTGCTCGTTCTTAAGGAATTTATTCCAGATTGGCAGCGTGCGGCCCACCAACTGATAGCCGCCCGGCGAATCCATGCCATAGATGCACATATACATGCCGCCAATACCTACGGTGCCTTCGGCGGTGTAGGTACGTGCCGGATTGTATTTGGAGCTTAAAAGGCGGTGGCGCGGGTCAAGCGGTACGGCACAAGGCGCGCCGAGATAGACATCCCCCAGACCGAGGATCAGATAGCTGGCGTTGAAGAGGATATCTTTGACTTCTTCACGGGTCGCCAACCCATTGGTACGCTGGATGAAATCGACATTATTCGGCAGCCACGGCGCGTCGGCGCGTACGGTTTGCTGATAACGTTCGACCGCGCCCAGCGTGGCGGTATCTTCAAAGGCCATCGGCATGTGCACGATGCGGGTCGGGATTGTTAACTGGCTGACGTCGGCCAGTTGCTGCTCGAGGGTGAGCAAGTGTTGTAACAATGCCGACTGATGAATCACGCGGCTGTCGTAGCGCACCTGCAGCGAACGCACACCCGGTGAAAGCTCTTCAATACCTGCCTGACGGGCTTCGCGAATAGCCTTCATCAGCAGATAAAGACGCAGGCGCAGCGCCAAATCCAGCACGTTATCGCCGTATTCAATCAGCACATAGCCGTCACCGGCCTGACGATAAACCACGCTTGGACGTTGCTCGGTAGACGGCAGTTCGGCCAAAATGGTGGCCGAGGCGGTGGTGGTCGGCAGCAGAGACGGCACCTGCATCTCCATCGCTTCAATCGGCATTAAGGAATCGATGGTCCCCTGCTGTGCCATCTCCAGCGCCTGCGCTTGTTCAAAGCTGATAGGGTGGAAGCGAATGCGGTCGCCCGGCTTCACCTGTCCCACTTTCCACAGCTCGGCTTTGGCGATAGTTACCGGGCAAACGAAGCCGCCGAGGCTCGGTCCGTCACGGGTCAAGATAACCGGGAAATCGCCAGTAAAGTTGATCGCGCCGATGGCGTATTCACAGTCGTGAACGTTGGACGGATGCAGCCCGGCTTCGCCGCCGTCGAGACGCGCCCACTGCGGTTTAGGACCGGTGAGACGCACGCCGAGGCGGTTGGAGTTGTAATGCACCTGCCATTGTGCGGCAAAGAAGGCGTCTATGGACTCTTTAGTGAAGAAATCCGGTGCGCCGTGCGGGCCGTAAAGTACGCCAATGTTCCACGCGTCACCGTAGGCAGGAACAATGTGCGCGGCGGCGGCCTGCGGTAAATCAACCGGCGGCGGCGTGGTGCAGGCCGGCAGTTCAGGCTGTGAAACGGTAAGCATATCGGCGACGCGTAAAGTACGACCGGCGTGGCCACCAAACTGGCCGAGTGCGAAGGTCGAGCGGCTGCCTAAATAGACTGGCACGTCGAACCCGTTGCGCACGGCGAGATAAGTACGGCAGCCAGCGGTTGCACGACCCAGTGTCAGAACCTGTCCGGCTTTCACGGTAACTGGCTGCCAGTAGGCAATCTCGTTGCCGTCCAAATCGGCTGGGCAGGCTGCACCGGTCAGTGCAATGATGGCATCGCAGTGAAAGCGCAGCGTCGGACCCTGCAGCGTAAACTCCAAACCGGCGGCATCGAGGTGATTACCCACGATGCGATTGGCCAGGCGGAAAGCAAAATCGTCCATCGGACCTGAAGGCGGTACGCCAATGTCCCAGTAGCCGAGGCGGCCGGGATAATCCTGAATGCTGCTATACGTGCCGGGAGAGAGCACTTCAACGGCCTGCGGTGCGTACTCGAAGCTGTCGAGCATGCGGGTCCACATTTCACCCTGATGGAACAGCGGTGTCGCCACCACCTGACGCAGATAGTCGATATTGCTGGCGATGCCGTGCAAACGCGTGGCGGCCAGCGCCTGCGACATTTTTTCCAACGCCTGTTCGCGGTTATCGCCGTACACAATCAGTTTGGCAATCATCGGGTCATAAAACGCCGAGACTTCACTGCCGGTAGAGACCCAGCCATCAACGCGCACGTCCTGCGGGAAGAAGACTTCGGTCAGCACGCCCGGACTTGGCTGGAAGTTTTTAAGCGGGTCTTCGGCATAAATACGTACTTCAATGGAGGCACCTTTTGGCGCCTGCTTCATGCGCGGCCAGTCGAGCGGCTGGTCTGCGGCGACCCGCAGCATGCATTCGATCAGGTCTAGACCGGTGACCATTTCAGTTACCGGGTGCTCGACTTGCAGGCGGGTGTTCACTTCGAGAAAGTAAAATTCGTCGCGCGCGGCATCGTAAATAAATTCAACGGTACCGGCGCTGCGGTAGTTAACCGACTCACCGAGTTTGACCGCGGCCCGGTGCAGCGCTTCGCGGGTGGCCTGCGGCAAATTCGGCGCGGGTGTTTCTTCGACGACTTTCTGGTTACGGCGCTGTAACGAACAGTCACGCTCGCCCAAAGCCACCACGTTGCCTTTGCCATCGCCAAAAATCTGCACTTCGACGTGACGGGCGCGGTCAACGAAGCGCTCAAGAAACACGCCCGCGTCGCGGAAAAACTGTTCGCCGAGACGTTTTACGCTGTCCCAGGCGCTGCGCAGAGCGGCTTCGTCATCGCAGCGCGTTAAGCCAATTCCGCCGCCACCTGCGGTGCTTTTAAGCATGATCGGATAGCCGATACACACAGCGGCGGCGGCGGCGTCGTCAATACTGTCGAGCAACGCGGTGCCCGGCGTCATCGGCACATCAGCTTCTGCCGCCAATTCACGGGCGCGGTGCTTGAGGCCAAATTCACGAATTTGCTCGGCGGTCGGGCCAATAAAGGCAATTCCCGCAGCCTCACAGGCGTCGGCAAATTCGGCGCTTTCGGATAAAAATCCGTAGCCCGGATAAATTGCCTGTGCGCCGGTCTCTTTGGCGGCGGCCAAAATTTTGTCGATCAGTAGATAGCTTTCACCGGCTTTTTCACCCCCGAGCGCCACGGCAATATCGGCATCGGTGACGTGCGGCGCATTGCGGTCTGTGTCGGAATAAACCGCCACGCTGGTCACGCCGAGGCGTTTAAGGGTGCGAATGGCGCGGCAGGCAATTTCACCGCGGTTAGCTATCAGGACGGTATTGAACATGTGCGTGGCTCCTCAGGCGTTTTTCGCGGCGGTTGATTTCAAATGTTCGACGTAGCTTCTCCAGCCGCCGAACGCGGTCACGTCGGTGGCGCTGGCAACCGCCCAAGGCTCGCAGATAAAGCCTTTTACGCTGCGCCCGTCGGCCAGTTGCAGCGTGCCGATGCCCAACGGAGCAGGGATTTCGGCCACGAACTCACCGAAGCGCGCCAGTGGAATGTCCCACAGTTCAACAATGATGCTGCTGCCGCCCTCTGCTTTCACCAGACCCGGCTTAGGGGGTTGGGTGTTGGCGAGGGCATAGAGTTTGTAGTCGTTGGCGGTGCGAGTTTGTTCGACGCGCACGGCGTTACGGGTGGTGAGCTGGAAGTTAAGCGGCATGCCGGTCAGGTGTGCGCCAACGACCGCGACGCGAACGTGGTCGACGCTGACCGCGATCGGTCCTGTCATGGCGCTGTCGGCGTTGAGCGATTTTCCGGTAGCGCCCAGCGGTAAAGAGAGACTGCGCTGCCACTGGCGGCCAAATGCGGCCAATGCGCCGTCGTGCCAGGCGGGGGCAATCAGGGTAATGCCCGCGGGCAGGCCGTCTTCGCGAATGCTGGCGGGCAGCGCCAGCGCACTCAGGTCGGCAAGGTTGGTGAAGTTGGTGTAGGTACCAAACTGTGAGTTGAACAACACCGGCTCCTGTTCCATCTCTTTCAGAGTTCGGATGGTCGGCGAGGTTGGCACCACCAGCGCGTCAAACCCTTCTAACGCCAGATTAATTTTGCGCGACAGTTCAGCGCGCAGATATTCGGCTTTCCAGGCGTCGACGGCGGAGTAATTCAGCCCATTCGCGACGATACCGCGCACTACCGGGTCCATCACGTCAGGCGTTTCTTCAAATATTTTGCCTACCGCCACGGTGCGCTCTGCCACCCAGGCGCCGTAGTAAAGCTGCTCGGCCAAAGCTTTAAACGGCGTGAAGTCGATTTTTACCAGGCTGACGCCGTTACTCACCAGCTTATCCAGCGCCTGATTGAAGGCTTTTTCAGACTCAACGCCGCCAAAAAATTCCAGCGTGTCAGGTATCGCAAAGCGCGGTTGCCCGGACATGGCGGCGGGAGCGGTATGAGGATTTGCACGCGAATAGGCGTCCTGCGGGTCATATCCACCGGCCAGTGACGCAACCAGATAGGCATCGGCCACCGTGAGGGCAAAAATAGACACCGCATCGTTTAGGCGGCAGGCGGGCACCACGCCGCGGTTAGACAGCCAGCCTTTGGTGGGCTTGAGTCCAACGATATTATTGAAACCGGCGGGCACGCGGCCAGATCCGGCGGTGTCGGTGCCGAGTGAGAAGGCCACCAGTCCGCGCGCCAGTACTGAGGCAGAGCCCGAGCTTGAGCCACCGCTAACATAATCAGGATTAAAGGTATTTTTTACCGCACCGTGAGGGGAGCGTGTGCCGACCAGACCGGTCGCAAACTGGTCGAGGTTAGTTTTACCGACCACGACCGCGCCTTTGGCCTTGAGATTAGCCACCACGGCAGCATCTTCTTTCGCGACATACTCGAAAGCGGGGCAGGCGGCGGTGGTTGGCCAACCGGCAACGTCGATATTGTCTTTTACCGCAAAAGGGATGCCAAACAGCGGCAATGCGGCCATTGACCCACCCGCCTGCTCACGCAGATTTTCAAGCTGAGCAATCTGCTCTTCGAGCTGTGCGGGCGTTGCGCGGTATAGCCAGGCGTTGTCGGCGGCGCTAAGGCTGCTGAGTACAATGCCCAACGAGCTGCGAAGGCTTCCCGGTGCGCTTTGATAATGGTGCTGCCAGTCACGTAACTGAAAGCCGGTATAAGGGGTTGATACAGATGCCATGAGTTGAATTCCATCTAGTACACAAGATTGAATTCATCTAAGCAAGCGCTGTGCCAATTATTATGGTATTGATTTATATTGTTTTATTTGCAACCTCGATTCGAGTCGTCGCCAAGGTGCACCACCATTACGGAGCAATTGTACAAAATAGGGGCAATTAGTCCCCCGCCAGATACATCTGTTCTGTTCCGTGAAACCAGCTGCCAGGCACGTTGTAAGGCGGTTGGTGCAGGCGCTGCAGGCTGTCGTTGATGATATATTCTGCCTGCTGCCACAGGGTGGCGTCGCCCTCTTTGAGCACCGCCAGCAGCAGTCGTTTCTCGACCAGGTAAGTTTTGGCAAAATCGGGGTCGTGGGTCACCAGCGAGCGTAAATTGTCGATAAGGTCAGCAAGTTTGATGGTTTTCGCCGAGGCACAGGCCTTGGCGGTGTGTTGACGATCGAGGTTTTTTCTTTGGATTCGGTTACCCTGCACATTTCCGCTTACGTTGGTCAGCATCGCCACCAACTCGGCCACTTCATTGCCAAAATGGCGGGCAATGTCATCGAGGGTGCTTTGAGTGTCTTCCACCGTATCGTGCAGCCAGGCAGCCGCCAGCATCACTTGCGTATGCGGCACGCTGGCCACAATATTCGCCACCGCTTCAGGATGAACAATGTAGGGGTCATTGGTGTATTTACGCCGCTGATTGATACTGGCATGGGCTTTACTGGCATAACGTCTGGCTTTGTCGACTAAGCTGGTCATGAGCGTTCCCCGAAAATTGTGCTTTTTGATGTTATAGCACGAGCTGGGTAAAAACGGCCAATTGTAAATGTGCTTGCTATAATATCGTGCGCTATTTATATTGTTTGCATGAACAAAGAGATGGTTTCTATGAACGATAAAAATGGCAGTCGCGACGCGACATCGCAAATGCTGCATCTTGATCAGCAAATGTGCTTTGCGCTGTATTCCGCCAATCTGGCATTAAATAAAGTTTATCGTAAGCTGCTTAGCCAGTTGGAACTGACTTATCCGCAGTATCTGGTGATGTTAGTGCTGTGGCAGCAGGACGAAGTGATGGTGTCCGAGATTGGCGAAAAGCTGTTTCTCGATTCCGCGACGCTGACGCCGTTGCTTAAACGTCTCGAGAGTGCTGATTTACTGGTTCGTCGTCGTGCGCAGGCCGATGAGCGTCAGGTGATTATTACGCTTACCGACGCCGGACGTGCGCTACAGCAGAAGGCTGTGGGTATTCCAGAATCTATTGGCTGCGCCGCCGAATGTACTATGGAAGATGCAACGGCGCTCAAACTTCAACTGGAGACCCTGAGAGGGAATCTACAGAAGAACGTCTGAGCAGCGGGTAAAGATTTTAGCATTACATGAGGTGCAAAATTCTGCACCTTTGCTACACGAAAAAACATCGCGCGCGATTAAGTAGTGTTTATAGTTGATCGAATAACCGACCCTAATTAATTAACTCTGAAAGCCAAAAAGGAACAGATTATGTCTATCGAAAAAGTTGTTTACCGCGCTCATGCAACAGCAACCGGCGGTCGTGACGGTCGTGCTACTTCATCAGACGGCGTCCTTGACGTTAAGCTGGGCCTGCCAAAAGAGATGGGCGGTGCAGGCGGAGAAGTAAGCAACCCTGAACAACTGTTTGCTGCGGGTTACTCCGCTTGTTTCCTTGGTGCCCTCAAGCACGTGGCCTCGCTGGAAAAAGTACGCATTCCTGCCGAAGCGAAAATTGAAGGTGCCGTCGGTATCGGTGCAATCCCGGGTGGATTTGGTATCGAAGTTCAGCTCGACATTACCCTGCCGGGTATCGAGCGTGCCGTTGCTGAAGACTTGGTTGCCAAAGCACACCAGGTTTGTCCGTACTCTAACGCCACGCGTGGCAACATCGACGTGACGTTGAACGTTAAGTAATAGCCAGGCGAACTGTTTTATTTGAATCAGCGGGAGGCCAATGGCCTCCCGCTTTTCTTTTTAAGGTTTTTTAAGGGTTTTTAAAATTTTCGTTGGCAGATTATGTAAACCATTTCTTATTTTACATGTCACAATGATTCCAAATATTTCAAAAGTGATCTGGGAAAAAACCCTACATGAATAGAGTGAAGACTCTATCGCAGCAAAAAATCTGTTTATTGTTAGCGATTTATATCGGAATTTTTTTAAACCTGTCAGTTTTCATTCGCCGCTTTTCCCCTCTCGCCGAATCATTGCTGACCTCACAATGGGTGGCCGCCGCGGTTGAGGTGATGACAACGGTATTATTCACCTTCTTTATATTGCGTATTTTCTCTTTTGGCGGCAGGATTTTCTTCCGCATCGTCGCCAGCCTGATAGTCCTCATCTCCGTTGCCGCCAGCTATTACATGACCTATTTCAACGTGGTGATCGGCTACGGCATTATCGCCTCGGTAATGACTACGGACATTGATCTCAGTAAAGAGGTTATCGGGGTCAAGTTCGCACTGTGGATGGTGCTGATAAGCGCTTTGCCGCTGTGGCTGATTGCCTATAACGGTATGCGCAGTACGCTGCTTGAACAGATGAAAACACCGGGACAGCGCATAAAACCGCTGCTGGTGCTGATTATTGCCGGTCTGCTGGTTTGGTTGCCGATACGTCTTATGGACGAAGAGCAAAAAGACAATGAGCGGTTGAACAATGTAGATATGCCGAGCTATGGCGGCGTGGTCGCCCACTCCTATCTGCCGTCTAACTGGCTGGCCGCGCTAGGTTTATTTGCCTATACACAGGTCGATGAAAGTCGTGGTGCCGATGATTTCTTCGATCCGGCCAAAGCTTTCAGCTATCAGGCACCTGCGGATATTGACGATACCTATGTGGTGTTTATTATCGGGGAGACCACCCGCTGGGACCATATGGGACTGCTCGGCTATAGCCGTGATACCACGCCGCTGATGGCGAAGGAAAAAAACCTCGTCGCCTTCAAAGGCACGTCATGCGATACCGCAACCAAGCTTTCGCTGCGCTGTATGTTTGTTCGCGAAGGGGGAGCAGAAAACAACGCCCAGCGAACGCTGAAAGAGCAGAACATTTTTTCGGTAATGCGCTCTCTGGGCTTCAGCTCCGAGCTGTTTGCGATGCAGAGTGAAGTCTGGTTCTATAACAATGCCAACACTAATAACTACTCCTTCCGTGAGCTGATTGCTTCTGAAAAGCGTAACGATGGTAAGACGGTGGACGACATGCTGCTGGTGGGCGAGTTGCAGGACTCACTCCAGCGCTATCCCAAAGGCAAGCATTTGGTGGTGTTGCACACCAAGGGATCGCACTATCTTTATTCGCAGCGTTATCCGCGCAGCTTTGCGCGCTTTACTCCCGAGTGTATGGGCGTAGATGAGTCGTGCAGCGAGGCTCAACTGGTGAATGCTTTTGATAATAGCGTGCTCTATACCGACGCCTTTATCACGCAGGTTATCGACCAAGTGCGGGATAAAAAGGCGCTGGTGTTTTATGCCGCTGACCACGGCGAGTCGATAGGCGAAAACTCGCATTTGCACGGCACTCCGCGTGAAATGGCGCCACCGGAGCAGTTCCGGGTGCCGATGATCGTTTGGGCGTCGGACTCATTCCTCACTCAGCCTGAACATCAGCAGGCCTTCGAGCGACTGCGTGCCCAACAGGGCAGCGACAAACCGCATCGTCACGTGGAGTTGTTTGACACTATTTTAGGCTGTCTCGGTTATCAGTCGGCCAACGGCGGTATTAATCAGGCGAATAATTGGTGTGCCGACCCTGCGGTAGAAAAGGCACTTTAGCGGTTTAAATCACCGTTTTAGCCGAGGTTCGTGTGTTTTATAAGCAGTCGGTGACTTGGGTGAAAAAAGGGATTGACGCTTAGAACCAGCGGCAGTAAGATGCGGCCCAATTCGGCGAGTAGCGCAGCTTGGTAGCGCAACTGGTTTGGGACCAGTGGGTCGGAGGTTCGAATCCTCTCTCGCCGACCACATTTAGAAAAACCCGCAGGCTTTTGGCTCGCGGGTTTTTTGCTTTTTGGTCGCCCAGTAAAACTTGGCGGCGAACGTTCTCCCCGCCTTGCCTATCGCCAGAAATCACTTGGCAAACAGCTGACTCATGTCTTTGAACGCCTTGAATTCCAACGCATTGCCGCACGGGTCCAGCAGGAACATGGTTGCCTGTTCGCCGACTTGGCCTTTAAAGCGGATGTAAGGTTCAATCACGAACTTGGTGTCGAACGATTTCAAACGCTCTGCCAGCGCCTCCCACTCTTCCCAGCTTAGTACGATACCAAAATGCGGCACCGGCACGTCATGGCCGTCAACGGGGTTGGTGTGTGCAGACTCCTGCGTCACAGTCTTTGGATGCTCGTGGATAACCAACTGATGGCCATAAAAGTCGAAATCGACCCACTGGTCGCTTGAGCGTCCTTCCGAAAGCCCAAAGGTTTCACCGTAAAATGCACGGCAGGTGGCGAGATTATAAACGGGGATGGCAAGGTGGAACGGGCTGAGGGCCATAGGTTGTCCTGTAGATGTTAGGGTTAGTTGAATTTCTCCATTCTTATCGATAATATTTTTAATTAAAAACAAATATTATTACTGTGATTCATCAAAAAAACAGATGAGTGGGGCGGCGATGCTACGTGAGTTGAAAACTTTTATCGCGGTAACGCAGGACGGCACCTTTGCCGCGGCCGGTCAGCGTATTGGACTGACTCAGTCGGCGGTCAGTGCACAAATCCGCGGGCTTGAGGACCATCTCGGCATGCCGCTTTTTGACCGAACAGGGCGCGCAGCGGTGCTCAATGCCGCTGGCAGTCGAATCTTACCGATGGCAGAACAGATCTTGGATATTTTCGCCAACATGTCTCAGCCCGAAAGCCTGAATGACTTTCGTGGTGTGATTAAAATCGGGGCCATCTCGACGTTTCAAACCGGCATGCTGCCCAAAGTATTGCTCCGATTGCATCAAAACGCCCCCGCGTTGGAAACGAAACTGGTGCCGGGTGTGTCGTTTCATTTGTTAACGCAGGTCGATGCCGGAAATATTGACCTAGCGATCGTTATCAAACCCGGCTTTCCACTGCCGAAAGATTTGCACAGTGAAACACTGTTAAACGAACCCTTCGTATTGATTGTGCCAAAAAATCTTGACGGCGAAGACCCGTTAACCCTGCTGCGAGAAAACCCTTTTATAAGATACGACCGCACTTCTTTCGGCGGTCGCATGGTGAGCCATTTCCTGCGTCGCCACCGGCTAGAGCCAAAAGTGGTGCTGGAAATTGATGAAATAGACGCGATTGTTAAAATGGTTGAATGCGGATTAGGGGTTGCCTTGGTCCCGCTGGCGGGATTATGGCTAGAACGTCAGGCTAGTGTGCGGGTTATCCCCTTGGCAGAGATGGTATTTAATCGCGAGCTAGTATTAGTTATGCGCCACGCCAACAGACAGTCTCCGCTGCATATTCTTATCGGACGATGCCTGCACGACGTGGTTCAAGATAGCCTTGCCCTCGTTAAGTCAGAGGGGTAGCCGTGCTAAAAATCCCCTTATCCACGTTAAGTCAGAGGGGTAGCCATGCTAAGAAAATCCCCTCCCCCACGTGTGGGGGAGGGTTAGGGTGGGGGAGCATCGATCACCCTTCTTTAGTTTCATTCACCAGTCTTCTAGCCTGCTTGAGAGACATATCATGCTGCATCTCAAGCAACAACCTGCCGGTAGTCCGTTCACGACCCGTCGCTACCACGCCGACTAGATGGTTTTTTAGACCAAACAACGCCACAAAGTCCTGTTCTTCAAGTGAGCCGATAATGTCTACGTTGTCCCATTTGTCGGGATGTCCCAAGTGCTCGTAGCGCGTACCAAAATGTTGGGTCCAGAAGAACGGAACACGGTCAAACGCCTCTCGCTCACCGAGCATATTTCTCGCAGCAGTCCGACCCTGCTGCTGGGCGACGCGCCAGTGTTCAATGCGCGTTGGTTTGCCGTCCATCGGGAAGCTGGCAATATCTCCAACGGCGTAGATGTCCTCTGCCGCCTGAAGATATTGATCCACCTTGAGACTTCCGTCTTCGTTCATCGGCAGGTTGTGCACGAAAGAGGTCACCGGCTGAACGCCGGTTGCCAGCAGGACTACGTCCGTTTTCACCTCTGACCCGTCTTTCAATTGAACGGACTCAACGCGACGATCCCCCTTAAAGCCTGTGACTTCAGCATCAATAAATTCAACGCCGTTGTGCTCGTGCAGCGCGCGGAAATACTGAGCAATTTTCTCACCAAACTGCGCCTCAAAGGGGAGGGGATGAGGTGCTATCACTTTGATGGCAATATCGCGTTTGCGCAGCGCTGCTGCCATTTCCATGCCGATAAAACTGTTGCCGATAATGACCAGCTGTTTGAGTTGGTCAACGGCGCAGAGCAGAGTTTTTTCCTGCTGCACATTACGTAATACGTGAATGCCGCTCAGCTCGCCGCCCGGCAGGTCTGGGCGCACCGGTGAACCGCCGGTAGCAATGAGCAATTTTTTGAATGAGACCTGCTGTTGGTTAGCGAGACGAAGTTTTTTCTGTCTGCTGTCAATATGAGTCACGGTACTGACGATCCGCTGCACATTTTTTCTGGCAAAGGCGCTCTCTTCAAGCAGTGGCGGCACGTCGCCGACTTCCATGCTGCCGTCCGGCACAAATTTCGTCAGCGCGGTACGGTCATAAGGCGCAGATTTTTCCCGATCGATGACCACGATTCTGCCGTGAAATCCGCTCTCTTCAAGCGCGCTGAGTGCCGCACTGCCCGCGGCTCCTGAGCCGATAATAACCATTTGCTCGGCTTCGTCTCCTGCGTCCAACTGGGTGTGCTGGCTCGCATTTTCAGGGTCAACCATCACTGTACCCCGCTCAACCTTGGCGGCATATTGCTTCAGTCCGGCGAGCGCCGGTGGCTGGTCCAGGCTGCCGTCATGCAGGTTAAATACGGCCTTATGCCAAGGGCAAACAAGCTTGCCTTCGCAGACCGCACCTTCTGCCAAGGGCGCACCTGCATGCGGGCAGTTCGCCTGATACGCATGCACGCTGTCGCCCTGACGAATAAGCATAATTTGGGTACCAGCTATTTCTATTTGCTTCGGCTGGTCCGTTTCGAGTTCCGAGAGTTTGACCGTTTTTTTAAAAGTCACGACATGCTCCTTTCTTTTGTGCGTGGTTGTTTATTCAACAAAGACCCTACAAAAAGCAGGACTCTGTTAAGCCTAGCAGCCATAGATTCGTGTGCCACGAGAGGAGTGAGGATTAGGATGATTCGGAACGGGGTGAAAATAAAAAGGGGAGCCAAACGGCTCCCAACTGGGGTTTACAGCTTTAAAACGGGGTCAGTTAAGCGGCAAAATGATTACTTAAGATCCCATAGAGGTGTTGAGAGGCAGAACGGTTTTCCATATCGAGGAAATGCCCTGCCTGAGGCACAGTGGCAAACTCACAATTTTCAATGTGGTTGGCAATGTGTCTGATATCTTCAGCTGTTGTGTATTCGTCTAAGTCGCCGTTAATGAAAACCAAGGGGGTTTTTATTGAATGGAAGATATCAATGTAATCTTCTTCTTTCAGTCGGCTGATTTGATCAATGTGGAAACTGGCTTGGCGGTAGGTGTCTTGGTCAAGGCTGCTGATGTGATGATGATTGGCGCGCTTGAGTATCGACGGTAGGAATTTACCGACCTCGTTGTTAAGCAAGGTGGCCACTTCATCGTTTTTACCTTCATCAAGCAGCTGTTTGGCACGTTGAATGTAAGTTTCCATTGCCGGCGTGACGCGGGTGGAAAATGAAGTCACGATAGCTTTAGTCACGGAGGCCGGTTGGGATGCCAGTGCCATTAACGTCGCTAAACCGCCCCAAGATACCGACAACAGATACTCTGGTTTATAGATGTCTATTAGCTGCTTGAGGATTTCAACTTCTTCGGCTTTAGGAATAGGCCGCGTCAACGTATTGTGTTCTCGCGATCCGCCGATAAAAGGTAAATCAAAGAGAATGATATTCACTTTATCCTTAAGGTTGCGTACACAGTTGCGAAAAGCCAACGTGGTAGACAGCGCACCGTTAACGCAGATAACAGTTTCTTTTGCATCAGGATAAATATACTTCTCAATGTACACGCGCCAGTCACCGACGTGCACTACTTCTGATTCTGGTTTCATAAACCCCCTCCTCTGTTAAGTCAATACCGTCAATGCAACGGCCAATAAAGTTTCCCTGAATATAGGTTTCTCAAATGAGGTTAATATGAATTTTAAAATATTATTTATGACAATAATAATTACGCAGCGTCACTTTTAAGCAAAGCCAATAACACCGCTTGACCTTGTGGCGCACTGAGCATTCCCTAAAGGCCTTATAAATTATAATGTTATAGTTGCGCCAAGGGCGCGATTCGACATTTGGTATTATTATAGG
>NZ_MRWD01000048.1 GCF_002093625.1 Rouxiella silvae | reverse complement strand
GTTTATAGATGCATGAATTATTCATTTTTTACACAAGCAATAAATTAATGTAAAAAACTATTGCTTGTTATTCGATGGTTTTCGTATGTTTAGAAAGTAAGGCTTATGATTACAGTATTAATTTCTGTACCCCCGCATCTAAGAATCGCAGATCGAAATCGATATGTAATTTAGATTCGCCTGTTTATCTTAAAATTATACCTCAGTGATATTTATTTAATTACGAATAATATTACACCGATCTTTAGTAAAATATTTTTTTGAATTAATCTTATTGATCACTGAGATCAGTTTTCGGGCACAAATGACTGTTCACAAGTATTCGTCCAAATAATCACTGAGTGCGATGTGAATGCTAATTATCTGAAAGTAAGCGTTTTTATAGACGAGAAAACAAGCAAGAGTAAGGGGAAATCTATCCACTTCAGGAACCAAACGGACACTAACTGGAAATCCACGACGATAATTTTGGTAGTAAAATCAGCTCCTGCATAAATTATCTTTATGATAATAAAGGGTTTTACTGGTTTGAGTGAGAAGTGGAGGTGTTAATGCCAGTATCTGACGGACAGGTAAAGTTTAACTGAGTAACCTATGCTTTTAAAAGTAAAGGCATAATTGAATTTTTAGTTTAAGTTATCCTAATATATATTATTTGTACGTAAGGATAGTTTAATATTTGTTATTATATTTTTACACAGTTGTTAAAGAAAGGTACTTTGAGAAATAAACCTTATTTTTTTGCTAAGAATCAAAACGACATTTAGATTTTTAAATCATTCCTAGCACTTAGCAGCTCGGCAAAGAGTTTATTGAATTCATCAACTTTGGCACGCAGACTGGCCATATGACGCTCTTTTTCAGATTCAGGAAGATAGGCGAAAAGCTTGAGCAGATCGAGCTCACGCTCTGAAAGTGGCGGGGTTAATGCTTCAACAGGCGTCGGTGAATTCTCACTGTCGCCATATAAGATCCACATAGGTGAACATTTTAGTGCCTTAGCGAGTGCAAAAAGATTTTTGCCACCGGGTGTCGTATCACAGCTTTCCCACTGCGAAATTGTGACGTGTGAAACCTTCACCGCCAAAGCAAGATTGCGTTGGGTGTGTTTCAGCTCTTTCCGTCGCAATTTAATGCGTTCACCGTGGTCCATCATAATTGAATGATTCTAATTTTTATCGACTTAAATATCTCAAACACATTTTTTTAGGAAAAGCTAACATTGGCTTTTTATTTAAAATCCCATTTTCTCATCGATTTTTTCAATGAGATTGTGCTTGAGTGAAAATAGCGCAGCCAGTCCTCCCATGTTGTTGGGGGAAATTTGAATTTTTTGAGCTAGGCGGTCCAGCTTTATAGTTCAATATGGACCTTATTGATACAACAAGACAGGTGTATTAACTAAATGAGAAATTAAATTATTTTGAATTTTAGATGCAATTGAATTTTGCAGTCGGGCGGGGACTGGGACTAACTTAACAAATTATTTAAGTATATTATGCCCTGCCGATATTTCTGTGTTAACAGAAACTATCATGGTTACAACGATATGTTTACACACCATAACGTAGGTCGCAGTATCAAGAAAGAAGGCTCCCTCATCCAGCCAGCTATCTTTCTCGCCGGGGAGCCTTCGGTTTTCAATTCGCCATCATGGAAGACCAAAATCTCGGAGTGGGATGGCACACTCAAAGGGTTTGGGCTTGAGACAGCGCATGCTCGCGGGGGGATTACAAGGTTCCGGTTCCGCCGTCAGAGCACCACACTTGGCCAGAAGCATAGCTGTTCTCTGCACTGGCAAAGGTGACATATAACGGTGCGATTTCAGCCGGTTGTCCCGGACGAGCCAGCGGAGCATCCTCCCCAAACTTTTCGACTTTTTCTTGCGGTTGGCCACCGCAAACTTGAAGGGCTGTCCAGTAAGGCCCAGGCGCGACGGCGTTCACTCTTATGCCATCTGGGCCAAGCTGTTTTGCCAACGACTTGGTAAAGGCGACGATTGAAGCCTTGGTCTGCGCGTAATCCAGCAAAATTTCGCTCGGTTTATATGCCTGAACTGAGGTGGTATTAATGATAGAAGCGCCGCGAGGCAGGTATTCCAACGCAGCTTTGGTGATCCAGAACATGGCGTAAACGTTGGTTTTAAACGTCGCGTCGAAAGCCTCAGTGGTCAGGTCTTTAATGGATTTACAGAACTGCTGACGACCCGCATTGTTTACCAGAATGTCTAATCCGCCCAACTCCTTCGCAGCCTGTTTGACCAACTGCTGGCAAAAATTCTCTTCACGAATATCACCCGGAATGGCAACCGCCTTGCGGCCTTCCTCCCTAATTAATGCTATCACTTCTTTTGCATCCGACTCTTCTGCGGGAAGGTAGTTTATTGCCACATCAGCCCCTTCACGGGCGTAGGCAATGGCAACTGCGCGACCAATACCGGAGTCTCCGCCGGTGATAAGTGCCTTACGGCCTGCTAGTTTTCCACTGCCTTGATAGGATTTTTCACCGTGGTCTGGACGAGGAGACATCTCGCTAGCCAGCCCAGGGAAGGGTTGTTTCTGCTGTTTAAAAGGCGGTACAGGATAAGAATCGGCATTACCCAAGACGTTTGCTGTGTCAGAATTTTGCTTGTTACTCATTATGCGCTCCTTCCATATTTACGCGAAACATAGATAAAGCCTAGGTCAAAAAATCACAGTTTTGAGTTTTTAGGATTGTTCTTCAGAAAACGGGCCTGGGTACCAACACACAATTTTTACTGTCCGCTGACCAACCCATCCATCACCGAAGCGGCATCTACATCCACAAGCAAGCACACTAACGTAGTATTACCCGTTGATTCTATTAATGATAAGTTTACGTTGCCTCCGCTTATTGCATCGCCTTTATAGAGCATATTTCTCTCAACCTCGATCTCGCCGTCCATGACATATAAAAACTGAGCAAAACCTTCGCGTTGCGGAGCCTCGGTTTTATCATTGTGCTCAAGACGAATGTCATAAACATAAACCGCCTGACGTATTTCCAGCGGCGCATCTTCGCCTTCGGGTCCGGCCAGCAGCGTCCACTGATTGGTTTTGATGCCTTCCGGGCGATTCATAAACTGCGTGCGACCTTCAAGATTTGCCAGACGCGGGCGGATAAAAATTTGCAACATTTCGGTCGCGACCAGTGGCGTGGATTCTTCATGCCAAAAACTTTCGCCGGCGTTCATCATCATCAGCTTTTTCGACGACAGCGGCGTACGATTGCCGTTTGAATCTTCATGTACCATCGATCCCTGCCAAACATAGCTGAGGATTTCATCATTAACGTGTTGATGCATGCTGACCAGCGTACCCATTTGTAGATTCGCGTGGTCGATAACACTCAGCGGCCCAAATGCGTCGTCGTGACGTTCAGGCAAGATCTTTCCAGGGCGCATTCGGCGTATCTTAAAAGGGCCATATTCAAAGGTCGATTTCGGTTCCGCGCGTAGTACGTTAAACATTTTTTACTCCCTCGGCATAGGGTGAACACGGTGATCCCGCGCACATGGAATAAGCATCATGGCAGCATAATGGCGAATTTTCCTGTAGCGGGTAAGTTTGCAGAGACGCTCGGCGTGATAAATAGAGTATTGATGGCTGTATAAATATTCAGTATCATCAACGTTGTCTATTTTTTATTCGGTAACGCCTCGCTGTTTTAGTGTCCTTATGCAAAACGAAAATACCCTGCTTTATCAGTATCCTGAACATCTGCGTCATACGCTCGATACGCTGCCCTCACGCAGCGGCGTGTACGTTTTTTACGGCCAGGACCACACCTTTCCGCTGTATATCGGCAAGAGTGTCAACATTCGCAGCCGTGTGCAGGCGCACTTTCGAACAGCCGCCGAAGCCAAGCTGTTACGCATGACCAGCAGCATAAATTATTTTGAAACCGTGGGTGAAATTGGCGCTTTACTGCTTGAATCACAAATGATTAAAGAGCAGCGGCCGCTGTTTAACAAACGTCTGCGGGTGACACGTAAACTTTGCTCCTTGCAGGTGAGCGACGGCACGACGCGGGTCATATTTAGTAATGAAACGGATTTTTCCACGGCCCACGATCTGTTTGGATTATTTAAAACCAAAATGGCCGCTATCGAAAAATTAAGGGAAATAGCCGATCGGGAACGGCTTTGTTATGGCGCACTGGGGCTTGAAAAATTGTCGAACAAAAGGGCCTGTTTTCGCTATTCTTTAGGGCGCTGTGCGGGCGTTTGTTGCGAAAAAGAGTCGCTTGAAGCTCACCAGCTGCGGCTTAAAAATGCGCTGGAAGCGATGAGAATTCGTAGCTGGCCCTATCCGGGACGCATCGCAATTGAAGAGAAATCAGAGCAGCAGACGGAATACCACGTGCTGAATAACTGGTTTTATTTAGGCACAGTCAACACACTCGACGCTGCTAAAGAAGTGAATATCACACCTCCGCATTTCGATCGCGACAGCTACAAAATACTGTGCCAGCACATTTTGAAGCACAAGGGGCTGGCGATCACGCTGCTCGATTAACCCCTCGTTAAGCGTTTAGCCTTTGGATAATGCCTTAAGTGCCGCAATACCTTGGGTTTCAATCAGCGTTTGCAGTGGTGAAAAGAGTGGGGCGGGCAGTTCATCAAGATGAAACCAGTGCCAGCCTTCACATTTTTCCGGCTCCAATACGGCAGGTTCCCCGGCTGCCGTGCAGCTGTACATAAACAGCGTGATGTAGTGCTTGCCAACGTCGTGGAACACATTGCTGACGTAAGGCCCCGCGTGCAGTTCTCCAGTATCGAGACTGGTTTCCTCTGCCGTTTCGCGCGCGGCACAGGCCTGTGGCGTTTCACCAAATTCTAAATGCCCGCCCGGTGCTGACCAGTCTCCGGCACCGTGACTGCCTCTGCGGCGGCCTAGCAAAAGTTTACCCTCGCGAAAAATAAGTACGCCAACGCCAATCTGTGGTGACATATAAAATCTCCTGTTGTTTTAGAGATAATGCTTGGCTAAGCGTCCTCAAACAAGTTTCATTTAGTGCGGTTGGCATGAATCTGGGCTAACGAACTCAAATAGACTCCACGGCGTTTAATTCACACCTAACGTCGTCCTGCGCTGCCGCAAATACGGATTTTCTCGGCCACCACCGCCTTCATCGCCAGCTTGCCCGGAACGATGTATTTACGCGGATCGTTGGCGTCTGGATGTTGATTGAAATATCCTTTAACCGCGTCGGCGAAGGCAATTTTAAGTTCGGTAGCAACGTTAACTTTGCATACGCCGAGTGTGATGGCACGTTTTACCATCGCTTCTGGGATCCCCGAGGCGCCGTGCAACACCAGCGGAATATCAACCTGCTGGCGGATCTTCTCCAGACGATCGAAATCCAGTTTTGGATCCCCCTGATACAGCCCGTGTGCCGATCCTATGGCCACCGCCAGCGAGTCAATACCGGTGATTTCGACAAACTCACGTGCCGCCAGCGGATCGGTAAAGAAGCTGTCGGCCGAATCTACAACTAGATCATCCTCCTGTCCGCCGAGCCTGCCTAACTCGGCTTCCACGCTGGCACCGTAGCGATGACACAGTTTTACCGCCTGTAAAACCAGTGCAATATTTTGCCGAAACGGCAGGTGTGAACCGTCGATCATTACTGACAGGATCCCCTGACGCACCTTATCTTCAATGTCATTCATCTCTTCGTGGTGATCGAGATGCAGTGCCATTGGCAGATTGTAGCGGCGTGCGGCCGCCTGGCAGATCTCCACCAGATAATCGGTACCGGCATAGTCAAAGGTGCCCGGCGTGCCGGCCATGATCACCGGCGACTCCAATTCCGCGGCGGTTTCGGCAACCACCTGCACCGTCTCGAGATTGTGCACGTTGAACGCCGGAACCGCGTAGCCTTCGCGCTGCGCTTTGTTAAGCATTTCGCGGTTAGAGACTAAATACATAGAAACTCCCTGTGTTGGCAATGTTAAACCACAGTTAAAGCGCCGAGGCGCTGGCCTGATTTGCCGGTTTTGAATAGTGATAAATCGTGACCCCTTTAACCACGCGGTTAACCTCGCCTGTCGGGCAGGGGTTATCCGGCGTCAGGCCATGAGCCAGCGAGGTTTCCATTGCCAACATCTGGGCAAACAGCAGATAGGGGAACATCATCCACACGTCGTCACCTTCGTGATGCAGTGTTTGCACGTCGGGCACGGTATCGGCTTCGCCGCTCAGACCGACCATTTGCTGCACCAGTCCATCACGCTTGAGTTCATGCCACAGGTCTACGTCGTACTGACGCGCATAGCTGTCGCTGGAAAACATCATCAGCACCAGCGTCCTGTCGTCGACCATAAATTTAGGTCCGTGGCGAAGACCCAGCGGTGAGTCATAGCGGGTGACAATGCGACCGGCGGTAAGCTCCAGCATTTTCAACGAGGCCTCTTCCGCCAAACCGGTAAAGCAGCTGCCGCCTAGGGTGATGTAGCGGCTGAAACCGCTGTTGGCCAGTTTTTTCACCTGCGGCTGTAGGCTTTCGCGCAGGAGATAGCAGCTTTCGACCATTGCATTCAGTTGTGGATAGGCTTCGCTGAGCGACTGTGGCCCCAGCAGCAGCGCCGCACCAAGCATCATGCAGCTAAAGCTGGAAGTCATGGCAAAGCTTTGGTCGTTGGACCCTTCCGGCATTACCACTGCCAGCACGTTGTCGCGGCCTTCGGCATATTGCGCCAACTGGCTGTCCGGGTTACACACCAGCATTAGGTGATAGCACTCCGGCACCAGTTGGTCTGCCAGCGCCACGCTGGCCACGCTTTCAGGACTGTTGCCCGAGCGGGCAAACGACACCAACAGCGTGGGGCGCGAGCGGTCGAGGTACTGATGCGGATTGGCAACAATATCCGTGGTGCCATAGGCTACTACGTCACGCCCAGTTTGCTGGCGCAGCCACGGCGCTAGCGCACGTCCTGCAAAGGCGGAGCTGCCCGCTCCGCAGAGCACAATTTGCAGACGTGGGTCGGCCAGTAGAGGTTGCAAAAAGGGCTGCCACTGCCCGCTGTCCTGGGTTAGCTGCTGATGCAGGCGACGCCACATGTCCGGCTGTTGCCATATTTCGCGCGCAGTGTGCAGGGCATTGTGTTGCTCCAGCCAGTCGGTGCTGTAGGAAAAATAGGGGGTCATGATACGTACTCCTTAGCAGCTGGCTGGCAGGCATCGGCATAATCCGTCAGCACTTCACTGATTTTGTGTATAACCCAATCCTGAGGGTCGGAAGAAAGCGTGCCAGCATTGATAGCGCGGGCCTGTTCAGGCAGATATTGGCTGAGCAATGCCAGCGGAACCGGATTTTTACGCAGGTTGTCCAGCATGTGGTCAACCGCCTGTGAAACCTCCGGCAGCGGCCAGTAATAACGCACGCGGTCGCTCAGGCTGTATTGTCGATAAAGGTGTTGCTGATGCGGTTTACCCGGATAGTAGCGGCGCCACTGCTCGGGGCGTTCACACATCACCTGTTCCAGCGTGGAACATAGGTGTGAAGCCTGATGTTCCCCCAGCCATTCCCGCTCAATGTGGTCGAGAGCAAACAGCGCCTCGCGCAGAGCAAACGTCAGGGCAGGGCCGACTTTGAGAATGGCAAAGTGGTCGCGCACCAATTGGCGATAAGCCTGCGGAGGCTGGTAATCGGTGGAGTGAGCCTCATAAACCAGCGTCGGCCAACTCTCGATAAAACGGGTCAACTGTCGCGCGCGCTCTGGCTGATAGTGCTCAACGCTTTGGTTATCAAATTCAACGCCAGGCTGGACCACCAACGCGATCACTCGCGGCCAAACCGAGGCTAAACCCTGCGCCATCCAGGCACTGCGATGCACGCCGAGTGTGGTTTCAACCGCCTCAGGCGTGGTGACGTGCATGCCTTCCTCCAGCTCACCCTGTGCGCCGCCCGGCACCGGCACTTCGGTGCCTATCACGTACACAGGTGCTTCTCCGCCGTGCAGCTGCCAGTTTTTTTCCGCGATGGCACAAAGGCGTGCGGCACGCTGAGCCACCTGTTCGTCGCCGAGTGGGAAAGGGTCGCCGGCACAGGACATTGAACAGTCGAGATGAATTTTGCGAAAACCGGCGGCGACGTAATCGGCAATCAGCGTGTCTGCCAGCGCCATCGCCTGTTCTGCGTCTTTATCCTGCCAGGCATTAGGGCCAAGATGGTCACCGCCGAGCCAAACGCGCTCGCGCGGTAAACCCAATGCATCGGCCTGCTGCCAGACAGCATCACGAAACTGATGCGGCTTCATGCCGGTATAGCCACCAAACTGATTGACCTGATTCGAGGTCGCCTCAATTAACACCGCGCTATCCCGCTGTAGCGCCTGACGCAGCGCGGCCTCTATTACCCAGGGATGCGCCGAGCAGACAGAAAACACGCCTACTGGTTCTCCAGATTTATGGCGCTGGATCAGCGAAAGTAGTTGTTGCATGAAAACTCCTTAACAGGATGTTCAATTGACAGAATGTTGGATGGCGTGCTTTAGCGGTCGGCGATGATCACCTCGACGCCTAAATTGTGCAGCGACCGGCGGTATTCGTCGGGAATGCCGCTGTCGGTCACCAGCTTTTGGATCTGCCCAATTTCGCGGATCATGCAGAAGCTGGTGCGGCCAAACTTGCTGGCATCCGCTACGGCAATCACTTCACGCGCAACGTCACACATTGCGCGATTGAGCTGCGCTTCTCCTGGATTGGGCGTGGTAATGCCGCTGACCAGATCAAAACCGTCTACGCCCAAAAACAGCTTGTCGAAGCGGTATTGGCGAATGTGCTGCTCGGCCGAGGGGCCATAAAGCGACCATGACTTTCGCCTGACGCTGCCGCCTATCACCATCAAATCCACCTGTTCGTTGCTGGCCAACTCAAAGGCAATATTGAGCGCATTGGTCATCACCACTAGCTCCTGCTTGCCCTGCAACTGAGGCACCATCTGGCTGATGGTGGAACCGGAATCAAGAATGATGGAATCTCCATCGTTAACCAGCGCGGCGGCGGCGCAGGCGATGGTGTATTTCACGTCGCGATTGATGCGGCCCTTGTCCTGCAACGGGCGGTCAAACACGAACTGTTTGTTAAGCTTGGCGCCGCCGTAGGCGCGAACGGCGCAGCCACTTTTTTCCAGATAACGCAGATCGTTACGAATGGTCACGCTGGACACGTCGTATTGTCCGCTGAGATCCTCCACGCGCACCGACCCTTCACGACAAAGCTGGTCGATAATTAACTCCCGACGTTTAAGCGTATTAATCATTGCCGTTTACACTCCCGAGGCAGCGGTGCTGTTTCTGCTTACGTTTATTTTGCTGCTTTCGGTGTTTCGAGGTGATTACACCAAACGCAACTCCGGAAATCAACGTCATTTTTCACAATAAATCCTTATATATCATAAAGTTAATTATCATATCTCTTTCGTTTCATCATGAATCGAAAGGCCGAAGGAATGAGGAAAAGGCTTTAAAACGGTTATTTTTCAGCGCTTCTTTCGGTTTCCCTGCACACTATTTTTTTAAACAGTGAAAGGGAGCAATTAACGGAATACTTTTTATCTTTCGCTTATTTGATTGAAAAATTTTTCGGCAATAGCCTCATTTCAACTCGTGTGGAGCAGCGCCGCACCGCGTACGCCGCTGCTGTCGCCAAATACCGGCGGTAAAATAGCCGCGGGGTTGCTGTGGGCGAATAACCAGCCGCGCATTGCCTGTGGCAGCAGTTGGTAAATCTCGGGTATGTTCGACAAGCCGCCGCCGAAAACAAATGCGTCAACGTCGAGCATCAGTTGCAGGCTGGCCAGTGCGCTGGCGAGAATATCGATATAAAGAGTGATAAGCCGTGCGGCCAGTGGACAGCCCTGCCGATAGTGCATCAGCAGTTCTGGCACACTGGTGGCTGGATGGTTAACATGCAGGCTCAGCGCCATCAGTCCACGGCCAGAAACGTAGCGTTCAAAACAGCCGGTCAATCCGCAGGTGCAGGTAAAAAGCGGCAAGTCATAGCGCTGCACCAGCTGCGCCGAAATAGGCGTGTGTCCCCATTCGCCCGCCAGCCCGTTTTTTCCCTTGTACAGATGCTTGTTAAGCACCAGACCGCCGCCCGCACCTGTGCCGATAATCACACCAAAAACAATGTCATGGCCGCGAGTTTGTTCAGTACTGGCTTCTGAAAGTGCAAAGCAGCGGCAGTCGTTTTCAATCGCCACCGGCCGTTCCAACGTATGAGTCAGGTCATCCTCCAGGCAGTGTCCTGACAGGCAGGGAACGTTAACCGAAAGTTGCCGATGGCTCACTGGGTCTGTTACGCCGGGCAGGCCGATGCCGATAGTCCCTCGCGTGTGCAGCGTCATGTCAGCCTGCGCGACCAGCGTTTTTACACAGTTCAGAAACTGCTGATAGTCTCCGGTCGGCGTATTGACCCGCTGGCAAAAAACCTGGTTAAGGCGGTCATCAAAGGCAGCCATTTCAATTTTTGTGCCGCCAATATCAAATCCATAGCGCATCAGTGCTCTCCTTGGGATCAGGCCGAATGGACTGCGATAATGGCCCCTTCACGGCGGGCGCGTTCGGCGGCGAAAACCATTAAATGGCTCTCCAGCGTTTCTTTGGGGCCTGAGAGGATCTGGCTGGCGTCGTTGCGTCGAATGGCGTCGATAAAGTGCGCCATCAGGTAGTAATCACCGCCGCCGTGCCCACTCATGGTGCTGCTTTGCGCCGGACTGATGCTGTCGATGTCTTCTACGTCATACAGCGTTTCGCTGTCGTCGATAAACGAGGTGATGCGGATAAATCGACCGTCGCCTTCCAACGTGCCGTGGCTGCCGAAAAGCTGTGTTTTGCGGTCTTCGTGGCGGGTGAAGGCGGTCATGGTGAAAGAGGCCGTTTTGCCGCCGGCGAACTGAATGTTGACCACCTGATGGTCGACCACGTTATTGTCACAGCGATAAACGCAGCGGCCGTACTGACCGTGGCGCAGGGCGGCAATCAAATTTTCCTGGCTGACTTCCGGCGTCAGCACGCGCAAAAAACCCTGCGTTGATTTGTGGGTATCGCCAAGATAGATTTTCTTGGCCGAATAGGGACACGTGGCTTCCACGCGACAGTCGAGGCAGTTATCGGCGGCATCGGCCGGTTGATTCTCGGCGCGAAAATGGCGCAGGCCGCCAAATGAGCTCACTTGCTCGCACGGGGTATCCATGATGTAGCGGATCCAGTCGATATCGTGGCAAGATTTCTGCAATAGCATCGAGGCCGACTGCTGATCGTTACGCCAGTTGCCGCGCACGAAAGAGTGGGCCTGATGCCAGTAACCCACCGGTTCCAGATGCTGCATGCTGATCACGTCGCCAATCACCTTGTCGCGCAGCAGCTGTTTAAGTTTCTGGGTGTAGCGCGTGTAGCGCAGCACGTGGCCTACCGAGAAAATAACCCCCGCACGCTGCACCGCCGCAACAATATCTTTGCACTCTTGGCTGTCGGGCGAGAGAGGCTTTTCCAGCAGCATATGATAGCCCTGCGCCGCAAAAGCCAGTGCCGGTTCGAGATGCATACTGTCCTGAGTACAAATCAGTACCGCGTCAGCCATTTTTACCGCGGCGGCCGCGTCTTTCCAGTCTTTGAACACAGCCTCTGGGGCAATGCCGTGCTGTTCGACAAACTGCTGCCGATAGGTATCACGAGGCTCGGCCACGGCGACAACGCGCATCAGTTCAGGATGCGCCAGCGCGTAGCGTGAATAGATTTCACCTCGCGCACCGGCACCGACAACCAACACGCTCACGGGCTGAGTGGGCGTTAAAGCAGATGATGATGTAAACGACATAAGGTTCTCCACATTGCAAACTGTCAAAAGGGCCGTAACGTTTAGTGATGCTGTTTTAGATTTAGGCCAGTTTCTTTGTCGAACAGGTGCGCGCGGTCGAGGGCAAAATCGAGCCAGATTTGCTCACCCAGCAGCGGGTCCCAGTCATAGCGCGTGGCAACGCGGGTAATGAAACGATAGCCGCCGATGTCGCAGTGCAGCAGTTCTTCATTGCCCATGCGCTCGACGGTAACGATGGTGGCGGCAATGGCATTGGCATGACCTGCCTCAACCAGACGCAAATACTCGGGGCGGATGCCGAGGCACACTTCACTGTGTTGATAGCCGCTGAGCTGCTGGTGCAGCTGAGGGGGAAGATTGAGCTGTGTGCGTTCATCGAGGCGCAGGCCGATGGAAAATCCCTGACGGACCAGCGGCAGATCATGCAGATTCATTGACGGGCTGCCAATAAACTCGGCGACAAAGCGGTTAGCAGGGGAGTGATAGAGATTAACCGGTTTATCAACCTGCATGATTTGCCCACGATTTAACACGCAAATGCGGTCGCCCATCGTCATGGCTTCAACCTGATCATGGGTAACGTAAATCATGGTGGCGCCTACGCCTTCTTTTTTAAGCTGGTTGTGTAAGTCAATCAGCTGTACGCGCATTGAAACACGCAGTTTGGCGTCAAGGTTTGATAGAGGCTCATCAAACAGAAAGACTTTTGGCTTGCGCACAATGGCACGACCCACCGCCACGCGCTGGCATTGACCGCCCGAGAGTTGCCCTGGTTTACGCTGAAGTAAATTGGTAATTTCCAGTTTCTCGGCGGCGTTACGCACCCGACGGTCAATCTCCTGCTTGCTCTCTTTGCCAATCAGGCTAAACGCCATGTTTTTGTACACGGTCATATGGGGATAAAGCGCGTAATTTTGAAATACCATGGCGATGCCGCGGTCCTTGGGCATGGTGTCGTTTACACACTGATTTTGAATGATGATTTGCCCCTCACTGACGCTCTCTAACCCGGCAATCATGCGCAGCAGTGTGGATTTAGCGCAGCCTGAAGGCCCGACAAACACCATAAATTCGCCGTCGCAGATCTCCAGATCGATGCCGTGAAGTGCTTTAAATCCGTTTGGATAAACTTTTTCAACGCTATGCAATTGTATTCCGCTCATCTAACTCTCCCCCCTCATCTTTCGGGGTGATAAGGTGATTAATAAAAGGGCTTAACCTTTGACGCCTGAACTGGCGATGCCCTGAATGAAGTAGCGCTGAAACAGAATGAACAGCATCAGCATCGGAATAATGGCCATCAGCGCGCCGGCCATCAGCATCGGATACTCCTCGCCCGCGCGGCTTGATAGAGAGGCCAGCCCCACCGGAAGCGTGAGTTTGTCGCTGCTGGTGTTGACGATCAGCGGCCACATCAGATTGTTCCAACTCCACAGGCCGTTGATGATGATGCAGGCTACGATCCCCGGACGGATAAGCGGCAGCATAATGCGCCAGAAAATGGTGAAGTGGCTGTAGCCGTCCATCAGCGCAGCTTCTTCCATCTCTTTTGGCACCGCCATAAAGAACTGTCGCAGTAAAAAGGTAGCGTAGATGCTAAACACGCCGGGCAGGATCATCCCGGTCAGGGTGTTGATCAGGCCCAGCTTCTGCACCACTAAAAACTGTGGAATAAGAAACGCCTGACCGGGCACCATCAAAATTGAAATACACAGCACAAACACCACGTTGCGTCCGCGAAAGTGCAAGCGGGCAAAGCTGTAGGCGGCCATGGTGGCGATGGCCATTTGCAATGTGACGGTGAAAAACGTCGACAAGATCGAGTTCAGGTAAAACCCGGTGAAGGGGATCTCGTGCAAAATTCGCCCATAGGCCGAAAAGTTAGGGTGCGAAGGCAGTATTTGCAGTGGGATCTGGATGCTTTCGGCCTGGGTTTTAAGTGAAGTAATTAGCATCCACAAAAACGGTACCACCGACGCCAGACTGGCGAGCAGCATGAAGGCGTAGACAGCCCATTTTTGGGCGTTGAACCGCTTCGCCTGCGTGGTGCGGTGAGGCAGGTCCTGAGTAGTGGTTGAAAATAGGCTCATTGAATGCTCCTTACGACACTTTCAGGCGTTTGCCGATGGCCATCTGGATAAGAGTGATCAGCATGGTGACGATAAAAAGCACCACGGTGATGGCGGAGGCGTAGCCTTTTTCCTGCAAATAAAACGCATTTTTGAAGAACAAATAGGTAATGGTCATGGTGTCGCTTTCGACCATTGAACGATTGAACATCAGGTAGATGACGTCAAAGATTTGCAGTACTTCGATGAAGCTCATGACGGAAACAAAGAACAGTGTGGGGACCATCATCGGTAGCGTCAGGCAGAAAAAGCGGCGCAGGGTGCTGATGCCGTCAATGTCGGCGGCTTCGTAAATTGATTTCGGAATATTTTGCAGTCCTGCCAGCAGGATGATGATTTTTAGCGCCAGTGAAGACCAGATGATGATGATCGAGACGCTCAGGCGTACCACTTCAGGGTCAGATAACCAGCCCACTGCCGAGACATCAAAGAAATGCAGCAGGTAGTTAATCAGGCCAAAATCTTTGTTAAACAACCACTGCCACACCATGGCAACGGCGGCGGGCATGGTTACGGCGGGCAAGAAAAGCAGAGTACGAAACACCGCTTTTCCGCGAATATTCTGATTGAGACCCATCGCCAGCAGCAGGGAAAGCGTTAGGCTGACAGGCACACACACCACCACGTAAAACAGCGTATTGAAAATTGCCGAATAGAAGTCATCGTCGCTGAACAGATCGCGATAGTTATTGAGATTAAAGCTGCTCCAGTTCATGAACTGGTCAAGATCGGTGAAGCTGTAGAAAATGTTTTGCAGGAAGGGAATGAAGTAAAACACCAGCAACCCAATCAGCAACGGCAGGACCATTATCCAGCCCCAAAAACGTTCGGCGCGCTCAAGGCGGGTTAATATGCGGCGCGCCGGGCGAGCGGAGGCGGCATTGAGGTCTTGGGTGACGGTGTTTTTCTGCTTTACCGCAACCGAAACCGATTCTGCAAGCGACATGGTAAATACCTCATGTGGGTGTGCAAAAGGCCCTCTCCGGCCCACGATGTTTATCGGGTCAGAGAGGGTGAATAACGCTTCAGTCAACGGTTACTCTTCCATGACGCGAGAGATTTTTTTAACCGATTTATCCATCTCTTGCTTGGCATCGGCGCCCATAAAGATGCGCTTCAGGCTGGCAATCCACATGTTTTGCCATTTTGGCGTGTTCGTCCCGGCGGTGGGGTAGGCTTTGGTAAAATTGAGCGTTTCGATGTACGGCGTGACGTCAACATTTTTGATGTTGGCTGCCCAAGCTTTTGCTGCCGTTTTGTTGGCCGGGATCACGGCGTTGGCGAGAATTTCCTGTGATGGCTCTGAGCTCATAAATTGAATGTACTTCCAGGCTTCTGCTTTGTGCGCGCTCTTGGCCGACATGGCAAATCCAAGGCTGTGCGCCACGCCGGACTGACGGTCAATTTTAGGCATAATTACTACGCCAATATGGTCATTAATCAGTGGATTACTGGCGAAAGGCGCCGCCAACCAAGAACCCGCGTAGGCCATCGCTGCACGGTTGGATTGGAAAATGTTCTCAGTTTTAACTTCACTCATCTGTTGCGCGGTGGGCAGCAGGCCGGTTTTCATCATTTCCTGTAGCTGCTGATAGACCCAAATTGATTTATCGTTGGCGATATCGGTAGGTTTGCCTTCGGCTGGCACCACGTTGTTGCCACTTTGATAGAGTAGGTTGAGGTAGCTATCCTGACCGTCGTTGCTCAAATCCATGACCAGCGGGAATTCGTCACCTTTCAAACCGGCCTTTAACTGGGTAGCCTTGGCTTTCAACTGGTCCCAGGTCCAGTCGTTAGTGGGATAACTGACTTTGGCTTCATCGAACAGCTTTTTGTTATACCAGACGGCAATCGAGTCGACGTCGCGTGGAATAGCCAGCTGTTGCCCTTTATATTGATAAGCTTTAACCGAGCTGGCGACAATATTATTCAGGTCGAGTTTGCTTTTTTCAATGTCGCTATTTAACGGTTCCAATAAACCATTTTTGGCGTACTGAATGAAATAGGGCATGTTAATCCAGAATATATCTGGCGCTACGCCACCGGCCGCTGCTGCGTCAAGTTTTATGAAATATTGTGCGGCGGGAGTCAGTTCAATATCAATTTTAATGTCAGGGTTTTCTTTTTCGAAATTCTTGGCAATTTGCTGCTCGGCGGCTAATTGATTTTTATCCCACACGGCATAACGCAAAGTTATCGGGTCCGCAGCGTGCACGGAGAATGAAATGAGGGCAGGTAATAATATCGCTGATGCCGTTATGCTACGGCTAAATAAAGCCGATGCAAATAAAAATTCGGTGCATTTGATTCGTGACATTGACATCCCCTTGGTCGTTCGAAAAATAAACATTTACGTAACGTGCATTCTTTCTATCCCCTAAATTTCGGTGTGTCAATATCACCACTTTTGCCCTAAATCAGTGCGAATTGCTTTCGATGTTGTTAAAATCGAAAGGTTAAAAGTGAAAGATGAAAGCTGTTTTTCTTGTAACTTTTCGATAACATTTATCGGTGCTTCTCCTGACGGCAAGCGGTGTCGAGGCTTTACTGTCGAGGCCTGGCGGGCAGAAACCCTGCACTACAACAGGGAATAGAAAAGCTTTTATTGTGCATCGGGATAAATCTTTCATTTTTGTGATGTAAATAAACAAAAAAAAACGACTTTCGTTCGCTTTAGGTAGACGACTGTCGCGCTCCAACATTATTAATGAGATCCTCTCTCATCTCGCATATTGTATATTTAATAAAAAGATGGCAGGTTTAATCATCATCTCTTTTAATTACCGATGCGAGTCTACCTATTATGCTGCTGTCACTGTCGTTCACTCATAGCTTGGAAAAAATATTTCATCAAAAATCATTGCCGGTGTTTAATACCATTAATAAACTTTCATTGTTAAGAAATGAAAGCCTCTCTTTTCAGTGTGTCTATTGCTTACAACAAGAAGATGATGAACCACGCAGACAATTGCGTTATGAGCTTGATGGCCCGCTGTCTGAATATATTCAAGTGCGCCAGGTTCGTCATGTTCCCAGCCTTTTTCCTTGTTATACAACGACTGATGACGATTATCTCACCACTGAGCCAGGATTATTTCCTGACCCGCTAATGCCACTGAAGAATAATACTTTCTTTGTGAACGGTAACTATTACGGCAGCCTGTGGTTAACGCTGATGCCCGCAAAAGAAAGCCTGCCTGGCGGAACATTCAGCATTAACTTGCGGGTTATTGACGTGGCCACTGAGCAGGTTTTGGCAGAAAAGGCGGTGGAAATTGAAATTTTGCTTTGTGCTTTACCGCCACAAAAGCTGCTTCATACCGAATGGTTGCACGCCGACTGTCTGGCTGATGTTTATCACACCGAGGTGTTTAGTGAGGTTTGGTGGCGCACGGTCGAAAATTTTGTTCGCTGCGCGGTAAAAAATGGCGTCAATATGATCCTCACGCCGGTTTTCACGCCGCCGCTGGACACGGCACTCGGCGGCGAGCGCACCACCGTGCAGCTGGTGGGGGTCAAGCAGGATGCTGGTGGAGTCTATCATTTTGATTTCAATAGGCTTGAAAGGTGGGTTTCGCTGTGCCAGCAGTTGGGGATCACGACCTTTGAAATTTCTCATCTCTTTACCCAGTGGGGGGCGCATCACGCACCCAAAATTTTAATCGAAAAAGAGGGGGAACTGCACCCCGTATTCGGCTGGCACACGGATGCCCACGGTGCCGAATATCGCGATTTTCTGCACGCTTTTTTGCCCACACTTTGTGATTTCCTGCGACATAAAGGGCTTGAAAAAAACACCTGGTTCCACGTCTCCGATGAGCCAAAAATGGCAGATATTGATGCCTATCGTCGCGCCAATAACCTTATCCGCCCACTGATCGCCGGTTTTCCGGTGCTAGATGCGCTGTCTGACTATGAATTTTATCAACAAGGGCTGGTAGAAAATCCGGTCACCGCCAGTGACCATATCGAACCGTTTTTGAGCAATCAGGTGCCCAATTTATGGACCTATTACTGCTGCGTTCAGAAACTGGCGGTGGCTAACCGATTCTTTGCCATGCCGTCTTATCGCAACCGAATTTTAGGCGTACAGCTTTATCTTTATTCGATAAGCGGTTTTTTACACTGGGGATTCAACTTTTATAACAGCGGACATTCGTTGGAACACCTCGATCCTTTCGCCATCACCGACGGGCAGGGGGCTTTTCCATCTGGCGATCTTTTTGTTGTCTATCCGGGTGAAGATTATGAGCCGATTGAGTCGCTGCGTTTACTGGTGTTGCGCGAGGCGCTGCAGGACCTGCGCGCGTTGCAGCTACTCGAAACATTGACTAGCCGTGAAGAGGTTGAAGGGTTAATCGATAACCTGGCCGGGATGCGCATTACTTTTAAGCAGTATCCGCGCCAGGCCGAGTTTTTACTGACGCTGAGAGAGCGGGTCAACCGGCAGATAATGCTGGCCTGCGTTTGACTGTCACAGGTATGAAAATAAATAATTTCATACCTGTATTAATTATTCTGGTGGGTTCTGAAATAGTTGTTAAAGAAAAAGAGGATTTGCTCATTAATTTCGCTAATAATCTGCTGCCAATCTTCAGTTTGACTGTGCATTATGTTTAGCTCTGTGACAAAATTACAGCCACTTGATGTGCTGTAGCATTTTGCTCGGTTGCCATCTTGTTGTTTAAACGCCAGCCAGGTGGCCATTTTAGCTAAATAAAAGATCCAATAGACAGCAGGCGTCACCGTTGCGGTCTATGTTGTTGATCTAAGGAATTCTATGAAATTAGCCAGTTTTTATCGCCCACAGTCCGACCAGAAATCTTATGGTATTGTTACTGAACATGGCGTTATTGATGCGGGAAAAAGATTCTCCGACCAGTATTTAACGCTTCAGTCTCTATTAAATGACAATGCATTAGACAAGCTGCATCAATTGGCGGCTTCTCCCGTCGATTACCTTATTGAAGATATTGTTTTTCTACCGGTTATTGAAACACCAGGAAAGATTTTCTGCGTGGGTATGAATTATTCAGATAAGCGCAAAGAGTTCGAAGAAAATAACAACGCGCCGACCTTGTTTATTCGTTTTCCGGATACCTTTAGCGCCCATAAAGACAACCTTATCAAACCGGCTTCTAGCGATGAGTTTGATTATGAAGGCGAACTGGCCGTGGTTATTGGCCGCTACGCCAGCGAAGTGAAGAAGGAACAGGCACTGGATTATATCGCGGGCTACAGCTGCTTTATGGACGCGACGGTGCGTGATATGCAGCACACCTGGTTCACGGCGGGGAAAAACTGGAGACAGACCGGGGGTTTTGGTCCGTGGCTAGTAACAAGTGACGAAATTAGCGACCCTCAGGCACTGCCCATCGAAACTTTCCTGAACGGTATGCGCGTACAAAACGATACCACCGGCAATATGATTCACTCGGTTGCTGACATCATCGAATATATCTCTCGCTTCAGTCCGTTATCACCGGGCGACGTTATTATTACCGGTTCGCCAGGCGGCGTAGGTAAGAAAAGAACGCCACCTCTGTTTATGAAAAGTGGCGATGTGATAGAAGTAAAAATCGGCGGAATTGGCACCTTGACCAACCAAATCGTCGCTCAAGCTGTCGCACAAACCCTATAGTTCGCTATAACCCCAGACATGATGAGATTTCCCCTGTGCATGATTGCAGGGGGAAGTTTCATTGTCTTTACGCTCTGCGTGATACGTGCAGCGCGGCGGCTTTATTCGCTTTCACCACCGAGGAGTCCAACGGCTCGCCCAGCAGCATTGATGCACACAGCATTCCCATAAAGCAGTCACCCGCCCCGTGAGTACTTACTAACTCGATTTTCTCTGCTTCGATGGCCTGAGACTGACCTTCGGCGTTGCAGTAGGCTACACCCAGTTCACCGGCGGTCACCACTACGACGGGATAGGTTTTATTCAGCACTTGAGCGGCCTCTGAGGCTTGGTGCAGGCTGTTAACAGCGATGCCGGACATGTCTCTGGCTTCGACCGCATTGACCACCAACATGTCGATATGTTTTTGCAGTTCGGCTGAAAGAACTTTGGCCGGTGCGGCGTTGATACACACATTTATGCCGCGTTTTTTAGCTTCGACAGCGGCACGAAGATTGATCTCTTCCGGCAACTCGTTTTGCAGCAACAGCAGGCCAACGCCGGACCACAGCGCGCTGTCGCTAAACTGTTGCGCATTAATTTTAGTGTTGGCATTTGAGATAACCACCGCACCGTAATCGCCCTCGGCGTCGGTTATGGCAACGCTCATGCCTGATACGCTGCCATTGATAATTTCGACGTGCTGAACATCGACGTGGTTTTTTTGCAAAACATCGAGCAGCCATTGGCCGTGGGCATCATTGCCAACCGCGCCTAAAAATCCGACGTTGGCCCCTGCCTGTGCGGCAGAAACTGCCTGATTTCCGCCTTTACCGCCAAACTTGTATGAACATCCAGTGCCGATGACCGTTTCCCCTTTCTCGGGGCGGTGATGCGCGTCCACCATAATATCGTAATGCAGACTACCGACAACGAGGAGCTTACTCATATTAGTATTCTCTTAAGTTTTTAACGGCTTGTTGTGTCTTATTTAAATTTAGCGCAGCTTTCTTCAGGTCTTTTTTGGCAATAGCCACGAACAGCGCATCCAATATATTGAGTTGGGCGATGCGCGCCGCGGCGTTTTCCCCTAATAAATGTGAACCCTGTGAGGTGGAATTAAGGACTATGTGTGCATCTTTGGCTAAAGCCGAACCCGCATAGTTAGTAATTGCAATCACCTTTGCCCCATTTTTAGCGGCGAGTCTTATTGGGTCAATTACCGTTCTGGTCATTCCCGAATGGCTTATTGCTATTACCACGTCGTCGTCGCTTAAAATAGCCGCCGACATCATCATCATATGGGCATCATCATGAACCATGGCTTTAATACCGATTTTAAGCAGTTTGTGTGACAGGTCGCGCGCCACTGACGAAGAACCGCCTACGCCATATAAATCGATATGTCTGGCTTTAAAAAGAATATCTGCTGCCCGATTAAATTCGGAAATGTCTAAAATGGTTTTCGTTTCTTCTATTGCCTGAATCGAGGTGCGAAAAACCTTTTCAAGTAATTCTTCCGACGAATCATTAGGCCCAATTTCAGAATGCAGACTAGCTACATCAGAATTATTGTAGTAAATCAGGCTGGTCCTGAATTCTCTGAATCCTGAGAAGTCTAATTTTTTTGCCAGCTTAACAATCATTGCCTCCGAAACGGCATTTTCCAATGCCACCTCTTTTAATGACGTCTGTTCGGACAAATCATTTTTGGACGTCATTGAGTCGACTACTTTTCTTTCTAATGGAGTGAGTTGTGGCAACCTCATTCTGATATGAGCACCTATGGCTCGCGGATCTTGTTTCATTACTTACCTCGTGTCGCCCGGTCAATCAGCATGGCTATAATAATGATGAGCCCAGTGGCAAGCAATTGATAAAAGGCCTGTATATTCATTAGTGTTAAGCCGGTGCGCAGTGAGCCTAGAATAATCGCGCCAATAATAGTGCCGATAATGCTGCCTTTCCCGCCCATCAAGGATGTGCCCCCAATGGCGGCGGCGGCAATAGCGTCCAGTTCCCACAGATTACCCATGGTAGGCTCCGCTGCGCCGAGGCGGGCGATGAGGATGAGCGATGCCAACGCGGCCAGCACGCCGGAGATAACGTATACCGTGACTTTGGTTCTTTTGACCGGAACGCCAGCAACGCGCGCGGCTTCTTCATTGCCCCCTACAGCCAAAATATATTCACCCAGTGGTGTTTTATTCATTAAAATCCAAGCACATATTGCAATGACTACCACAATCAAAATTGGGCAAGGGATGCCGAACACTGTGCCGGTAATGACACTGCGAAACGCCAGCGGAATACCGAAAATCGGGCTGCCGCCGGTAGTAATCAACGCCAGCGCGCGAAACAGCGACAGTGCACCCAGGGTCACAATAAACGGCTGTAAACCGGCATAGGCCACCAAGACGCCGCTGAATAAACCGCACAGCGCACCGATGCCTAGCGTGCCTAAAATCGCCAGCGGAACGGGCACGCCTGCAACCATGAGCGTGGCCCCGAAAATCGCCGACAGCGCCGCGGTTGAGCCTACAGAAAGGTCAATGCCGCCGGAGATAATCACCAGCGTCATGCCGAGTGCAATAGCAGCATTTAATGACGACTGTTGTAAAATATTCAGCAGGTTGGGCACGGTAAAAAATACCGGCGACAACGCCGAGAAGGTACAAACGATAATTAATAATCCAATCAGCGTGCCTGTGTCTCGAAGGTTAAATTTAAATAACGTCGAAGTGCGTAAAGCAGGCATGGTTTTTCCTTGAGTATTCATTTTTCAGCCTCTTGTCGGTCTCAATCTGCTGGATTTTGCAGAGAGTTGCAGGGTTATTTTTTATTAAAAGCTTCATTGATAGCGTATTGCGCGATATTTTCTTCGCTAATATCGTCACCTGTTAATTCCGCTGCGATTTTTCCCTGTCGCATGACTAATACGCGGTCAGAAATACGCATAATTTCCTGCATCTCTGACGATACGACCACCACGGCTTTACCTTCTTTAGCTAATTTTTCAATCAGGTTATAAATTTCCGATTTGGCACCGATATCAATTCCGCGCGTTGGTTCGTCAAAGAGGAAAACTTTAGTATCCGCTGCGACCCAGCGACCGATAATCACTTTTTGCTGATTCCCTCCGCTTAATAAACCAATGTGCTTCTCAATATCCAGCGGACGAAGTTTTAAATCTGACATCACCTGCATCGCGGCATCAGCCAGCTTCGATTTTTTAATAAAACCGTTACGGGTGTAATTATGCATTTTAGGCAGTGCCATATTGACGGCCACTGAACGCTGTTTAATGATGCCCTCTTTTTTTCGGTCTTCCGGTACGAGTCCGATACCGGCTTTAATCGCGTTTGACACGTTGAGCTTGTGAATTTGTTCGCCGTTGACATAAACGGAACCGCTGGTTTTATGATCTATTCCAGCAATCAGCTTCAATAACTCGGTGCGCCCTGAACCTACCAGGCCAGCAATGCCGAGGACTTCACCCGCCTGGACGCTAAAGCTGGCGGGTAAAACGTCTTTCCCACGGCCGAGATCTTCGACTTTGAGGATCTGTTTATCGGTCATAAACGACTGATGCTGTACTTTTTCAAGCTTACGGCCGATCATCTTCGACACGATAGACTCTTCGGTTTCGTCTCTGATATTCACTACGCCCACCTGCCTGCCGTCGCGCATAATTGTGGCGCGATCGCAGATCCTGAAGATCTCGTTCATCTTGTGCGATACGTAAACGATCGATACTTTCATCGATTTGAGATCTGCAATCAGCTCCGCCAGACGGTCAAACTCGGTGGGTGTCAGGCTAGAAGTCGGTTCGTCCATGGCGATAATTTTTGCGTCATCGAGCAATGCGCGAGCGATTTCGACGATCTGCTGCTGGGCAACTTTCAAGTTCTTGATGGGTTCGTCGGGGTTGATCGACGGATCCAGCTGTTTCAGGATAGTTTTTGCGCGTTCGAGCTGCGCTTTTTTGTTAACAAACAGCCCTTTGTATTGCGTTATCGGGCGACCCAAAAACATATTCTGAGCAACGGAGAGTTCAGGGACATGCTGCAACTCCTGATGAATCATTGCGATACCGGCCTGGCGTGCAGACAGCGGATTTTTCATCTTGATGACATTGCCATCAACCATGATTTCCCCGGCATTGGCTTCGCGAACGCCGGACAGGATATTGAGCAGGGTCGATTTACCCGCGCCGTTTTCGCCGATCAGTGCGTGAACTTCTCCCGGTACGACCGAAAAATTCACCCCTTCAATGGCCGCGACGCTACCGTAAATTTTGGTCATTCCCTGCATACTTAAACGATAATTTTCCATATCCTCTCCGCTGCTTTTAATTATTTTTGTTGCTCAAGGAGTTTGCGTAGCTTCTCGTTATCTTTAGTCGAGAAAGCATCAGCATTGTCTTGGGTAATCAGGGCCTGCGGCGTTGAAACCACGCGGGAGATCTTTTGTCCGTCGATGAGGCGTAGCATGACGTTCATCGCGACTTCACCGGTCAGCACAGGGAAGCTGTCTACAGTGCCGGTTAGCTCACCGCGTTTGATTGAAGCATAGGCATCGGAAATACCGTCGGTACCGAATACCGCCGTTTGCTTACTTTTACCGGCGGAACGCACCGCTTCGACCACGCCCAGCGCCATGCCGTCATTATTGGCATAGAATCCAATCAAATCAGGGTATTGCTGTAAAATGGTTGACGCCGCGTCGTAGGCTTTTTCGCGGCTCCAGTTGGCGGGAACGCTGGCGACGACTTTAAATTTAGGGTTTGCCGAGATAGTTTCACGGAACCCTTTAGTACGCTGGCCCGCGGCGTATACGCCGGGCTGACCTTCAATAATTGCTACGCTGCCGCCGTTCGGATAGTGCTGAATGAACCACTGTGCCACGCGTACGCCGTTGTCTTTTTGCACGTTGCCCACATAGTGCGCGGCGTTTGGCATCACGGCGTCGTTGACGTTAACCACTGAAACGCCTTTGCTTTGCGCCACTTCATAGGCAGGTTGCAGATTGGCATCGGTCTGCGGTGAAACCAGCAGGCCATTAAAGCCTTCGGCAATCAGGGTTTCAGCGATGGAGAGCTGGCCTAGTTGATCGTCTTCGTTTGCGGCAGCCTGATAGGCGAAGGTGAAACCGTCCTTATCCGCCACGTTTTTATAACCTTGGCCGAGTGAGCGCCAGTATTCATTAGTCAGCGTCTTGGAGACACCGCCAATTTTGAGCTTGGCGTTAGGTTTCGGCATCGGGCCGTATTTCGCGTCGAGCTGTGTCCAGTCGGTGCGGTCTGGCTCGGTATCCGACTGCAAAGGCGGCAGTTCGGCGGCATAAACGCTGGTGCTGAGTAGGGCTGAGGCGATTGCCATTAATAGCAACTTTTTCATGTTCTATCCTTTATTGTTATGAGGTATTTGGGGGGTGTCACAACCTTAAGGCTGCGCATCTCCTCTGTAGGGATTCTTATTGTGCAAACATGATGTCATTTATAATCAGCTGTGAGGCTACCGCGTCTTGTTGACTGATAGCGGCGTGCAGCGCCGGATTGTCGTCCAGTTTTTCACACAGTTTAAGCAGGCGTTTGACGGTCGCGATGTTGGCCTGTGCTTCACGAACCGGGTCCAGACCGCTGGCGTCCGGGAAGGTATCAAAGTAGTAGGCACCCTGATAACCGTCACGCTTCATCTGCCACAGGAATTCAAGCGTCGCTTTTGGATTCACCGAGGCCACCATCAGACCATCATCACGCTTGCCCCAGCCGTCGTTGCAGTCAAGTCCCAAAAGGCGGGAGCGGCGTGAAACCATGGCGGCGGCGTAGGCAGGAATTTCGTTGGCGTACAGTACGTGGGCAAAATCGAGGGTGATACCCAAATTCGGACAGCCGGCTTCCTCTACCGCAATCAAGCAGGTGGTGACGTTAGGGAAGATTGCAAAGGCGCGCGGTTCGTTAGGTTTGTATTCAATGCTGATGTCAACGTCCGGTGCATATTCGGCGATTTCGCGCACTGCGCTCACCGCGTCGTTCCAGATTTTTTTGTAGTCCGCCTGGAAGCAGTAGTCAAAGCCGTCTTGCCCCATCCACAGGGTCATCAGGGTTGAGCCAAACTCACGGCCGGCGTCGATGCCGCGCTTGGTCAGCTCAATGGCCTTGCGGCGAATTTCAGGGTTGGGATTGGTGAAGGCACCAATTTTAAACTCTGGCGCATCCCAGCGCATTTGCATGCCGTTGACCGCCAGGCCAACGTCTTCAATTCTTTTGCGCAGTGCAGGAATGTCAGTCGTGATGTGTTGTGGATAATTTAGATCCAGGTGAGTTAATCCTTCAACCGTCGAAGCACGTTCAATCATTTGTAACACAGACGGTTTGCCCTGCTGACCTGGCCAGTAAAGGTGTGCCCCAGAGGCAAATGAGTTCAAACGTGTAGCAAATTTTAGTTCAGACATTTGTCTTCCTTTATAAATTGAACGTGATGTACTTTCCGGCTTTACGTTATTTTGTGAAGTTATGTGATTATTAGATCTTGCTGTCATGGATTTCAAGATTAAAAAATACTCAAATTTTGAATTTGAGAGGGTATTCACAGTTTTGCTTGTTTCTGCATTGTGGTTGGGTAAGTTTTTGCTTTTTTTCCTGCGGGTAGGCGTGTGGTTTACAGGCTGGTAAATCAAGGACAGAGGAGTCTTTCGAACGAAGATGTTAAGCTGTAAGTTTACTTTTTATTTGTTTTTTGTGAAGTGATGGCTTCGGTATAAATAAGGGACTCGGTGAGCTTGGGTTGCCCACCGAGTGGGTTATGCAGAGGCTAAGCGGATGCGATAAAGGGAAGTGGTGGCGGTGATGTAAAGCTCATTGCCCTCTGCACCGCCCAACGTGCAGTTAGACACGCGTTCAGGAACGGGGATTTTTCCCGTTTGATTGCCCTGTGGGTCGAAAATAATCACCCCGTCTTCGCAGCTGCAAAATATATTGCCGTGGCTATCGATACAAAATCCGTCGGGTATGCCGGGGGAAACTTGCGCAAAAAATTTACCGGCACCCAGTTTATTTCCCTCCACCGGAAACACTCTCAGTTCTCGGCGTCCCAGCGTGGGGAAATCAACAATGGACATATCGGCGACGTAAAGCAGGCTTTCGTCCGGTGAAAAGGCCAGACCGTTGGGGCGCTGTACGTCGCTGGTGGCGATGCTCAATGTCCCGTCCCGTGGGTCAAAGCAGTAAACGTAGCAGCCGATCACCTGACTCTCGGATTTGTACCCCTCTTCGTCATTGATGATGCCGTAGGGAGGGTCGGTAAACCAAAGGGTGCCGTCTGAACGTACCACGACATCGTTGGGCGAATTGAAGCGTTTGCCGTCAACTCGCTCAACCAGCAGCGTGACTTCGCCGTCGTGTTCCGTTCGGCTGATGCCGCGCCTGCCGTGCTCGCAGCTGACAATTCTGCCTTCAGTATCCAACGCATTGCCGTTGGCAAAGTTGGATGATGCGCGAAACAGACTGACGCCCTCGGACGCTGACCAGCGGAACATCCGGTTGCCTTTTACATCGCTGAATACCAGCGCATTTTTATGCGGCAGCCACACGGGACCTTCTGCCCAAATGGCCGGTGAGCAAAGCTTTTCAAGGGAATTACCCGGCGCGAACGCCGGTTTATTGACTTCGGACATGACTTTCTCCCGTGCTACTTCACGCCCCAGATAGCTTTGTAATGACCCTGATAATCGTTTTGTGGGTCAAACATATTATTTTTACCGCCGTCACTGCCGATATTGTCGCGAGTGACCAAATGCGCGGGCGTCACGTAGCCAGAAGGCGGCTGTTTAGCAAAGGCGCGGTTCAGCTCATCGAGCAGTTGCCAGCCGTGCAGTTTTAGCGGTTCAGGCACCGTCGCCGACTGGCTGTCACCGGAGCGAATGCGCTGGTAGGCAGAGATTGAGCCATCCCCGGCAGAAATGTTGAACGGGGCCTTATCGCCGCCTTTGCCTGCGGTTTTCAGCGACGGGGCCATAAAATCAAAGTACAAATCGTTGATCGCCAGTGCGTACTGGAATTTATCGCCGTATTTTTGCAGCAGGCTAAAGGTCATTGACGGCATGCGGTTGGCGGTATCGGCCAGCGGCGTATCAATAAATTCGAGCACCTGGCATCCGCTGCATTTTTCTATTTCCTTCTTCATTACATTGGCCTTATCCAACGCGATTTGGTACAGAGAATCGGTAAAGATCAGCACTTTTGCCTGACCGTTTGATTTGACAACGGCGTACTGCGCGGCAATTTCCGACACCTGGGTGGAGTCTGAGGTCACGTTATAGAAAACGTTGTATTTCGGGATCGGGCCAGGCTCGGGCACCGCGTGCCAGGCAACCAGCGTAATGCCTTCGCTAATGGCTTTTTTCAGGGGGATTTTAGCCACGTTGGGATTCCAGCCGCCAATCACGATACCGTCGGGCTTTTGCGCAATCGCTTGATTCAAAGACGAAAGCTGATCTTTGATGGAGCCGCCGCCGTCGAGGGTTTCAAGCTTCCATCCCGCCGCCGCCGCTGCCTCGCTCAGGCCCTGCTGCACGCCTTGAACGCCGCCGTTTTTCATATCCGAGGCAATAAAGATAATGCGTTTTCCGGCCACAAGTTTCGGACCGGTGGTGGGGCCATCCCATTGGGTGACCGGTGCAGTGGCTTTCTCTACCGCCAGTTTTGCCTGATCCAAATAGGCATCGGCCCACGCGGCAGTGGAACTGAATAGGGCGCTGCTTAATACAATTCCGACTAAGAGGTTTTTTGATTTCATTATTGTTCTCCAGTGTGACTTAGGGCCGCAAATCGGTTTCAGGGGTAGGGGATGACTCTTTTTTTAAGACGGCCTGACTGCGTTGCACCGCCTTTTGGTTCAGTAAACGGCGGCGTTGTGCATAGCCCGCTAGGGTTATCGACAGCAGCAGAGTAACACCGTTAAACAGCGGTTCGACCCAGAAGTCGCCGCCAAACTGCTGAATACCGGCAATGCCGATCGCCAGCACCGAGATGCCCACGACGGTGCCCCAGACGTTGACGCGGCCCGGTCTTATGGTCGTGCTGCCTAAAAATGCGCCGACCAACGCCGGTAATAAGTAGTCCATGCCAACGCTTGCCTGACCCACGCCCTGTTCGGAGGCGATCAGTACGCCGCTGAAACCGGTCAACACACTGGAGGCAATAAATGCGCCGATGGTGTAGCGATTAACGGAAATCCCATTTAGCCTTGCTGCCGCCGGATTGCCCCCAACGGCATACATGCAGCGGCCAAGCGGGGTATGTTCGGTGATAAGCCACAGCACCACCGCGACCAGCAGCACATAGAAGGCAACGATGGGAATGCCTGCAATTTCAGTATGATGAATGGCGGTAAAAGCATCAGGCAAATCGCCCACAATCTGGCGACCGCCGGAGTGCCACAGGGCAATGGCGTACAGCACGGTGCCAGAACCCAGCGTAGCAACAAAACTGTCGATGTCGGCCAGCGCGACCAAAATGCCGTTAAGCAGACCATAAAGTGCGGAAAGCACCAGCACGGCAATCACCGCAAACTCCCACGAGAAGCCATATTGCACCTGTAGGGTGATGGCTAAAATATGCCAAAGCACGATGCCGAAACCAACGTTGAGGTCAATTTTACCGACAATCATCGGAATAGTGGCCGCCAGCGCCAGCAGGGCGATTTTCGATTTACTGGAGAGTATGGCCTGTAGCGTGAGCATTGAGGCAAACGAAGGGGTTGCCAGCGAGAAGAAAATCACCAGCGCGATGCACAGCAGCAGCAGGCCGTAGCGGGTGAGAATTTGCATGCTCCACGGGCCACCACCGTGCTGACGAAGGCTAACGCGCTGTTCTAATGCGGTTGATTTTACAGATGTTTTTGACATGACATTTTACGCCTCATAGTTCTTATTAAACGCTTAGCCAGACAGAATCAGTAGAGTGAAAGGTTCGATCAGGATGTTGGAACGGCTTCCCCGGTGCTGGCAGAGGCCAACTCCAAAAGATTGGCAAACGAGACGCGCTCATTTTTGAGTTCGCCCACGACTTTGCCACGGTTGAAGACCAGAGCACGGTTACAGATGTGCGCTATCTCTTCGAAATCCGTTGAAATCACCAGCACGGCAACGCCTTCTGCCAGTGATTTGTTTAACAGGTGATAAATCTCGGCACGTGCGCCAACGTCAACGCCGGCGGTGGGGTCTTCGAGGATCAACAGCGGCGCATTGAGATTCATCCAGCGCGCCATGACCACTTTTTGCTGATTGCCGCCGGAAAGTGCGCTAACGGTAGTGTTAACGTCTTTCGGGCGGATATCGAACAGCTGTACTTTCCACCAACTCGCGCCCGTTTCCTCGCGATTGCTGTAGCGCGAGAACAGTTTGTGCCCCGCGGTGCAAGGATTAAGAAACAGATTCTCTCTTACGCTCATGGTCATCACCAGGCTTTCCCCGGTACGGTCACCTGCTACCAGTGAAACGCCTCTGTCGATTGCCTGGGCCGGGGTCGTGACGTCGTAGGATTTATCACGGAAGACAATGCTGCCGGAATTTTTTTCGCGCAGCCCGAAAAGCAGTCGGCCAATTTCTTCCTGTCCAGCCCCGCGCAGTCCGGCCAGTGCCATCATTTCACCCGGCTGAAGCGAAAATGAGACCGGGCCAATTTCGCCAACGGACACGTCTTTTAATTCTAAAACCGCAGGTTTGTTAACGGGCAACGGCTCACGCTGGTCGTCGTCGACACTTTCGCCAACGATCATGTGCACTAAATCACGCAGGGAATAGTCAGAGGTTTTACCGCCGGCAACGTAGCGCCCGTCGCGCATGACGCAGACGCTGTCGGCAATCTCTATGACTTCGTCCAGGCGATGTGTGACATAAATCATGCCAACTTTTTTGGCGCGCAGGCGGTTAATCACGGCAAAGAGGTGTCGTACGTCATTGGCGGGCAACGAGGCTGTCGGTTCATCCAACACCAGGAGTTCAGCGTTCACCGCCACCGCGCGAGCAATGGCCAGCAGTGACTTTTCGGTGCGAGAAAGTTCGAAAACGCGTGCGTCCGGATCGAGCGCAATACCGACATCTTTTAACGCATCCAGAGCACACTGACGAATCGCTTTCCAGTTAATCAGCCCCATTCGGCGTGGGAAACCCATCACCAACGCCATATTTTCGGCAACGGTCATCCACTCAATTAGGCCGAGATCCTGATGGATGAAGGCGATTGGCTGCTTTGAACCACTTTTAAGCTCTGCCGCTGAAGTGATGCTATTACCTTGAAATAAAATCTCACCGCCGTCGCGCTGATAAACCCCCGCCAGCACTTTTATCAGCGTTGACTTGCCTGCTCCATTTTCACCAAGCAGGGCCAATACCTCACCGGGCAGGACCTGTAAACTGACGTCATTCACCGCGACGTTGCCACCGAAGCGTTTGACGATATGGTTGAGAGAGAGAATGGGCCGATCGTTGCCTGGATAATTGTCGTTTTGCATCTTTACGCCCTTATGAACGCCATGCTGGTTTACCGGCATAATGGAAAGTGCTGAACGTCTGGTCTACTATCACACTGAATATTTCAATATGCGAAACCTGATTTCAAAAATACTATGCGGTTTGTGCGGAATAATCAAAGATGTGGGTGATTTTATTTGTGTTATAAATCATAATCTTAATTATTATGTTGCTTAAATGTGACCGGTAACACACTTTCATCCCAGTGCGAAAAGGGTGATAGTCTTGGTTTTTGGATCCTGAGGAAACGCGGAATGAATCTCACCACGTTTGAAGACGAAAAAAATAAAAAAGAGAAACCTTTAGGCAGCCAGAGTTTGTTTAGAGGCCTTCAACTGATCGAGATCTTGGGTAATTTCCCCAATGGTTGCCCGCTGGCGCACCTGGCTGAATTGGCCGAAATGAACAAGAGTACGGTTCATCGACTGCTGCAAGGGCTGCATGCCAGCGGCTATGTGACGCCCGCGCCGTCGCCGGGCAGCTATCGGTTGACGACTAAGCTGATTTCAATCGGTCAAAAAGCCCTGTCGTCACTCAATATTATTCACGTGGCGGCTCCGCATCTTGAGCAGTTAAATCTGATCACCGGTGAAACGGTGAATTTTTCGACCCGTGAAGACGATCATGTTTTGCTGATTTATAAGCTTGAACCGACCACGGGCATGATGCGCACTCGCGCCTATATTGGTCAGCATATGCCGATGTATTGCTCGGCGATGGGGAAAATCTTCATGGCCTATGAGAAGAGCGAGTTTGCGGTCGATTATTGGCAAAACCACGCAGATGAAATCCAAACCTTCACGCGCAATACCATCACCGAATTGCCGAAAATGCGCGAGGAGCTGGAAGATATCCGCCGGTTAACGCTGGCGATGGACCGAGAGGAAAATGAGCTGGGTGTATCCTGCGTGGCAGCACCTATTTTTGATATTCATCAGAAGGTTAAATACAGCGTGTCCGTTTCTCTGCCCACCGCCAAGCTTAAGCACGTGGGGTCAAAAGCGCTGATTGAGGCGGTTCAGGATATTGCGCGTCGCATCTCGCAGGAGATTGGGTTTGTTTCCTAAACATTGCCTCTAGCGACAGTTGACGTTTTGAACGCGTGAGGTGGAAAAGTTTTTTGATGTGCTACAAATGTACCGTTGGATTCAATGGTTCATTTGATTAATATTTTGTTTCTTATACCCTTCATTATTGGATTTATTGCACTTAAATTATCTATTTAAACGGTTTTTCCTCCCCGAATTTATAGGTGTGTTACAGAATAACCAGTTAATGGAACGGTCTATTCGTTACACCTTTCACATTTCTTCTTCTATTTTTATGTTCATAACTCCATGAATAACGGGTTTTTTCATGACATTCTTGTACGGATTTGTTAATAAATTGGTTGAAAAGAGTTATAGCATTAACACTGTAACGAATCAGGTGGTACAATACTGCGCTCACTTTTTGACTCAAAATTCATTATTTAGTCACGCTTGAGAAGACAGAAGTAACTATTACACTTTGTAATAATCATCAAAATTCATAATTTCGGAGAGTGCCTGTATGTCTGGATTACCTACCCAGTCGAGTCCCATGCTCAGGCTATGGTGCTGTATTTTAGGGTTTATTCTTACCGTTAGTGGTTTGTTCTTTGCCATTGAAGGTGGAAAATTAGTTTCACTCGGCGGCAGTGGGTACTTCTTGATTGCCGGTATCGTGATGGTGCTTTCTGCTATCCAATACTTCCGTGCAAAATCCTCCGCCGTTGTTCTATTTATTCTTGTGTTCTTAGGAACGCTAATCTGGTCCTTCTTTGATGCGGGTTGGGATTTTTGGCCCCTCGTCTCTCGCCTGATGGTGCCGACCGGATTTATGCTGCTGGGTTTCGTGACTTGGCCGACCCTGCGTAGAAGAGAAGGCAAAAGATGTTTTGCCAAACTTTCCTATCTCTTCACCGCCGTGCTGGCAGTAGGCATGGTGGCTGCTCTGGTACAAATGTTCCAACCGCATCCCACCGTTGCTTTTAAAGGTAACGAGTTGCCTTTAGTGCCGGTTGATAAAGCAAAAGAGCAAAAAAATTGGGACAACTACGGCAATACCCCCGGCGGTGACCGCTTCGTGGCGTTGGACCAAATTAACCGCAATAACGTTAAAGATTTGAAAGTTGCTTGGACCTACCGCACCGGCGATACGCCAATCAGCCCTGGCGGGAACGGTGCTGAAGATCAGCAAACTCCGTTGCAAATCGGCGATAAAGTATTCCTGTGTACTCCGCACAATAATGTGATTGCGGTTGATGCCAATACCGGTAAACAAATCTGGAAGAATGAAGTTAACGCACAGGCTCAGGTTTGGAACCGCTGCCGCGGTCTGGCTTATTTCGATGCCACTAAACCTGTTCCTCAGCCGACTGTTCCGGGATCTACGCCTGCTGCGCCTGTTTCTTTGGCCGCTGGCGACACCTGCCAGCGTCGTATTTTGATGAACACCATCGATGCTCGCCTGATTGCCATTAACGCCGATAACGGCGAATTTTGTGCAGATTTTGGTCACAACGGGACCGTCGATCTGAAGGCTGGATTGGGCGAAGCCAGCGATCCTAAATATCAGCTGACTTCTGCACCAACGCTGGCGGGGACCACTGTGGTGGTGGGCGGTCGCGTCGCAGATAACGTACAAACCGATATGCCTGGCGGCGTGATCCGCGGTTTTGACGTGATAACCGGCCAAATGCGCTGGGCGTTTGACCCGGGTAATGCTGATCCTAATGCTAAATTGCAGCCCGGTCAGACCTATGTTCGAAGCACGCCTAACTCATGGGCGCCGATGTCTTATGACCCAGCGATGAACACCGTGTTTATGCCAATGGGCAGCTCGTCCGTTGACCTGTGGGGGGCAAACCGTAACGCGCTTGACCACAAATATGGCGCCTCGGTTTTGGCTGTTGATGCCACCACGGGTAAGGAGAAGTGGGTATATCAGACCGTTCATAACGACCTGTGGGACTTCGACCTGCCGATGCAGCCGAGTCTGATCGACTTCCCGATGAAAGATGGCACCACGAAACCTGCGGTGGTTATTGGCGCGAAAACCGGGCAGATCTTTGTGCTCGACCGGCTTACTGGCCAGCCTTTAACAGAGGTTAAAGAGCTGCCGGTCAAGACGCGTAACATCCCTAACGAGCAGTATTCTAAAACTCAGCCGTTCTCGGTGGGCATGCCTTCAATCGGCAATGCTAAATTGTCAGAATCTGACATGTGGGGCGCGACACCGTTCGACCAGTTGATGTGCCGTATTAGCTTTAAATCAATGCGTTACGATGGTCTGTTCACTGCGCCTGATACCGACAAGTCTCTGAGCTTCCCGGGGTCACTGGGTGGAATGAACTGGGGCAGTATGTCTATTGACCCGAATAATCATTACATCTTTGTGAACGACATGCGTCTGGGCCTGTGGGTACAGATGATCAAGCAGAACAACAATGCTATTGCTGCCAGCAACGGCGGTGAGTCTGTTAACACCGGAATGGGGGCTGTGCCGCTGAAAGGCACGCCTTATGGGGTTAACAAAGACCGCTTTATGTCTCCGCTGGGTATTCCGTGTCAGAAGCCACCGTTTGGTACGCTGTCGGCGATTGACCTGAAAACGCAGAAAGTTGTCTGGCAGGTTCCGGCCGGTACCGTGCAAGACACGGGTCCGTTTGGTATCAAAATGCGGGTACAGATGCCGGTAGGTATGCCAACACTGGGCGGCACTTTGGCTACACAAGGTGGACTGGTGTTTATTGCTGGTACGCAGGATTACTATCTGCGCGCATTCGATGCCTCGAGTGGCAAGGAAGTTTGGAAAGCGCGCCTGCCGGTGGGCAGTGGCGGTACGCCAATGAGCTACGTTTCACCGACGACCGGTAAACAATATATTCTCATCTCAGCAGGTGGCGCACGTCAGTCACCAGACCGTGGTGACTACGTTATTGCCTATGCGCTGGATAACAAATAAGGCGTAGGCCCGTTAAAATGAACAAAGCCCCTACAGGAAACTGTGGGGGCTTTTTTTATGGAAAAATCTGCAACCTTATTTTAGATAATAAAAAATAAAATCAATCAATTAATGTCTTAAATTTCAGTCGTTTTACCCGGTGGCATCAGATAGAGATCATCTGCTCGTAACGCTTTTTATACTGCCGCGGGCTGACGCCAATGTGGTGTTTAAAGATACGAGAAAAATAGAGCGGATCCTCGTAACCGACCGCCTGCGAGACTTGCCCAATAGTGAGATGCGTTGACTGCAGCAGGTTTCTGGCGCGGTTGACGCGCTGCTTTTCACGCCAAGAAAAGATTGTCTGATGCATCTCGTCTTTGAACAAATGGGCCAAGCGCGAAGGCGATAAAAATACCTGTTCAGCCAGGTGCTCAATGGTCAGATCCTCAACAATATGCTCGGTGATGTAATGACAGAGGGTGCTTATCCGTGGATCAAGGTTTTGATGATTGGATACTGGCTGTAGTTTGAAACTTGATATAATAAGCCGTTCAAGCGCGTTCATTGCCAATGCTTCACTCAGTAAATCATTACTGGCATTCTGCTGAATAACCTCCCAAAAGCTGTCCTGAATGTGTGCAGATAAAGCCGGATCGTTGAGGCTGGTAATGCCAATATTATCCTCTTGCCTGTCCCAACGTAGCCAGTCGAGCCAATAGGGACGCGGATGGAAATAGATCCACAGGTGATCCCAGTGATCGCTGTTCTCTGCTCGACCATAGTGATGTGCAACGCCTGGCGGGAAAAGGAAAAGGTCGTTAATGCGGCTGGCAATATATCTATTACCCGCTTTAATACGCCCCTCTCCACGCAGCGTCATATGCAAAATATAGCCTTTCATGCCGCCAGGTCGATTGATATAAAAATCGAGCTGGCTGGCGCGTGATATCGGGGTATAACCGGCAACCAGGTAGGCATTGAAGGTAAAACTTTTCATTAGGGGTGAATAGCTCACTCTTTCTTGCTGATTCAATTCCATCTTTTTGTTCGCGCACCGGTTAGTTTAAGGATTGAGTACTAAACGTCTGATTGGTAAACGCGCAGTCCCCAAGGCTCTATTTCCCCGCGATGAGAAGAAAGGGCATCGCTATCACCCAACAGGCAAACGGCACCTTCGGGTTGTTGTATCTGTTGGATATCGGACGAATAGTTAAAATAGAATGTCAGCCTTTTGCCCTTTTTACCTACAGCCTTTTTAACAATCACTGGGAAACTGTGAGCACTGTTACAGGATGCTAGGGTTTTTTTGTCGGCCAAGCGTAACACCAGCTGTGAAATGACCTTTTTACTGCTCAGGCAGCCCATATAAATAGCCGATCCCTTTCCGTATCGGGATTCGGTTATCGCTGCATATTTTTCCCAAACGGGATGCTGATAAGAAGCCAGCACCTGCACCTGCTCCGACTCATCCGGGGTTAATAACTCCATCCATAATTCGGCGCAGTCCTCGGTGGTTATCACCAATTCAGGACAATGGCTGTTCAGACCCGTATCCTGCGGCAGTACAAACTGACTGTAGGTGACTCGGCAGCATTCACTGAGAATGCCCGGCTGTCGGCAGGTCCTAACTTTGACATTTTCGTCACTAAAACCGCTTTTGAAACCAATAAGAACCTGACCCCCAGATTCCACATAGTGATTAATGCGTTTTAGCAACGCGTCATCGGCGGCATAGAGCGCGGGAACCACAATGACGCGATAACGCGAGCAGCCTGCATCGACGTCGTTGATAATATCGACGGAGATATTGTTGTCGTAAAGGGCATCGTAAAACCGGCGGAAGACATCGTTGTAAACGTTGCTTTGTGCGTCCCCGGGTTTAAACCAGTTTACAGCGTCCATTGCCTCATTGCTTATGAGGATAGCGACGTCATTTTCAATTTTGAGGCCGTCAAGCTCAGCCGATAAACGCGCCAGATCAGCACCAATAGTTTTGGCTTCCAGGTAGGTTGGATTAGGCGAGAAGTCGTGGCTAAGTAATCCTTTCCAATAAGTTTCGAAAGAGTTGTGGATAGAGTGCCAGTGCCAGTACGAGACCATTTTTGCACCGCTTGCAATATGGCTAAAAGCCTGCAGGCGAAGCTGGCCGGGGAAGGGGGTCCACTGTGCAAATCCCTGCGCTTCGGTTTCAAGTACCAAGTATCCAGCCCCCTGTTTTAGCGCGCGGGTGATATCGCCGCCGAAGGATATTTCACGGCCGGTCAACTGCGCCTGCGATGGGTGATAAATATCGACACCGGCAACGGTCAACGCCTTGGCGGCGGCAAAGTGGTTGACCCGCGGTTGAACGCCGTAGGAGTAGCCGCGCCATTCAAAATCAAAGTTGTGGGTAATGAATTGGTCGGGGCGAGAGTATTCGCTGACGATACGGCTTTGCCAGGCCAAATAATCGGTCACTGTTTGACGCTGAAAGGTCGAAAATGCGCAACCCAGGCTGGCGTTGATCGTTGACGCCGCGGGAGGGAAATCTTCCCAGCTATCAATTCTGTTACTCCAGTAATCCAGACCAAAGTCTTTGTTCATCTGTTCTAGGCTGGGATAGCGCTGTCGCAAGGTCTCAACGAATTTTTGCTGCATCACCGGGCCGACATTGTCGTAGTGCTTGGTTTCATTATCTAGCTGATAACCGACAATCGCCGGATGAGTGTGGACGTGTTCAAGCAGAACTCGAATAATGTTTTCTGCATAGCGTAGAAACGTCGGGCTAACGATATCCATAATCTGACGGCGGCCGTATTTTTCCTGTCCTTTAACACTGGTGACCATCACCTCTGGATGTTTTCGCGCCAGCCATGAAGGAATGGCGTAGGTTGGGGTGCCGATGATGACCGCAATCCCGGCCTCATGCATCGCGTTGAGTACCCGGTCGATATGATAAAAGTTGTATTCCCCTTCCTGCGGCTCCAGCGTGCTCCAGGTTGATTCCGCAATGCGAACGATATTAATGCCCGCCTCCTTCATCATGGCAATATCTGCTGCCAGCCGCTCCTGTGGCATATATTCATCGTAATAGGCCACACCATAATAAATTGTTGACATACTGCCTCCTGATATTATTCAGTTACTGTCTTTTGCTGAATAAAAGCGCGTGTTTTATCCAAGGTGAAATAAGAGATAAGCGTAAATGATAAGGCAATAAGTCCTAACACTAGGTAGCTGTCTGCAAAACCATAGGTTTTGTACATATGGCCAATACCGCTGGAGAGGAATATTTCGCTAAAGCGTTTTGAAAACTGGAAACCAATTAAATACACTGTTGCCGAAAGCCACGGGTTAAAGTTTTTGGCAATGTATTTAAGACCTGCCACCAGAAATACTGAGCTTTCAAAACCGTGCAGCATTTTAACGGCGCTGATTGAGATAGGGCCGACGGCGTAGGCTGACCCAATTATCCTTAGGCTCATAATCAGACCGCAGTAGATAAGTGCGTTTTTAGGGCCGATTTTGTTTACAAACCACGGTGAGAAAAACATCACTACGGCATCGAGAAAAATTTGTGCGGTATAGAGATACCCAAAGACTTCGGCGCCGCGCGCTTTGCTGGAAAAGAAGTGGCTGTAGTAAATCGCAAACTGCTGATCGTAGGTTTCATACACAGCACCCACGCCAATCATATACAGTGCAAAGAACCAAAACTTGCGCATTTTCATTAGATTACGCACGTCTTCAAGCGTGATAGGGGTGCGTTTTGTGCCCTCTGCCGCGTCTTTTAACGAAATGCGTGGGTTAGTTTTCCAGACAATAAATAACAGGAGAACGCCCGCCGCACTTGCCATCCAGAAAATATAGTTCTGATCAATTCCATAAAGTATACCGGCCATGAACGTGGCGATAGCCGCACCGATACCGCCAAACATTCGCGCTTTACCAAATTCAAATCCAGTCATGCGGCTGACTTTATCGATATAAGCTTCGCAAACTCCGCAGCCAGCACCAAAAGCAAAACCGATATAAATACCCCCGGCCAGTGCCCCGACAATAACGTTATATTTTAATAGTGGAGCAAATACCCAAATCCAATAAGGAGCAAACAGGGTGATAATAATGGCCAGCATCCACATCAGGTTTTTTCTAAAAACAAGTTTGTCGGCAATAAAGCCAAAGGCGGGCTGTACACAGACGGAAACGATGGCAGTAAACGAGTAAACAAGACCGACGTCAGCATAATCAATGCCGATAGTATCGGTCAGCCATAATGAAAGATAAGGGTAACAACTTCCCCATCCGATAAAGAAAAATAAGAAGAACAGGCAACACATGAGATAATTATTATCGAGTTTCAGCATGATTAACCTCTTTACCGCCCTTGTAGGATATCGAATTAACTTATCGCTAAAGGCGTGAATAAAGCGGTAAAGAGACGCTGTCAACATAGAAAAATCTGCTGCACCTTACTGCTTTGTGAGCCAACTCACGCTGGCAATAAGGTAAAAAAAACGGCGCCCGATTAAGGGCGCCGTTAGGCACTGATAACGCGACGGTTGGCAATCCATGCATTCGCTAATGTGCCAGCGTTTTCCTCACCTTATCTACGTCATCCGCCGTGACTGCTGACGCCTTGTTGCTCCAGCCTTGACGAATAAAGGTCGAAAGCTGCGCCACTTCGTCGTCAGACAAGCGGCCCGCAAAGCCGGGCATTGCTAGCGTAGAAGGCGCGCGTGCAGTGGAAGGCTGTTGGGCTCCGGCGAGAATAGTATGGATTAATCCCGTGGGGTTTTGCGCATTGACCACGGTGGCTTGATCCAGCTGCGGGAACACGCCCGGCGCGCCCTTACCTGTCACAAAGTGGCATGCGCCGCAGTTGTCGAGATACAGCCGCTCGCCTACGCTGAGGTTTTTCGCCACCGTCAATTTTGCTTCAGTGGCGCTGGCCGCCTGATTATCTTCTACTGGCAGCGGTGGATTACCGCCCAAAAACTTCATGTAGGCCGCAATGGCTTTCAGGTCATCATCGGTCATATAGGCGGTGCTGTTTTCGACCACCGAGGTCATTTCACCGCCCACTGCCGCTTTGTCGTTACGACCTTTACCAAGATAATTAACGATTTCCTGTTCATTCCAGTGAGCCACACCGCGCAGTGACGGTACGTCCCAGCCGTTGAGACTGCCGCCAGACAAGAACTTCGCGTCGCTGCTGTCGAGCGCTTTTTCATTCATTCCCAAGCCGCGCGGCGTATGACAACTGCCGCAGTGACCCAACCCTTCAACCAGATAAGCGCCACGGTTTACCTCAGCCGATGCGCCACCAATAGGTTGGAAAGGTTTGTCGGAGGTGAAGGCCCAGTTCCAGAATCGCATGCCCCAGCGCTGGCTGAACGGAAAGCTCAAGTCCGTTTTCGGCGGTATTTCAGCACTCGGTTTTACGCCCTGCATAAAATAGGTATACAGCGCATGCATGTCTTCATCATTGATTTTTGCATAATCAGGATAAGGCATAGCCGGGTAAAGCCGCGTGCCGTCGGGCAACACGCCTTTACGCACGGCGTCGGCAAACTGCTGTTCACTGTAGTTACCAATGCCGTGGTCTTTATCGGGCGTGATATTGGTCGAGTAAATAGTGCCTAAATCTGACTTTATTGCCAGACCGCCGGAAAAAGGGGCCTTACCTGCTATGGTATGACAGGCAGCACAGTCACCAAGACGTGAAACGTATTCACCCTGTTTAATTAACTGTGCGCTGTCGGCCTGCGCATGTGCCATAAAACCTGCGCCCATCAACACAACGTTAGCAATAAAAAAACGTTTAACATTCATCATGTTCATGTCACTTATGCCTGTACCAGTGGACCGGGGTTCTTAAGATAGTGATCTTTAATCGCCTGAGCGGCCATCAGGGTGATCGCACCAATGGTGTCGGTTGGGTTTGCCTGGAAGTTCTGCGGGAAGGCATTACCTCCTGGCACAAATACGTTGTGCACGTCCCAGCTTTGCAGATACTTGTTCAGCGCCGACGTTTTCGGGTTGTCACCCATTACCGCGCCGCCGACGTTGTGGGTCGACACGTATTTGGTTAGGTCAAAGTGCGCATCCATCGGCAGGAAGCTTTCACTGTAGCTGTCTGGATTCAACTCTTTGGTGATATTGCCAACGACACCTTTCAGATACTGTTGCAGTTTCAGCTCGTTCTCTTTCCAGTCAAAGGTCATACGCAGCAGTGGCATGCCGTATTCGTCGTTGTAGTTCGGGTCTAAATCGAGATAAATATCGCGATACGACTGGCAGGTGGTGGTGATGCTTATTTTCATCGAATGGCCGTACCATTCTTCCATTCCCTCTTTCCAGCCGGTTCCCCAGGCGGGCGTACCTTTTGGTAATGAGGTGCTTATAGGCGTGCCGGTGGCCTGCGAGCTGTGAATTTTTGCTCCGCCGATGAAGCCTAATCCTGGACCGTCGTAGTTACCTGGGGAGATGTCATTGATCATCTGACCGGTGGCGCCTGCGGTGGCGAACGGATTAAAGTTTTTATCTTTGAAGAACAGCGTGGAGCCGCCGTTACTCAGGAACGCATAGTTACGACCGACTACGCCTTCTTCGGTAATAGGGTTGTAGGGCTTGCCGATACCCGACAGCAGCATTAAACGCACGTTGCAGAACTGGAAGCTGCTCAACACGACGATTTTTGCCGGTTGGAAGCACTCGTTGCCCTGTGCGTCCATGTAGATAACGCCTTTGGCGGTTTTTTTGTCGTCGTGCAGCACAACTTTCAGCACATTGGCATGAACTTCATAAGAGAAGTTTTCCATGCGCTTGAGGGCGTCCATCACGGCTGTTTGTGGCGACGCTTTTGAATAGTTGAGACACGGATATTTGCTGCAATAACCGCAGTAGTTACAAGGTGCTATCTGATTGCCGTAAGGATTCGTCCAGGCGCGAGAAACGCAGGCCGAAGGGTTGGGGAACGGGTGATAACCCATTTTTTTTGCCACATCGGCAAACATGCTGCTGTTAAGCGTATCTTCTAGCGCAGGCAAGGGGTAAGGCTCAGAACGCGGCCCTTCAAAAGGATCGCCACCCTCCATAATTTGCCCACGCAGGTTGCCGGTTTTGCCCGACTGACCGCAAATGTGCTCGAACTTGGTGTAGTAAGGTTCAATCTCGTCCCAGGTGAACGGGAAGTCCATGATGCGCATGTCTTCCTGCAAAATACCGGGTTTATATGCCTGGTCGGCATAGGTTTTGAGTTTTAAATCGGTCGGAGTAGGACGAATGAGTACTGCCGTCCAGTGCAGGCCAGAACCGCCCACGCCGGTGCCTGGCGCAAATGCGCCCCATTTACGGGTGGGTAACGCGGTTTCACTCATGTTGTAGCGTACGGTAACCGCAGCTTCCGCCGGCGTGGCCATGACTTTATTTCGTACCGCGTAGGCGTATTCATCGGCTGGCTTAGGGTAGGCGAACTCCTCATAGCCGCGGTCACCACCGCGCTCGAGTGCGCGCACCTTAAGGCCCGCCATAGCAAGCTCGATACTCATCAGCGAACCTGCCCAACCGAGGCCGACGACGACGACGTCGACTTCTTCTTTTGTTACGTGTGCCATCATTAATCCTGTCAAATCATCAGAAAACGGAGAGAGGGGGCAGTCTGCTTAGGCGCGCGCGCCGGTCAGACTGACTGGACCTAATGGATAGGGGATGTTGTGCTGCTTTACCCACTCCGTATAGCTGGCGCGAGCTCCCGGGAATCCGATGGCAATCCAGGCCTTCATGCCTTTGTTGCCGCCGTAAATCGGGTCTGCGAGATAGCCATGTTTGGTATCAGAGAGCAGTTCGCTGAAGAATTGTGAGGCCACCAGAGATTCCTCACCCAGGCTTGCGAAGCTGATAGCGTTTTTCTGAAGCTGGGTCAGAACGTCATCTTTGTCATTCTCTGACAGGTCATGAAAGGCTTTTTGATGATTCTGCTGACACCAGCTGTTTACCAGACGAATGCCAATTTTGTAGATTTCCTGCGGGCGGTAGGGCAGTTGAAAACCCATTGTTGCGGGCGCATGTACGTTGAACGGCCCCTGCATGTAAATTTCGCTGCCAAATTCGCCGTGCATTTGCTGATCGATAAAGACAGGGACATTGGTTTCCAGTGCGCCAGGTGCTTTCCCTTTACCGCCCGCTGGGATCAGGCGGTCAGCGGCAGACATAATAAATTGCCACTCTTGTGCACTAAAAAAGATGGGTTTGTATTCGAGCAGGTCCGGTGCCGCCATTTCGGCCGCCTGCGCCGCCGTTAATCCTTTAACCATGATGGCGCTAACCGGTAAAGCCATTATTGACCCGAGTAAAAACTTACGACGGGTAGTTTTCTTTTGAAGGAGCATAGCATTACGACTCTCACATGCTTAAATGTTAGAAGGGGGTTAATTTTAATTATTGTTTGGGTACAAAATAATAATATCACTGTAACATGATAAATAAATGATTAAATTCCATGCTGTTTGTGTGTAAATCATATTCTTGTTCGCGTGGGTTTATTTTAAGTTGTTATTTTTCAATGTCTTAATGTTAATTTTGTTCGGTAATGGTAAGCCTTTTTT
>NZ_MRWD01000047.1 GCF_002093625.1 Rouxiella silvae | reverse complement strand
ATTTTATCCACAATACAAAAAAGTTAACGCGTACGCAAAAACTATTGTAATCTGTTAAGATTGGTTACTTAGTCACGTAGCTTACACAATTTAAAGACCTCGCTTCGGCGGGGTTTTTTTCGTTTAAAGGTCGCTTAGGCGGCTTTTTTTATGCCCTCAATTCGGTTGTGAGGACACCTACAGCGATAAGGGGTTTATCAATGTCCGAGCCGGTATCAGCTACTGCGGCTTCAACGGCGCTCGCCACGGTGGGTCTGTTCGGCTGGTTCACTGGGCTGGATTACGGTGTAGTCTTCGGTGCCTTTGCTGGCGCAGTCTTCTATGTCACATCCGCCGCTGACCTGTCCGCATGGCGTCGTATTTCTTATTTTGGCGTGTCATTCATGTGCGGCCTGCTGGGTGCCGGAGTAGCTGGCGCTAAACTGGCCGCTTGGCTCAGCTACCCTGATAAACCATTGGACGCCCTGGGCGCGGTGATTATCTCCGCACTGGCAGTGCAGCTGCTTACGTTCGCCAGTAACCGGGCAAAGAACCCAACGTCACTGATTGATCGGTGGAGGGGGCAAAATGGAAATAAATAACCCGCTGGTAATCATGAACGTGGTGGTGTGCACGCTAGTTGTGATCCGGCTGAGCTTCTTTCGTAAAAACGGTGCCACGCACCGCCGCTGGGCATCATGGCTTGCCTACCTGCTTATCCTAATTTATGGGCATGTTCCGCTGCGTTTCCTGTTTGATCATTACGATGGGACGCGCTGGGCAATCTTCTTATTGAATATCGTGATCTGTATTGCAGTATTTGCAGTGCGGGGAAATGTCGCAAAACTCATTAGTGCGCTGAGACATTAACAATGAATGAAAAAACCTTTCAAAAGGCGGCTGGTATAAGCGCCGAGCTTGCTGCACGCTGGTTTCCGCACGTCTATGCAGCCATGAACGAGTTTGGCATTACGACGCCAGCGCGACAGGCAGCATTCATTGCGCAGATCGGTACTGAATCTGGTGGATTTATAACCCTCTCAGAGTCATTCAATTATTCAATTGCAGGGCTCTCTACCTTTGGTGGCCGCCTCACTGCATCACAGCGCGAACAACTCGGCCGCCGTAATGGCGAAAGTGCACTGCCTATAGAGCGCCAGCGCGCCATAGCTAATCTGGTTTACGGTGGCCGCTATGGTAATAAGGCTGCAGGTGATGGTTATAAATTCCGTGGTCGCGGGCTTAAGCAAATCACCTTCCTGGATAATTATCTGGCATGCGGCCGCGCGCTCGGCATTGATTTGATCACTAATCCCGATCTGCTGCTGCAAGATGAATATGCAGCACGTTCGGCGGGCTGGTTCTGGAAGGCAAACAACTGCAACAGCTTTGCCGATTCCGGTGATTTTCTCGGCCTCACCCAACGTATTAACGGTGGCACAAACGGATTAGCAGACCGCAAAGCCCGGCTGGTTATCGCAACCAAAGCGCTGGCGGCGGTATGATTAACAAAGTGGCGGTAATTTCCGCAATCGTTGGGGTAACCCTCTTATCGCTTCTGGTTTGGGCCGCGCTGCATTATCACGGCAAATCTGTCGTCCTGGCGGGCGAGATAACCACGCTGACCAAACAGAAGAACGAAGCCGAATTCATCACCAAATCACAGGCGCTGAGTGTCGGCATATTCAATCTCATTGCCGGAGCCACGCTCAATGACCAGAAAAAGAATGAAGCTGCAAGTCAGAACAGGCAGCTCATCATTAAAACGGTTCTTCAGAAAGAGTCGTGCGCTGTGGTTAATATTCCTTCTGCCGCTTCTGACAGCCTGTACTCACACTACAACGCAATACGTTCAGGTTCCGGTAACGCCGATACCAGCAAGTCTTCTACAGCAGTGCCGACCATCACCCCCGCCAAGTGACCCGATCACATACGGCGCTAGCGTGCTGTGGAATGAGTTGCTGCTGACCGACCTGCAGAACTGTAATAGCCAGATAGATGGCATTCGAAGAGTTGAAGCCAAACGTTAAGTGAGGAAGCATGAAACATATTCAGTTAGCGAAATTGTATAAGCAAGGCCAGTTCTTTGGTTACGGGCTAGCCGTTGATGGCGAACTGCTCAACCAGCAGGAAAGCACGACCATCAGCACCAACCCTAACGAGCTTCCAAAGATTAATGCTCAGTTCTACCTCAAAGAGCAGCAGGCTGAAAACCCTATCATTATCCATCTGGATTGACCTATGGGTAAGCTTAAGACACTACGGCCAAGAGTGCAGACAATGGACGTGCGCATCGTCAAGCCTATGGTGATCGCTGATAACCGAATGACTGGCTATAAGTTGCAGCAGCGACGTATGCGCCTTTGGCGCCACAATCCATGCTGTGTGAAGTGTGGGCGCGTGACCGAGTACCCTCATGGATTTGAGCTGGACCACATTGTGCCACTCTATCTGGGTGGTGAAGATGCTGACGGCAACTGCCAGATTTTGTGCAACGGACCTGAAGGGTGCCACGGCAAGAAGACGCGAGACGACATGAATCAATTGAAATGATATTAGTTCTCGTTTGTATCTATTCATTGTTGGATTAGGTGATATTGATTCTCATTTGCATCGTCAGGGGTGGGGGGTATCAAAAAGTTTCCGGTGCCCTTGCCTACGAAACCTCGCCCCCTCTCACGCGCAGAAAAAATCCCATTTGGAGGGTATTAACATGTTAACAGCCCAGAAGCGAAAGTTCGCTCTGGCGCTGATGTCCGGCAGGTCTAAAAAAGATGCAGCCATTGAAGCAGGATATTCTGAGAACTCCGCACGCTCCAAGGGTTCGCAGCTTTCAAAGGACGCGGAGGTCATCGCATTTATTGAGCGTAAAAAGAATGAAAAAGTAGAAGTAGATGACGTTCCTGAATATCGCCGAAATGTTAATACCCCAACGGTAAACATCCCCGCTGAACGCCCGACCAGTGAGAGTGCAAAAGCGGATGATTATGACGACCCGCTGGAGTTCCTGAAATCAATCATGAACGACCCGCAAAAAGAGATAGAAGTGAGAAAAGATGCTGCTAAGGCCATGTTGCCTTATGTTCATCCGAAAAAAGGTGAGGGCGGGAAGAAGGTTGCCCAAAACGCCGCAGCGAAAGTCGCGGCCAGTAAATTCGGGGCAATGGCCGCGCCAAAGCTCGTTGTGAATAACAAGGGGTAAAAATATGGTGAGCTGGGCGACGGCATGTCTCGACTGGGAAAAACGGCTGGTCAATCGCCAATCCATCATCCCCGAACCTATTTTTAAAGAAACTGCTGCACATGCACTCTCTATATTTAAAGAATTGCGCGTTTCTGACTTACCAGGCAAACCCACCTTTGGTGAGTGTGCAGACCAGTTCGTATTCGATTTCGTGAATGCTATTTTCGGCGGATATGACGCCGAGACGGGTAAGCAGCTGATCCGTGAATACGGGCTGCTTATTTCAAAAAAGAACACGAAATCTACCATTGCAGCGGGAATTATGCTCACGGCGCTGATAATTTGCTGGCGAGAAGATGAGGAGCACTTAATCCTCGCACCCACCAAGGAAGTCGCCGACAACAGCTTTAAACCGGCTGCAGGCATGATCCGCGCTGACGAAGAATTAATGGATATGTTCCAGATTCAGGACCATATCAGGACCATTACCCACCGAGTGACGCGCAATACCTTAAAAGTGGTCGCCGCCGATACGGATACTGTGTCGGGTAAAAAAGCGGGCCGCGTACTCGTGGACGAGCTTTGGTTATTCGGTAAGCGGCAAAAAGCCGAAGCCATGTTTATGGAAGCGCTGGGCGGTCAGGTATCACGCGATGAGGGATGGGTAATTTACCTCACCACGCAAAGTGATGAGCCGCCGGCAGGCATCTTCAAACAAAAGCTTCAATACTGGCGAGACGTGCGTGACGGTAAAATTCACGACCCGAAAACGCTGGGTATTCTTTACGAATTCCCCGAGCAGATGATTAAAGATAAAGGTTATCTGCAAGCCAAAAATTTCTACATAACGAATCCCAACCTTGGTCGCTCTGTCAGCAATGAGTGGCTTGAGGATCAGTTGAGAAAGAACTTGCCCAAAATAGACGGGGCGCTGCAGCAGTTTCTGGCTAAACACCTAAATATCGAAATCGGTATGAACTTGCGCAGCGATCGCTGGGCAGGCGTTGATTATTGGGAAGGGCAGGCCGTTCAAAATGTCAGTTTGGAGGACATTATCCGCCGTGCCGAAGTGATAACCGTCGGCATTGACGGTGGCGGCCTTGATGACCTATTGGGGCTGGCCATTGTCGGTCGTGAAAAAGACACGCGAAAGTGGTTGGCCTGGACGCACGCCTGGGCGCATGAGTCTGTGCTTGAGCGGCGTAAGAGCGAAGCCTCAAAGCTTAATGACTTTGCAGCTGCCGGCAATCTGACGCTGGTGCAATACATCGGCCAGGACACTGAAGAAATTGCAGAGATTGTGTGCATGATAAAAGATGCTGAGTTGCTGGATAAAATCGGTATTGACCCCTCGGGAATTGGCGCGATCCTTGACGAGTTGGTGGCCGCCGACATTGACCAGGAGAAAGTGGTCGGCATCAGTCAGGGATGGCGTTTGGGTGGTGCTATAAAAACCACGGAAAGGAAGCTCGCAGAAGGGGGGCTTGTTCACGGTGGGCAGGCAATGATGAACTGGTGCGTAGGCAATGCCAGGGTCGAACCTCGGGGAAATGCCATATTGATCACCAAGCAGGTCAGCGGTGCCGGGAAGATTGATCCGCTGATGGCGCTTTTTAACGCCGTGTCACTTATGGCGCTCAATCCGGAATCGACCAAAAAAGATTATCAAATTCATTTTATTTAGGCGTCCTGGTAATCAGTGACTCCTTTGAATAAAAGCTTCACCCATGTACCCGCCTCGGCGGGTTTTTTCGTTTCAGGAGGTCAGTAAATGGCAAAGCAACGTGCTTATAGCCTCATGACGATAAAGGCCGTTGATGAGGACAAGCGGGTCATAACCGGCATTGCCTCGACGCCTTCACCCGATCGTTACGGTGACGTCATGGAGCCAGACGGGGCCAAGTTTAACGCAGAGACGCCGTTTCTCTGGCAGCACGACAGCAATCAGCCGATTGGCACCTGCACCCCCAAGCGGGTAAAGAACGGGTTGGAGATTGTCGCAACACTGGTCAAGCCCACGGCGGATATGCCGTCACAGCTAGCAGCACGACTTGACGAAGCCTGGGCGTCGATTAAATCAGGCCTTGTTCGCGGCTTATCCATTGGCTTTAAGCCTTTGGAGTATTCCTTTCTCGACGATGCCGGCATTCGCTTTCTGACCTGGGACCTGCTTGAGGTTTCAGCAGTCACTATTCCGGCTAACGCTGAGTGTTCAATTCAAACCATTAAATCATACGATCTGCGACCTCAAACCGCGTCAGGTATAGAGAAGCCGGTTGTAAAAACACCATCCCCCGCTGGCGCTACAGCAAAAAAAACACCTCAAACTCAAGGAAAAACCATGAATATCGCAGAGCAGATTAAAAGCTTTGAAGCAAAACGCGCGGCGCTGGCAGCGGCATTAGATACTGTGATGTCCAAAGCGGCAGAAGATGGTCGAACGCTAGACGCTGAAGAAGAAGAACAGTACGACCTGAATTCTTCTGAAATCAAATCTGTAGACGTGCATCTGGGCCGCTTGCATGAAATGGAAAATAACCAGGCAAAATCAGCCAAGCCTGTTACTAAGGCTGCAGGTGGAGAAGTTCCAGTTATTGGAAGTCGCGCGCCTGGCATCATTCACGTCGAACAAAAGCTGGAGAAAGGGATCGCCTTTGCGCGGTTCGCGAAATCCCTTGCCGCTGCTAATGGCAGTCGTTCAGAGGCTTTAGAAATCGCGCGTAAACAATATCCCAATGACGCCAAACTTCACCATGTGCTGAAAGCCGCGGTAGGTGCGGGCACCACAACCGATCCGAAGTGGGCGGGAAGTCTGGTGGAGTATCAGGAGTATGCCAACGACTTTATCGAATTCCTGCGACCGCAGACCATTATCGGGCGCTTTGGACAGGGCAATATTCCTTCCCTGCGTCAGGTACCGTTCAACGTGCGCATTCCGGCGCAGACGTCCGGCGGCTCGGCGAACTGGGTTGGGCAGGGAAAGGCCAAGCCACTAACCAAGTTTGATTTCGAATCTGTCACGTTCGGCTTTTCCAAGGTGGCAGCAATTGCGGTGTTGACCGACGAGCTGATCCGTTTCTCAAATCCTGCAGCTGATGCACTGGTTCGTAATGCGCTGGCCGAGGCCGTGATTGCCCGTCTGGATACGGACTTTGTTAATCCGGCTAAGGCGGCAGTAGCCGATGTTTCTCCGGCATCAATTACCAATGGCATTGTCGGCGTTGCATCGACAGGGGACCCAGATACGGATGCAGCAGCGGCATTCCAGCAGTTTGTTGATAATGATCTGCAACCAACAGGTGCCGTTTGGCTGATGTCTGCATCAACGGCGCTGGCTCTTTCGATGAGAAAGAACGCGCTTGGACAGAAAGAATACCCGGATATGACCTTGCTCGGCGGTACGTTCCAGGGGTTACCCGCAGTGGTTTCTCAATATGTGGGCAACATTCTCGTGCTGGTAAACGCCTCGGATATCTATCTTGCCGATGATGGAGGCGTTGCGGTCGATATGTCTCGCGAAGCATCGCTGGAAATGCTCAGCGATCCGGTAGGTAACAGTGGCACAGGGGTTGGCGCAACTGAAATGGTCTCAATGTTCCAGACCAACAGCGTGGCTATCCGTGCCGAACGCTGGATTAACTGGAAGCGTCGCCGCACGGCGGCCGTTGCGGTCATTACTGCGGTTGCCTATACGACCAGCTCAGGCACAACCACAACCACTGCGCCAGCGGGCGAATAATACCCTGTAAAACGTGAGGGGCTTCGGCCCCTCTTTTTGGGATCGAGCGTGATATGAAAGAAATTAAATATCTTAAAAAAACCCACGACTCCCACGTAGGCCGGGTCAGAACTTTGTCAGCGCGAGACGCCGAAATATTGGTGATTCTTGGTTATGCGGAATATCACCGACCTAGGCGAGCACGCGCCAGAGGCAGTAATAAAAAGGGCAACGGCAATGCGTAACTGGTTTCGTCGAAAAGAAAAAGCCATGCAACCTCCTTCATCTGGGAGCGGCTGGGTCTCGATAATTCGCGAGGCTTTTACCGGGGCCTGGCAAAAGAATATTGAGGTAAAGCAAGATGTGGTCCTTGCCTCACATGCCGTGTTCTCGTCGATAGGCCTGATTGCGGGCGATATTGGCAAGATGCCCGTGCTGCTCAAGGGGAAAAACTCCGACGGCACCTGGCAGGATATCGAAAAAAAGACCGTCTCCAGCCTGCTTTTAAAGCCAAACTTTATTCAGACGCGCATTCAGTTTTATGAAAACTGGATGGTGTCAAAACTGACTAATGGCAATACCTACGTTCTGAAAATCAGGAATGCAGCCGGGGATATTGAACAGTTAAGAATTCTCGACCCCAGCCGAGTGCAGCCCCTCATTTCTGATGATGGTGCAATATTTTACCAACTGATGGCTGATAACGTGGCCGGGCTGCTGGAGCCCGTCACGGTACCGGCGCGAGAAATTATCCACGACCGTTTTAATTGTCTCTTTCATCCCCTCGTGGGGCTTTCTCCCATCTTCGCCTGCGGCGTGTCGGCGATGCACGGGCATTATATTCAAAACAGCAATGCCAACTTTTTTAAGAACGGTGGAAAACCGGCAGGCGTCATAACGGTGCCCGGCTCATTAAGTGTTGATAAAGCGAGAGAGCTAAAGCAGGGCTGGGAGGCGGGCTATGCCGGAGAGAATGCAGGACGTACAGCCGTTCTTTCCGACGGTGCCGGATATGTGCCCCTTGCCATGAGTGCAACCGACTCTCAGGTTGTCGAGCAACTCAAGCTCACTGCTGAAATAGTCTGTTCCACCTTTCATGTCCCGCTCTATAAGGTAGGGCTGGGCAGTGCCCCAACGTACAACAATATTGAAGCGCTGGATCAGCAGTACTACTCCCAGTGTTTGCAGACACACATCGAGTCAATAGAACTTCTTCTCGATGAGGGCCTCGACCTAGACAGTAAGGTAGGCGTCGAGTTTGACCTTAACGTTTTGCTTCGAATGGATACCGGCGCCCGCTACAAATCGCACAGCGATGGGATCAGTGGTGGCTGGCTTGCACCGAATGAGGCCCGTAAAAAAGAGAATCTTCCGCCGGTTACCGGTGGCGGATCGCCGCTCATTCAGCAGCAAAATTATAGCCTTGCAGCACTGGCCAAGCGCGATGCTAAAGACGACCCGTTTAAGACGGGCAGCAGTACGCCGGCGGCAGTCCCCGAAATACAAAATGAACCCGTGAAGCCAGAAGACAATTCGGGCCGTAAGGCCCTGTCTGAAACAGAAGCCTTTATTCTGAAGAGCATGCTTAAAGGAATAATAAACCCATGAACGAGCGTGAATTATCCCTTATAAAACATATGGGTGAGGTCTTTTTCTCGCATATTTCTGACATTAATATTCAGTTCAATAAAGCCTTGCAGGAGCATATGACGCTGGTGGGTGAGAAGCTGGCCAGCATGGGGGAAGAACTGCATGTTCTTGCTAAAGCGACCCCTCCGGATTTCAAAGGCATGATTGCAGCTGCTGTATCAACCTTGCCGGAGCCAGCGGCGCCAAAGCTTCCCGACATTGAAAAGATGGTGCAGGGCGCCGTATCGCGGATCGAACTGCCGGTTGCGCCGGAATTACCCGATATTGAAAAAATGGTGGCCGACGTGATTGGGCGTATTGAGTTGCCTGTTGCGCCGGAATTGCCGGATATCGAGAGGATGGTGCAGGACGCCGTGTCGCGGATCGAACTACCGGTTGCGCCGGAATTACCTGATATTGAAAAAATGGTGGCCGACGCGATTGGGCGTATTGAGTTGCCTGAATTGCCCGATATAGAAAAAATGGTAAAGGAACAGGTATCTGCTTCTGTCAGCGCATTGCCTGAGGTTCATAACGGCGCAGACGGCAAAGACGCGCTGCAACTTGAGGTTCTCCCGGGTATCAACGAGGAAAAATCATACCCTCGTGGCACCTATGCCTTGTTCAAAGGTGGTCTATGGCGTGCTTATCAGAAAACGATGGGCCTATCTGGGTGGGAATGCGTAGTTTCTGGTGTACACAGCATTGATGTCATCCAGAACGCACAACGGGAATTTAGCATCAACCTGTCCCTATCAGATGGTGTCATGGTTGAAAAAACCTTTTCCGTGCCGGTGCTTATTTACCGTGGTGTGTTTAAAAATGGTGAAGGGTATCAACCGGGCGACACCGTCACTTGGGGTGGCTCGCTCTGGCACTGTGACGATGAAACGGCGGACAAGCCTGGCGAGATTGGATCCAAAGGCTGGACGTTGGCCGCCAAACGAGGCCGAGACGGCAAGGATAAATAATGGCAACCCCAATCATGCTTGTCACGCTTCAGGAAGCTAAAGATCACCTGCGTATTGATGAAGACGACGGTGACCCTGATTTGACGCTAAAAATCCAGGGCGCCAGCGCAGCTTTACTTTCATACATTCAGGGCAGTCGCGACTTGATCGTTAACTCGGCTGGTGAACTTATTGAGGAAACGAACGAGCTTTCCCGAATGAAATCGGCGCTGCTGGTTTTGCTGGGGTATATGGACCGGAACCGAGGTGGAGAGGACGGGGAAAAACTGAGTCAGGGTAATCTTCCCTTTGCGGTCACGATGCTGATTTACGATCTGCGCCAGCCGAGTGTGGTTTAGTCAGGAGAGATGCTATGGCTTGTTCAGGATGTGAACGCCGCCGAGAGTGGCTAAAAAAGTGGAGTAAAATTGCCTATGAACGAGCAACAGGTAAGCCAGCTGCTGCAGGCGATGGCAGCACAGACAAAAGCAATGAACCGCCTGGCGGAGTCAAATGAGGCGCTTGTCACCATAATTGTTCAGACGCTGGAAGAAGAGGAAGGCATTGATACTACCTCTTTAGGTGGTAATTACCTCAGCGGTAAACCCAGGGGGTAATATGCAGGCCGGAAAACTCCGCCATCGCGTCACGCTACAAAAGCGTGTTAACCATCGCGATCCGCAGACGGGCGCCGCCATCCCTGGCTGGGAAAACGTTAAAAAAATCTGGGCCGACGTTGTGCCGCTTTCGGCACGAGAGTTTGTTGCATCCCAGGCCGTTCAAAGCGAAGTGACCACGCGCATTACCATCCGAAAACGAAGTGATGTGACGAACAAACACCGCATTCTTTTCAGGGGGCAGGTTTACAACATAGAGGGCGTGCTTCCGGATCCAGTAAGCGGGCTGGAATACCTTACGCTGCCCTGTTCAGAGGGGGCTAACGATGGCTGACGGCGTTGATTTTTCTCTTATTGGTATTGATTCCCTGCTAGGAAAGCTGGATACCATCAGTCTCGACTTGCGTAAAAAGGGGGGTAGGGCGGCGCTTCGCAGGGCGGCCAATGTTATCGTGCAGCAGGCCAAAACAAACGCTCAAAGGGTGGACGACGCCCATACCGGCCGGAGTATTGCGGATAACATTGCGTTACGGTGGAACGGAAAGATTTTCAAGCAAACGGGTGACCTGGCGTTTCGGGTAGGCGTGCTCCACGGTGCTGTTTTGAAAAACCATCCGGATAAGGCAAAAAATGCGCCCACGCCGCACTGGCGTCTGCTGGAGTTTGGTACCGAAAAAATGGCCGCCCAGCCAATTATGCGACCGGCAATCGCTTCGACGGTGGACAAGGTGGTAACCACCTTTGTGACGGAATATGAAAGGGCCATTGATCGTGCTATTTCCAGAGCGCAGAAGCGAGGTGTAAAACCATGATAGCGCCGATTTATTCTGTCTGTGCCACCTCACCCGCCGTCATGGCGATATTGGGCGGCGATGATGTCAGGCTTTATCCGTTTGGTGAGAATACCGACGACGTTATCTACCCCTACGCGGTGTGGCAAAACATTGGTGGCCTGCCTGCCATGTTCCTCGGCAATCGCCCCGACGTGGACAGCTTCTCCATTCAGATCGATGTCTATGCAGATACGCCGGTTCAGGTGCTTGCAGTGGCAAAAGCGCTACGTGACGCCATTGAGCCTCATGCGTACATCACGCGGTGGGGCAATCAGGACCGAGACCCCGATACAAAGCGCTATCACTACTCTTTCGACGTTGACTGGATAGTGAAGCGTTAGAACACCGAAACTTTAACCCGCCGGCCATGAGCCGGTTTTTTTATGCCCGGAGAAAGCCCATGTCTGTATTAACCCAAGGCACGCAGTTTTTTGTCCTCGCCTCAGGCGTCGTCATCGAAGTTGAATGCATCACCTCCTTTACCCCTGGCGGCAACCCCGCCGACCAGATTGAAGATACTTGCCTGAGCGAGCGTAACAGCCGCACTTATAAGAAGGGGCTCCGCACACCAGCGTCAGCCTCTGTAACGCTCAATGCCGATCCGAAAAATGCCAGCCATCTTAAATTACATAACCTGGCTGAGTTGGACGATGACACCTTACTGAGCTTTGCTGTTGGTTGGGCGGATGGCGAGTCTTTGCCAACAGTTTCGGCGAATGGCGGTGCGGGTTCTGTGGATGGGTTGACGCTTCCAGAAGACCGAACCTGGTTTGTTTTTCAGGGTTACGTCTCAGACTTCCCGTTTGACTTCCAGGCCAACACCGTTGTCAGCACTACGGCCACGATTCAGCGTTCTGGTCCTGCAGTATGGGTACCAAAAGCGCCCGCCTAAATTTATCACCGGGGTGAATTCCCCCCGAAACTAATCTGAACTTTGGTGCAACTATGAAATTAACCGTTGAAGCTTTGCAAACTACCGGCGCATTCACGGGCCGCCCAATTGAAAAAGAAGTGGCCTGGAAGCAAGGTGACAAAGAATTTACCGCAACGGTGTTCATCCGGCCATTGGGATATCACTCGGCAAAGTCTGACATTCTGGCACATGCCGGAAAGGTCGATAATGTTGCAGGTCGCATCGCGGCATCGGTTTGTGATGAAGCGGGTCACCCTGTTTTCACGCCAGAAGATATTACCGGTGAAGCCGACCCTGAGCGCGGTGCCCTTGATGGCAATTTAACTATTGCCTTGTTGGTGGTTATTCAGGAGGTAAACAACCTGGGAAAGGAGAAGCCCTAACAGCAGAGGATGAAATCTGGTGTGAGTTGGTAATGAACGGTATTGGTGGGAGAACCATTGCTGAGGCGCAAGAACGAATGAGCGTTGCAGAATTTGAGCTCTGGCTAAAATACCGTGAAAAGTATGGTGGCCTTAATTCTATGATGCGAACGGAGTGGGCTGCAGCAGTCGTGGCCAGCACTATAGCCAACGTCAATCGCACCAAAAATTCCCCGCCTTTCAGAATTTCTGATTTTGCGCCGCACCTTCAAGAAGCCCCTGTTAGCCTCGAACAGGCAATGGAACAGTGGGTGTGATACTTCCATTTTGGCGCTCTTGTGGATAAGATTAGTCTTATTGTAAAATTCTGGGATTATATTTAATGATTTAAATAATTACAGTTCTTTTGATTTCTGCAGTCCTAGCAGGGTGTGCTGTCCCAAAGTATAACTACTTGCCAAAATCAGAGTTTGTCAGCAAGCCAGCAATCGGAAGTACCAACACTGCTTATGTCGGCGATGAACTGGTTAGGCAGGGTAATACAAGCCAATATGAAGGTATAAAAATCAAATCTCCCGCCAAGCTTGGTATTGCCTACACTATTACTCCTGGATTTTTAGCAAAGAAAGGGGATGATGAAAAGGGCGAATTTTACCTTCCTACGGGTGGTGCTGATTCAGCAAGCATAGATAAGTCATTTTTCGCTGATCCCTGGCAGGCCGTAATGGTGAAGAAGAACACACACACATTGTGTGTCGTGACCGTTTTCAACTTGTCCAGCTGTGCAGATAATATGCCCTTTGAGAAGACGGTGCTAACCATATCAAGCGATAACAGTTTTCAGCAAACATTGTTATATAACGGAAGGGTGGGAAATAAGATAAACATTGGATACAGGGAGCTGTCTAACAATATGGCTCGTCCTGCTTTTAATAATGATGTTGAGTATGATCTATCTGAGTCAAAAATTATTGGTTATAAGGGCGCTAGGATTGAAGTGATAGAAGCTTCCAATCAAAGTATAACTTATAAATTATTGAGCAATTTTAAATCATAATTATTGCTAAATTATAAAAAAGACCTCGCTTCGGCGGGGTTTTTTTATGCCCGGAGTTTATATGGCCAGCAAATCACTCGGCACTTTGACTATCGATTTAATTGCAAAAGTTGGCGGATTTGTATCAGGCATGAATCAGGCGGAAAGGTCATCTGATAAGTGGCGTAAGCAGGTCGAAAAAGATGCCGAAGCTGTAGGTGCTGCTATAGGTAAAGCCACTGTTGCTTTGGGCGCTGCCGCGATAGGGATCGGAGTGTCTGCTTTTGCAATAACTAAAAGCGTTTCCGACTCTGTAACAGAGACCGACCGCTGGGCGAAGTCGCTTGGATTAAGCACCACGGAGCTGCAAAAATGGCAGTATGCCGCCAGTAAGGCTGGAGTCGAAGGCGATAAAATTGCTGATATATTCAAAGACCTTAATGACAAGATAGGTGATGCAGTTCTCAATAAGAGTGGGGAAGCTGCGCAGGCATTGGATACGCTTGGGCTGTCGGCTAAAAAGCTTCAAAATTTATCACCTGATAAACAGTTGTTAGCGATTTCAGGCGCGATGGCAGGCATGAATACGGCCCAGAAAACGACGATTTATGAAGCTCTCGGTAATGATTTATCAAAATTAATTACCTTGCTCGATAATGGCGCTGCTGGTTTTCAGAAGTTGGCTAAACAAGCTGCTGACTCAGGTATAGCATTACCTCAAGATGATATCGATAAGATGTTGAAATTTAATTTAATCATTCAGGATATTGAGACTTCCTGGGATGGTTTTAAAAATAAAATGGCAGTGGGACTTTCACAAATTGACCTCAGTGGTCTGGTCAGTTCTTTAAACGACATTGAGAAAGTATTCACAGACCCTCAAGTACTGCAGGGTATATCTAATATAATTACCGGCCTTTCTAAAATGGTTGCACTTTTGGCCCAAGGGGCCAAATTCGCTAACGATATCGCCTATGGATGGAATAAAACTGCGCAAACAACGAACGATTCAAACCTTAATGATTTGCTGGCAAAAAGAAATGAGCTTAACGAATCCCTCGCGTACTCAGAGTCATTCCTTGGAAAAATTGATGCAGCTGCGGGGGTTGTCCGTAGTTCAAAAGAAATTCAGGCCGAAATAGCCAAGAATGAGAAATTGATATCCAACTTTAGCGAACGCCACCAACTACCGACGGGTTTAGCGACGCTAAGTGGAAATTCAGACTACAAGTTAGCCCCAGGTGAAAGCAACCAAAAAACACATGCTAAAAAAGATACAGCTGGTATAAAGTTAGAGAATTCATTCAAAGCCACGGAGATGGCTTATCAGCGTCAAATTGCTTTAATTGACACTACCGGTAAAAAAACCGTAATAGTTACTGAGCAACAGAAACTCGCCTTTGATTTTGCTGATGGTAAGTTAGCTGGCCTTAATGACAAGCAAAAACAGAGATTAGAATTACTCGCAAAAGAAGTAGACCGTTTAAATTTTGTTAAGAAAGCCAATGAGGATAATATCAAGGTGGCTGAATTTGTCGCCAATCTTCAAAAAGAAAACTCAAACGCTAAGCAAACACTGGATATAGATATCATAGGGGCTTCTCAGGGGGAAAATACAAGAAGCCGAATGAAGGAGTTGTTGGGTATCCAAAAGGATTATTTGGATAAACAAGCTGACTTGCAGAAGCAGTTTGATAGCGGTGATATTGATAAAGATATTTATGACAGAAAAACGCAGGCGCTAAGCGATTCTTTAGAAGAGCGGCTTGAGCTTCAGAAAAAGCATTATAAGGATGTAGACGACCTTCAAAATAATGGGACCGCTGGGTTTATGTCTGGCTTGCAGACTCAGATTGAGGCATCAGCCAATCTCTATGCCAATATGCAGCAGGTGGGAAGTCAGGCCTTTAGTAGCCTTACAGACATGATCATCGAGTGGGCAGAAACCGGCAAAATGAATGTTAAAGATTTTGCCGCTACTTTCCTGCAGTCAATGGGTGCCGCTCTTTTACAGTATGCCGCTGCACAAGTTGCGATGGCTGCTCTTCAAGCTTTTTCAGGAATGATTGGCGTACCTTATGTGGGTCCTGCGATTGCACCAGCTGCAGCAACTGCCGCAGCGGCAGGCGCCGGAGTGCTGATGCTCGGCGTTAGTTCGGCGCTGAAAGGTCAGGCGCACGACGGTATCGACTCTGTTCCGGAAACCGGCACTTGGTTGTTGCAGAAAGGTGAGCGTGTTACGACGGCTCAAACAAGTGCAAAACTTGATGCCACTCTTGACCGCGTTAGCACTCAGTCTGCTCCGAGCATGCCGACTCAAATAAATATCCCAATGACAGTAAATGGTGATCTTGATGCCAGGACTCTTCGTGCGCTGAAAGAAACTCAGAAATCTGCTGTTAACGAAGCGCTTCAAAAAGCCGGGTATCAAATTGCCACTGGAACTGGACATGTCGGCAAAGCAGTTGGCATGGGTTGGAATACCAAAAGGAAGACAGGTTAATGGCTAAAACCTCGAATATAAATTATCCAGCTGACTATCTACCCACGCCGCTGCAAGATGGTTTCGGATTAACCCCAATAAGTCCACTTTTACGAACGCAGTTCACTTCAGGCCGCGCCCGGCAGCGACGCCTTTATAAATCGACGCCAACGCAGGCAGCTGTAACATGGTTATTTACTGAAGGTGAGTCACAGCTTTTTGAAGCCTGGTTCAGCGAGGGGCTAACAGACGGTGTTTCCTGGTTCAATATGCCATTAAGAACGCCGCTTGGTCTCGGTGACTACGTTTGCCGGTTTACAGATATCTATGATGGGCCGGTACTCGTGGGGGGGAAATATTGGCAGTTCACGGCCACTCTTGAACTATGGGAAAGGCCTGTTCTTCCGCCTGGTTCTACTGAGTTTCCTGACTACATTGTCAATGCAGATATCATTGATATTGCAGCCAATAGGGAGTGGCCACAGTCATGACAACCTCAACGATTCTTAACCGAATCTATGCATCAAGCGGTAAAGAAGTGCTTATTCAGACTCTTGAAATCAATGTTGGTGATACGACTTATCGGCTTGCAAATGGTTGGGATGACATCACGGCAAGGTTGGAAGATGGGACTATGCATGAATTTACGGCTTCGGGATGTGATATTGCGCTACCCGCAAGAAACGCCGACGGTACGCAAGATCTGAAATTCGCCATTGGGAATATTGATGGTGTAGTTTCGACTGCAATCCGAAAATCTCTCGATAACCTTGAGAATGCCTCGCTGACTTATCGTTGTTACCTTGATAAGGATTTAACGGCCCCGGCAAAACCTCCTTTTACACTGAACATAAAATCGGGCTATTGGACTGCACCAGAAGTGCAGATCACTGCAGGCTACATGAACATTCTTGATACAGCCTGGCCGCGTCACCGTTACACCCTCCCTGAGTACCCTGGTCTGCGTTATATGCAATAAGGAACAATTATGTTCAACCCTGATAAATACCTTTCGGTCACTTGGCTGAAGGGCGGCAGATCATATCCTGAATTGGACTGTTATGGAGTCATTACGGAAATAAGGCGTGATTTGGGTCTTCCCGCCTGGCCTGATTTTGCCGGTGTCACCAAAGATGGAGACGGGCTGGATAAAGAGGCACGCGGATTTATGCAGGATTTGACCGCCTGCACACCCCATGAGGGCGCTGGCGTAGCCTGTTATGCAGGAAGTCTGGTCACACATGTTGGCATTGTGGTGCTGTTGAATGGCGAGCTTTTTGTTGCCGAGTGCAATCCTAAATCGAATGTGACCTTTCTCCCACTCGTTCGATTTCAGCGACGTTTTATTAAGGTGGAGTTCTGGCAATGACGGTTAAAATATTTCCTTCACATCTGCCTGGTGAGCCGCTGGAAGTGCATGAACACGGCGCGATGACTCTGCATGAGTGGTTTAGTAAAAATGTAGCGGGATATGAACAGGATATCCGTCAGCCAGTTATTGCAGAGGTAAACGGGAAAAGGATATCGGGTAATGAGTGGCCACTTTGCTTTCTTAAGCCAGACAGTCAGATAAAAATTTATCCTACACCCTACGGCACTGGTCTTGAATTTGCAGCATGGGCAGCTATCGCCGTTGCCGTCGCCTCGGCAGCATATTCTATATATATGATGAGCACGCTAGATACGGGAGGCGGGACTGCATCAGGCAGTGATGCTCTGAGTCTTAATCCGGCGCAGGCCAATACTGCCAAACTTGGTGATCCCATTCGTGAGGTCTTTGGGCGCTATAGAATTTTCCCCGACTATATCGTTCAGCCAGTCTCTCGTTTCGTAGACAAGACGTCCTATGAAACAAAAATGTTTCTGTGTTTAGGCCGTGGCCAATTTTCTCTAACGAACGGTGACATAAAAGTTGGATCAACGCCGATTTCATCTTTCGGTAATGATTTCAGTTACACCGTTTATCCTCCTGGCGCTGACGTGTCGAGTGACGAACGTTCTGAGAATTGGTTTAACAGTACAGAAGTGGGCAGTACGTCTGGCGGCGGCACGGGTTTGGATATGGGAACTTCTTCACCTGACGAAGATACTGTTTCAGCCGACGCGGCAACATTCTCGGGTACGTTTGTATCTTTAATTGCTGCGACGATGGGTGATAATGAAACAAGCGATCTTCCGAAAAATTGGGCGGAAGGCACAATCTTAACCATTATTGCCCCTGATACTTTCACAGTTGGAACCACGGGATTGTTTAGCCTGATTTCAGGAGGGAGTCTTTCTGAGCTACAGGCTTTCGTTGGCATGCCCGTGACGCTGAATTACAACGGTTCGGACTATGATTTGTACATTGCCAGCTATAGCCCTGCTGTGGAACCTATTCCCGGTGTGGGTGGAAGTGCAGCAATGATCAAAGCCAGTGCTGCACCATCAACTTATGACTTCTCGGTGAACACAGAGACGTTCACATTAGTATGGGATGGCGCGACTTATTCCGTTTCTCTTCTGGCCAATTACGCCAACATGAGCAGCCTGGTCGATTCAGTGAATACCCAACTGTCAAATTCTGGACTGGTGGCCGTTGATAACTCTGGTCGGCTATCGATTATAGAGGCATCAAGTCCATATATTGGAGGTTCGCTTAACAGCAGTGCGCTGCCGTCTTCCGTTTTTGGCGCATCACCAGAATATATCAGCGGAACAGCATCAAGCGGGGGAGCAGCTGGGATCAAGACAAGCATTACCCTTGCTTACGATTCAGCAACTGGCACGCCATTCAGCGGTCTCCCAGTGGGTTCTGAAAGACTAGCGATTGGTCTGCAAGATAACCAGTACCGCATAACTTCCACGGACGCGTTGACCATCACCGTTTCCAGATTAAACAGCGGTGTGGTGGATGATACGTGGCAGGGGTTCAACACGCGTACTGTGCTGGACTTTGTTGTATCGGGTATCAACGACGATGAGAAATGGCTAGGCCCTTTTCTTGCCTGCCCTGAGAACGAAATAACCGACATGTTTGAGGTGGATTTTTCGTTTCCTAACGGTGTGTGTGGCTTCGACAGTAAAGGAAATAAACGTATACGTCACGTTGAATGGGAAATTCAGTGGCGTAACTATGCCGAGGGTAATGGGTGGAAAAGCCGCAAGGGAATCTATGCGGAACAAAATCCAAACGGCATGGGGTTCAATGAAAATTTCCAGTTGGATACCCCCGGGCTGGTGGAGGTGCGTTGTCGTCGCCGTAACGATCAGGGAAGCAATAATGCCCGTGACAGCATGTACTGGAAAACGCTCCGCTCGCGTCTTCAGGCTCGGCCTAAATCCTATGCGGGTGTGACAACCATCGGGATTACGTTCGTCACGGGCAGCAAGGTTGCCGCGCAGTCAGACAGACGTATCAATATGGTTGTCACGCGTAATTATGACAATGGCGGTGATCGAACTATCAGCGGCGCGATTTATCATATCCTTACTTCGCTGGGGTTCAAGTCGAGAGAAATTGACAGGGAGGCGATGGATGCACTCGAAATAAAATACTGGACGCCGCGCGGTGAGACGTTTGACTTTTCAGCGGACAGCGATGATAAATCGGCGCTTGAAACGGCACAGATGATTACCAATGCTGGAATGAGCTATTTCCTTCTTTCGGATGGTTTGGCTTCGGCCGGGCGTGAGGGAGTTAAAAACTGGACGGGTATCATCAGTCCACAAGAGACGACAGAGTATCTTCAAACAGCGTTTTCTGCACCGTCTCAGGATGATTACGGTGGTGTAGACGTGACTTATATCGATGGCACAACCTGGGCATCAGAAACTGTGCAATGCCGTACGCCGGAAAATCCAACACCTTCAAAGATTGAAGCATATACCCTCTACGGCGTCACAGACCGTAACCGTGCTTACCGTATCGGGATGCGCCGGCTAATGAAATATCGACAGCAACGCCTTACCTTCACAACCACGACGGAAATGGATGCGCTTTGCTATAACTATGGCGACAGACTGGTGCTCACTGACGATATTCCGGGGCATAACACAATCAGCAGTTTGATCATTGAAGCTGCTAGGGAAGGCAATAATATTCGATTGGTCAGCGGCGAGCCGCTCGACTGGTCCTTTGCTAACCCGCGTTGCCTCATCCGTTTTCAGGACGGTAGCGCCTCACCCCTCCTGACGCCGACAAAAGTGGACGAATACACTCTGTTTCTCCCACTTACCGATACGCTTAATTTTGACAGTTGGGAAATGGAAGATGCATCGATTGAGCCGCCTCGTCTTATTTTTTGCTCCTCAGAACGCCAGGGCTATGACGCGTTGATGACAGAAATTACGCCTTCATCGGACGGAACCTGTGAGGTGACCGCCAGAGAGTACAAGGCGAGTTTTTACGATTATGACGATGCCATTTATCCCGGCGATGTCGCCTGAATACATAACCCGCTTCGGCGGGTTTTTCTTTTTATGAGGCCAGCATGACCACATATAACACCAGAAATCCTATAGGCTCTGGAGCCGCTAAAGATTTTTTCGACAATGCTCAAAATCTCGATTACCTGGCTAACAGTCAAAGCCTTAATGAATATCCAGACCGTTTCGGTGTCCCACGGGCCACTATCAATGGTATGCAGGTCAAGTTCTCTGCGCAGATGGTCAGCCAGGCGCTGCAGTTCAACACCCAAATTACGCAGCAAGCGGCAAAGTTTGACACACAAATCAAACAAGAGGATAGAGACTGGCGTATTCAGAACGAGTCTCAGCGTCTGGCCGCCGCCGGCGCGCTTCAGCAGCAGGCCTTAAATTATTACTCGATGATCCAAGCTTCGGGATATCAGGTGGCGGGCACTTACGCCGCCGGTCTCGTCATTTCTGATTTCAACAAAGTGGTTGTCGTTGAAGGCGTGGTGTATAAGCCCATGCCAACCACGCCAATACCTTATGTGTTAACGGGCGTGCCGGCGACGGACTTACCCAAGTTTTACGCCATTGGCGACGGCCAACTTAAAACGCAAATGGCGCAAAATACTGGCCTGAGTCTACTGGGTCACTTTACGGGCGGGAACGCTGCCCAGGCTCTAACCTATGTGACACCTGAGCTGTTTGGCGCAGGTAAAACGGGAGATGATACGGGGGCGATTCAGAACGCCATTGATTTTGCGATAGCCAACAAAATTTCTACCGTGGTGGGGTGTAATGCCTACAACATCAGCGACTCGCTGCTCATTGCTGGCGCGGGAGTACAGGGTGTAACCGTCCGGCTGATGCAGCTAAAGGTCATGGATTCCTTTATTTCACCCAAGGATGCCGACGGAAATGTAGAAGAAATTGGGCTGTGGAACGCCCCTCCAACCGTGCGCATTGGTGACAACGCATCCAACATGGCCAACGTTAATCTTCACATTGATTACCTGGACGGCAACAACCGTGCAGACGGGGTCGCTAACTTTGGCTTTGGCTACGCGCTCTCTCACATTCATGTCGGCTATGCGGTCAACTGTGTGCGAGTTATCGCCTCGGGACAGCATTTGTGGCCGAATGCCTCCATTAAGTTCACCGGTTATTACTGGGTGAATAACTGGATTGGCATGATCGCAGAGAATGGCTTATCGACGGGCACCTCACCGATTGTTGAGGGCTGGAAGATTGAGGTGTGCTTTATGGCCGCCAACCGTTACGGCGGTATATGGATGCGTAAATCCGGCCATTACGCTCAAATCCGGGGAGACCTTGATTTTAACGGCCGCTGGCTGTCAGTAGGTCGCCTGTCGGCAGAGACCAATCTTGGCACGATGGACGGCCTCAAGGGTCTGCGCATTACCAATGGCACCACGCAGTCTGAATTCCTGTTCCGTTACACGTTTCAGGGCCGTATCTATGTGGTGCTGGCCGAAGGGAGAAACGTCTCCATTGGTGAGAGCAGCGGCAGCAGCTATAAGGCCGGTGACGTCCTGACCTGCACCACGATGCCTGCAGTAAGTCTCACGCTCGATGGCGTCAGCGTCTGTGCAGATAATCCTTCTGGCACAAACTTCTTTGACATCCTTCATGACTTTGACGGCCAGCCTTTTTCTGCGATGACTATTGATTGCGGTTACCTTTCGACGGTTATCGGCAGCATGTTGCACACCAATGACATTCGATTCCATAACTCGTTTAACCGTATTTCAAGCTCCACGAATGGCCTTGCTGTCGGTAACTCGGGCGAGGTGATGTCGCTGCATAATCTGGCGCATTCCGATGACCCGTTTTTCAACCTGAGCAGTAAGTGGGTCAACTTCGACCGCAAATTTTACATGAAGGAGCGTAAATACACCGGCAGCGAGGTCCTGGCGACAGTGGCGAGCAGCGACAGCGCCTACCTTGACGTGTTGGCCGTTCATGACCTGGGCACGGACAAGACCGCCGACGAGGGCAGCAAGTATCGCATAGAGATTGAGTCAAACTATCAAGGCTGCGGCGCATCCTTTGATATCTGGCTCAAGGGGGAAGGGAATGTCTCAGTGACCAAGCGCACTATGCTCAACCGCGCGTTTAAATTCCGCTGGGTAGAGATACTGGGTTCCGATGGGGTGACGCCGGTAGGCATCATGCTCCAGCTTCGCCAGCAGGCGCAGCCGAGTATCAATTTTTTAATTAACATCGTGAGGGCAAACTGATGGCAGAACCGAGAATTTTATATGACTCAGAGGACACCTACGAGCCAGTAGATAACGTATCGGTAATTGTGGAGGGAGACCAGGGGGAGCCACTTTTGATGTCATCACTGATGCAAAAATCCATGCGGACTTATGACCCCTCCATTCTCCGTGAATTATACGGTATTGCGAGCAAGATTCACGAGCAGGCGGGCGAGATAGCGCTGGGTTCTATCGACCTGGTCAATATTAATGACCTACCACTTAACGACCCAACGATCAGCGATGCAAAAGTGGTGACGATTATTGCGAATCATGCCGAAGCCATTAACCGCATTAGCATCGTGACAAACATTATCATTCGCCAGCTCAACACCTACTTTGCCTATGCTCATAACGAGAAGGCGCTTATCCCGTATACCGCCCCGAAAACTTAGGAGTCATTATGGCACTTGTTGGAAAATACACGTTTAACGGCCAGGAGATTGCGGCAGCGTACGTCGTGATCAAGGCAGTGGAGTTCAAGACCCAATATACCGCAATAGTTTCCCTGGCGGTTTACTCCTCTAAAGAGGCCTACAGTATCGGTATGTTACCGGTCAGCGATTTTATGATGAGCTTTGTCTATGACGGCACGTCAGCACCGTGGGATTACTTTGAAAAGGCCGCGCTGGCTAGCGATTCGTTCCCTGGCTTTATTAAGGAGGAAACGGTGGTCATTGTTCAGCCCGTTATATCCTCGCGATCAACTGCATTATTCCCAACGTTACAAGGAGATACTGATGATGCAGCTACAAGCAGTGATAGTAAAACTGAGAGTTGAATAAAATTTTAATTGCGCGATTTATTTTGTACAATGCAAATACTTATCTCCACCCTCTATGCAAATAATGTCGCAATTTTATGCAAGAAAAAATCGCGCGGCTACATGGTTCATGACAAAAGTCATTTTCAATGCTGAGTACTGACTCAAGGTACACCGTCATTGCCAAGGTGCACCTTGCGTGAAGATCTCAATAAGAAAATCAGTCATTGCGCGCACCTTGGCTGGCGGCTTCCTATCAGCGAAACGAAGCAAGTGAATGCCACCTACATCTGCGGCTGGCTTATCCAAAGTCACAGCCTCAAGCCTGCCTGCTCGCAATGCATCAGCAACTATGAAGTCCGGCTCGTAGAGCACTCCCATCCCTGCCACCGCCGCTGCGACAAGGGCATCGCCATTATTGGTGCACAGTGATCCCCGAATCGCTACGCTTTGATCTGCCTGCTTGCCGAAGCGCCACATATTGGGCCATGATAGAGGTGAAAGCATGAAACGGAGGCAGTTGTGATCCTCCAGCTCTTTCCAGGCGGCCGGACGCCCCTGGCGCAGCCAATATTCTGGTGCAGCGCACACTACCATGGTGCTATCGGCAAGTTTCCGAGCTAACAGTCTGCTGTCCTTCAAATGCCCGACCCTAATGGTTAGATCCCACCCTTCTTCGAGCAAGTCGACAACTCTGTCGTTGAATTCCAGCTCCACGTTGACTCTAGGATAACGTTCGTGGAACACTGGCAGCAACGGAGCGATATAGCGGACGCCAAACGATAGTGGTACATTCAAACGAAGTAATCCAGACACCTCAGTGCCCTGAGCCACGATAAGCGCCTCTGTTTCTTCCAGTTCAGGCAATAGACGCACGCACATATCAAGGTATTGCTGTCCCGCTTCGGTCAGCGTCAACCGGCGCGTACTACGCTGGATCAATTTCACACCCAATCGCAGCTCCAGTGCATCAACATGCTTTGTGGCCATGGTGGGAGACAGGTTCATTTGCCGGGCAGCTGCCGACAAGCTACCGGCGCGTGCAGTTCGACAGAAGACTTCCATGCTTGTCACTCGATCTAGCATTTCATTTCACACCTAGGGTTGGAATTAATTATCCTAAATCACACATTATCAACTAGGGGAATTAAATGCATCATAGATAGCACCTAATTTCTTAATCCTGGAGCGAGCCTATGTCCAAGCATCCTATATTTTCCGGAAACAAGATTTCCCGGCGTCAATTAGTCATGGGAGCAGCAGTAAGCAGCGCTGCGCTTGCGCTCGGACCTGCTCGGGCTTCAGCCTCGTCTCCAAATGGATCCTGGCGTGCTGCAAGAGCCTTTGAAGCCGTCCTAAGGGAATCTGTTTCCAGTAAGCACATCGTGGGAGTAACCGCCGTTGTTGCCCAAGCTGGTCAGGTTGTCTTCAAGAAAGCGTTCGGCTTTGCAGACCGTGAGGCCGGGCAACTCATGCAGGCTGACTCCTTGTACCGATTGGCCTCCATGACCAAGCCAATCATCTGCGTTACCGTACTGGCACTAGCGGAACGAGGTCTTCTAAAACTCAATGCCCCAGTGACACATTGGCTTCCCTATTTCCAACCTCGCCTTGCCGATGGCAGATCCCCAACGATAACGCTGCGCCATTTACTCACGCACACATCGGGGCTGGGATATGGATTTCTGGAAGAGCAAGACGGCCCATACCATCGCTTAGGTGTGTCCGATGGTATGGACGCATCTGGTCTGAGTTTAGTAGAGAATGTTCGTCGTATTGCTCAAGCTCCGCTGCTGTTCGCACCCGGTACCGCCTGGCACTACTCGGTTGCCATTGACGTACTTGGAGCTGTTATCGAACAGGCAACCGGGCGCCCGTTAGCAGACGTGGTGCGCGACGTGGTCACTGTCCCCCTAGGCTTGGATAGCGTCCGATTCGTCGCTACTTATGGTGCTCCGCTGGTGACAGCTTATGGAGACTCAACACCGGAACCAGTGAAAATGAGCGACCCGTTCGCGCTGACGTTCGGCAAAAGTGCCATCAATTATTCGCCCAGCCGTGCATTCGATCCAAACGCTTTCCCCTCAGGCGGTACCGGAATGGTAGGTACTGCTTCTGATTATCTGCGCTTTGTCGAAGCGATGCGCACTGGGGGCGGTGGCGTCATCAAGCCGGAGACCGTAGCGGCCCTGACGCGCAATGCCGTGGGAGGTCTCACCATTGGCGCTGCTGGTCCCGGTTATGGATGGGGGCTTGGTGTAGCCATTCTCAATGATCCAAAGGCAGCGAATCTCCCTCTCTCGTCCGGTACCTGGAGCTGGTCTGGTGTGTACGGCACCCACTTTTGGGTCGATCCCACAGCACAGTTGTCTGTAGTTGTTCTGACCAATACGGCAGTAGCCGGTATGACCGGAGCTTTCTCACTAGCAACGCGTAATGCTGCTTATTCGAGTTGACCTCTAATTCACTTAGGAGACCCACCATGAAAGCTTATCAATTGCAGGCCGGCGCCGGCATCGACGCCTTAGTACAAAAAGATCTACCTTCCCGCCCCCTCGGCCCTCATGACGTTCGAGTGCGGATGCGAGCCGCTGCACTCAATGCCCGCGACCTGGCTTTTGCTCGCGGTGCATTCTACAACGCACCATCGCATCCGATCGTGCCACTTGTCGACGGATGCGGCGAAGTGGTGGAGGTGGGTAACGAAGTCACACGATTCTATATCGGTGAACGTGTGATCACCAACTACTACCCACACTGGATCGACGGGGGGATAACTAAGGCCAAGACCGCTTTGTCATTCGGAGCTCAACTTAATGGGACTTTAGCCGAGGAATTGGTCACGGATCAGGAGGGACTGGTGCGAGCCCCCGACTCACTCAATGACTGCGCAGCGGCAACGCTGTCATGCGCGGGTCTGACAGCATGGCACGCACTGTTCGGCGTTTCTACTCTGCAGCCAGGGAGCAACGTACTATTACTGGGAACGGGTGGCGTTTCGATTTGGGCATTGCAACTCGCGTCGGCTGCCGGTCTTTTCCCCATCATCACCTCATCTCAGGATGACAAGCTGGAGCGCGCCGTTTCGCTGGGAGCACGTGCTACCGTTAACTATCGCAATACGCCTGAGTGGCAAAAAGAAGTCATCGGGCTCACCCAAGGCCAGGGTGCCGATCTCGTCGTAGAGGTCGGCGGTGAGGGAACATTGGCTCTATCCCTAGAAGCCACTCGCGCTGGGGGAACCGTGGTGGTCATTGGTAGAGTATCCGGTGGAGGGGGCGTATCGATCGAACCCGGTGCCTTGATCGGTGGCGCTAAGCGACTGACCGGTATCACCACCGGTAGCCGCTCCATGTTGGAAGACTTGGTGCGATTCGTCGATTCCGCTTCGATAAACCCTGCGATCGACAAAGTTTTCGGATTTGGTGAGGCGCGCGAGGCATACGACTATGTTGCCCATGGGCAGCACTTCGGCAAAACCGTCATTGATTTCAGCCAGTAATTTCTGCTGAATTCCGATAATCCCTATCAATTTCCCGGCTCTTTTTATAAACCCAAGTATAGATATTGGATAAACATATGCGCCTGCCCTTCATTGCATTTTTATACGCATTTACACTCATGGCTGAGACAGCGGTTGCTGCAGAGCCGATAAGGCTCGGTGTGACAACCATTCTCAGCGGTCCCAATGCTGAACGCGGCCTAAGTGAACGTAATGCCATCGAAATGGCCCTGAAGCACATCAATACAAATGGAGGAGTTCTCGGTAGGCCGGTCGAAGCAATCTATGTTGATAATGCGGCTAATGTAAACAAGGGCATTGCGGCTGCGCGACAACTCATCGACAAAGACCACGTTTCGGTATTGATTGGGGCACTAGCTACACCTGTCACCCGTGCCATCATGCCGGTAGCCAATGCCGCGCGGATCCCCTTAGTTATAGATATCTCAGCAGGCCAGGAATTCGTAGATGCAGCAGGCGTAGGCGGTTTCGATTATATTTTTAAAACAAGCCCATCCGATTGGGATGTAGCCACTGCAATGATGCAGTGGCTAAAGACTCATGATGTAACCAGTATCGCTATTTTGTCCGACGGCGATACTTTCAATCAAGCCAATACTATCGCAATGGCAAAAGCAGCAAAAGAAGTAGGTATTGAAGTCATCGCGCGTGAGGAGATTACTGAAGGAGAGGTTGATCTGTCGGCACCCATAAAGCGACTGGAGGAAGCGCATCCAGACAGGATTGTAACTTTGCTAGGTCGCTCCAATCAGGCCTTTTTTAAAGCTTATGAGAAGAGTGCTACAGACATCCCCATTTCCGGGCGTATAGATTTCACTGCGGCGCTCAATACGCTCACACCCAAATTCATCAACTCCGGAAAATTTGATCAAGCCATGGGTATCTCAGTATTCATGCCCACAGTGGCCAAAGATGGTTTGGCAGCATTCATTCAGAACTACCAACACAATTACGGTACAGCACCAACGCAGCGATCTATCTTTGCCTATGAGGCTGTATTGCTTATCGTCGATGCAGTACGACGGGCTGGAAACGATACACCTGCCGACATTCACCATGCGTTAAAGTCAACCCACATGGCATCCCTTCTTGGAGGAAATTTCACCATGGACATTCATAACCATCCACATACGAATCTGCAGATAATTGGCTTGCGGGATAGTAAGATAACGCAGATAAACAGCGTGACCAACAACACACCATAGATATGAGCGCTTTTAGTTCATTCAAAAGGAATATAAAAATTATGATGAAGGTATTGATTCTCGGAGCTACTGGCCAAGTGGGGCGACACGTACTAACCCAAGCATTGGCACATGAGAATATAGCCCAAGTAATTGCCCCCACTCGGCGGGCTCTTCCTGCTCATCCCAAACTCTGTAACCCTGTATCAGAAGATATAGGGCATACTCTTCACGACATTCAAAGCATGAGCATTGATGCGATGATCTGCGCGATTGGAACAACAATCGCGAAAGCGGGCTCGAAGCAAGCGTTCCGACAGATTGATTACGTATTGCCTATCAAATTCGCGGAAACAGCTTTGGCCCAGGGAGCATCCGCATTAGCCTTGATCTCTTCGCCCGGCGCATCTTTGAAAATACCCCTATTCTATTGTCAGACCAAAGGTGAGGTTGAGCGGGACATCAAGAAGCTCGGTTTCCGCTCACTTACCATTATTCGGCCTGGAATGATTGGCGGTCACCGTGAAGAATTTCGCTTGGCTGAAAGATTGATATTCCCCATTGCCAGAAGACTTCGCCCAATCCTGCCACTGGGATTGCGCATGAATCCGCCCGAAAAAATTGCCAACGCTCTGATTGATAGCATTTTATACAAAGAAAAAGGAACTTACTTGCTTACGTCGAGAAATATAGTTGGTCGGTAAACTTACGCTAAATCCGGATAAGGTCCGAATATATGTTCGGCACGAGCCGGTGTTGCACTGTGCTATGTACCTCTTCACTATCGGATGCAGAAACGATACAAGTAGGCAATTCATTTAGTTATTGATATTTAATTATCTGAAAATAGCCTTAGCTTAGGACACTTTACCTGGATGTACTAGTTTCAGACTGAAACTGGGAGTCGCTGGAACAAAGCCGGGATACTTACACCCACTCCTCTTATTACAGAAGCATAAATTTTACTGATTGTATTTGTGGGTACTACTAGCTTTAGATTCAGTGGGAAACTGGTCATTATAAATGTTTATAAGCCAGTCAATAAAAACACGCACTCGCGGAGATAACTGACGGTGATGCGGATACAATGCCGATACTGGCAGTCCCGGACTTTGCCACCCGCTCAAAACTTCCACCAGATCCCCGTCACGCAACAAGTCTTTCACGTGATAACGTGGTAATTGTACCAAGCCAGCACCGCGTAGCGCACATAGTACGTAGTTCTCTGCATCGTTAACGGTCATCCAGCTTTTTAGATAATATTCATGTACCTCAGAATTTATGATTATCTCAAGCGGATAGTTCACTCCACCATTGGTAGAGAAAAAGTTCACACACTGATGAGCCCCCAGCTCTTCAGGATGACGAGGGATGCCATACCGGCGCAAGTATTCTGGACTGGCACAAATGACCTGCGGCATAACAGCCAAGTGGCGAGCCACTAATGATGAGTCATTTAATGTACCTGCGCGGATCACGCAATCGATCCCTTCGCGAACCAAATCCACTATTCGGTCACCGCTACTGATTACTAATTCAATATCCGGATAACTCGTATGGAACTCGTCTATATTTGGTAAAACGATGCGTGTGGCGTGTGCACCATGTAAATCAATTCGTAAAACACCACGTGGTCTAACGACCATATGCCGAAGCGAAGATTCGGCATCATCAAGCTCAGAAAGTATATGAATACACCGCTCATAAAAAGCCTGACCATCCAGTGAAGGCTTTACATGGCGGGTAGTGCGTTCCAGTAAGCGGCATTCAAGATGATTTTCAAGCTCCTTAATGGCGTTACTTGCCGTAGCGCGGGGGATCCCAATCTGGTCAGCCGCTCTGCTGAAACTACCGAGTTCAACAATACGGGCGAAGAGTTGTAAGGTGTCAAATTTATCCATAGTCCTAGTTCTACAATCCCGATTGTTAATGATATTGGAATTATTATATCAAATTACCACTCTTTATCCTTCTGAGATAAACACTAATATATGACTTGAACATACCTCGCACGATAGTGCTTCAACATAATATCGAGAGTAACAATGAATACATCAAACAAAACAGCTCTGATCACAGGAGCATCTCGCGGGATTGGCCGCGCGATCGCAGAACGCCTAGCAAAAGATGGGTTTACGGTTATCGTCAACTATGCTGGCAATTTCTCAAGTGCGGAAGAAACCGTTCTTGCGATCACTGCCCAAGGAGGAAAAGCCGTCGCTATTCAGGCAGATGTTGCCAGCGAAACCGATGTGAGTCGCCTGTTTTCAGAAGCAAAATCGATTAACGGGCAGATAGATGTAGTGGTGCATAGCGCCGGAATTATGCCGATGGCTAAAATTGTTACAGCGGGTCTCGCCGATTTCGATAAAGTGATCTATACCAACCTGCGTGGGGCCTTCCTGGTGCTAGCAAACGCAGCAGAATCCATAAGTGATAATGGCCGGATCATCGCAATTTCTACCAGCGTCATCGCGAAATCCTTCCCTGCTTATGGCCCGTATATCGCCTCTAAAGCCGGTGTAGAGGGGCTGGTACATGTTCTTGCCAATGAACTGCGTGGTCGTAACATCACGGTTAACGCTGTTGCGCCAGGACCTACTGGCACGGATCTGTTCTTCAATGGCAAGAGTGAAGAGCAAATCAATACGATCGCAAAACTGGCTCCGCTTGAACGTATCGGAGCACCAGAGGAAATTGCCGGCATAGTTTCTACTCTTGCTGGGCCTGATGGTAGCTGGGTGAACTCCCAAGTTATTCGCGTTAACGGTGGTTTTGCTTAATTTTACATTTAGTGCGGATAGTCAGGCTACCCGCATACCCAGGAAGCTATCATGAAACAGGTGATTTTGATTACCGGCGCATCCAGTGGTTTTGGTGCACTGTCTGCGCGTGCCTTTGCCCATGCGGGCCATACTGTATACGCCAGCATGCGTGATACAACTGGCCGTAATGCTCCGCAGGTAACCAGTACGCTGGATTACGCCAAAGAACATCACGTTGATTTAATAACCATTGAGCTGGATGTCTTGTCTCAGGATTCTGCTGATGCGGCCGTCGCGCAGATTATAGCAGAACAGGGACATCTGGATGTTGTCGTGCACAACGCTGGCCATATGGTTTACGGGCCGACCGAAGCGTTCCTTCCGGAACAGTTTTCCCAAATCTATGACATCAACGTTTTGGGTACCCAGCGTGTCAACCGTGCCGCCCTTCCGCTGTTGCGCAAGCAAAAGAATGGGCTGTTATTGTGGGTCGGTAGTAGCAGCACTCGAGGTGGCACACCGCCGTATTTGGCACCTTACTTCGCTGCTAAAGCCGCAATGGATGCTATTGCCGTCAGCTACGCAGCGGAACTGGCACGCTGGGGTATCGAGTCATCGATTATTGTTCCGGGTGCCTTTACCAAAGGCACGAACCACTTTCTGCACTCAGGTAAACCTGCCGATACTCATCGCGAAATAGAGTATACCGAAAATGGTCCAACTGCTGGTCTGGGTGACGAGTCGCTTAAAGGGCTTGCTGCTTGTGAGCCGGAAGATGCCGATGTTGCCGCAGTTGCCTCTGCGATGGTTGACATTGTCAATACTCCTTACGGCAAACGTCCGTTTCGTGTTCATGTCGATCCCTCTGACGATGGCGCTGAGGTGGTTAACGCAGTTGCCGATCGTATTCGTAAAGAGTTTCTACAGCGGATCGGCCTTGGTGACTTATTAAAACCGCGTCATTAGCGGTAGTTTTTTATACAGAGGAGATCATGAAAAGACTGATCCGACATTAGCATAGGCCAGTCTTTTCCCACTCACGAGCTTTTCTGTCTCGATGGTGTCGTTGTGTAGTCCTTGCCGTGCTCATAATTTACTGGTTTTACTGGTTTTACTGAGTTTATCTGTAACTGCCTTTTCTATTTTGGTGGGGCTGGGGGGATTTGAACCCCCAGACGGTTTAAGTGCGTAATTTCATCTAACATAGGCTCCATTTCGTATCTTACTTGACTGTCTGTACACAAACAATTTGACCACCTCAAGCAGAAAATTAGCAGTAAACCGGACTTCTCGCCACCTGCATTGCTGACTGCTAAGTGCCAAGTGCGGACATTAGCCGTTTGAGGGAGTATCGTTGAACAGTCGGCTATTCAGGGTTTAGTTAATAGGCCGGAATCAACTAGCTTTCTCTATTTCAACCCCTGTGCTCAGGTAATGCGCAATGCGGCGCACAATAATGGTAATTGAAGCCGCCAAGAAATGGGTTTGCTGTAAAAATCAGTCTCCGGTTTCTCAGGCCGAGACTGACCTATGCTGATATCGTCTTCCTGCTCCATGCGGCCATTTTGTGTTGCTTTTTCTCAATATTCAGGCACATCGAATTTCCCCTCTGCAATTTCTAACACCTTTTCTGAGAGAGGTTTCTCCGGCATCAACAATGCCAGGATTAATGCTATTACCATAAGCGGCAATGCCCAAAAATACACCGCGTGGAAAGAAGAAATCATTTGTTCAGGCTTTACTCCCGACAGACTCTGCATGGCTGAAGTCTGGATGGCACCAAAAACCGCCGTGCCAACGGCTCCGCCTAACGTCTTGAAGAAGTTGAGCGCCCCGGTAGCTACCCCGAGTTCACGGTGTGATACTGCGTTTTGCCCGGCCAGAGTAGTGACCTGAATGAAAAAACCCAGGCCGATACCGACCAATCCCAACGACAGCATTATCATAGTCAACGAAGTATGAAGTTTGATAAGGCTCATGGCATAAAGCCCCAAAGCGGAGAATATTGCGCCGAGAACCGGGAATATTTTATAGCAACCCGTTTTAGTAATCACACCGCCACTGACTATGGTTCCAAAAATTAGGCCAAGTAACAAAGGGACAATGCTGCCGCCAGCTCCCAAACTCCCTAACCCAAACACTTGTTGGAGCATAAGAGGAACAAAGATCATGCATATAAAAAGCACTGCAGTGGAGAGGAAAAATAAAATGGATGCGATAGAAAAAATACGGTTTTTAAACAAATGCAACGGAGTTATAGGTTCAACAGCACGTGACTCGACGAACAAATAGGCGAAAAAACACAAGCCAGCAATAAGACCTAAAATCCAGGAGGACCATATACCTTTACCATCCTTTGTAGCCAAAAGCAGAATAGCTGTCGTGAAGATCGTTACAAGCAAACCACCACTGATATCGAGCTTACGCGGCACGCGGAGGTGAGGGAGGTGCAAACGAGCGGCCAATAACATAAATGCCAGCACACCAACTGGAATATTTATCATGAAAATCCACATCCAATCCCAATGTGCGACGATAAAGCCGCCCATTACCGGCCCTGCGATGACTGCCAGTGCAGGCACCATCCCCAAAATAGCCTGGTAACGTGCTCGTTCGCGAGCAGCAATCAACTCACTAACGACCGTCATGACCAGTGAGTTTAATCCGCCGCCGCCAATTCCCTGTAGGGCACGGAAAACGATCAACCACAACATGGTCGGCGCGAAGGCACAAAGCAAGGACCCCACAACAAAAATAACAATACTGACCTGAAGCATTAATTTTCGCCCAGTAATATCGCTTAGTTTACCGAAAAGTAGTGTCGTTACCGCACTGGTCAACAGATAGGCGGTGGCAACCCAGGGTGCCAGCGATTGGTTTCCCAAAACAAGGCTAATTGGCCCCAAGGCCGTAGCAACAATCGTTTGATCTAGCGTGCTGATAAACAACACGAGCAGTAAAGGCAGCATGACCTTGCCAATCTGCGTTGTGCCCGAAGGGGAAATAGAGGAACCCTGCATAATTATTTATGCGCCTTTAAGAGCCTTAAGGGACTAAACTTGACCAAGACCGCCGTCAACGGCAATCTCGCTTCCGGTCAGATAGGATGCATCAGTGGAAGCAAGGAACAATACGGCGCGAGCTACCTCATCCGCCTCTCCCCAGCGTCCTAGAGGAACCTGGTCGCTGACCCAGACCGATATTTCCGGGTTATCAGTAGCCTGAACTGTCAAAGGGGTCTTGATCGCTCCAGGGCTTACCACATTGACGCGGACTTTCTTTTGGATAACATGCGAGTCGACGGCGAATGTCCGAGCGAAGCTACGCACGGCAGCTTTACTTGCGGCATAAAGCGCATCACCTGGTTTACCACGTTGTTGGATCACTGAACTGGTGAAAACAGCTGAGGCGCCAACTGACATCCAAGGCAGCGCATATGTGAAAGCATAAAAAACACCCTTGACGTTGGTGTTCATAAGATCATCAAAGAAGGTCTCATTAGTTTGCAAAATATCAGGACATTCAGATATCCCTGCATTAGCGAACAGCACATCGATATGTCCGAAAGTGGTGCCAACATGCTCCATCAAGGCACAGATTTCTTCGGGTTCAGCTACATCAACAGGGAAGGTCTTAGCATTTTCTCCTAGCTTTTCTTTTGCCTTTCTAAGCCCCTCGCTGCTTCGAGCCGCAATTACCACCGTTGCACCTTCCTTAATAAACAAGGAACTTGCCGCCAGACCAATACCGCTACTTCCTCCTGTAACAACAACAACCTTACCCATCATTTTTTTCTCGTTCATTGCTATACCCACGCTTGTCATCAGTTGATGACAAGCATGTTCAACACAAAGATAGTTAATGTCAACGCGTGATGACATAATGTAGAAAATATCAAAGTCAGGAGGCCAAGATGAATGAGATTAGCAATAAAAAGAGAGGGGTAAGCGTACGGGACGCAGCTCAGACACAGAAACGCATCCTTGCTGCTGCACAAACCCGCTTCTCCTTATGCGGCTATGACAGTGTGGGTACCCGTGACATTGCAGCAGATGCCGGGGTCGACGCTGCATTAATCAATCGGTACTTTGGCAGTAAAGAAAAACTTTTTGCCGCTGCTATCAAAGGCGGATTTGATGTGGCAGCGCATTTGCCGCCAGAGCTTGACAACTTAGGCGCCTATCTTGTCGACCAGATACTGAAAGACGACATAGAGGATGATGAAGAGCAACATCCATTTGATGCTCTGGGCATGCTACTTCACCAAACAGTAAATCCTAAGATTGCCATGCTAATCGCTGATTCTTTTCACGCAGAGTTTATCAGTCCCTTATCCAAACTTTTGTCAGGAAAGGATACTGAAGCTCGCGCAGCGTTGATCGCTTCCTATGTCATTGGACTGGCGACGATGCGTCATAGGCTGGCATCAAAGGTGCTTTCTTGTAAGGAAGCGAAACAAATTGCAGCATTGGCTATTAATGCATGTGTAGAGGCACGCTAACCCCGCCGTTTCCCAAAGGATGGGTTAACTTTACCAGATGAAGCAAGAGCGGACCGGGTCGCAAGGGATTTGATGGGCTGCAATATTTCCGTTTCAACTGCAGAACCCTTTAGCACGTCACTGGTCGTTCCACAGGATCTCAGGATTGCTCTTGGGTCTGTCACAATTGAGAGCTTACAAAAAGCGTTGCTTAAAGTCCGAGAAGCTGTGGAGGACGAACAGTATCTTTAACCAGTTATTCATTTAATGGCATGTCCGTTGTTCGCTCAAAGTAGCCCCGAGTATTGCTTCGGCTGCCATGTTCAAAAAGCGAAAATTCTAATATAAAATGAATATCAGTAAACCAAGCTAGGCGACTTCTTCGTGATGATCCATCAGTATTGGAGCTTGGTCCGCGCAGGTTTGAACCCCCTATGACATACGCCATAGGGGGTGACCTATCGAGGTAAAGCGCATTGCGTAATATCGAAAATTCTTTGCCAACTGACTAGAATTGATACGCGAGACCTGCAGCAAGTATGTTGTCGGTAGCAACATTGAGAGGATTATTGTCTTTTAGCAGATTAAGACGATATTCTGCAAAAAGGGACATGTTTTTATTAAAATAATAATACGTGCCGAGGGCGGCATATTTGAGAATATCGGCATCACCAATATTCTCAATGTCTTTTCCTCTGGAGGAGATATAGGCCAGAGAGGGGCGCCATCCATTAATAAATTGATATTGCGCAACCGCTTCAAAAACGTTGGCTTTATTGGCAAATCCGCCACTGATCGGTGTTGCATTTAGCGTTTCACCATATACAGCCGCCAGATAAATCTGGTTAGCATCATATTTCACGGTGGTTGCCCAGTTTTGAGCATTATTGCCCTTTCCGTGGACAAATGAATTTTGCGCTTCGGTCCGGTCTAGACTGGCATAGGCACCGCCAAAACTTATCCCGGAATCGAAGGTATAAGAGGCGGATAAGGCAAATCCGTCGCCGTTCGAACGCGTAACGCCATTGTCGCTGCCGCTGCGGTCATTTTTGCCCTCATACTGAGCGGCAATATTCAACCCCTTGACCAGATTGAAAAATCCATTATTACGCCAGGTCAGTAAACCGGAAGAACGGCCAGCCAGAAAGACGTCGTTATAGTCAGAGTCGCTACCAAAGTAGGGTAACATGTCCGTATTGGCCATCACGTCGTAAATCAGGCCAAAATTACGTCCATAGTCAACGGAACCCCAGGTATCATATTTTAGGCCTGCAAAGCCAAGGCGGGTGGCATTGCCATTCTGTGCATCGCTCCCCTCTGAGTCACGTAAACTGAATTGATAAGACCAGGTTCCGTAACCCGTCAGTTTATTGGTGATTTTCGTTTCACCGATAAACCCCCCCTGAATATTTGATGAGGCATCGCCGCTATTCTCACTATTATCAGATATAACATGGGAAACTTTTATTCTGTCATTTAAGTCGAGTTTATTACCGTCTTTATTATAGATTTCGACAGCTTGTGCGGAGCACATGCCGAGCAGTAGTGATATTGCTATCGCCACGACTGAACGCTTCATCATTTTTTTACCCTGTCAGTAAATATTATTATCCCCTTTGCGGGGTTATACTTTTCCACAATTAACGCAACGATTTTGACTTTACAAATAAATTCCTCAGCGTTTTACTTATTTAGCCATTAATCGGTTTCCTTATTTCTTTGTGTCATTTCGCGGGCTTCCCATTGTGCTTTGGTCATTGTTTTAACATCAAACTGATCCCGCGTTCGACAGTAGGTATTACCTCCCATACGTCCAACGGCATCCATTAATTGCTGATCGATGTGCAGATTTTCGGGATTGACAGCATCGCTGCGAACATAGACGCCGATAACTTCACCGAGAATAATTTCGCGGGCGGCCCCTACCTGAAGAATGGTGTGACGGCGGCATTCCAGGGCAGCGGGCGCGGCAAGAATACGTGGGCTGCGCACCTTTTCGCCGGGCACGGTTTCCAGGCCGGCTTCCTTCAGCTCATCGACTTCTGGACCAAACTTGATGGCGCAGATTTCCATCTGATTGACGAGGGCGTCATCCACGATATGAACGGTAAATTCGCCGGTCTCACGGATGTTACGTGCCGTGTCCTTGAAGCGCATATCAGAGTAATTTTCTACCCCAACCGCGACTATTGCCGGATCGTGGGTCAGAACATTAAAAAAACTAAAAGGACCGGCATTGGGTAAACCTTCTTTGCTGAGCGTGGTGACCAGCGCGATTGGGCGAGGGATCACCGTGCCAATCAGAATTTTATAGCGCTCGCGCTCGGTTAAGGACGCAAAATCAAAATAGGTATGTGCGGTTGGCTTAGTCATATCAGGCTCCGGTTCGAATACGGTGTGTTTCAAGCGGCGTGTGGCGGCTGAGGTTCTCGAATCCGTCGGCGGTTACCACATAGCAGTCGCCGATGTTGCATCCGGCCGCAAGCGGCTCCAGCCATTGGGTGTGCAGCACAAAAACCATGCCTTCTTCCAGACGATCGTAGTTATGGGAAGAAATGTTAAAGCTGTTTTGCCCGCCCGCCATACCGACAGAATGGCCAAGATTCGGGTTGTGCGGGCCGTGAGTTGCCGGATAAACGTGCATCAGTTTTCTGCCCTGGGCTTCCCAGTCAATGTCTTTGACATACTGGCGCGGAATAAGCCGTGCCGAACCGTCGTCCTCTGGTGCCCAGTTATAAGGCATGGTGCGGGCCTCGGGCGAGTTCAGCATGCCGCGTGCGATCATCGGCTCAAAGGCGGCGTTATTAATGTCGCGCATCAACGCACCCGGCTTAATCAATTTTTCGGCCCGCTTCACGCCCTCGGTACAGGCGGCCAGCACCTCTTCCTGATGCGAGGTGATTTCCCCGATGGCAATCATGCGGGCAGTCTGTGCGGTATAGCCGCGCCAGGTGACGTTGGAGATATACAGGTTAATCAGGTCACCCGGCCTGACAACGTGGCCATAGGGCTTGCCGCAGTGGGTACCAAATTCGTTAATCCCGATCTGGTAGCCGTCACCGGTTTCGCCACCGAAGGCCATTTGTGCGGCGGTAAAGGCGGCAAAGATTTCGTGGTCGGTCACGCCCGGTTTGGCAACGTGATAGGCCGCCTGAGTGCCAATGCTAATCAGCTGTGCGGCGGCGCGATGCATCGCGATTTCTCGCGCTGAGCGGACTTTTTGCAGCCGATCGAGAATGCCGTTGTCAGCAACGAATTTGCACTTCGGTGCCAGTGCATTCAGCGCAGCCCAGAAGGTCAGAGAAGTTCTATCGCCAATTTGAGCAATCTGCGCATTGGCTAATCCTGAACGCGCCAAAATTTCAGCACACTTCTCAGCCGTTTTAATCACCGAATCGCCCGGGCGGTCGGCATATTCACGGCCAATAGGACCAATCTGCCAGATTTCGTCAACTAACAGCGGCTCGCCACCCGGCGGCAGCAGAACGGACTGGGTAAAAAATGAAAGCAGAGTCAGAGGCTTATCTGAGTCGGTCGGCACGATCAGCACGCCTTCACGCATCCAGTCGCAAATATAGCGCAGGTAGGCATTAGAGACGTGGAACCAGCCGACGCTGCCCGCATGCACAATCATCGCGTCGTGTCCTGCTTCGACGGCCTGGCGTCTGATGCGGCGCAGGCGCTCCTCGAACTCCTCCAGCGGCAGCGGCAAAGGGGCCGAGAATTCGAAATCTGGCTGAAAATCGGACAGCAGCGAGCCGATGCGATAGCCTGCGGCGGGGGTCGCGTGAGTATTCATGGGTTGTTCCTTTTAAATCGGATAATAAGAGGTTTTAAGTTAACTTTTATGGCTGTTGTCGCGCGGGCGACAGCACGCGTCGCGCAACCAGCAGTCCAAGCAGCGTCACGGCGATTAATATTCCGGCAATCGCCGCCACGCGAGGGTCGAGCGACTCTTCAATCAGCGCAAACATGCGCAGCGGCAGCACCGTGGTGCGGGCATCAGCAAGGAACAGCGAGACCGTGACGTTGTCCAGCGACTGAATAAATACCAGGAAGGCCCCGGCGAGGATCCCCGGCGTCAGCAGCGGCAGCGTTACGCGACGCAGCGTCATAAACCAGCTGGCGCCCATGGTGGTAGAGGCCTCCGCCAAAGAAGGATTCATGCCCTGAGCCACCACCGAAACGGCGCGATACATCAGCGGGCCAAACACCACAACATGGCCGATCACCGTTAACCCAAGCGAAGGCTGAAAGCCGATAAAGTTGGCGACGATCAGCGCGGCCAGACCATAGACCAGGCTCGGCAGCACCAGCGGTGCCAGAAGCAACGGCTCAATGGCGTTGACGCTGCGGCGCTTCATGCGGGTCATGCCGATGGTGGCGGGCACCGCAAACAGCAGCGAGCCGAATACCGCCCATCCGGCAATTTTCAGCGAGTTCCAAGCCGCGATATGCTCGGTGCCTGACCTGACAGGGTCGAGCAGCGCTTCATACCAGCGCAGAGAAAATCCCTGCGGCGGATACTTCAAGGTTTGCCCCGAGGTGAACGACATCATCAATGCAATAACGATCGGCGCAACCAGATAGATGACGCACAGCGTGCCAAAGCCGTAAACAAAGATCTTGTAAAGCACGGCCGGTATAGGGTTATCACGATGATTAGGCATGGCCGACCAGTCTCCTGTGGCGTGAGATCATGGTCAGTGCGACCAGTAAACAGCCGGTAGTCAGCAACAACACCACGGCAATAGCGGAGGCTAGCGGCCAGTCAAACAGCGTGCCGACTTCGCGATAAATCAGCTGCGGCACGTAGACGTTACGCGCTCCGCCAATCACCGCCTGGGTGACAAACGAACTGCTGGTGCTGGCAAACACCAGGATCCAGCCGGCCAGCAGGCCCGGCAGCATCAGCGGCAGCAGCACGGTAGTCAGGATTCGCCACGATCCCGCCCCGGAGACCTGAGCGGCCTCCGTGAGTTGAAAAGGCGTGCGCGAAAGCACGGCAATCAGCGGCAGGATGATTAGCGGCAGATCAATCTGGCACATGGCCATCACCAGTCCGAGTTCGGTAAACATCAGGCTGGTAGGCGTCCCAGTAATACCCAGTGAGAATAACGCCTCGCTAATGGGACCCTGACGACCGAGGATCACTATCCAGGCAAAGGTGCGAACCACGTTGCTGGTCAGCATCGGAATGAGGGTCAGGAAAACTAAAACCTGACGCACATTTTTACCACTGTGCCAGTACAGCAGAGCAATCGGTACGCCAAGCACGGTGGTACCGATCACCGTTTCTATGCCAAGACGGGCGGTATTGATCAGGACGCGAAAGTTAAAATCGTCGCCAAAAAATTGCCCATAGTGGCCGAGGGTTGCGCCACTCGGACCGGCAAAGCTGTAGCCAACCAGCACTGCCAGAGGGGTGACAAAAAACACGATGGAAAGTACCAGCATCGGAATGACATAAGGAAAACCGCTCTGCTTCATCTTTATTTCCTCAACCGGCAACCAGCGTGTCGAACTGGCGGATCCAGCTATCGCGATTTTTGTTAATCGACGCCCAGTCGGGGTAAACCAGCGTCTTAATCTGGTCACGGGTGACATAGGCGGCAATCGCAGGGGAGAGTGCCACCGTTTGATTGGTCGGGAACATGTCGGTCGGCGGCAGCATTAGCTGCTGCTGCACGCTTTGCGAAATGGCTGCATCCATATAGGCATAAGCGGCATCGAGGTTAGTCGATCCCTTGGTTAAATGGATATTGACAGGCGCGGCCGGTGAGCCGGTTTGTGGATGAACAAATTCGGCATTCATCCCCAGGCTTTTCAGGCGGGCAACGTTGTTGGTGCTGCACATGAAGACGGCAATTTCGCCCTGCTGGAACAGCGTCATCTGGTGATTGGTGCTGTCAACAATGCCCTTGAGCTGGTCCGGGTGTTTTTTGAATAATTCAAAGACGGCCTGCATATCTTCCGGGCCGGTACCAAAGATTTTGGCCATTTCCGTATAGGCCATGACCGCCGTGTTTGACTCAAAGCCCGTCCAGGAAACCAACCCTTTATAGGCCGGATTTTCAAACAAATCGCGGTAGCCTTTAGGCCGCGGAACTAGATCCGGGTTGTAGGCGATACCGTTTACTTCAACCGTGACCGTTGGGCCATATTCACCCTGAAAAGAGCGATCCAGTAATGACCAATTCTTGAGCCGGCTGGGATCAATTTTCTGGATCAGGTTGTTTTGTATCGCTACGGTGGTTTGCCCCGGCGACATTAGCAGCGTGTCATAGGGTGGGTGGCCCGGGCTGGCCATCGTTTTGGCTAACTGATCCTGCGCCATCACCGGGGCGATGGTCAGGCCAAAGCCTTCTTTCTGCAGCATCGGGGTCAGGATGTTGCGATACGCATCTTCCCAGTTGCCTGGAAATGCTGCGGCAATCGCACTGCTTTGAGCCGCAGCAGCGGCGCGCAGGGAAAACGGCAGCATGGTTGACGCCGCAACGCCTGCAACCAAATAACCGAACCGACGACGACTGATTTCAAAGTCCTTCATTATGCCTACCTCTGAGAGTCTGTTATTAGCGGGTAAATTCCGGTTCAGCCGGAAAAACGTGGCACCGAGTGGTGTCAATTTCTGCGAAAAGTTGAGTTCCCGGCGCGGGTATAAAGGTGGAAGGCCCGCGAAGTTCCGATGCGCGCAGGCTGGTACCATCTTCAAGCGCCAGATCGTGCACAAGAGAAGGGCCAAGCGGGACGGACACGGTCATACGAACGGGCTGCGTGTTTTCACCATGCTGGGGAATAAGGCGAACCTCCTCCGGTCGGAAGGTCACAGTGACCCTGGAACCCTGTGTGAAATTCAAACGTCGAGGCAAGCGAAGGGTTTTATTATCGGTCAGGGTAATCAGCGTGCTGTCATTTTCTAGCTGGCCTACCGTGCCGTGCAGCATGTTAGCTTGACCAATAAATGTGTTAACGAACAAGGTCTTCGGCTTGTCGTAGACGGCCATCGGGGTATCAATCTGCTCAACCTGACCTTTATTCATCAGCACCAGACGATTAGCCAGGCTTTGGGCTTCCTCCTGATCGTGGGTAACGATAAGCGTGGTGATGCCCAGCGTTTTTTGCAGATGCAGCAGTTCAACCTGTAGATCAAAGCGCAGCGCACGATCCAATGCACCAAAGGGTTCATCAAGAAGCAACAGTGAAGGGCGACCGGCGATGGCGCGAGCTACGGCGACGCGCTGCTGCTGTCCGCCCGACAGCTCGCGGGGCAGTCGATTGCCAAAGTCATTCAGTCTGACCAGCGCCAGCATCTCTTCTACGCGTTGTTTGCGTTCGGCGCGTGAAATCTGCTGGCAGGCCAGAGGATAGGCAATATTTTCAGCAACGGTCAGATGCGGGAATAACGCGTAATTTTGAAATACCATCCCAATACCACGCGCTCTGGCAGAGACGACCGCAAGGTTCTGCCCTCCCAGATCTATCTGCCCGGCCTTTGGCTGGATCAGGCCAGCAATGGCGCGCAGTACGGTTGATTTGCCGCAGCCGCTTGGGCCCAGCAAGGCAACGATTTCGCCTGCCTCAATATGGAATGACACATCATTTATGGCATTTTTTCCGCCATAACTGTGTGTAAGCCCCTGAACAGTTAATCGTTTTTTTTGCGAGTTGTTCTGCATATCTGGCATATAGCTTCCTGATTCAAGTCGTATCCAAGGACCGTTGTTAACCCATAAACTTAAGAAATGAGTGAGACCAAGTAGTAAGTGATTGAGTCATGATGAGTCATAGGAAGCAGGTAGCAAACCACATGCCAATATGATTTTCCGTAGAGAGTGAGTTTTTATCTAACTGATTTAAAACATTTTTAATTTAAAAATACATCCGAACATTTGTTTTTAAAAGAATAATAATAAATATGCGAATCTTTATGTTTTGTTTTTATTGTTATTTTGGTGCGCATTCGTCATCATTTTGGTGCAGCAAATACCAAAACTTTCATCGATTAAGGGGAGTAGGTAAAGGAAAAGGTAGCAAGAAGACGAGAGTCACTCTGAGAAAGTTATTATTTTCAATAAGTTAAGTATTTCTTGTCTGTTCCTGAATTTATTCAGGATATCATTTAACCAGGCAAATGAAGCAGAAGCAGTTGATAAACTATCTTTCGTAAATACTTTCGAAAGTTATTAATAATATAATTAGTTTAATTTATTCATTAAAATCAAATTGTTATATTTTTCTTTCTTGCTTGAGAGTAAAGAGTGGCATGCCGATTGCACGGTTTTTTCGACATTTATAAAACTTGGAGTCAGTAATGAGATTAGGCATTGATGGGTTGAAATTACCCGAAGTCAAAAAGCGCGGCCCACTCGCTAGCCTTGACCACGTAAAGATGCTCGGTCTAGGAGGAGTTTTCTTTAGTACCGTTCTGGATATGAGCCCGACACTCGACCTCGGCCGGCTTCGAGAAATACGCAGTAAAGCCGACGAGCTGGGACTTTATCTGGAGAGCGGACTAGGCAAAATTAACCCTTATTGCAGCGCAGAGTCTCCGGAGCTGCGTGCAATTGGCGAGGGCGATATCATTGCAGGCCTCACCAAAATGATGGAGGCCAGCGCGGCAATTGGCTGTCATGAACTTTGGGTATCGCCGGGAAATTTTAAGCCTGCCTATCGGGGACGATTGGCGGTGGATAGATTCCGCACCGATGTCACGTGGGAAGAGCAGCTGCTCGCTACCGAAAAAGTGCTTAAGAAACTTGCACCCGCAGCACGTGCGCTCGGGATCCACATGAATATCGAAACGCATGATGAAATCACCTCGTTCGAAATTCTACGCCTGATAGAAGCCGTGGGTGAAGATTGTACAGGCGTCGTGCTCGACACGGCAAACATGCTGCAACGCGCCGAACATCCTGTGTGGGCGACCAAACGTCTTGCCCCTTACGTCCGCCAAACGCATATCAAGGATGCATATATCGGAAGAGCGGCCGGCGGTTTTGACTTTCAGCCACGACCTTGTGGGGAGGGTATCGTTGATTTCACAGCCATTTTGCATATTTTGGCAGCAGTAAAGCCGCAACTTAATCTCTCTCTGGAGATTGCACAATCCACTGCGGATAATCCTCGACGTGCGTATCCAAGGCAGTGCATTCAGCTCAACGATCCGTTATGGCGTGCCGGCCATCCTGATTTATCGACAGATGAGGAGCAGGCTTACCTGTCAATGGTCGATGCGTTCGAAACGAGAGTCATCGCCGGCGAGATAGCCGATTGGGAAGTCTACGAAAGGGATAATTACGGATATCCAGATTACCAGCATCAACCTTATGGTTTTCAGGAAGCCATAAATTTCATCAATAAATCGTCCCGCCATATTCGGCACATTTGTAATAAACAAGGCATTGGCCTTTCGTAATGGAACGGATCTTATGGATGGGATGCAAAATCTAAAGCTGTAGCATAATGGCGCGAGTACTCACGTCAGTCTGCGTGAAAATTTACCGCCGCTATCAACATTTGCGTATAAATATTATTATCGAGATAATAAAAAAACCCGTTGTTATCTGCATGTGTGCTTAAGAGGTTTGTGGTGGAAAAGATAATCAAAAAATCGCGCGGCACGAGCAATAAAGCGACGTCAGCCGCCAATAAGGCGATAAACAGCGCTGACAGTCACGATGATGTTTCAGAACGTATTCGTATGACATTAGCCGCCGCGATTGGAGAAGGCGCACTGACTCCTGGCACCAAAATACTGGAAGAAGCGATTGCCGAACATTTTGGTGTCAGCAGAACGGTAGTGCGCGGCGCCTTGGGGGTTTTGGAAAGCGATCATCTTCTGGAGCGAAAGCGCAATCGAGGTACTTTTGTTGCAGAGCCGAGCATTGAGCAGGCCAGAAATCTTTTTGAAGCACGTCGAAGGATTGAATCACTGTTATTGGAGTTCGTCATTGCGCGCGCAACGCCGGAGCAGCTAAATGCGCTGGAAATTCTGGCTGACGAAGAAGAGCAAACCCATCATCATGGCGATGAAAAATCCAAGACGGTGCTTTCTGGCAAGTTTCATATTGTATTGGCCGAGCTGGCAGGTAATCCGGTGTTGACTGAAATGCTGGCCAAGATTGTGGCGCGACTCTCTCTCGTGATGTCACTTTACGAGGAAAAAAGAAAGGATGACTGTGGTGCTGACCACCATCGCATGATTGTCACCGCCCTCAAAGCTAAGGATTTAATAAAAGCCCGTGAGTTAATGGATCACCATCTGGCCGATATTGAAGGGCGAGTGAGACTGACTGAGGGGCATGGAGACAGAAATTCGTTCCTGTCGGTCCTGGAAAACTTCTCATAAACATTATTCTTGCCGGCAAGAATCCTCTGTAATTAGAAGAATTATTATAAATATTGGTTACTTGCCGGTACTGCAACAGACAAGCTAATCCGCTTACGGTTAAAACGAAACTCGTAAGTTCCAGGGAAATGCAGTAATTCACTCTGAATTACTTATTTATTCCGACTGACTAAAACCATGGGATCGAAGTGCTCAATGTCCGCTCCTCGCTCAAAGCTGCCTGTCAACTTCCCCTCATCTGTTTAAAATTTTGTTGGAAACGAAAAAATAATTTGCGAACAAGCAGTCAAGCAAAATGCGAATACCTATTTAAGAAAATAAGCGGAGCTGCGCACTAAAAGCCTTCTGCAAAACTAAATTTATTCCTTGTTAATTCAGTTGGTTACAAACTGCTTTTTTTGTACTTAGTTCGATGCCATTACCGGTGATTTTATTATTTAATTCAATTAATTAACGTCATGACTGCCGCCTGCTGCTGCGTCATCTGGAATGCACAGATTTGGATTTATGAAGAGAAATCATTCCCCAAAACGAATGGTAAGTATTTGATCTAATTGAAAGGAGTTATGTACTCAGGGAGGTAGTAAAACAGCCGGAAAAAGTGACTTAACCGGCTGTTTTTGAATATTAAAACCTAAAATCCTTACACCTGCTTTTTAAGCAGCTGAGCCTGCCAGTACTGGGATCGCTAAAAGACCAGTACCAATGATACCAAAACTAAATAACCAAAAGGCAAATTGGCCAGCAACAGGCCGAAGCGCAGAAGCTGCTTGCGCAGAAGTTTGAATGTTAGTCACGTGATGCAAATTCAAAGTTACTGCTGTTGTTAACATTATGAAAAATGCGACAACGTTGGAAATACCCATTCCTATCATTGTATCTATTTTTATACGATTAAAAATGGTTTTTGACCCTTTTGCATCGACTATCAAAGCCTTAGCACTTGGATTTTCTCGTAACTCTTCAACTTCTTGGGATGCTTGCCAGAAAAAAAGATAGGGACTGATAGTGGTACCAAAAATAGCTACTACAACAGTGATGTAGTCTGAACTCCATGATATTTGTGGAATGAGCGTTTTCTTAACCACTTGTCCCCATGGAATATGGACAACAAAGATAATACCTACATATGCAAAGAGGACTAAAGTTAGCCACTTTAATACACGAACATAGCTATTGTAGGAAATGAAAACTTGCAGTAATAGAGAAATAACAACAAACATGAATGCATAAAGGTGAGTATAGCCACCAATAAGTAATTTTAATGCCTCACCCATTGCTGCAACATCGGCAGCAATATTTATTGTATTGGCGATGAATAGTAAGAAAATTATTATATAAAGCAGTGGCATTGGATAATGTAGCCGAATGTTGGTGGCTAAGCCCTTGCCGCTTACACGGCCTATCTTAGCGCTAATTAATTGAATTCCTACCATTAACGGATATGTTAGGACTAAGGTCCATAACATTGAAAATCCAAATTGTGCGCCACTTTGTGAATAAGTTGCTATACCACTCGGGTCATCATCTGCCGCACCTGTTATAAGCCCAGGCCCTAACTTTTTCCACCAAGGTTTCTTAATGTGGGAACTATCTCGTACATTGGGGTTTTTCATGATGGCTCGAAAGATAAATAATCCTTTTAAGCATAGCGTAACAAGGAACTATCTATCTCAAATTGATGAAGAAATATCATAGAATGTAGGGTTTTATTGTTACTGGAGATATCTATAAATTACATGTATATAAAAATACAGGTTTTTAGTACCTAGATAAGAT
>NZ_MRWD01000046.1 GCF_002093625.1 Rouxiella silvae | reverse complement strand
GCCATAAGCTGCGCCATTTGCAAGCCAATATCAACTCAATAATTAATCGCCCCATGTATTTATAAATAAATTTACATTGAATGCGGGTAAGGTTGTTAGTTATATGCAGCGGGGGTTATAGATCTCATAATAAAACGTTTTGTTTTATATATTAGAGGAAAGTAAAATACGCCCTTCCTCTTCTATATCTACTGAAATTATTTAACTCTTTTGGCTTGCACCGACAATAATTTCTTCACCAATGGCATAAAAATGTCCACCAGCGACGTAGTGCAGGCTGCGCAGCGACGGGTCTGCTTGTTCGAACTGCCAGTGTCCGTCTTTAAACACCCGCGCATCGGCCCACGCACCGACTATTTCAGCGATGAACAGGTCATAGGTTTGTTGATTATGCGGCTCTGGAATAAGTTTGCACGCCAGCCATGCCGAACAGCCCGCCACAAAAGGCAGGTTGAAATCCTCGAGATCAAACAGCTCGACAGCGGCATTAGCCAGTTTATCGGGCTGCTGGTGCATTGTTACCGTGCCTAACTCAAGGGTCAATTTTGCCTGTGCGGCCGTCGGGATCTGGATAACAAAAATGCCACTCTTCTCTACCAGTTCACGCGTTTTGGCGATTTTATCAATTACCACCGTCAGCTTGGGCGGCGAAAAATCCAGTCCGCATGCCCAGGCTGCGGCCATGACGTTGTCAACACCGTCATGGCGGGCGGAAACCAAAATCGTAGGCCCGTGATTCACTAAACGATACGACTTATCCAATGGCACGGGTCGAATGTTATTATCCATGATGTTTCCTTTAATGAAAATTAACCCGGTCAAATCACAGTGCAAAACGTTTGTTAATCAATGCGCTAGTGGCGATGGATCCGTTTACGGCAAATAAAATGGGGATCAGAAAATCGTGATTAACGCGGGTAAACTCGACGATTAACACCACGGCGGTGATCGGCATTTTCATTGAGGTGGCAAGAAAAGCCGCGGCGCCAACAATCGCAAAAGCCCCAAGCGAAGTGCCTGGCCAGAAATGATCCCAAACTACGCCAAAGATGCAGGCCAGCAGTGCGCCATTAGAAAGTCCAGGGGTCAACAGTCCACCCTCGGCACCCGAACGCAGACTTCCCCAGATGATCAGCAGCTTGAGCAGCAGTAGCCCAGCGGCTAAGGCTAACGTTATTTCACTGTCGAAAGTGATTTGAGCCGGACCTTTACCGTTGCCCAACAGCTGCGGGAACCAAGCAGCAAGCAGCCCAATAATGGCAAAATTTAAGAGGCAAAATACCGGCATTTGCCAGTTCCTTTTGGCATTTTTACGCGCCTGAGTCATTACGCGGGTAAACAGATTTGCGGCGATGCCAAACAGCGGCCCACAAATAATTGACCAGATCACCAGCCCAGAGGTGATATTCAATACTGGAAGATGATACTGCGACTCGTTGCCCAGCCCTATCCATGCCACCAGGGCAGCAATAGACGACGTACAGATTGCCGGAATTAACAGTTCCCAACTGAATGCGCCCAGTAAAACTTCAAGCGTAAATACCGCCCCACCGAGCGGAACGTTATATACCGCAGCCAGTCCCGCTCCCGCGCCACAGGCTACCATCACCCGGGTTTCAGACGGTGTTAGGCGAAAACGCTGAGACAGCCAGCCAGCACCAATGGCTCCCACTTCACGCGGAGCAACTTCACGCCCCAGCGGCGAGCCCAGCGCGACAGTAATAATTTGCAGCAAAGCATGAATAAGCGTTGAGAAAAACGGCATCGGCTTCTGTGGGTTTTTAACCGCGTTGGCAATGCTGATCAACGGCTTACCAAAGCGGTAAAGCAGATACCAACCTATGCCCGCGATAAGCCCGCAGACCACTAGCACCAGTAATCTGCGCGAGGCGTTGGCGGCGCTGACGCCTTCAAGAAAACTTTCTTTACTGATGATAGCATCTGGGCTGTAGCCAAAGGCAAAATGCTGGATAGCGTGCAGCAGCATGGCTAAAAGCATGCCGCCAATCCCCGCCGCGATTCCGGTTAGTAGCGTTGCAAAAACCAGGCTAATTAACCCGCTTCGGGGTTCAATATGCTGTTCACTCATGCTGCATTTCCTGTTTTATATGCCCATTAGGGCTCTGATTTTAAATTAAGGAAATTATAAAGTTAAAGATTTAATAGAACTTCAATGAGCACGCGGGCAGAGGGAGAAAAGTAAACAATTAGTTAACGTGGCTTAAATAGCAGCACTTGCCGTGGAAGATAAGCGACCAGTGCTGAAATAATGACAAGACTCAGTCCAATTTATAGCCTGGTTTTTTAATCAGTACGTCGAGGTCTGGCTTGATGATGGGTTCATAAACGGCGCTTTTCCAGTCATCGGCCGGAATTTCGTTAAGTTTGATTGATACTGAGTCATCAGAACTGCCAAAATGCTTCTTCAATACCGCGATAATGTCGTCAGAAATAGCGTTTTGCTGGATTTCTGTCAGATTGCGGGTAATAAACTTCAAATCTACGTGTGGCATGGTTCTCTCCGCTAAAAAAAGGTTTCCTTGAAAAGGCTAAAACATCCTACAGGGATAACCTACAACAGATTAAGCACTGTGTGCCAGCTTAAGCAGCACACAGACTAATCGTCGACTTTTTAGCCCTTTTTGTACGCTATAAATTACTTTAGTAATGCACAGGCCGCAGCAATGCGCCGCCCCGCTTCGGCCACTGTGTCATATTCTGTGGCTATAGACAGGCGAAAGTATGGCGATAATCCAAAGGCGCTGCCCGAGACGCCAGACACGCCGCTTTCGAGCAGGAAATTCATAACGTCAGACTCCGACTCAAGTATTTTACCGTCGGTACGTCGACGCCCCAGCAGCCCTGCGCAGTGGCAGAAAACAAAGAACGCACCGTCGGGTCGCAGCAGTTTGAGCCCGTCAACGGCAGAAAGCGTATCAACCAGCACGTCACGGCGGGCCTGATAGGCTGCAACCTGAGGCTTGATGAACTCAAGTCCACCGTCGAACGCCGCCACCGCAGCCGCCTGGCTCACCGAGCTGGCTCCGGAGCTGTTTTGCGACTGCACCACCGCCATCGCCTGGGTCAACGCCTTGGGACCCGCACCATAGCCGATACGCCATCCAGTCATGGCGTAGGTTTTCGACACCCCGCCAACCAGCAGCGTGCGTTCGCGTAAATCTGCGGCCACGTTGAGCAAGCTGGCGTGCTGACGACCGTCGAAAAGTACGTGTTCATACAGTTCATCAAGCATCACCAGCACCTGTGGATGGCGACGCAAAACCTCCGCCAGCGAGGAAAGCTCAGCGGTATCGTAAACCGCCCCGCTCGGGTTGCCGGGGTTGTTAAGAATAATCCAGCGGGTACGTGAGGTGATAGCCTGCTCGAGTTGGGCAGGCGTCAGCTTGTACCCCTGGTCAATCGGACAGTTTAAGAATACCGGAGTACCGCCGTTAAAACGCACGCTGTCAGGAAACGTCGGCCAGTAAGGAACTGGCACCAGCACTTCATCACCGTCGTTTAATGTGGCGGCGAAGGCGTTAAAAATAATCTGCTTGGCCCCGTTAGCAATGACGATGTGGTCAGCGTCATAAGGCAGATTGTTCTCGCGCAGCAGCTTGCGCTGCACCGCCTGACGCAGCGTTTTGATGCCCGGCGTTGGCGTGTATTTGGTTTCACCACGCTCAATGGCGGCATAGGCCGCCTGTTTGATGTGTTCGGGCGTATCAAAGTCTGGTTCACCGGTCGTCAGGTCCGCAATATCGACACCCGCCTCTTTCAGGCTGTTGGTCAGCTGCTTGGCCGCGGCGTTTGGCGACATTGAAACGCGCTGCACGCGGTCCGACAGCACGATTTTCGATTCAACAACAGTCATCATAAACCCTTACTCTTCAACGAGAAGCAGCGCCCATTCAGGCGTTCGGCAGACCCAGATTTTCACGCAGCGTCGAGAATTCATAGCTTTCACGGAACAGGCCTCGCTTTCTCAGCACCGGGATAACCAGCTCAACGAACAGGTCTAGCTGCTCGGGAATAATAGCCGGCATGATGTTAAAACCGTCGGCGCCCTGTTGCTCAATCCACAGCTGCAGGTCGTCGGCAATATCTTCGGCTGTACCAACTATCACACGGTGCCCACGGGAACCCGCCGCTATCGCGGCCAGCTCACGCAGCGTCAGATTTTCACGCTCGGCGAGTTCGGTCAGCAGTTTGACGCGGCTTTGATTACCCTCAACGGCAGGAATTTCCGGCACCGGCCCGTCCAGTGGATACTGAGTCATGTCCAGACCAAAACGGGCAGATAGCTGCTTGATACCGTTATCGATATCAACCAGCAAGTTCAATTGGCGCCAGGTTTCTTTCGCTTCGGCCAGCGTGCGGCCAACGATCGGCATAACGCCCGGCAGAATCAGCACGTGATCCGGATTGCGGCCAGCTTCTACAACCTGCTGTTTTTGCGAACGATAAAATGCCTGACCTTCTTCCAGACTGGCAGAGGCGGTAAACACCACTTCTGCCGTAGCCGCCGCCAGCTTTTGTCCGTCGGCAGATGAACCGGCTTCAATAATGACCGGCTTGCCCTGCGGTGAACGGGTGATATTAAGCGGACCCTGTACTTGATAGTGTTCGCCGCGATGGTTTATCTCATTGATTTTATCGTCGACGAAGTACTGGCCACTCTCTTTGTTGGCGATGACAGCCCCTTCCTGCCAGCCTTCCCACAATTTATTGGCGACCTGTAAAAACTCGGTAGCCTTGGCATAACGGTCGGCGTGGCCTGGCATATCTTCTTTACTGAAATTGCGTGCGACGTCATTCGAATACGAGGTCACTACGTTCCAGGCTGCGCGGCCACCGCTAATATGGTCCAACGACGAGAAGCTTCTTGCCAGCGTGAACGGGTCACTGAAGGTGGTTGAGGCGGTAGCTGCCAGGCCGATATGTCGGGTATTAACAGCTACGGCTGAAAGCAGCGTCAGTGGCTCAAGGCGTGCCATGGTCGACGGTAAACGATGCACGTTGGTCGCCAGCGCGTCGCCGACGAAAAACATGTCAAAGGTGCCTTCTTCAGCCTTTTTAGCAATACTTATCAGCCAGTTAATGTCGGTTGGTGAACCGAGGCGCTCAGTGAGACGCCAGCCGCTAACGTGGTGGCCGAGGGGTTGTACAAACAGGCCTAAGCGCATTTGACGGGGAGATGATGAGGACCTGGTCATGGTGTTCCTTAATGTGATTCAAAATTTCAATGAGAAGAGTCGCGGCGATGTCTTTCGTACTCACCGCGTTGAATGATTAGACCTGCGGGTTAGAAATGCTCGTCTGTGGCCTTGAGGGCCTGCAATATAGTCGTTGCAGAGAGCGTGAACGGCAGCCGCGCGGCATTTTGCGCGGAAAATTTGACCTCTTGCGCCATTGTCTGCAGCGTTTCTGCACGCTCGCCCAGGGTTTGTGGTAGGCGCAACGGCGCATCAAACTGTTTCAACAATGCCAGCAGGTCGGCGTCCGGCGCACCGCCGTCATTTTCAAGTATCGACTGCAGCAGCAGTCCATAACCGACCTTTTCCCCGTGCAGCCAGTCGTGCAGCTCTGGCTGATGGGTCATGCGGTTGTGCAGTGCGTGAGCCACGCCGGGCGCAGGGAAATCATCGCGCATGCTGTTAGCCATACCGGCTACAGCAATATTGGCATCAATCACTTTCACCAATGCCGGCGTCACCTTGTGCTGTTGGTTGTCTTTAACCGCCTGCTCGCCGAATTCGATAAAGGTGTCTACCGCAAAACGTGCTGCTTGCACTTTAAGGTTCAGCGCCAGACTGTCGCGGTTTTTTTGCTGATAGGGTCGGAATTCGAACCACTTTGCCAGTGCGTCGACGATGCCGGCTTTCAGGAAGCGGACGTCGCTGTTGGCAATCACCTCGCTGTCAACCAACACCAGTACGGGCATTTTGGTCAGCGGCTGGCTGCGAACGTGGCCACCAGCTTCATTATAAACAATGGTGATTGGTGACCAGGCGGCGCAGGTAGCGGCCACGGTTGGGAAAGTGACAATCGCCACGTCCGCAAGCAAATTTCCAACGCCTTTGGCAGTGTCCAGCACTCGCCCACCACCAATGCCCAGCACTAATTCTGCACCCTGCGCTTTCACTTTGGCGGTGTGTTGGGCAATAGCATCGTCTGAACATTCACCGGCAAGGAACTCAACGCGGTACTGAAGATTGTGTGCTTGCAAACTGGCTTCAAGCTCTGGGTTAACGGCTTCCCACGCCCGCAAGGTGGTGATCACAGCAATGCGTTTCGCCAGCGGAGCAATGTATTCACCGACTTGAGCGCGAATGCCGGACTTATGGTAATAGGTCTGAGGAGATTTGATTGCAAGCACGTCGATAACCTGTTCGTTTAATTTAAATAAATGCTACGAGAAAAAAAGAAATAAGCAATCACTTACTGGTATATCGCTTTTCCATAATTCGCAATTACTTATCTTATTTTTAGATAAGGAAAGCACAAAGCTTGCTATGCATCCTTAGTTAAAGAAAAGATAATGAAAAGAATATTTCCAAGCGTCTTCTTTATTACACCTTGGACCGAAATTTCACCGTGCAGAGACGAGAATATTGATGAGCCACGTTTTCAGACAACTTAGCACTGACGATAACCAGGAATATCTCGAACTGATGCTAGCTGCTTACGCGCCGATTAAAGCACTGGGGATCCAATTCGATGCAGCCACCGCAGATTTGGCGCGCGTCACCCAACACCTGACTGAGCACGACGTTTATGCCCTGTTTGTTGATGGCATTATGGTTTCCTCGCTGACATTGCGCTACCCGTGGAGCACCTTACCCGGTCCGTTTGGTCTGCCGCATATCGGCTGGTTTGGGGCGCATCCGGACTACAACGGACAGGGATGGGGGAAAAAAATTCAGGATTGGGTTGAGCAAGAAATATTAATCAAACAGCTGAAAGCCCCCGCGGTTTCACTCGGCACGGCGGTTAACCACCCTTGGTTGAAAGCGCTGTATCAGAAGCGTGGCTTTGTGCCGATGCACGAGAAAGATTTAGGAAAGGGGCACATTACGCTGTTTATGAAAAAAGTCCTCGACCCTGTGGCGCACGATAGGTGGCTATCTCGCCAGGAAATACGTTAATCCTGCCTAGACAGGTTTGATCAAAGGAACATTATTATGAAGATACGTCCAGAACATCAGGATATCGCCCAATTTATTCAGGCTTTTCGCCTCGAGCTGCACCGATTTCCCGAGCTTTCGAACCATGAGTTTGAAACCACAGCGCGCATCAAAGCGGTGCTCGACCAATATCAAATCCGCATCGTCGACCTGCCGCTTAAAACAGGACTGGTGGCTGAACTCGGTGACGCCAACTCGCCACATTTGGTCGTGTTGCGTTCAGATATTGACGCGCTACCGATTGAAGAGCAGTCAGGTGTTGATTACGTGTCGCAAAATGCAGGCGTGATGCATGCCTGCGGTCACGATTTTCACGCCTCTGCCGCACTCGGCGCGGCTATTTTGTTGAAAAAAATCGAACATACCTTGCCGGGACGTGTGCGCGTTCTGTTTCAGGCAGCCGAAGAAATCTTTGAAGGTGCCCCCGCGCTGTTAGCGACCGGCGCACTTGACGACGCCGCCGTTATTTTCGGTATTCACAACGATCCAACCCTGCCAGTTGGCGTGCTGGGCAGCAAGGCCGGGGCGTTAACCGCTGGCGTAGACCGTTTTGACATCACCATTAGCGGCACCGGCAGCCACGCCGCCCGCCCTCACGACGGCAATGACCCAGTGATTATCCTCGGACAGGTCATCGGCGCGGTGCAAACCCTACTGAGCCGCAATGTGCCGTCAGATCACAATGCCGTGGTGTCGATTACTCAAGTTCACAGTGGCTCAACTTGGAATGTTATCCCCGATAAGGCCTGGCTTGAAGGCACGGTGCGTACCTTTAATCAGGACACGCGCGAGCTTATCGAACGCAGACTGCGGCAGATTTTGCAGGGCATCGGTGATGCTTTCGAGGCAACCATCACGCTTAACTGGCTTGCGGGTCCACCTTCGGTAGTCAATGACGCCGAGTGGGTCGAGTTTGCCCTTGAGCAAGCGCCCTCGGCGGGCTTTGAAGCACTGACTGTGCAAGCCAGCCCCATCGGAGAGGACTTTGCCTTTTATCAGCAGCAGATGCGCGGTGCCTTTATTATGATCGGCTCCGGCGGCCCTTATTCACTGCATCACCCTGCTTTTCGCGTCGACGACCGTGCCCTGTTTCCCACCGCCGACTACCTGCACCGCCTGGCCGTTAAGGCTCTGGAAAAACTGCAATGAGCGAGCTGCCTAACGCGACGTTAACCCAGCAACTGTCTCAGCTTGTTGTAAATACTGCACCCACGAGCGAAGCAAGAGCGCTGGCCCGCGCTGGGCTGCTCGATTTTGTGGCCGTCTCGCTGCCGATTGTTCAAGGCGATATCGCCGATACTCCGTTGAAAAGTCTGCAACAGGTATATTGCGCTGACGATGCACAAACTCGTGCCCTGCTGCTCGGTTATGCCGGACATGCGCTGGACTTTGACGATTTTCACCCTGATTTTCGCGGGCATCCGACGACGGTTATCCTCCCTGTGCTGTTTGCGCTGGCGCAGGGAAACGCGGAGATTGCAGGTGATGCGTTTCTCGATGCCTATATTATTGGCGTTGAAACAGCGGGACGCCTGGGTCTAGCCGCCGGTCCCCAGCATTACAAAGCCGGATATCACAGCACCGCCACCCTGGGGTCGATTGCGGCAGCGGCAGCAGCGGCCAGACTGGCAGGCGCAACCGTGGAACAAACCGCGAACATTCTGGGTATCGCGGCCACTCGCGCCAGCGGATTACGTGCGCAGTTTGGTTCGGTCGTTAAGCCGCTGCATGCGGGATTTGCCGCCGAATCGGCAGTGATAGCCTCTAGACTGGCACTTGCTGGATTCGAAGGTCAGCCCGACGGCGTATTGGAGGCATTTCTTGCCAGCGGCGGCGGCGGCCAGCAACGGCCTGAAAAACTGACCTCGGACTGGGGCGCGCCGTGGCGCATTGTTTCACCGGGACTTGAGTTTAAACCTTATCCTACCTGTGCAGGCACGCACAGTGCCGCAGACGCCGCATTTATCCTGCGGGCAGAGTGGCTCGAAAAGAGCGAGAAAACGCCTGCCGATTTGTTTGCCGATATCGAAAGCATTGAGGTTTCTTTCCCACCTGGCGGTGATATTGCGGCGTCAGTGACGCATCCTCATAGCAGAATAGAAGCGCGTTTTAGCCTCGAATACGTGATTGCCGCCACGCTGTTGCACAATCGCCTGAGTCTGAGTGATTTTGGTGAAGGACCGGTTGATGACGGAATCAATGCGCTGGCCGGCAAGGTAAGTCGCAGTCCTGACATGACTGCACCGCCGGATGAAATTGACCCTACCCAGCGCTTTCATCAGGTGACGTTGTCACGCAAAAACGGTGAACAGCTAACCTGCCGCGTCACACGCCAACAAAGTGTAGCCAAAGGGGTGGATTTACGGCGTAAATTGGAGAGCTGTTTGTCGCTGCGTTCACCGCAGGCGTGGGATGAAATAGAGGTCTTGTGCCAGTTGGGGACGCCAGGCGCCTTGTCCGAACTGGCAAAGCGGCTGACGTCATTTCAGACTTAACGGTACAGTACCACCGGCGGTTCGAAAGCACGTACCGCCGGTGCAACGTCTTCAAAACGGGCAATATTTACGGTGGTAATCTGTCCGCAGCATCCTTGTGCCAGTGAAGATGTTCCCACATCGAGCGTTAGCACATTGGGATTGCCGTGACGGCACAGCGGGTGTGCCGCACGTGCATCTTGCGGGTCATACCAGGCACCGGTCGGTAGCTGAATGACGCCCTGCATAATCTGCTTACTGATTTCCACGCTGGCCAACACTGCACCACGCGAATTACTGATAATCGCCGTATCACCGACTTTAATTCCTCGGCTTAAGGCATCCTGTGGATGCAGCCGGCATATCTCACGCCCGTCGAGCTTCTGACTCACGCTGTGTTTGCCGTAGTCGAGTTGGCTGTGTAGCTTGGTGGCCGGCTGATTGGCGATCAGATACAGCGGGTTTTGACTATCAGGCTTTTGCGTTGGCTCAAGCCAAACCGGATGCCCCGGGCAGTCAGCATCGTTAAAATCGGCGATAGTCTGCGAAAATATCTCTATTTTCCCGCTCGGCGTCGGTAAAGGATACCTATCAGGGTCGTTGCGCAGATTACGCAGCAGTCTGCCGCCGTCTTTAAGCTGCGGCAATTGCAGTTGGCCAATTTCCCAAAACTGTTCAAAGTTTGGCACGCTGATATTTTGCTGCTCACACTTCTCCTGCATCTGCTGATAAAGATGCTGCAACCACTCTCTGGCCGTGCGCCCTTCCGTGAAAGCCTCTTCACGCCCCAGCCGCTTTGCCAACTCGGCAAAAATCGAATAATCGTCCTTGGCCTCACCAAACGGTTTTGCCACCGGCTGCATGGCAAACAGGTGCCGGTCGGTCGGTGCTCCGCCCACGTCTTCACGCTCCAGCGTCATGGTGGCAGGTAGCACGATATCAGCGTGTCGCGCGGTGGCAGTCCAGGCAACTTCATGCACAATTAAGGTGTCGAGCTGATTAAAAGCACGACGCAGACGCGCTAAATCTTGATGATGATGGAACGGATTACCGCCCGCCCACCACGCCAGTTTAATGTGCGGGTAACGCAACGTCTGGCCGTTGTAGCGGAATTCTTCCCCAGGATTTAGCAACATATCAGAGAGGCGTGCCACCGGAATAAAATCCTTCACGCCGTTTTTCCCCTGAGGCAGTGCGGGGAATGAAACCTGATTATGATGTTTGCCGTAGTGCCCCAACGCGCCTAGCGCATAGCCATAACCGCCGCCCGGCAGACCTGGCTGGCCAAGTGCCGCCGACAGTACCAGACCTAACCATACCGGTTGTTCGCCGTGTTCCGCACGCTGCAAAGCATGCGCCACCGAAATCATTACCCGCTTACCATACAATTCGGCGGCCAACGACTCAATGCGCGCCGCACTGATGCCACAAATTTCAGACGCCCACTGCGCGTCACGCATCTGACCGTCTTCTGCGCCACACAGATAGGCCACCAGCTTGTCCCAGCCCACACAGTAACGGGCCAGAAAATCTTCATCAGACCACTGATTGGCATTCAATACGTGCAGCAGCGCCAAGATCAATGCGGCATCGGTTCCGGGCTTTATCGCCAGCCATTCACCGCGGGCTTCGTCCGGCAGGTCACTTTCGAGTGGACTCACAGAGATGAATGTTGTGCCGCGTTTTGCCGCTTTATCAATAAACCCGCGCTCGGTGTGCTCACTCAATCCGCCGCTGGCAACCTGAGAGTTTTTTAAAGCCAGTCCGCCAAATGACAACAGCACATCAGTGTGTTCAGAAATCTCTTCCCAACTCACGCCACGGCGGGCAATTTCATTCATGTCACCGACGATGTGCGGCAAAATCACCGACGCAGCGCCTGAACTGTAGCTGTTTACCGAACGAACGTAACCCCCAATGGTGGTATTTAAGAACCGATGTACTTGACTCTGCGCATGGTGAAAACGCCCGGCGCTCGACCAGCCGTAGGAACCGCCAAAAACCGACTCCGGTCCGTGCGTTGTAGCCACCCGAGAAAGCTCCCCCGAGACCAAGGCGTAGGCCTCTTCCCAACTGATGGCGATATACTCATCGTCACCGCGGCGGTCGTCAGGTCCTGGGCCGTTTTCGAGCCAGCCGCGGCGCACCATCGGCGTGGCGATACGTACTTTATGGTCCAGTGCGTTTTCGAAGTTTTTAAGGATTGGGCTAGGGTCAGGATCGCCAGCAAAAGGTGTTACTACCAGTTTATCATCATGCAAAACGGCGGTAAAAGCTCCCCAATGGGAGCTGTGGGTGGTTGGTTTAACGGTCATTGAGACTGTTTGTCCTGGCTGAAAGAGGGCCAACAACGGACACAGATAGCGGCGATTACCTGCTATAGCACCGTTGATAAGAAGTTGCGTACGCGAATGTTTTCCTGGTCGTCGAGCACCGACTGAGTCGGCCCAGCTGCGACGATTTTGCCCTCTTCCATAAAGACGATATTATCCGCCACTTCACGGGCAAAGCCGACCTCGTGGGTGACAATGACCATGGTAATACCTGAGTGTGCCAGTTTTTTTATTACCTGCAACACCTCTCCCACCAACTCGGGATCGAGTGCCGAGGTCGGTTCATCAAACAGCATAACTTCCGGGTCCATTGCCAGCGCACGTGCAATGGCGACGCGCTGCTGCTGACCGCCGGAAAGCTCGGCTGGCCAAGCGTTTTCACGCGTAGCCAATCCAACCTGCTGCAACAATGATCGGGCTTTTAGGGTTGCCTGCTGACGATTCTGCTTTTTGACGCGCATGGGTGCATCAATAATGTTTTGCAGCACCGTGCGGTGTGGGAACAGATTGAACTGCTGAAACACCATGCCGATCTGTGCGCGCTGGGCCGCTATCTGCTTGCTGTTCAACTCGTGCAGCGCGTGGCCTTTTTGGTGATATCCCACCAAATGCCCGCCGATGCGAATAGTTCCGCCGTCGAGCTTCTCCAAATGATTGATACAGCGCAGCAGCGTTGATTTACCCGACCCAGAAGGCCCTAAAATAACCGTGACCGAACCGGCCGCAATATCAAGATTGATACCGTCTAAAATAGTATTACCCGAAAAACGCTTGGTAATGTTGCGTAACTCAATTGCCTCAGCCATTACTGCTTGCCCTCTCTTTATTCACCGCCAGAGCGGGCGCTTTGCGTTTGATCCATGAACTTTTTTCATTGCGCACGGTGCCACGGCCAAAATAGCGCTCAACGTAGTATTGCCCTACAGACAGCACCGACGTCATCAGCAGATACCACAATGTGGCGACCAGCAGCAGCGGAATAACTTCATACGTGCGCTGATAAATAATCTGTGCCGAATAAAGCACGTCCTGCAGCGCAATCACTGAAACTACGGCAGTCGTTTTTAATTGGCCGATCACTTCATTACCGGCCGGTGGCATAATCGCGCGCATCGCCTGCGGTAACACGGTGTGGCGAAAAATTTGCGCCGGACGGTAGCCCAGCGCTCTTGCCGCTTCCAACTGGCCCTGACCGACGCTTTGTATACCGGCGCGAACAATCTCGGCCGCATAGGCTGACTGATGCATCACCAGCGCAATCACTGCCGCGCTAAACGGGCTGATCAGCGAGTTAGCATTGGCGCTCCACAGCTCGCCAACAAACGGCAGCGAAATCGCTATTTTTGGGTACAGCGCAGCAACGTTATACCAAAGAAACAGCTGCACCAGCATTGGCACACCGCGAAAGAACCAGGTATAGGCCCAGCTCACCGCAGACAGCACCGGATTGGACGACAAACGCATCAGCGCCAGTACGGTACCACCGGCAAAACCGAGAATGACGGAGATTGCCGTCAGCTGGAGCGTCATCAAGACACCCTGAAGAATGGAAGCTTCCGTGAAATTTTCGGCAATGACGTTCCATTCAAAGCGCGGGTTATTGATAACCGAATTGCCCACTGCCAGTAAAATAAGCAATACCACAAAGGCGCTGAACCAGCGCCCATAGTATTTTTTACCGATAATACGCAGTTCGTTCTGCGGTTCTGGTGTTGCCTTTTGCATTAAAAAATCTCTTCGTTACGTTTTGCTTCTTTCATCGCGCCGTAGCCAATGTTCCACTTATCAAGAATTTTCTGATAGCTACCGTCTTTAATCAACGAGTTGAGCGCAGCCTGCACGGCATCTTCCAGCGGAGACGCTTTAGGGAAAGCGATGGAAACTGGGGCATCGTTAACCGTGATTTGACCGCTCATGGCCAGAACCGGCACCTTGCTTACCTGATAAGTCAGGCCTTCATACGGGCCGAAGAACATAGCGACGCGGCCACTGACCACTGCCTGAACGCCCGCAGGACGATCTGGGAAGGTCGCGATAGTGATAGCAGGCTTGCCGTCGGCGACACATTTCTTGCTCGCCTCATCAAGACGCAGCAGCTGGGTAGTCCCCGCACCGGCCCCGACCTGCTTACCGCAGGTGTCCTGCAGCGAGGTAAATGGCGCAACGTTAGCATCTTTACGAGAAATAATGCCCAAACGCGAGGCGTCGAAATAGCCGACGAAATCGACCTGGCTCAGACGCGCCTTAGTGGCATTAATGTTGGATAATGCGACGTCATAACGACCCGATTTCAAACCCGGAATAATGTTGTCGAACCCGCCGGTATCGCGCCACTGCACCGCCACGCCCAACCTTTCGGCGACGGCAGTCATCACATCGATTTCACGGCCTGCCAGCGTTTTATTGTCGGCCATATAGAAGGTGGTCGGCGGCGTGTTCGGGTTAGTACCCGCAACAATGTAACCCCGTTTGAGAATATCCTCAGGCAGTTTCGCTTTTAATGCGTCATCCGCAGAGACGTGGAAAGAGCTAGAAAACGGGACATTCTGATCGGCTGCCCAAACGCTGTGGACACTTCCAGCAATCACGAGAGGAAGCAGTAACTTTTTTAATAACTTCATTTCTAACCCTTTTTCCCGGTGAAAATATAAAAAAATGCAGTTTTAACATTTTCAATGTACCGCCAAGACCTTACAACTGCTTAAATTAGATAAGCTAAGCTAATTTTGTGCTAAAGGCGTGTTGAGGCGGGAAGTGAGGCGAGAAATATCAAGCGGGTCAGGGAGTAAGGAGGCAGTTCAACAGGTGGCAGAGGTCATCCTCCGACACTTGTTGAACTAATTTTATCTATGCAATGCCTTTTTCATCTATAGCAGACGTTTAGCGGAACGGCGGCTCGTCGAAGGTCCGCAGTTTGCGCGAGTGGAGTTTGTCGCCTTCTGCACGCAGCAAGTCAATTGCCTGAATACCAATTTGCAAATGCTCGGAAATGGCCCCTTCATAGAAGTGGTTGGCCTGCCCCGGCAGTTTAATCTCACCGTGCAACGGTTTATCAGAAACGCACAGCAGCGTGCCGTACGGCACCCGGAAACGGTAACCCTGCGCAGCAATGGTCGCGCTTTCCATATCCACCGCGACGGCACGGCTGAGGCTAAAACGCCGCGCCGACGCTGAGAATCGCAGCTCCCAGTTGCGGTCATCGGTGGTCACCACGGTTCCGGTGCGTAAACGCTGCTTAACCTCCTCACCCGGCATATTACTCACCAGCTTGGTGGCGTCATACAGCGCGCGCTGCACTTCGGCAATGCTCGGGATGGGGATATCCGGTGGCAGTACCGCATCCAACACGTGATCATCGCGCAGATAAGCGTGGGCCAACACGTAGTCACCAATACTCTGACTTTCGCGCAGGCCACCGCAGTGGCCAATCATCAGCCAGGCGTGTGGGCGCAGTACCGCAAGGTGATCGCAGATGGTTTTAGCATTGGAAGGCCCCACGCCAATGTTTACCAGCGTAATGCCCTGCCCGTTTTCAGCAATCAGATGATAGGCCGGCATTTGGTGCTTCTTCCACGCCAGGTCAGAGGCGGTGCGCGACGGATCACTGTCTTCTTCGGTAATATAGTTGCCCCCCGCACACGACAGCGCCACGTACGGCGAATTAGGGTCAAGAATCTGTGCGCACGACCAACTAACAAACTCATCAACGTAGCGGGTGTAGTTGGTGAACAGCACGTATGACTGAAAATGCTCAACCGGCGTGCCGGTGTAGTGCTTAAGGCGGGCTAAAGAGAAATCCGTACGCAGTGCATCGAAATGCGAAAGCGGGAATTTATCGCTAGCGGCATGAATGCCATCGGTGACGTCATCGACAATTTTTGCCAGATCGGTAGTCGGAAAATGCAGTGCCAGACCGGCGGTCATCGTGCGGTCTAGCACCAAATCAGAGCCGTCAATCACAAACGGATAAGGCATTTCTTGCTGAGAAGCCCTGACCACAAAAGTCGCAGCATAGTCTTTTTCGAGAATCGACAGCTGACTGGTCAGGTATTTTCTGAACAATTCAGGCCGCGTCAGCGTAGTCACGTATTTTCCCGGATGAGCAAAACGGCCATAGGCGCGGGTGCGGAACGGCGTTTGCGAACTACCGTCCCAGGTGACTTCGAGCTGTGGATAGGCAAACAGCCCTGCCGCACGGGCATTAAGGTCTGGCACGGTGCCGTTTTCAATGTATTGACTGATTGCTTCGCGCAGTGAGGACAGTGATGCCTCATACAGCGCTTCGAGGCGGTCAATAGCCTCAGAAGCGGTTGAGAAGGCAGTAGGTTCTTGATTATCCATAATAACTCCTTAGCGCGATTGCCGTTTTTGTTATTTAACATCATAACGGCAATCATAGCCGGAGTCGGTTTAATTTCAAATTTTAGATTGGAATTACAGTGCCTCACCGTTGCTGGCAATGACCTGTTTGTACCAGTCGAAACTTTTCTTTTTTGACCGTTTCATGGTCCCGCTATTATCGTCGTGTTTATCAACATAAATAAACCCGTAACGTTTACTGTATTGACCGGTGGTGTATGACACACAGTCGATGCAGCCCCAAGGCGTATAGCCCAGTAGGTCAACGCCGTCTTCCACTACCGCGATTTTCATCTGCTCTATGTGTGCACGCAGGTAGTCTATGCGGTAGTCGTCGTTAATCGACCCATCGGACGCCGGGGTATCGACCGCGCCAAAGCCATTTTCAACAATGAACAGCGGTTTTTGATAGCGTTCATACAGACAGTTCAGCGTGTAGCGCAGTCCAACCGGGTCGATTTGCCATCCCCATTCTGAGGCGGCCACGTGCGGGTTTCGTTTGCCGCCTTCAATCGACTCAATACTGCCTTGCGCGTCTTTCGCCGCATGCTGCACGGCGTTGCTCATGTAGTAGCTAAAACCTAGGTAGTCGGTGCAGCCCTCACGCAGCGTCGCCGCATCTTCGGGCAGCATGTCAATTTTATAGCCTTTATTTTCCCACTCTTTCAAAATATAGGCCGGATAATAGCCGCGCATTTGTACGTCACCGAACAGATAACGTTGCCGCATTTGTTCTTGCGCAAACATCACATCATCGGGGTCACAGGACCACGGATAAATCGGCACCATCGCCAGCATGCAGCCAATCTGGAAGTCAGGGTTAATAGCGTGCCCGCGTTTTACCACCTTAGCGCTGGCAACAAACTGATGATGCAACACCTGGTACATCGCCTGCTCAGGATTCGGCTGGTCAAGGAAAATCACGCCGGAACAAGAGTAACCAAACAGCGGTATTTTCCAGTTGCGCTGGTTGTTAATTTCATTAAAGGTCATCCAATATTTTACTTTTCCCTTGTAGCGTTCCATTACCACATCACTGAAATGTACAAAGAAATCGACCACTTTACGATTGAGCCAACCGCCGTACTCCTTTACCAGATGGTAAGGCATTTCGAAGTGCGATAGGGTAATAACCGGTTGTATATTGTACTTAAGCAGTTCGTCGAACAGGTCATCATAAAATTTCAGGCCCGCCTCATTAGGCTGCTTTTCATCGCCGTGGGGGAAAATACGCGACCAGGCGATAGAGGTGCGAAAACACTTGAAGCCCATCTCTGCAAACAGCGCAATGTCTTCTTTATAATGTGAATAAAATTCAACTGCCTGATGATTCGGATAACGTTGACCCGGTTGCACACCATGGGTTATTTCGCGCTGCACGCCGTGTGCTCCGGCGGTTAACACGTCAACAATACTCGGCCCTTTACCGCCCTGATCCCAACCGCCTTCAACCTGATGAGCCGCAACGGCCCCGCCCCAAAGAAATTCTTTAGGCAACTTTTTGCTGAACATAATCATTCCTTAAATGAAAAATCAGTACTCAACCTGTGAGTCAAGATTAGCGCCGTTGCTACTGATAACGCGTTGATACCAGACAAAGCTTTTCTTCTTAAAGCGCGCAAGATCTTTCAGATCTTTTTCATCCCGATTGACGTAGATAAAACCATAGCGTTTACCAATCCCCTGATGGGTGCTGACCAAATCAATCGCTGACCACGGGCAGTATCCGAACATCTCAACGCCATCACTGATGGCCAACTGCAGCTGTTCAAGGTGTTTTTGCAGATACATAATGCGGTAATCATCATAAATTTTGTTACCCGCTTCCAGCTGGTCGAAGGCGCCCAGACCGTTTTCTGTCACAATCAGTGGCAGGCGATAGCGTTCATAAATTTCGCGTGCAGTAATACGAAAACCAACGGGATCAATGTACCAGTTAAACTGATTTTTCTTGAGATACGGATTGTTCATTCCGGCATACACACTGGTATCAATGCCCGCCATTTGCTGATCGACGGCTTTTGAGGGTTCACCCTGTTCACGTGCCTGGGCCGAATCGTCTGCTCCTACTGTCGCCGAGGCGTAATAGTTAAACGCAATGAAATCCGGCTTGCCGCGTCGCAGCAGCGCCATCTCTTCGTCAGTAATGCACGGCAGATAGCCTTTCTCTTTCATAAAGCTCCACGCCACGGCGTTGTAAACGCCGTGGCAGGCCAAATCGAGATACAACCAGTTGCGAATGGCGCTGAAGTTATTGGCGGCAAGCACGTCTTCAGGACGCGCACTGGCGGGATAAACGCTGGATATATTGGGGGCCGGGCCAATTTTGGCATTCGGCAGCAGCTGATGGCAGGCGATCATCGCTTTGGCCTGCGCAAGCATCATGTGGTGATTCTGCTGGTAAAGTACTTTTTGTGGATCTGCCGTGCCCGGTGGCAACGTGCCGATAACCTCACCCTTGAGGATCATCATGTTTTGTTCGTTAATCGTCAGCCAATACTTAACGCGGTCGCCGTACAGTTCAAAGGCGGTGCGCGCATAGTGCTCAAAGGCCGTCACCGTTTCAGGATTCGACCACCCGCCTTTTTCCTGCAGCGCCCACGGCAGGTCGAAATGATACAGCGTCACCAAGGGTTCAATGTTGTGCGCATACAGCAGGTCAATCAGTCGTTGGTAAAATGCTGCGCCCTTAGGGTTTATTTCGCCGCTGCCCTGTGGAAATAACCGCGCCCATGAGATAGAGAAACGATAGGTTTTCAGTCCCAGTTCGGCGAACAGTGCAACGTCTTGCTCAAGGTGATGATAGTGGTCACTGGTAACTTTAAAATCACTTAACTCTGCATCAAAAATTGCTTTATCAATCACCGAGGGGCCTTTGCCCTCTTCGTTCCACGCGCCTTCAACCTGATAAGCTGACGTTGACGCCCCCCAAAGAAAGCCGTTGGGAAAAGGTTTTACCTGTTGGTGTTGCATGACTCGCTCCTTGATTAACGGTTTTTCAAACTCGAAATTTCGCGGTGGCAATAGATAAGCTCTTCGGCTAATTCACGACAGAGCATGGCGTTCATCAGGTGATCTTGTGCATGGACCAGAATCAAGCTTACCGGGATTTTACCCATGCCTTCGTCGGCACCAATCAGCTGGGTTTGAATGAGATGCGCCTCGCGAACGGCCACCTTGGCCGCCGTGAGATGCTGTTCGGCTAACGCCCAATCGGACTGCCGCGCCGCACGCAGCGCCTCCATCGAGCAAGAACGTGACTCCCCGGCGTGAATGATCAGTTCCATAATGATATTTTCAAGTTCCACGGTCAGTTCTCCACCGGTTGGGGTTGCAGAATAGGTTCTTCCTGCTCAAGCAGCTGTTTTTCATACATTTTGAAGAAGGGGTAGTAAATTAGCGTTGAAACACACAGCAGAACGCCGACCAGAATAATGGCGCGGTAGTCCCATCCTGTTGACCACGCCGCGCCTATCGGTCCCGGTGTAGTCCAAGGGGCAAGCGAAATAACGTGATTTACCAGGCTGGTGCGCGTCGCGGTATAGGCGATAATGGCGTTAACCAGCGGTGCGGTGATAAATGGGATAAACAGCAGCGGATTCATCACCACCGGCGAGCCAAAAATCACCGGTTCGTTGATGTTAAACATGCTGGGCACTAACCCAAGTTTGCCAATCGAACGCAGATGCGCCGAGCGGCTGCGCAGATAAAGGAATACCAGTCCCATCGTCGAGCCAGAACCGCCGACCACAATAAAGAACTGCCAGAAGGGTTCGATAAAGATTTGCGTAATCGGCTGTCCGGCGTTCAGTTCCTGCTGATTTATACCTAAATTAGTTAACCAGAAGGCCTGCAATATGCCTCCAACAATTACCGCACCGTGGATACCCGCAAACCACAGTAAGTGACAGAGTAAGACCGCAATCAAAATTGCCGGTAATGAATCTGAAGCCGAGATAATAGGTGCAAAAATTGACATTATTGCCTGAGGTAATAACAGGCCGAACTGATGCTGAATATAAAGACTTAACGGGAAGAGTGTAATGAAAATGGCTAAAATAGGAATGAGCAAATCAAACGACTGCCTTATTTTAGGTGGAACTTGCTCCGGTAGTTTAAAACCAATATTATGTTTTTGTAAAAAATGCATTAACTCAGTAGAATAAAGGCTGACGAGAATTGCGGTGAATATCCCCTCCCCGCCTAAGGATCCGACCGGAAGTGCACTATTACTCTGCGGGGAGGCAACCACTAAAAAAGCCATCAGTGATAGCATCGCCGCCATAAAACCGTTCATTTTGTAACTTTGTGCCAGATTATAGGCAATAGCGGCGGCTATATAAACCGCCATAATACCCATGGTCATATTATAGGGCATCATGATTTGGTCGGTATGACGCTCGACGATGCCCAACCACCACTGCGCAAAGCCCCATTGGCTGTTGGCGCTAAACGGCGGATGGGCAAACAACAGCATAAAAGAGCCGACTATCAGAAAAGGCATTGATGAAATAAACCCGTCTTTGATAGCAACGACGTGGCGCTGACTTGAAAGTTTTGCCGCAATGGGGCTAATGGTATTTTCAATCGCGTTGAATAATGACTCACTGATTGTGCTCATTATTTTGCCTCATCAGAGGTCAGCATTTTTAATGCTTCGTTGAGGATTTTCTCGCCGTTCATCATGCCGTAATCCATCATATTGATCACCGCAATCGGCTTGTTAATCGAGTCGGCAATAACCTTGAACTCGGCCAGCTTGTACTTGATTTGTGGCCCAAGTAAGCACACATCATAGTGATGAATTTGCTCACTAAACTCGTCAAAAGCAATGGCATTGATTTTAACGTCGATATTATTTTGGGTCGCGTATTTTTCCATCCGCTGGACAAGCATACTGGTAGACATTCCGGCGGCGCAGCACAGTAAGACCTTATTCATCATTCATCCCTCGGCGTAGTGTTTAAATTAAAATATACAATGCAAGGCCGTTTCTGCAACCGGTTTCAGATTAGTTAGTATGATTTGTGATGCCGATCGCAAAGGAAATGAAAGCTCTTAATTTCGGCCTTAGCGGCTAAATTCCCCCTTCGCTGAGAATATTGTTAACGTAAACTCACGGTGACGTTAAACACTCAGTAAACATTAAGGGCGTAAATATAAGAATAAATAAACATCCGCTAAACCCAACCCATTATTTTGCAATAACAACCCTATTGAATGACTTGTTTATTTAATAAATAACGCGGTACGATAGCCACAATGAAAATGCAGCTGATGGGAATTACTGATGATAACCATGCTCGACGTAGCCAAGAAAGCGGGCGTTTCAAAAGCCACGGTTTCACGAGTTTTAGCCGGTAACAGCTATGTGAGTAAAACAACCCGCGACCGCGTTTTTAAGGCTGTTGAAGAAACCTGCTATCGCCCCAACCTGCTGGCGCGAAATTTGGCGACCAGTAAATCACAAAGCATTGGGTTGATGGTCAGTAACACTTTATATAATGGCCCCTATTTTACTGAACTGCTTTTCCAAACGGCGACCTCAACTGAAAACTATGGCCGTCAGTTGATATTGGCTGACGGCAAGCACAGTGCCGAAGAGGAGCGGCAGGCGATAGAATTCCTGCTCGATTTGCGCTGCGACGGCATCATTGTCTATCCGTGCTTTCTTAACGCCGATGAGTTAACCGAGATTATTTCTGCCTCGACCAAACCGATCATCGTGATGAATCGGCGTCTTGAGCATAGCCCTCAACACTGTGTTTATGCCGATCATCAACAGTACAGCCTTAATGCAGTCAGTCATCTGATTAAAAGCGGTCATCGTGATATTGCCTTCATTTGCGGCTCGCCGGGTTCTCCCTCGGCCAACAGTCGTCTACAGGGATACCGAAAAGCGCTGGAACTTCACGGAATTCCCTTTAGAGAACAATGGGTAGTTGAAGGCGCATGGACGCCGCGCAGTGGGCTTGCGGCCGCCGCAACGCTGTTGGAACGCGGTATTCATTTCACCGCGTTGGTTGCCAGCAATGATGATATGGCGATGGGGGCAGCAAATTCTCTGTACGCGGCGGGAAAACGCATTCCTCAGGATGTTTCACTGATAGGTTTCGATGATATTCCGATGGCCACCTATTTCATCCCTTCCGTCAGCAGCGTGAAAGTGCCGGTGGCTGAAATGATTAAAACGACCCTGAGGCAGTTGGTGGACATGATGGAAGGCAGGCCATATGAAGCGCTAAAGCCTTTTCCCGGAGAATTGATCGTCCGCGAATCGACGGGACCAGGACCTTATCAGTAATGATTAATCATTTTTGAACGTTTAAGCTCTTTCTGCCCCCATCCAGGCACCTTCACAGAACAGCTTGCTCGCCGCAAGACTGTGCTGATGGCGCGTTGCAGCGTCCCCGGCATGCTGCGCCAACTGCAACAACATGCCGGTAAAGAACTGCGCCAAAAGCGCCGCCGGAATATCTTGGCGAAACACCCCGCCTAACTGTGCCGCTAAAAAGTTCTCCTGCATGAGTTCAGCAAGCCGCGCACGAGCCAAAGGCGAAGAAGCCGAAGTCAGCAGTGCGCAGGCATTAATCTCTTGGTGCTGAGCCATAAAATTGAGCAGTTTGCGAAAACTGAGCGCCACGCGATCCAGCACCTGATTTTCAGGCACCAATGGGTCGATTTTAAGCGTTTCAACCAGCGCGAACAGCTGTTGGCAGTGGGCATTGAGCGTTTCTTCGTTTGACTGTTCGGGCATGATTACCTGTCGGACATGAGGAGTAAAAGTCAGGTCTGCCACTTTAGCCTATTTACTTTCCTGCGCAAACCGCACCTCTGCTCGCTATCTCATTTAGCGCAACTTAATAGCAACTATTGTTGTTTTACTTCGTATCTTCCTGAATTTAATAATCGCTGGTATCACTCCCTGAGCACATAAAAGGAAAAAGGATGGGATACCGTTTAAGTTTGCTAGATAAAAGTCCTCTCGATGAACACGAGGACGCCGCCGGCGCACTAAAACGCACGGTAGAATTGGCACAAAAGGCCGAGAAATGGGGATATCACCGATTTTGGCTGGCCGAGCATCATAATACCGACAAACTGGCTATCTCTTCGCCCGAAGTCGTGATTGCCTGGATACTGGCCCATACGCGTAAGCTGCGGGTGGGATCCGGCGGCGTGATGCTACAGCACTATAGTCCGTTTAAAGTCGCCGAAAACTTTAACCAATTGGCCTCGCTGGCACCTGGCCGTGTTGATCTTGGCGTAGGTAAAGCACCGGGTGGACTGCCGCTATCAACACACGCGTTGCAATACGCGGTCGATCCCAAACAAAAAGGCGATTTTGCCGCACAGCTTAAACTCCTCAACGACTGGTTGTCTGTGCCGGTTCGAGAACAAAATGGTGACACACTTTCCGCCACGCCGCAGCCACCGCAAACGGCCGCACGCTTCCTGCTGGGTGCCAGCGAAGAGAGTGCGCGATTGGCGGCAAGCCTGGGATGGAACTTTGTTTTTGCCGCACATCTGAATGCGGACGAACGCGATATTTCCCGTGCACTCTCGGCCTATAGCCACGACAGCAACGGGGGCCGCGCGCTGCTTGCCGTGCCAGTCATCGTAGCCGACACCGCCGAACAGGCGAAAAAACTGGTGGCAGAAGGGCAACTTTACCGCGTGGTGGCCAGCGATGGACAACGGGTCAACGTCGGCAGCCTAGAGCATGCCGAAGCCTACATTCGCCAGTCGAAAGCCGAATCACACAAAATTGAAGAGCGAAAATCCGCCGTGCTTGTCGGTACCGGCGAAGAAGTACATCAGCAGCTTGAGGCCCTGCAGGCTAAATATGGCGTAGAAGAGTTCGTTATTGATTCTCCGGTTGCGCAGTCACAGGCTCGCCTACGTTCGCTTGAGCTGCTAGCCAGCGCCAGCGTCGCTCTGGCCTAAGGAATTCGAGATGAGTGAAACTATCCGCCTCGCCAATGAGTCAGATGCACAGGCGCTGCACAGCATGTTGCAAAAAGCCTATGCCTCGCTGCAGGAACACAACATTCATTTCACGATAACCCGCGCCAGCGTCGAGGACGTTCGCACGGTTATTCGTAACGAAAGTACTTTTCTGCTGGAAACGGAGCTTGGCATTACTGCCACCGCCACGGTGCGATTCCCCTGGACGCCGTCGAAGTACTCTTCGCCCGCGCCTTGGCCGTTTATTCACTGGTTTGCAGTGAATGAGCAGGCTAAAGGCCAAGGCTATGGTGCGAAAATAATTAACTATGCAGAAGAAACATTTTTGCGCGACCAGGTAAAAGCCCCCGCCGTCTATCTGGCAACTGCCATTCGTCACCCTTGGTTAACGGCGCTCTATCAGCGCCGTGGCTATGAGGCGTTTCACACTGCCACCAATCCGTTAGGCGTCGAGCTGGTCTATCTGCGCAAAATTCTTCGACAAGATATTTACGAGGTGCAGGAGCAGAAAGAGTACGTCCGCACCGTCGCCGACTCGGGCAGCTTGGTTTAAAACGAATAACGCGACCTATCAAAGCGCGTTCAGCATTCTGGAAAGGAAAATAGCATGAGCAAAAAAAGACAGTTGCGTTTGGGTGCGATTATTCAAGGCCCATCGGGGAATATGTCGGCCTGGCGTCATCCAGATGCCGTATCAGATGCCAGCATTAACGTCGAATTCGTGCAGAACCTGGCAAAACAAGCCGAAAAAGCCAAGTTTGACTTCCTGTTTGTTGCTGACGGACTTTACATTACCGAGCAATCGATTCCGCATTTTCTTAATCGCTTTGAGCCCATCACCCTGCTCTCGGCACTGTCGCTGGTCACGCAAAAAATCGGCCTGGTGGCCACGCTTTCAACCTCTTACAGTGAGCCGTTTACCGTCGCACGCCAGTTTGCCAGCCTCGATCACTTGAGCGGTGGCCGTGCAGGATGGAACGTTGTCACCTCGCCACTTGAAGGCTCTGCCAAAAACTTCTCGCGCGATAAACACCCAGAACATGACGAGCGCTATCGCATCGCCAGCGAATATCTGCAGGTAGCCAAAGGCCTGTGGGATTCGTGGGAAAAGGACGCATTTGTCCGCAATAAAGAAAGCGGACAATTTTTTGACCGCGACAAGCTGCACACGCTGAATCATCAGGGTAAATATTACTCGGTACAGGGACCACTTAACGTGGGGCGCTCACCGCAGGGTCGGCCCATTGTGTTTCAGGCTGGAGCTTCCGATCAGGGCAAAGCCTTTGCCTCCGAGGCTGCCGACGCCATTTATACCCGTCAGGAAACGCCTGAACTGGCCCGCGAATTCCTGCAGGACGTTAAGCGTCAACTGGTTGAAAATGGCCGCGACGCTGAAGATATCCGCGTCTTCCAGGGCACCAGCGTGATTATTGGTGACACGGTTGAAGATGCCGAGCAAAAATATCAGCAGACCGCACAACTGGTGACCATCGATAAGGCATTGGAGTATTTGGGTCGCTATTTTGAGCATTATAACTTTAGCCAGCACGACCTGGATGCGCCGTTCCCGGACATCGGTGATTTAGGCCAAAACAGCTTCCGAAGCACCACCGACAAAATTAAAAACGATGCTAAAGCGCGCGGATTAACCCTGCGTCAGGCGGCGTTGGAAGCCGCTACACCACGACCGAGCTTCCTTGGTACAGCGAAAGACGTGGCTGATGGCTTCGAACATTGGTTCACCTTTGGCGCAACCGACGGCTTTATCGTTCGAGGTGGAACGCCCACCGCCTTTGATGATTTTGTCGAACAGGTCATTCCCATTTTGCAGCAACGCGGGCTGTATCGTACCGAGTATGAAGGCAATACTCTGCGAGAAAATCTTGGGCTGCGTGAGCCGCAAAATCAGTTTGCCGTCAAAAAGGCTTTGAAGAAAGAACAGGTTAGTGCCTAATCCTCAACACGCCACCCTAGCCCTCCTCAAAATTTGGGGAGGGGACTTACCCCTGAAACCGTGCAAAATTTTAACCATCCTTATTCTGCTTTTGGCTCACATCAAAATATGGGGAAGACCCCCGAGTCAAAAACGGTCAATCAGAAGTAGTGCTTCTCCAAAATCGCCGCCCCGTCATCAATCGATTTATGAATCAGTTTGACACAGCGCTTGCTGTCGCCCGCTGCCAACGCCACCAACAGCTGATCGTAATTATGCTGCCCCTGCGCCACATGCGCAGACTGTGGATAGAGATAGTTAAAGCACGGCCCTATCTGCACCCACAGTTGCTCAATCAGTGTGGTTAACGTCGGCATGTTGGCTAGCGCATACAGCGCAAAACGAAATTCGCGATTAGCTTGCAGCGCCTCTTCCACGTTTTCGGCAACTTTTGCCGCCATAAAACGCGCATTCAGCACAGTTAATTGTTCAATTGCCGCCGGAGTCACCCGCTGGCTCGCCTCTAACACAGCTAAACCTTCAAGATTTTTGCGGATCAGGGTAATTTCCTGATAGCGCGCCAAGGGAATTTTCGGCACTAAAAAGGCCTGTGCGGGTGTAGCATCCAACGCACCGGCAGACACCAGCCTAAGCAACGCTTCACGCACGGGTGTCACGCTGGTGCCAAGCTGTTCCGCTATCTCTTTAGTCACCAGTCTGGCCCCAGGCTTCAATACGCCAACAATCAACGCCCCTTTTAGCTTGGCTTCAACTTGGCTTGTCAGACTCACCCGGTGCGCTTTTTCCATCTCAAACATGTGACATTTTCCTTTAGCAAAATTTAGGCTTTTCTTTTGCGGTTTAATCCGTAGCTTGCCAAAAATACATTATATAGGATATATCATGCATTAGGGAATTGAACATTGAATGAACGTTTTTGTGATGCACTTTCAAACTTCACAACTTCACTTTAATTCCGTCAACCCGCTTGACGGCTTCAACCTTGGGAATGACCGTAGATGAGAATACCTGCATTCAAGCTGGCTTCGCTGGCTGTATTAATAAGTCTGCTAACGCCAGCAGCCCTAGCCTCTGAACTGTTTATTGCACAAACCACCTCGGCAACGGCAATGGATCCCGGCTTTTTGAAAGAGCCCGCGACGCTGGTTGATAACCTATTTGACACCCTGGTATTGCGTGATGCAAACATGAAGCTTGTCCCGGGTTTGGCAACTGGCTGGAAATCTTTGGATGACAGCACCTGGGAATTTACCCTTCGTCAGGGCGTCAAGTTCAGCGACGGCGAGCCGGTTAACGCGCAGGCGGTGAAATTCTCAATCGACCGTATTTTGGACCCTGCCAACCACGCACCGACCATCTCCTACATTCGCACGATTAAATCGGTCGAGGTCAGCGGGGATTATCAGGTAAAAATCCACACTAACGGTCCCGATCCGCTGCTGCCAACGCGCATGAGCCGTTATCCCACCTACATTGTTCCTCCAGCCTACGTCACTAAAGTGGGCGATGCGGAGTTTGCTCGTAAACCAATAGGTTCCGGAGCGTACACCCTTAGCGCATTCGTGCCGGACGAAAAAGTCGTCATGCAGGCGAATCCTGATTACTGGCGCGGCAAGCCCGCAATCGATACCGTCACCTGGCGGCCAATCCCCGAAGCCACTGCGCGCATTACCGCCCTGCTTACCGGTGAAGTTCAACTGGTAGACGGCGTACCGGCCGATTTAGTGCCCGCATTGAAAAATAAACCCGGCATTCATCTCGAACAGGTTAAAAACGGCGGCCTGACTATTTATCTCGGGCTAAAGAACGATCAGAAACCCTTAAATGACGTGCGCGTTCGTCAGGCACTGTCTCTGGCGTTGAATCGACAGGCATACACCCGCGATCTGTTGCACGGTTTTGGTACGCCAACCGGCACCATGGCGGGACCGAAAGATTTCGGCTACCAAGCCATTCCCGCTCCCGCGCAGGATATTGCCAAAGCTAAGTCGTTGCTGGCAGAAGCCGGTTATCCGCAAGGTTTTACTATTCGTTTTCAAGCACCTCGCCGTTATATCGCCAGTGCTGACGTCGCACAGGCCATCGTGCAGGACCTTGCAGCAGTTGGCGTAAAGGCTGAATTAGAAGTGCCAGAATGGTCGGTTTATACCCAACAGGTGGCTGCTCAAAAACAGGCACCTATCTATATGCTGGCGTGGGGTTCGACGCAAACGCTGGATGCTGACGCCGCGCTCTACCCGATTCTGCACTCGGGTGAACCTTACTCCACGGTTAATTCGCCGGAGCTGGACGCGCTGTTAAACAGCAGTCGCCTGACGGTAGACCCGGCAAAACGTGAGAAGATTTTGCAACAGGTGCAGGAAGTTGTCGCCCAACAACAGCCGCTGATCCCGCTGTACAAAGAAGACGCGCTGTATGCCAGCTCCGACGCACTGACCTTCGCTGGCCGCGCCGACTCGCGTATTCCGCTGTTTGACCTGAGGCTGAAATGATATTTATGCGCGCAGTTCTGCAAAGAAAGCCGCGACGCCGCTTTTATGGTGACGGCATTCTGGGTGGACTGTTGCTGTTACTGGTGATTATACCGGCACTGCTGTCACCTTGGCTGCCGCTGCCCAATCCGTTGACCAACGATCTTTCGGCCTCATTCTTGCCTCCTGGTAGCCACGGTACTACCGGTTTTCATTGGCTGGGCACCGATCAGTTAGGTCGTGACCTCCTGTCTCGAATGCTCTCAGGTACTCGACTTTCGCTGATGGTGGTATTGCTGGCGGCGCTGATTGCGGCGGTGATTGGCTCGGCGTTGGGCATGATTGCCGGTTACGTGGGGGGCTGGCTTGATGCGTTGATCATGCGTCTGATGGACATACAGCTCGCGGTGCCGTTTATTTTGCTGATTTTATTGGTCATGGCGCTGTTTGGCGCCACGCTCAGCAACATTATCATCATTATGGGGGTGACCAGCTGGGCTATTTATGCCCGCGTGGCGCGAGCAAAAACGCTGGAAATTCGCGAGCTTGAATATATAGAATCCGTGAAGGCGATGGGTTTTTCAACGCCGCGCATTCTGTTGCGCCACGTGTTGCCTAACGTCATGACGCCGCTAATCGTATTGCTTACGCTCGACATTCCGCGCCTCATTGTCCTTGAAGCCTCAATTGGCTTTCTCGGCATGGGTATCCAACCGCCAACGCCAACCTTAGGTAACCTGATTGGTGAAGGGCGCTCTTATATGCTGCTGGCACAGTGGCTGGTGCTTTATCCCGGGCTGGTAATTGCCGCCCTGGTGATAGGCTGTAATCTGCTTGGCGACAGCCTGCTGCGTAAGACTCACACGAGGCTCGACTAATATGCTGCGCTATATTTTGCAACGTATGGCTCAGTCGGTGCTGGTGATGCTGGGCGTTTCTTTGCTGATATTTTACAGCCTGCACCTGACAGGCGATCCGGCGGCGGTGATGATGCCGCCGGGTTCAAGCCAGCAGGAAATCGATAATTTTCGTCACAGCATGGGCTTTGATCGCTCCCTAACCTGGCAATATTGGCATTACCTGAACAACGTTTTGCACGGTAATCTTGGCGATTCGCTGCGCTACAGCCAGCCGGTTACCGAGCTTATCGCGCAGCGAGTTCCGGCCACCCTGCTGCTGGCGATAACGGCGCTTGGCTGGAGCACGTTGGTGGGCCTGCTGCTGGGCATTATTAGCGCACTTTATCAAAATAGTATTTGGGACCTGCTGTCTCGACTGCTGGCGTTTAGTGGGCAAGCAGTCCCGGTTTTTTGGCTTGGTTTATTGCTAATCATCCTATTTAGTCTCAATTTGCGTTGGCTTCCCTCAAGCGGTTACGGCACGGCGAGCCAATTGGTGATGCCCGCAGTTAGCCTCGGCGCCTATTACATGAGTGCAATTGCCAGACTGATCCGCTCAAGTCTGATTGACGTATTGCAGCAGGATTACATTCGCACCGCCCGCGCCAAAGGCCTGAGCCGCTGGCGCATCGTGGTTCGCCACGGCCTGCGCAACGCGTTGATTCCTGTTATCACCGTTCAAGGCATGTACTTCGCCTCACTGCTCGGCGGCGCGTTGGTCACAGAAATAATCTTTGCCTGGCCAGGCATTGGTCGACTGGCAGTGCAGGCGATTCAAAACCGCGATTTCCCACTGGTGCAAGCCATTGTGTTACTCGCTGCGCTGGTGTTTGTGGGGATCAACCTGGTGATTGACCTGCTCTACGTGGTACTTAATCCGAGGATACGCCTGTGACCGTTATCGTTCCCACCGCGCTCGGGCCAACGCTGGACCTGCTGAACGCCATCACCCCGTTTACCAGCGTTGCCGGTCAACTTGAGCAACAAACGGCGCTGGCGCAGTGGCTTGAAGAGTGGATAGTCAACGAGCTTGGCGCAACAATCGTTTTACCTGTCAGCCAGCAGCTTGAGCAAAATGCGCCGCCGCTGGTGCATCTGCGCATTGACAATCAGGCCAGCAAAACGCTGGTGTTGTACAACATGTACGATGTGATGCCAGCCGATGCAGAAGACTGGGAGTTTGCCCCCTTTACTGGCGGGCTGACCTCATGGCCGGAGCTTGGCGACGTGTTTGTCGCGCGAGGAGCAGAGAATAACAAAGGTCCGCTTGCGGGCATGCTTACAGCCATTAAAGCACTACAGGACGCCGACGCGCTCGACGTCAATATCGAGATTATTCTTGAGGGTGAAGAGGAAATTGGCAGCGGCTATTTACGTCGCTATCTGGCGCAGGTGCCCTGTCCCATCGCGCTGGCCGATGCCGTATTTTTTCCATCACTGTGTGAATACGGCGGAGGTCCGCCGCGCATTTATCTGGGATTCAGCGGCCTGACCACCGCGAGCCTGCGGGTGAAAGGCGGCCGTTGGGGTGGCCCCGAGGCGGCCATTCATGCCAGCAATGCCAACTGGATTGCCAATCCGGTATGGAAACTGGTCGAGGCACTGCACGCCATTGCACCGGCGCAAAACAGCGGCGTCATTGCCAGAATACCTGTTGACCTTCCCGCTAATCAGCTCCTCTCTGCACTTGCCGAAACGTTCAATATTGAAGAAGAGCTGCGCTTTCGCCGCAGCCAGCGCTTATCAGTCAGCGGCAATACGCTAGCGTGCCTGCAACAACTCATCAACGGTGCAGTGCTGACGATTGCCGAGATTCGCAGCAGTCCGCTTGATGCCCGCGGTGTTATTCCACACAGTGCCAGCGCCGAATTGGCGCTGCGCGTACCGCCAAGCATCGACGGTGCGCAAATCCTTACACAGATTCAGCAGACTCTCAGCGCACCAGCGTTTGCTGGCGTGGAGCTCACCCTTGCAGACAGCTATCCGGGGCATCGATTCTCACGCGACTGCCAAGGCGTTGACGCCCTGCTTCAGGCTTATCAACGACAGGCAACCGCGCCGCAGGTTTGGCCGTGGGCGCCCGGCTGCGCGCCAGCCTACGCCTTTGCTCAGGTTGCACCGGCATTTTTGATGGGTGGACTGGGCCACGGCGGCAACGCGCACGGCATTAACGAGTTCGTTACTCTGCGCGGTCTGGCCCGTTTTCAGCAGTCGATAATCGACTGGATCTCAAGTTTCCAAAATAATTAGCAGGGACTCAATGATGAAACAATCCAATGATTTTGAACGCGTTGAACTTGGCTTTTTCCCTACGCCGCTTGAGCGTCTCAGCAATCTCGGTGCAGCGCTGGGTATCGAACTCGATATCAAACGCGATGACTACACCGGATTCGGCGGCGGCGGCAACAAAGTGCGTAAGCTCGAATATCTAATGGCTGATGCCTGTAACAAACAGGTCAAGGTGGTAATAACCACCGGCGGCCACCAGTCCAATCATGCGCGAATGGTAGCAGCGGCGGCACGCAAGTTCGGCATGAAGCCGATACTGGTACTGCGCGGCAACCAGCCTGAGGTATATCAGGGCAATCTTCTGCTCGACAAACTTTTCGGTGCCGAACTCGAATTCCTCGATCCCGAAGGTTATTTTACCCAAATAGAAGGCGCGATGAACGCCCATGCGGCAACGGCCGAAGCGCGTGGAGAAAAGGCGCTGATTATTCCGCTTGGCGGTGCTACACCGCTGGGAGCATTAGGCTACGTTCGCGCCATTGAGGAGATGGACGCTCAATTGAAATCGCGCAACCAGCAACCGCCTCAGGTGATTGTTGCGCCAACCGGCTCGGGCGGTACGTTGGCCGGACTCTACGTTGGCGCTCGCCAATACTGGCCCGAGACACAAATTGTGGGCATTAGCGTGAGCGCCAAAGCTGCGTGGTTTCAGGATAAAATTTCAACAATGGCGCAGGACTGTGCCGACCTGTTGGAGTGGCCGCAGCAGTGGGCCGCGGAGGATATCTGGATTGAGGACGGTTTTGTTGGCACCGCCTACGGCGTGCCTTCTCCCGGTGGCATTGAGGCAATTTATCGGGTTGCGCAGGCCGAAGGCGTACTGTTGGACCCGATTTACACCGGCAAGGCAATGCACGGCTTAATCAGTCTGGTGGAACAAGGGAAAATTCAGGCCGGTGCGCGGGTAATTTTCGTGCACTGCGGCGGTTCTCCGGCGCTTTACCCGTTTGCTAAAACACTGCTGGAGCACTGATATGAACGGCGGATTTCGCTACTTGAGCCAGCAGGACGTGGCGGAGCTGGGCGGTGCAGACGCTCAACAGGCCTTTGATGATATCTGTGACGTTGTCACGTTGATGCGACGCAGTGAGACTGAAATGCCCGCTGAAACTTACGTTACGCTGCTGGGCGATCGCGGTAAAACTTACGCGCTGCCGGCCAAAGTTGGCGGACGTTTCAACGCCGTGGGGGTCAAGTGGACCGCGCATCGTCCCGACGCAGACGATGGTTTACCGCAGTCAATGCCGTTAACGTTGATCAACCGTGCGGACAACGGTCTGCCTCTGGGATTAGTTGAAAGCAGCACCTTAACCGCAAGCCGTACAGCCGCCGTGTCAGCCATTGCTCTGCGCTATGCCGCACCGCGAAAAGTACGCCGCGTGCTGCTGTTGGGTGCCGGAGTTCAGGCTATGGCTCACCTTGACATGCTCGGTCAACTGTTCCCGGATCTTGATGGCGTGAACTGGTGGCACCGACGGCCGCAGCCATCAATCAATAACACAACGGCAAATTTACCTTGGCCGGTACATGAGTATACAGATTTACAGCAGGCGCTGGCGCTTGAGAATGATGCAATCCTCACCTGCACTAGCGCGGCCCAGCCTTTAATAGATGCCGATGCCATTCGACCCGGCAGAATATTGATTCAAGTGGGTTATCACGAAGTGAGTTTTGCCGCTATTGACCGCTGTACCCGCGTGGTAGTCGACCTGTGGGGTGATTTTTGCGAAACCAGCGCCAAAAGCCTGTTTCAAATGTATCGAGCCGGACAGTTTAGCACCAATCACGTTGACGCCGATCTCGGTAACCTACTGCTTGATGGCTGGCGACCCGCCACCGATGACAGCGTTTATTTTTCTTCGTTTGGCCTTAACGTTTTTGACGTGGCTCTGGCAGCACGCATGCTGAAATGTGCGACAGAGTGCAATGCAGGCACGCCGCTGTCTCTTTTTCCAGCCTCCTACTATTGACCAGGATAAACCATGCTGATTGAAGCCGCTGACCTGCTTGCTCGAATGAAAGCCGGTGAGAAATTTATCACCGTTGACGTACGCGATAAGGCACTGTGGCAGCAGCGCACATTGCCGGGGGCTTATCACCTTAACGTTTACGACTATTTTATTCCCGACAGTACAGAGTTCGGTATTCAGCAAATGGCCAATGCCTTTCAACACGCCTGGCAGCAGCTAAAATTAAGTGACGGCGTCACGCCGGTATTTTTTGAACAACAGGTCGGAATGCGTTCTCCGCGCGGTGCTTGGTTTGCACAATTTGCCAGAATACAAGAGGTCTATATTCTTAACGGCGGGCTGGACGCCTGGCTCTCGGCGGGAGGAGAATTGCTGCCTGGCAACGGCTATAGCGCAACCGTTGATCTCGACTTCACCGACGTTGCTTGTCGCAAAAAGGGCGATGGACTGCTGGTAGCCACGCGCGATGAAGTCATCAATGCGCAGGCCAAGGGGGCGACGCTGATCGATGCACGGCGTCCGAGTGAATTTTACGGCGAATTTGCCCACGACTGCTGTCCACGGGCGGGCCGTATTCCAGGTGCTGTTTTACTTTTTTGGGAAGATGTGCTGCAAAACGGCGCGATCATCGATGCCGCCAGCTTGCGTCAGCTTGCAGGACTGGTCGGGCTTTCCCCACAAAGACGGCTGATTATTTACTGCCATCGTGGCGCGCGCGCGGCCACGGTTTATGCGGCTCTGAAGGTAGCAGGCTACGAAAATCTGGCTATTTATGTGGGTTCCTGGCACGAATGGGCCGAGCATAGTGAACTGCCAATACTCACAGGGCGTTAACTAACATTACGCAATCTCAGCGCCTCAGTGAGGCTGGGGGCGGCGGCAAGCAATTGCTGCGTGTAAGCGTGTTTCGGGGCCACCAATACCTGCTCTGTTAAGCCACTCTCGACCACTTTTCCATGATAAAGCACCACGACGCGATCACACACCTGTCTGACCGCCGCGAGGTCATGACTAATAAACAGCACGGTGAGTCCAAGCCGTTGACGCAGTTGGTCAAGCAGCGCCAAAACTTGTCCACGCACCGATAAGTCCAGTGCAGAGACAGCCTCATCGGCCACCAGCAGCTCAGGCTCAAGGGCCAACGCCCTGGCAATGGCGATTCGCTGACGCTGACCACCGGAAAATGCACGGGGTAAGCGGCTGGCGTGATGCGCCTCTAAACCTACCAGTTTCAGCAATTCTTCAACGCGATCGGCAATAAGTGTGGGTTGGCGCAGTTTATAAACGCGCAGTGGCTCCGCTAGTTGTTCACCGATGGTAATTTTTGGATTCAGGCTGGCGTAAGGGTCCTGAAAAATGATCTGTGCCCGGCTGCGCATCTTGCGTCGAGTGGAGTGATCTGCCTGCGTTAGTGAAACGCCGTCAAATTCAATATCGCCGCTGTCGGTTTCAATCAGACCGATAATGGCTCGCCCAAGCGTGGTTTTACCCGAGCCAGATTCACCGATAAGTCCCAAGATCTCCCCACGTCGAATATCCAGCGTAGTCGGATACAGCACGGTTTGGCGTTTAGCGGGAATAAACGGCAAACGCTGAGTTTGTGCGTAACTCTTACTAAGCTCACGCAGGCGCACCAGCGGCGAATCCACGCTGATAGACTGAACCACCGTTCGCGGCTCAGGCTGCGATGCGGCGATGAGCTTGCGCGTGTACAGCTCTTGGGGTGCGTTCAACAGCTGTTGAACGCCGCCCTGCTCAACAATCTTTCCCCGATGCATAACGCAGGCACGGTCGGCATAGCGCGCGACCAGACTGAGGTCATGGGTAATGAGCAGCACGCCCAATGCCATCTCTTTTTGCAACTCCCGCAGTAGCGCAAGGATCTGCGCCTGAATAGTGACATCCAGCGCGGTAGTGGGTTCATCGGCAATCAAAAGCGACGGCTTACAGCAGATGGCGCTAGCGATCATCACTCTTTGACGCATGCCGCCGGAGAGTTGGTGAATATACTGCTTGGCGCGGCGCTGCGGTTCGATAATTCCTACGCGGTCGAGCAGCTCAACGGCTTCTTTGTGCGCCTGTTTCCAGCTAATTCGGTGATGCCTCACCAACACTTCGGCAATTTGCTCACCCACTTTAAGCACCGGATTCATGCTGGTCATCGGTTCCTGAAAAATCATCGCCAGCTGCCTGCCGCGCGTAGAAGCATCAAAATCCGTTAAAGGGCTGGAAATAACCTGATTATTCAGGCTAATAATGCCGCCAGTCATGCTCACACCACTGGGCAACAACCCTATTAAAGCGAGAGAACTAAGCGTTTTGCCAGAGCCGGACTCCCCCACCAACGCCACCATTTCGCCGCGATTGACCTGAAAGGAAATATCATCAACCAACGGCTGGCCGCTGGCCGTTTGGATAGCGAGGTTTTTAACGTCGAGCAGCGCCGAATCTAGGTGCATGGATAGATGCCAGGTTAAGAAATAGCCTTAAAGAATATATCGTATATTCTACAGCCGCAACCGGCAATGAAACGCTTTCTAGCCCCTTTTCGACTAACATATTCCAATGCCGCCTAAAACGGCGAGTAGTTGGTTTTGGTATTCACTTTGTTCATTAACACCTTCTTCAACCTTTTAAATTGATAGAAGCGTATTTTTCTCTGTTCAGCATGCCGATAAGCGCCTCTTTTAGACCTATTCCCATCGCGGTCTTGCTCAATCGTAGACGTTACGGAATTTTTGTCTCCGTTGTTAACGATGTGTGGGATTTGACAGAAAAGATTGATGCCATAAATCATTTTGAAAAGTGTCCAGTGGTCCGACTCCCATCTCACCGGCGTATTGGCGCTGATTAAGGTTCTTGCGGCGCCTTGGCTGACGACATACCCCATCGCACAACTTGCTTCACTGACCTGATAAAATTCAACAGTTCCTCCCAATACCGTTTTTTTATTTTTATAATAAGATTCTGGTGGTGTTAATAAATAAATATTTTCATCAGTAGACTCAGTGTTTAATTCTATTTGATTAAGCACCTTCTCAAGTCGGCTATCAATACGCGCGTCGTCTTCCAGGATGAGGGCAAAGGGCAAGTCTTCGTCTATCATTCGCTGATAAACGGCTCTATGGCTTAGCGCGCAGCCCACCTCACCTACTGTTAACATACATTCAGGGAAATTAACTGCCTGTTGCACTAGGGAGGTTTGATGTAATGAAGCACCGTCAACAGCGTCAAATATTTCGACATCTAACTTAAGCTGATGACATTGCTCGAGTATTTGCCGTCTTCTTTCATATTGACCTAATAGGCTTATTATAAATATTTTCACTTATTACCTTTTAAATAATAAATATATACTGGGGTTTTATTTAACTAAAATTAATTAGCCTACAACCAGGTTATAAGCTTGTGATGCTTTATAAAGTCAAATAGTTAATTTTATAATTTCTTGATGCCTAATGACATTCCTACGCTCATCATTATGCACACGTCCTTGTTCAAGTGCAGAGCTTGTTCTCTTAGCATCGCCGTCAGGATTTATTCATTTAATTAATTTAACTCAACACCAAAGATTAATTAAAAAAGACCCTCGGGGTGATCATCTTTTAATTAAAATTAAGATGCAGCCAGTAGATATTTAACAAACACAGGGGAGATGGATTTTTCAATTATTACACATGCAATAAGAAAGTCGGGAGTTTAATTATAAGGATTTAGAATAAAGATCAATGCAATTACAATTAAAAGCAACAAACCCCGCAATTGCGAGGTTTGATTTAACGTATATTAAATTACATATCAACACTACATCATAGGTTTGATGTTTTTGTGAATTAACAGGTTAGTTTTCTCATCAATCGGTATCTCTGGGCAAGCGCCACAGTAACCTATCAGATACCAATTTCCATCCGAACATTTTTCCGGGCAGACTTTGTAACGCTCGTTCTGTACGCCATAAAGCTCGGCTTTGGCCTGTGCCAGGTCGCCTGAGTTGTCTCCACGAAAGAACAGTGAAAACTGGTGATTTTCATCGACATGTTTTTGTCCATGGCGGCTTCCGCCCAGAAGCAAATAATGGTATTCAGACATTATTTCTCCTCCTCCTAGCAATTGATTGAATGTCGTTACGGCCCATTTTCACCTGATGCAAAAAATCATTTTCAAACAAACAATCTGGGGCAATGAAAGCGCTTAAGCAGTCTCGTTCAGCGCCAATTGATGCCCTCATTAAAGTATAGGCTAGATCACAGTTGCTATGAGGTTACGCTTAATAAACGTGACGAACATCACGTACTAATTTTGTACTACTGAACGGCTACTGACGCAAGTCGCGTTGCGGGGTATCACCATAATATTTTTCAAAAACGTCATAAACACCCTTTCCCCGCAGTCGCTGCTGCGACTCACCGCTAAAAATCGGCTGGTGTTGCCCTCGCCCAACGGTTCGGTCATTACCTTTAAAGCCAAAGCTTTGCTCGCCAAATCTGCGTGTCGCAAAACCGCCATCTTCAGCGCCAGCCTGCGTAATTTGAAGGTCACAGCGTTGGCCTGCCAGCGGTTCTCAAATATTTTGATTGTGCCCTGTGGTGAGAAGTGGGCCGACGGCAGTTTACGTCCCTCTTTGGAGGATTTAACCGCCGCCGGTGGCGTGATAGCACAGCTGAAAAACAGAAAAGCGTCACCCGAAGCACAGGCAGCAGCAGCGATTTATCATGCGGTGACAGTAGAACAACTGCGCCAGTGTTCTTCGGCGCAGGAGCTGATTGAACGCGGGTTTGCCGACGACGTATCGCTGTGTCTCACGCCAAACGTCAGTGGCGTTGCCTGTCAGCTGGTGGACGACGCTTTTATCGCTGTACCAACGGCATTTTCACCCTGTGCAGCGGGCAGTACGCGGCTAATTTCAGGGCCATAGCCGTTGATCGTCATCTCACCGGCTTTGAGTTCAACCAGGGCAAAAGGCAGGCGGTCGGCGCCGTCCACCATGCCTTTAAGGGTGATAAAGTCTGTGCCACCGATACGCGCATATCCGCCTTCGTGGTCGTGTCCGGCAAAATAGGCACGTACGCCGTAGCGGCACAGCAGCTCAACAACCGTCTTACAGTTCCACAGGTTGTGTTTATTGTCTGGTGCCAACGGATAATGCCCAAACACCAGCACCGTTTCCTGCTGCGCCTGCGCGTGACTAAGCGTTTGCTCCAACCACTGCAGTTGCTGGCTGCCGACTCCACCGTTCCAGCTTTGCGCCTGCATAGCACCTTCGGCAATCAGACTTTCTAGCGTGGCCTGTGCCCTTTGCCGTTCGTTGCCGTTGCCTTCGTTGCAATAAAGACTGTGGTCGTTACCGTCAATCACAATAAAACGATAGCCGGGTTGGCCAAACTGGTAATAGCTTTTCGGCAAACCCTGTACCGGCGTCTGCTCGGACAAATACTCGGTAATCACCTGTGCGTCATGGTTGCCTATCACCACGGCATGGGGATGACGTAACGCCTCATAAACCGGCAGCACAGCATCAAAACTTTTCCAGTCTCGATCGATTAAATCCCCTAGCGTCACGACAAATTCCAGGCGATGGTCGTTGAGTTCAGCTATCGCTTTTGAGAGTTTACACAGACTATTGCGATAGAAACGCGGATGCGTCACACCAGGCTCGGCGTCGGCATATTGCGGGTCGGCTATCAGCCCAAAGCGCAGTGTGGTGCTTGAATGCGGCGTTTCCGGCAGCAAAGGGGCGTCATACAGCGCGCCAACCTTGCCTAAAACCTGGCGCTGCTCGGCGCTTAATGGAAGGCTCATGTTATTACTCCTGCTTAGCGAATGCCGGCGCGCATAAAGGACTGCACGAACTGTCGTTGGAACACTAAAAAAAGCACCAACAGCGGCAAGGATGTCATGATGGTTGCGGCACCAATCAGTGCCCACTGCACACCTTGTTCAGGCGCAGAAAACAGTTGCAGACCGACGGTCAGCGGGCGAACTTTTACTGAGTCGGTAATGACCAGCGGCCAAAGGAAATCGTTCCAGTGAAAGCTAATAGACACTAGCGCAAAAGCGATATAAATCGGTTTCGCTAAAGGAATATAGATACGTCGAAGGATGTAAAAGCGGCTCGCGCCTTCAACGATCGCCGCTTCCTCCAGCACTAATGGAATACTTTTAAAGGTTTGACGCAGCAGAAAAATGGCAAACGCTGAAGCAAAGTAAGGCAATGCAATACCCAGCAGGCTGTCGCGCAGACCGAGTGCGCCAATCGTTTGGTAGTTGTTAAGAATCAACACATCGGGACTGATCATCAGTTGCAATAAAATCAGCGAGAAGATAATCCCTGCGCCCTTGAGGCGAAAGCGTACCAGTGCGTAGGCCGCCATTGTGGCAAGAATAAGCTGGCAGATAACAATCATTAATACCAGCAGCGTGGTGTTGATGAAGTAGCGGCCGAACGGCGCGGCCTGCCAGGCGTGAACAAAATTTTGCAGGGTCAGCGGGGCAAACAGTGTAAAACTGCCCTGTTCGGAGGCGGGATGAATGGCCACCCAGAAAGAGACCAGAATGGGCAAAAACCACAGCAGCGCGGCCAGCCAGATACTCAGATTAAGGCACAGGCGACCCAGTGAAAAAGTGCGGTGAGGCGCAACCGTCATCGTCAGGCTCATTGATAGTGTGCTCGCTTGTCCAACAGGTTAAATTTGATAAGCGCAATGGTGGCCAAAATCACCAACAACACCACGGTCATTGCCGAGGCGTAAGGCAGATTCCAATAACTGAACGCCGTGCGGTAGATATAAAACAGTAGCAGACTGGTACTGTTGTCCGGCCCCCCGTTGGTCATGGCAATCACTTGATCAACAATGCGAAAAGCATTCATCGACGCATTGATCAAAATAAACAGCGTGGTAGGCATTAGCAGTGGCCACTGAATTTTACGGAAAAAATAACGGCGTGAGGCCCCTTCTATTTCCGCCGCTTCGGCGAGTCTGGGGTCAATCTGCTGTAGCGCTGCAAGATAGAAAATCATAAAAAACCCGGCCTCGCGCCAAACTGAAACTACCATCAAACTGTAGAGCGCAGTGCCCGGCTCGCCGAGCCAGTTAACGGCAGGGAGAGAGAAAAATGAAAGCAGTTGGTTGAGTAGCCCCAACTGCGGGGTATAAAAAAATAGCCAAAGATTGGCAATCGCTACCATGGGCAGCAACGAGGGAATGAAAAAGGCTGCGCGGGTCAAGGCATTACCTCGCAGACGGCGGTTCACCGCCAACGCCATCATCATCGCCAGCCCGACGGCCAGCGGAATAGTGACCACCGCGTAAAGTAAATTATTGCGTAATGACAGCATAAAGGTGTCGTCATCGAGAAGCTCACGGTAGTTTTCCAGCCCGACAAACTGGGCTGGATGTCCGCTTCTCGCCGCGCTGAACACGCTTTCCCACACCGTAGCCAACGCCGGATAATGCGTAAACATGATAAGAAAAACCAGCGCCGGTAATACCAGCAGATAACCATAGAGCTGCAAAGACAACCCTTTGTTACGCGTTACGGGTGCCACGGTGTGAAGCATGCTCATATCAACATTCCATTATTGGTAAGGTTTCAGCAGGCGATCGGCCTGCTTCTGCGCCGACTCCAGCGCCTGCTCTGGCGTTTTGGTTTGCGTCACGGCGGCTTCAATGGCGTGATTCATCAACTCTTGTATCTGAACACTGTTGTAAGTTGACAGCTCGGGTTGCGAAAATTTCAGCTGCTCGCGTGCTACCAGCGCCTGAGGCACTTTCTGCACGTAACGTTTCATGGCGTCAGTTTCCCACGCGGCCGGAGAGGTTGCGACATATCCGGTGGCGATACTCCAGCGGGCGGCCTGCTCAGGCGCAGACACCCAGCGAATAAACTCAAGCGCGGCTTTCTGCTGCTCTGGGGTGCCATTTTTGAATACGTAAAGGTTGCCCCCGCCCGTTGGGCTACCGCGCTGGGTTTTTTCTGGCAGCATCGCCACGCCAAACGGGAACTTGGCATTGTCATTCACCGTAGTAAGGTTGCCGGTGGTGGTGACCATCATTGCCGTTTTTCCGTCGATAAAGTCTTGCGGGGTGGTGCCCCAGGCAATGGCGCCCTTAGGAGATACGCCGTCTTTCTGCGCCAAATTGGTTAGCCAGTGCAGCGCCTCAACCGTGGCCGGTGTGTTAAAGGTCACCGCGGTGCCTTTTCCGTTATCCAGATGTGCGCCGTTGGTAGCGGCAATGCCTTGGAAGTTCCAGTAACCATTGGGTGTGGAAGGAATTTCAATACCCCATTGCTTAACGTCGCTGCCGTCGCGAATCACCAATTTCTTCCCGAAGTCGACCACTTCCTGCCAGTTTTTAGGCGCTTCATCGGCTTTCAGGCCTGCTTTCTCAAACGCCTGTTTGTTCCAGTAAAGCACCACCGTTGAGCGTTGGAAGGGAATACTCCATACTTTGCCCTGAATGTGGCGAATAAAAGCCGGATAAAAGCCGTTAATCCAGTCCTTACCGGCCTGGTCATTGGCCAAATCACTTACCGGAACAATCGCGCCGGCGTCAATCAGTGAATAGGCTTCAATATCGCCAATCACTGCCATCTGCGGTGCATTGCCCCCACGAAATGCCGTCAACGCCTTGGTCACCGTGGTGGCATAGTCACCGGTATAAACCGGTTGAATACTGATTTCAGGATGAATTTTCTCAAAGTCTGCCACCAGGCCGTCAACGGTATGGGTAATTTTCCCCCCTACCGCAATCGGGTAATACATTTGCAGTTTTATCGGGTCAGCAGCAAAAACCGAGGTTGTTGATACCAATAGAAGCGCGGTGGCCACACGTGTTAAACGCATTGCAATAGACATAGTTTTCCCTTGAGATATTGATATTGTTGTGTGATAAATTTAATAAAAAGTTAGAAAAAAAATAAAAAACAAGTCATTACCGATCACACGGCCACTCTTTCGTCGATTGCCAGCACATTTTCTCCGACGTGATGACAGCGTTTACCGTTAGCCGTTGAAAAGAAATATTGCGCAGCCTGCGTCCACTCCAATCCGACGGGGCTGCCTTCACCTAAATGGCGCATGCCGGGAATTTTTACCGTCAATGTTGCCGACGTTTGTGCCAATCGGCACACTACCAGCGTGTCGGAGCCCATATATTCATAGCTCAGTACTTCACCGGTCAGCTTGGCGCTCTCCGGCGAACAAAGTTGAATATCCTCCGCTCGCAGCCCAAGGCTCAGGGTCGATGCCCGATAGTTTTGCACTATCGGCGTGCGCATATCGCCAAGGTAGTGGTGCGAGTCTTGACGAGTCAGCGGCAGAATATTCATTGGCGGTGCGCCAATAAACTGAGCGGTAAAAATACTGGCGGGATTGTTATAGAGGTTGTCCGGCGTGTCCTGCTGCTCAATGCAGCCATCATTAAGCAAGATAATCCTGTCGGCCATGCTCATGGCTTCTGTTTGATCGTGGGTCACATAGATCATGGTCAGACCGAGCTTTTTTTGCAGCGCGCGAATTTCACGGCGCATGCTTTGGCGCAGCTTGGCGTCAAGGTTTGATAAGGGTTCATCCATCAGGCACAGCTTGTTATTAGCGATAACCGCACGGCCCAGCGCCACGCGCTGCTGCTGACCGCCAGAAAGCTGCGAAGGCAAACGGTCTAGCAATGTCTCAAGCTCCATCAGTTTTGCAACCTCAGCGAGGCGCGCAGCAAACTGGCTTTTATCTTCTCCCCGCGCCTTCAGCCCAAACAGCAAATTTTCACGCACATTGAGGTGAGGAAACAGCGCATAGGACTGGAAAACCATCGACAGCCTGCGCTGCGAGGGCGAGAGTCGAGTCACATCTTTTTGCTGCAATTGAATTGTCCCTTTGTCGGCAAACTCCAGTCCGGCAAGGGTTCTAAGCATGGTTGATTTCCCGCAGCCTGAGGGGCCGAGCAAGGCAACAAAATCCCCTTCCTGTACGTCAAAACTAATCTCGTTGAGAGCAATTTTGCTGCCCCAACTTTTGCTAATGTTTTTAAGTGATAAATAACGTTGAGATGAATAATTGCTCATAACGTCTGCGCATCTCGGCAATGAGTGATTTGCATAAGCTAGCGAGCATAGATGTATTTTTTATGACTGGACTGTGACGGTTAAGTATGTGAATAGACTGATTTCTCATAAAACGCTGATTCTTACTTCATCACTGTCTAATCATTAACGGCCTAATGGCTTGATCAAGCATCATACAGGGATAAAAATTTTCACAGGGAATGAACACATTATGGATCTTTTGCCTACTTCGTCGCAGAGCTGCTTGTCAAAGCCCCCAACGCCTCCGCCGCCTGCCAGACCTCAACGTGGTAACTTCGTCACTGTTAAAACAGGTATAAGGAACATCTTCAAATGCCCCTCTAGCCTGAAGCAAAAAATGGATACCGGGCCCACATATATCAACAATCGTGATTTTCTCAGTTTTTTGCGTGATGAAAAAAATCTCGCTAAATGTCCAAGAACGTTTGACGGGGTTATATTTGATGATTCAATTAACGAGAGTAGAGACATTACCCGACCGTTTAAATTTAAGGATGATACTTTCATTAACCCCATTTTCAATATGTGGGATCCGCCGCACGGGAGCGAGATGAAAAATTGCACTTTTAGTGCCACCCATCAATCTCTTGATTGGTTTGGCTTAGCGATGGCGAAAATATGTTGGAAGGGAAGCACGTTTGATGGCCTATACACCCTCGCAGGGCCGGTAACTGCCCCATCTACAATTTTGTCTGAACTTTCGTCCAGCAAGATGAAAAATTGTATCTTTAAAAACCTTATTTTTACGCCAGGATGGACAACGGAAGTTAAAAATGCGGACTTTAGCGGGTCAACTTTTAAAAATGTTATATTTGTTGCACAACCTGACTCCAATCGGAATTTATATTTATTTAATAGGGTCAATTTCAGCAATATAAATGCCGAAGAACTGCTGTTTGAACAAGTTTCGTTCACGAAAAACGTGAGTTTCCGCAATGCTAAAATTAATAACCTGACACTGATGAAGGCGGTAGATTTCAGCGGTGCAGATTTTAGCGGCTATAAAAAGGGAAATATAACACTCAGTGATGACATGTTTTCTTCAGACGTGCTGATTGATTTCAACCTCAACAGCATCAACAACGCTGAAACGGGGGCAAATTTCTTCAACACGCTCGCCTCCTTGAATAACCTCGATGTCAGAATTGATTGGATAGAACAACTGATTGAAAAATTTAGCACCCTCCTCCCGCTCAATGACAGTATGCGACATCCATCACTCATGCTTTCAGTACTAAAAGAACTCCGTCACGGCTGTTACTCAAAATCGCAAGTCATAAAAGACTTCCTTCCCACAGCAATATTAAGCGTCTATAAAAATGAAATACTCCCTGCGGTTATACTTTACAATCGGAGTCGTAGTCAGGATATAGTCAATATGTTGATAGATATACTGACCCGATCTACTAATTTGGCTACTGCCGAGATAATGGGGTTTCAATTTATTGTGCACCAGCTTATGACTGTTTATCCCGGCATGGCCGGGTTTTGGTATCAGCTTTCGCCGCTTGATAAGCTAATGAAGCACCTCTGTGATAATATTTTAATGTCTTCGGCCGACGAACCTTCTCGACATCATCTGTTTTATCATCCCGTTACGGGCAGAGCACTCTATCTGACAAGACGCAGTTTTGAAGGGCTCATCCGCTCACGCCAGCCCCCTACTGAGTACTCAATTTTTACCTGTGATGAAAGGGGTGAAATAACAGACCGGCCGGTCAATCAGCAAGAGACAGCCAAAACATTACAGAGTTTCCCCGCACTTTTGCATGCCTGGTCAGCGGGAGGCGATCATCTGGTGGTTGCAGTGAAGCGTTTACTGTCAACTCATGACGTTCATCAGCCTGATGATGTGATAAGAGTCGAACAGATAGCAACGCACTGGATTAACCTGCTTGGCCGCAAGGCATCAAATAAATTAAATTTAACTTCCACCAAGGATGTAGACCTGTTACAGGCTGCTCTTGCCCCTTTTTATGAGCATAAAGATGCAAAACTTGCACGTAGAGAGACCGTTGAAGAAATTCGATCATATCCTACTTTATGCCATAATTTCGAAGGATTATCGGAAGCTCAGATCAACGCAGTAATGTCATTTACGCTGGCAAAAGTGCTAACTGCGCTATCGTCTTCGGCCTACTGCGGAATGGAAATGGACTCACCTCGGCCGCTGAGGCTGTTGGCCGCCTTTTTTATTATCGACTGTCACGACTACTGGCCTGGTTTGGTGAGAGACACAGATATTATGAAATGGTTAGAAATATTGGATGCGAAAGACCCAGAAACCTTTACCTGTTCGGCTTACCTGGCCGCGCTGATGGTCGGCTATCGCCTGCAAATACCTGAAGCGGAGAGAATATCTCGTCTGCTCAAGTCACTTTATCCATTTTAAGGAAGGTAAAATCAGAGTGGGTTGTCCTGCGGCTGGGGAGTAAGTAATGAATAAAGGTTATCAATACCCCGCTGCATCGACGGTTGAAATACATTAAGCGAATTGGTTGGGTCTACCAGACGTCGCGTCTCATCCAACGTCAGTTCAGACAAAGCGATTTCAACGTTGTGGTTGCAGTTTTGCATGTGTAACCCTTGCAACACCTGCATAAGTTGCGATGCGGCCTTGCCACCACCGCGGTTGGCATAACTGACTATCAGCGCAGGCTTGTTGTCCCATTCTGTATAAAGATGATCGAGCGCATTTTTTAAAGAGGCTGGATAACCCCAATTGTATTGCGGAACGATAAATACGAAGGCATCACCGCTGGCAATTTTTTCACTCCATGCCAGGGTGTGAGGCTGTAGATATTCACCGTAAGCCGGAATGCCGGGCTCATCGTCCAGCGGCAACGACCACTCAGTGAGATCGACGATTTCAAACTGATGCTCTCCGCGTGACCGAAGTTGCTGCTCAACCCAGTTGGCAATCTGATCGCCAATGCGACCAGAGCGAACGCTGCCTATAATAATTTGAATCTTCATAGTGCTCCAAATGATAAGATATGTGTGCATAATACACAGATATAAGATGACACACCCCTAAAGTAAGTGCAATATGCACATAAAATAAATTCATCTTCCTTTGCACTGCTCACGAGTGACAGGAACCGCAACAGCCAAGCGGAAGAAGAGTAAAAGATTGACCATGTCTGCTGTCGGGGGGAGGGTTTAATAAAAACGCACCAAAGTGCAGTATTAAGATGAGTTATTGTCTATTAATGTACTGCCTTGTTATTATTTTATTAG
>NZ_MRWD01000045.1 GCF_002093625.1 Rouxiella silvae | reverse complement strand
GGAAGAGTACAGGCTGATGGCCGAAAATACGGAAATCTCAAAAAGTGCGTGGAACTAAAACGGGTGTGCTTACAAGTCCCCAGGCGCTGTAATGAACCTTCGACTGCCGCACGTATTGACTCCGGTCGGCTGGAAAGGCCCACTGCGCGACCATTAGGGCCATCTGTATCGTTGCCTTTAGCTAAATCAAATCCAAATTTGGATGCGATCACGACCTCATTGCGAAAAGGCGCTAATGCTTTCCCCAGTAAAACTTCATTAATATAGGGGCCATAGACTTCCGCAGTGTCAAAAAATGTCACTTCTTTTTCATATGCGGTGCGAATAAATTTGATGGCATCTGCGTCAGATATATAGGGGGGATAACTTTGGGAGAATCCCATACACCCTAAACCAATTGGTGAAACTTTTAAGTTCGATTTTCCTAAAATACGCGTCTTCATCTTTCCTCCTTCACAGCATTAAATAACGGGGAGGCAATTTCACCGTCAAATAATCCTAAATTAGAAAAAAAGAGCCCGAAATAAACATTTGGGCTCATGTGGATTGAATTACATCTCTTGACTGGTAGGTCGGAAAAGAATTTCGTTGATATCGATATTCTCTGGCTGAGTAATCGCGAACTCTACAGCACTCGCAAACGAGGACGGAGGAAGGGCATGCTCGTCATAGAATTGCTTGATTTGTCCAGCGACACCTTCTTCAGTGATATGGTTCGTCAGCTCAGTATCTACCGCGCCTGGAGAAATAATCGTGGTGCGTAGATTATAGGGTTTCACCTCGGAACGCAGCCCTTCGCTAATGACGCGAACAGCATGCTTAGTCGCGCAGTAAATCACGCCAGCAGGTGTCACTTTATGACCCGCAATCGAAGAGACATTAATGATATGGCCAAACTTCTGTTCTTTCATGACAGGAAGAACAGCGGCAATACCATAAAGCGTCCCTTTAATGTTGATGTCTATCATATTATCCCACTCATTTACCTTCAGGCTTTCCAGCATGGACTGCTGCATCAATCCGGCATTATTGAGAAGGACATCAATCCGGCCAAACTTATCGACCGCTGCTTTCATCAAGTTCTCAACCTGAGACTTATCTGTGACATCGGTGGCAACTGCAAGCGCTCTGCCACCCCCGCTCTCAATGTCATGGACTAATTTTTCAAGACGATCAATTCGTCGTGCCCCAAGAACAACAATCGCGCCTTTTGCGCTTAAGGTACGTGCAGTGCATTCACCCAGTCCGCTGCTGGCACCTGTAATGACAATGACTTTTCCGTTGATGTTATTGCTCATTTAGTGTCCCCATATTGCTCATCGGTGACTTTCTCCAGCCACTCAACGACGCTGCCATCTTGTGCTTCCTGAATGGCAATATGGGTCATTGCGGTTGTCGCGCTGGCACCGTGCCAGTGTTTTTCATGTGCAGGAATGCAAACCACGTCACCCGCTCGGATTTCACGTGCAGGCTCGCCCCAGGTTTGCACGTAACCAAAACCTGAAGTCACAATCAAACGCTGTCCCAGTGGATGGGTATGCCACGCTGTACGTGCGCCTGGTTCAAACGTTACGTGACCAGCACTGGCTCGTGCGTTTTCATCGGTGGCAAACATCGGGTCAATACGTACGGTGCCAGTAAACCAGTCTGCAGGACCAACCATTGATGCCTGTGAACCCGCTTTGAAAATTGTAGTCATTTCATTTCCTTAAAATTTGAAGTAATCATTTTTGATACGCAGATGATTCGGCATGTCAGGGCTTTTGCCCTGGAAAGAAAGATTACTTTCAGCTCGGTACTGTCTACTGCAAAATTGGGATACCAGTATGCCTAAAAGATTACTCGCGATTAACCCTCTAATGCTGAATGCATATATGAGAATTACTCACCAATAATTTGTGTGATTCTGGCCTATAACACAGTTCACTTCTTCGCTGCGAGCAGTGCAACAGGCACTGCAAGTAACACCAGAATGGCACTCCATAAAAATGCCATGTTCATTTGACCGGCCGGCACCACCAGACCTAAGAGGGGGCTGGTCAATCCAATGGCAAGATCAGGGAATGCGGAGTAAGTCGCCATCGCCACGCCTTTGTTCGAGCCACCTAAACGTTTAACTGCTTCAGAACCAAATGCGGGATAAACCATGGCCCAACCGGCACCTGTCAGCGCTGCGCCTGCTGCTGCAATCCACGGCGAAGGTGCTGCCCACAGCAGTCCCTGACCAACAGCGGTCACCAGAGAAAATAAAACACCGACCAGAGTGCCACCAGAACGATCGATAAGCTGTCCCATAAACAGTCGTGCAGCGATCAATGCAGCAGCAAACGCCGTGATGGGTAACCAACCCATCCCCCAACCTTTCTGGGAATACAGCAGTACCGAAAATGACAGCAAGGCGGCGTAACCCACGCCATTAAAGGCAGCCCCCAAACCTGGTAACCATACTGAAGACAACGCCTGTGAAAGCGTTCCTTTTTGATTTGAGGGCGCTACTCGTTCAGGAAGAACGCGTACCATGGCCATCGCGGCAAACGGCAGAACTACCGTTGTCACGGCAATGGCAATAAAACCAGAGTGATCAAAGATAAATGTTCCTAATGGCGCGCCAAGGGCAAAAGCGGCGAACATGGCCGTCCCCACCCAGGCAATCACCCGGCCAGTTTGTTTACCGCCTGCCAGCGCCAGTCCGAGCGTCATTCCGCCCGTAATAATGAAACTTTCAGCTCCACCTACAACGGCTCTTCCTAGTAATACCAGCGTAATAGCCAGGGCAGGCTGTGCAGTAAAAGGGATTGAGACCAGATAAAACACGCCACCTACAATCGCCATAATCAGGCCAAGATAAATGGATCGGCAACCACCGTACTGATCGGCATAACGACCCGCTGCAAAGCGGGTACACAAAGATGCGGCGAACTGCACGCCCGTCACCAAACCAACAGCAAAGGTTCCAAATCCCAGTTGGTAATGAACGTAACGGGGAAGTACCGGTAGTGCGATGCCGATAATTAAAAAACCGGCCAAGACAACCAGCATCAATGTCATTAGCATCCGCATAAAACTTATTGATTCATCAGACTGCATAGACTCACTTTGCATAACGAATATCTCTTAAAAAAATCACCAAAAAGCCCGCCATTCAGCGGGCGTTAAGGGCATTAGTCATGTTAAGGGAGTGCAAAGGCAATGATGTAGTCCCCCCTGATAGGTGTTGTGCGATTCCCTCCGGCACTGATTACCACGTACTGACGACCATTTTGGGCGGTATAGGTCATTGGTGTAGTTTCTCCTCCCACAGGCAAACGTCCTTTCCACAGCTCCTTGCCCGTTTTGATGTCCAAAGCGCGGATGTAGTAATCTTGCGTACCCGCCATGAAGACCAGCCCTGAAGCAGTTGAAACAGGTCCACCGAGGGTGGGTAAGCCAACGGGGAGCGGCAAATGCATTGCGATCCCTAGCGGTCCAGTATCCTCGACCGTACCCATCGGTACTGACCAGACAATCTTTCTGGTCGCGAGATCGATAGCCGTTAAGGTTCCGTATGGCGGTTCCTGGCAGGGAATACCTAACGGGGACAGGAAGCGCGACTGCTCAACACCCCATGGCGTACCATATTGAGGTGCACCGCCATCATGCGTGCCGTCGCCCTTAACGGTAGCATCATATTGCTGGCGACGAACCAAACGATTCAACACTGCCATGCGCGAATCATTCACCAGCAGGTAACCCCGGTTCTCGGCGATGGAAGATGAACCCCAGTTCATGCCGCCCGCCCAGCCAGGGAAGAAAATTGAGGTTTTTTCGGATGGCGGGGTGAACTCGCCTTCATACCGCGCTTGACGAAATTCAATGCGACAGACCAGCTGATCCAGCGGCGTCATTCCCCACATACGGGATTCTTTCAGTGGCTCTGTACCGATGGAAGGCATACCCACAGAGTAAGGCTGAGTCGGTGAGCTACGATCATCGCTGACGCCGCCCTGGGGAACGGGACGTTCTTCAACTTTTGCAATAGGAACCCCTGTACGGCGATCTAACATGAATATCTCACCGCGTTTGGTCGTCTGTATCAACGCCGGAGTCGTGCCGCCTTTTCCATCAGGCACATCATAAAGTGCAGGCTGCGAAGGTACGTCGTAATCCCAGCGATCATGGTGAACAGTCTGGAAATGCCAGCGCTCACGACCTGTTGTGATGTCCAGAGCTACTACTGAAGAAGAATATTTATCAGCCGCAGGTGTGCGGTGACCGCCCCAGAAATCGGGTGTGGCATTTCCAGTCGGAAGATAAATCAACCCGAGTTTGTCGTCATAAGCGGGGGTCGACCAGACATTCGGCGTTCCAGGCGTGTAGCCTTCACCTTGAGGCGGAAGGGCGGTAATGGCGGGATTACCAAGATCCCACGCCCATACCAGCTTGCCTGAATGCACATCAAAGGCACGGATAACGCCAGAAGGTTCACCCGTCTCGTGATTATCCTGAACCAGACCGCCTACCACGACCAGGTTGCGTACCACCGTCGGTGCAGCAGTGGGGAAATAAAATCCGGGTTTGAACGTTCCCATACCGGTGTGTAAGTCAACAATGCCGTGTTCACCAAAGTCTTCACAGGGTTTACCCGTTTGCGCATCCAGCGCGACAATACGTGCATCAACTGTGGTTGAAATAACGCGGCGGCGGCAAACGGCAGCAATGTCAATACCTTGAGATGTGGCAACGGGGTCGGTTGATGCATCGTAGAAAGCGACGCCACGACAGCGTGGGAAAAAATTGCCGCTGGCATGTGGATTGTAATGCCATATTTCCTTACCGGTTTCTGCATTGAGCGCAAATATCTGGCTCGAATGCGTACAACCGTAAAGCATGCCATTAGCAAACAACGGGGTGACAACATGCGCTTGGGGACCCTTCGGGATCTCACCCGTGCGATATGTCCATGCAACATTCAGCCTAGATACATTCTCTGGCGTAATCTGGTCGGCATCAGCAAAGCGTGTTCCTGCAGGCGTTCGACCATAATGCAGCCACTCAGCACCCGGTTCAGCACCAGAGGCTTTACCCATAACAGGCTGAGGTGGCGATGCTTCCATGACAAGCGGTTGCGGTATGAATGCCTTCCAGCCTGCAGCAATTAAGACAATGAAAATAATGCCAGCAGCACTGAAAGAAACCTTTTTTGGCGGTGTGCGATGTTTAAAGTTGAGAAGAGGAACGCTCAACATAATAAATAACGCTAATACTGACAGCGCAAAGAGACGAGAGATCAGTGGCCAAAAAGTAAAGCCGACCTCCCAGACAGACCACAGGACACTCGCGATCAGTGCAAAGAGATAAAGTGCCGCACCTGAAGGTCGCCGCATGCCCAGTAGCACACCTGAAACAGCGATCACTAACCCTGTTGGCGCAAAGTACCAGGAACCATCAAGACTGATTAAATAAATACCGCCTGCCAGCATAAATATGCCCACAGCAATCACAATAATTGCCAGAATTATCGTAACGACCTTAGCGGCCCCAGACTTTTTTGTCGTAACCATTTTTTAATATCCTTTTATTAACGTTACTTACAGGTATTGTGTTATTAATTCGCTTCAGGCTTGCGAGGATATTTTTAGAAAGTGAAAGGTTCGCCTCAATAAAGAAGCGAACCTTTTTCAAATTAACGCACTGTATAGCCACCATCGACGGGCAATGCATGACCAATGACAAAGCTGGAAGCTGGACTGCATAACCACAGCACGGCATCTGCAATTTCTTCTGCACGCCCCAGTCGTTTTATCGGTACATCTTTCATTAATTCAGCCATGGCTTCAGGCTGGCTTTCCAGCATGCCTGAAACCATCGGGGTTTCAATGATGCCGGGACAGATGGCGTTTACGCGGATATTTTGTGGCGCATATTCTAAACCGGCGCTTTTGGTCAGACCGACTACACCATGTTTTGAGGCGTGGTAGATACCACGCTCGGCAATGCCGACCAGACCACCCAACGATGAATTGTTAACGATTGCACCGCTGCCTTGCTTCTTCATCTGAATAAGTTCGTACTTCATGCAGTTCCAGATACCGCGAAGATTCACATCCATAACAAAGTCGTAATCTTCCGGGTCTGCAAGGGCAGTTTCTGCTACCGGGCTTTGCACGCCTGCATTATTAAATGCAACATCGATGCGGCCAAACGTCGCAACGGCCTGATCGACCATGGCTTTAACTTCATCAATATTGGCAACATCACAGCGAATACCCAGCGCTTTGTAACCCGCATCGTTTAACGCAGCGGCGGCTGCCTTTACCGCTTCTTCGCTTATATCAGCCATGACAACCGAAGCACCCGCTGCTGCGAAAGCGTTGGCTGTTGCCAGTCCCATTCCGGAAGCTGCACCGGTAATCAGTGCAACCTGATCTTTAAATGAAAAGCTCATTGTTTTTTCCTGTCTTCAACGTATAAGAAGCCGACAACACATGTCATCGACAATGTGCGTCATCATTGTGAAAAGAATGTAATTTATGCAGAGTTAATTAAATGAGTAATGTCTTTCTTAGGCCATTATCATTAAAGAGGGTCGTAGCCAGGTTTTTTATAGAGAGAATCACTCTTCTCCAGAATATCTGGTTTGTACACATCCTCTACCCAGTTCTCTTTGACGATATCTTCAATCGAAATAGAAACAAATTGTTCATCTATGCTCAGCGTATCAGTAAGGGTCTGCGTTAATTTTTCAGAAATCCGTTGTTTACTCTCTTCAGACTGTCCGACAATTTTAACAATGACATGAGGCATAATTGGCTCCCTGATTAACTGGATTCTGAGTGATTGATATTAGCACTACAGGATTATGATGATTACCCATCAACCATGGGATGGAATCATGAAGGATTCTCATAACTGTGAATTCGTTTTCTTCATAATGGTTTAACGAACCAACGTAAGTTTAATCAATCGATCCACAGAAGGTCCCGCAGCCCTGGGAGAGCGATTGGTCGTTATGACGTAGATATCATCATTAACTGCTGTAACATCCCGCAAGCGATCGCCGGAACTGAAAATTTGCTTTAAATTGCGGTTATCTCTGTCATAGGCATACAAGCCTTTCGCACCAAGCGTAGCAACCAACAGTTCCTCTCCTACATAGGTCGCGCCGGAGGGTGCCCAGGTGTGCTTGCCCGAATTGAGCCAGGCCTTTTTCATACCCGCATGTTCCTCATCACCTTGTATCACTGGCCATCCATAGTTACTGCCCGGTGTAACCAGATTAATTTCATCGTGTGTGAGTTGACCGTGTTCTGTAACGAAAAGCTCGCCGCGTGGGTTCCACGCCAGTCCCTGGGGATTGCGGTGTCCCCAGGAATAAATGAGTGAACCGCCGACGGGATTATTTCCTGGAGGTTTACCATCAAGGGTCATTCTTAGCACTTTGCCAGCAAGGCTCTGTAAATCCTGTGGGCGCTCTTCAGTTTCAGTCCAGCCAGTCGTGACGTAGAGGTTGCCGTCAGGGCCAATGGCAATTCTTCCACCGTTATACAGACGATGCCCGGGGATGCGTGATACCAGCACATCCGTTTCCTGCCATTGTTTTCCGTCGAAATGAACCTTGATCACTTTATTGAAAAGCGCCGAATCTGAGCGATAGGTATGATAGAGCCAGGCTACACCGCTCGTGGTGAAATCCCTGGCAAGCGCCATTCCCAATAATCCTGCACCGCCCTCATTAACGACGGGGTCAGATGTCTTTACCGCGTAACGTTGAAGTTTTCCCTGCTGCAGCATGACAATATTTCCTGCCGCTTCAGTCACAATGAGCTGATCGCCAGCAACTTCAATATTCCAGGGATAATTAAGTTCATTGGTGATCACTTCCATTTTCCAGTCATTATTGATGACTGGTTTGATCACTTCTTTCAGCGATTTTTGTTCCGCCAGTCTCTCAGACACCGGTGCCATTGCGGCGCAGAATGATATCGACAAACCCATTAACAATGCTTTCATTCACGTTCCTTTCAACAATCTTTCAAACGTCGGGAGCTAACGATTTCATCATAAAGGTAGCGGTAATCACGCAAAGTGATTAGCACCGGGATCGGAATGCGGTCATGAAGAATCTTCACCAATAACTTTTATCGTCGTTTATCTGATTCATGGACACGTTTAGAAATATGGTGTTAAATCGCATTCCTTTTGGCGCAGGAGTAACGAAAGATGGCCCGCGATAACCTCAACGATTTAGTCGCATTCGTCACCGTGGCGCGTGAACAAAGTTTCACCCGAGCAGCTGCGCAGCTGGGTGTATCTCAGTCTGCACTGAGTCACACCATGCGATCGCTCGAAGCGAAAATGGGTGTACGTTTGCTGACCCGGACCACACGAAGCGTCTCACCCACTGAGATTGGTGAACAGTTGCTTGCCAGCCTCGCGCCTAAGTTTGATGACATCTTCAGTGAATTGGCCGTTCTTCATGATTTAAAAGAGAAACCAGCAGGAACTATTCGTATCTCAGCAACGGATTTTGCGATTGAAACCATTCTCTGGCCAAAACTGTCCCCCTTGCTGCGTACCTATCCCGATATCAACATTGAGTTCGTCAATGATTACGGTCTCACTGATATCGTGGAGAAACGTTATGACGCCGGAGTAAGGTTGGGCGGGCAGTTAGCGAATGGTATGATTTCATCGCGCATCGGTCCCGACTTGCGTTTTCTGGTGGTGGGTTCTCCGGATTATTTTGCAGGCAAATCTATACCTACCTCTCCGTCGGATTTACTCAAGCACTGCTGCATTAATTTGCGTCTGCCAACACATGGCGGCTTTTATGTCTGGGAATTTGAGAAAGATGGGAGGGAAGTGACGGCCAGGGTTGAAGGGCAAATAATTTTTCACAGTGTTTTTCAGATCGTGAATGCTGCTGTCGCCGGATTTGGATTGGCTCACGTACCAGAAGAACTGGCCGCGCCATTTATCAAATCAGGACAGCTAATCAACGTAATGGAAGAGTGGACGCCTTACTGGGAAGGACTTCATATTTACTATCCTAACCGTCGTAACGCGTCAAAAGCGTTCTCTCTCGTGGTTGAAGCTTTGCGGTATCGGGCCTGAACAGACAGGCATTGATGCGCTCAATACCTGCCTGCTTTTTAACTGTTTCGGGCTTCAAATGCCTTTTTTGCAACCGGTAAAGCTGAGAACACTTTTGGCCATCCTGCATAAAATGCCAGTTGGGTCAGCATTTCTGATGCCTGGCGTTGCGTAAGGCCATTATCCATTGCGCGATTGAGATGGTAGCCAATTTGCTCCACCTGACCACTGGTGATTAACGCACTCACAGTGACCATGCTGCGATCGCGTGGCGTCAGTCCCGGACGTCGCCAGAGATCACCAAATACGGCTTTCTCCGTGAATTCTACCGTGCCAGAAGATACGCTATTGAAGCTACTGGCCACCTGCGTCGATCTTGCCGTTTCTGCCTTTTCATCTACACCCAGTAGTGTGACATTCACCGGTGGTAACTGACTTTGGGTTATTCCTCGCTGTGCAAAGACCGAGCGCGTAATTTCAGCGGCAGATGTCGCACTTGGCCAGCCACTATAAAACGCGAGATGCGCGACAATCTCAGAAATCTCACCCGGCTTTACGCCATTATCGAGTGCAAGGTTGAGATGGTAAGGCAATTCAACACGATCGTTACGGGCAATCAGCGCAGCTAAGGTGACAATGCTGCGATCGCGTGGGCTAAGCTGCGTTCTTTTCCATAAATCATCATCAACGTATTTTTGTGTGTAGTGCGCTAACGCAGGCGACGCCTCGCCCAGTTCAGCCAATGAAGGGGATGATGGAACGGGCTGATTGTTACTTGCATTGTGAACACAACCGCTAAGCAAAAGCGCCAGTGAACAGAGTGTTAAAGCATGTAATCGCATAACGATGCCCTTACAGTTCGCGGTTGTATTGTTGATCTGTGACTTTTTCCATCCACTCAACATTTTTACCTTCAGGCGTACCTTCCTGGATGGCCAGATGCGTCATGCCCGTGGTCGCCGTTGCGCCATGCCAATGCTTTACCCCCGGCGGACAATGGATGATGTCGCCAGCATGGATTGTTTTTCTCTCCCCACCCCATTCCTGAGTCCATCCCGAGCCAGACGTAATCACCAGCGTTTGCCCTAGTGGATGCGTATGCCAGGCACTCCGTGCGCCAGGCTCAAAATTAACCTGTCCAACCGTGGTGCGAACGGGCGATTGCGGTTGAGTGAAAAGCGGTTCAACGCGGACGGTTCCGGTGAAGTTTTGTTCCGGGCCTTTAAGCCAGGGACGGGAGCCATTTTTACTGATGGAGACTTTCTCAGTTACGGCTTTATTATCCGAATCCTGAGAAGACGGATTATTGTCAGCCATAGCTGAAGCGCTGGCCATTACGGTTATCAAGAGTGCCGCAGAGGTTATTCGAGCCATCATTATCTCCAGATTAATGAATATTTTTAAAAATGTCGTTTTTGACAAAAACGGGGAGCTAATTGCTTAATGACCAGCAATAATTATTAAATTTAGATCTCTTTCTTCAGTGAAGTCATATCAATAACGAAACGATAACGTGCTTTTTTATCTATTACCTCTCGCCAGGCACTATTGATCTGTTGAATAGGAATTAAATTAACTTCAGGACTAATATTATGCTGAGAACAAAAATCGATGACATCCTGCGTTTCCCGAATACTGCCAATTAACGAACCTGCAAACGAATTTCTTGCAAGTACATTGGTGATTGGCGCCAATTGATTGGGCTCGTCTGCTTTACCTACACCCACTAGGCATAGTGTGGCATCGCGTTTGAGTAAGCTAACCAGAGGATCCATCTCATGTTTGTAGGGAACGGTATCTAAAATAAAGTCCAGGCTCCGGGAATACTTATCCATTGACGCTTTATCGTAATTAACGATGACATCACTGGCACCAAACTTTTTAGCATCAGCGACTTTGTCTGACGACGTAGTAAGGACGATAACCTTGGCTCCCATTGCTTTCGCCAGCTTGACCGCAATATGCCCCAAACCGCCTAACCCGACGATGCCAATCTTACTGTCGGGACGCACATCCCAGTGACGCAGAGGAGAGTAGACGGTGACTGCTGAGCACATAATCGGACCGGCGGCGGCTAGCTCGATGTTATCCGGTACTGAAATAACAAAATGCTCTTTCACCACGGCAACGTTTGAATATCCTCCCTGTGTGACGCCTGTGGGATCGCTGGTCGGGCTGCCATAAGTCCAGGTGGTTCCCTTGGTACAGAACTGTTCAAATCCAACGGTACACTCTGAGCAAACGCCGCAGGAATCCACCATGCACCCCACACCAACCCGATCACCTACACGGTAACGACTTACCGAACCGCCAACGGCGACGACCACGCCCGCCAATTCATGGCCAGTGATAAGCGGCAGCTTTTGTGGTCCCCAATGACCAAGGCCAGTATGGATATCTGAATGGCAAACGCCACAATACTGTATTTCGATGGCGACATCTTTTGGCCCAACAGGACGACGAAGAAATTTAAATGCACGCATTGGCTGATCGCTTGCGTATACGGCATAGCCCACTGCTGGAATAGTGTTATTCGTGGATATCGGACCAACGAGGTTCTTTAATCTTGCGGGTGTGCTGGCCGCAGAGGCAGATGGCGCCATCAAAGAGGCTGCACCCATTCCAGAGCCGACAAGTGCAGCTGTCATCGCACTTTTGAGCAAGTTTCGTCGCCGGGCGTTGACGTTTGGTTGGTCATCGCTGTTGTCAATCGCGCGACTGTCGGCAGAATTGTTCATTACACTTGTCTCCATACTATGACTTAGTTCACCGGTGCCGTATTTGAAGAGAAATATCAGCGGAAATTTATCAGCCAGCACTTTTCAGGTTCAGGGGAACAATTCTGATGGTGGCATTTTTCGAGCCATCACTGATCATATGGCCGAGGTAGCGGCTGCCCTGATATTTGGCCTTATATGCATTATCGATTTGTTCATTCACAGCCCCCGTAACGTGTTCAAATCTGACTTCTCTTGTCATACCGGCTGCGATAATTTTCCCCGCTTTTTCTCGTAAGGCCGCTTGATACCAGCTTGAGCGTTGTCCGTTATATGCTCGGACATAAAGATTACCGTCAACCTCAACACACCAAATCCATGTCGGCGTGCCATAGGTCATACCATCTTCCCGAAAGGGCGCAATATGAAGATCATCGGCTTTAATAATTTGATTGAATTCAGTCGATGACCACCGTGCCGCTGCCAGGGTTGCATCACGTGCACTGAGAGTTTTAGCGTTACCGAATGGCGCTGCATCAGACGTTGCGGCATGACTGGTTGTTGAAAATATAAGGGCACCAAATAATAACGCAAAGGAACGCCTGGCGCGTTTAATAAATATCATACAACCTCCTAAAATACAGACATCCCGATAGCATGAGTTAAATAACTCGCACATTTTAAATAGCAGTATGAAAGTAAATTTATTTTAAATAAAAACTCTTTTCCAGTTCGGGCTATTCATAACTGATGTTATATCAGTCAGTTTATATGCGCTATGCTAAAAAACGCAATACAGACATGAGTAGCTTTCATTAATAAAAATTGAGATTTCTTTACAGTTGATGACATTAAAAGACATTTAATGCAATGGTTTCTAATTGGTCAGAGGTTGAACCTGCCAGTTTAATTATGAATCTGACTCATATCATTTGCCCGCTAAACGTCATAGCGATAATTCAATATATTGGGTAACATCAAAGCTATTTTTTTACGATAAATGGCTGACTGAAATAAACTTCCATAAGGGAGGGTGCGACTTTTGTCTACTGACAGAATTGGTTTTTTTCGGCTCATTCAGGCTACGCGTAGTACATTTAATATTACACACGTAACCACATGCGAAGCCAGATTATTATTTTGGTCATGGCTCTATATTTCTATCCTTTTTATCTCTTATTATATCCTGCGCCCCATTCGTGATGAGCTCGGGGTGGCAGGCGGCGTAAAAAATCTCCCATGGCTCTTTACGGGTACTCTGCTTGCCATGCTGTTGGTCAATCCTCTTTTCGCCTGGCTGGTAAAGCGATGCAGTCGGGAGCAATTTATCAAGCTGACGTATCGCTTCTTTTCACTCCATCTGCTGATATTTCTTGCTGCACTTAAATTCGCATCACCTGAACAGAATGTCTGGATTGGACAGATATTTTTTATCTGGGTTTCGGTCTTTAATCTCTTCGTTGTCTCGGTTTTTTGGTCATTCGTCGTTGATATTTTCACTGCTGAGCAGAGTAAGCGTCTCTTTGGATTTCTGGCAACAGGTGCAACATTGGGAGGGATGGCCGGATCATCATTAACTTCAGGGTTGGTTGATAAGATCGGCCAGAATGGCCTGTTACTTATCGCCATGGTGTTAATTGAATGCGCGGTCTTTGCTTCTCAGCGTCTGGCTAAAGCTCATAATCTTCAGGGCATTAATTTCACGCACAGCCATAAGCAGCAGCCAATAGGCGGTGGCATTTTTACCGGAGTGGCGCATACTTTTCGCTCTCCTTACCTCTTTTCTATTGCGCTGTTTATTTTCTTTTACTCCACCACCTCCACCATTCTTTACTTCCATCAGGCCAGTATTGCCGAGTCTGTTTTCATCGATAGAAACAGCAGAACAGCCTTTTTCGCCAATATTGATTTCTGGGTGAGCGTATTTACATTGCTGTTTCAATTGCTACTGACCAGCAGAATACTGGGATGGCTGGGAGTGGCCTTTACACTTTGCGCCTTACCTTTAATTAGTGCCCTGGGTTTTGCCGCCTTGATTAGCCATTCTTCGGTAACATTGTTTATTGCCGTTCAGGTCGCCAGACGTGTCAGTAACTATGCACTCGCCCGCCCGGCACGGGAGATATTGTTCATCTCAGTCTCCAGAGAAGATCGCTATAAAACTAAACACTTTATCGACACATTTGTCTATCGGGCGGGCGATCAACTGGCAAGCTGGACTTATGCCGGATTCATTGCTGCGGGTTTAAGTCTGAGTGGTATTGCGATTGTCGCCGTGCCTTTCAGCTGTTTGTGGCTGGGCATGAGTATCTGGCTCGGGCGTAAACATGAAAAATATGCCGTTATCAACAATCCTGAACAACATTAAATCTGAGTCTCATTAAGATCCTTGCCGCGATGAAGTCGTCCTGAATAAATCAGCAGCAACCTATAGCCGGTATGGTTCTGGCATGCACAAGCAAGTTGATGGGTTTAGACGGCTAGAGGCGGTTTAACCTCGCCTTCGTTCTGGAATGGGCGATGGGAGCAGTATTCATTTCACTCAACAAGCTCCCCCTGCTGAAGTAGGGGAAATGAAGCAACGCATCGCGAACGAAATCAAAACGACTTTCACTATCAACTACAAGCGTGTGATTTCGTTTACCGAGTTGCGCAGGCCCGATATCATTAGCGAGTATGCGCGTCGGGCTATCGGCGAGAAATTTGTGCTCAATCCAAACAGAGTCTGAAGCGTTTTCAGACGACGTCGGTACTGGATGGGTGTTCACGTAATCCGTTATCCCACCTGATAACGTAACGCATCGAGAACCAGTTGAAAGGCAGGCAGAGAGTGGCGTCGACTTGGATAATAGAGATGATAGCCAGGAAAATGTGGACTCCAGTCTTCGAGAGCGGTAACAAGTTTGCCTGCTTTAATATAAGGCTCCACCAAGTCCTCAGGGGCATACGCTAAAGCATAGCCTTCCAATGCAGCAGTGAGGAGTTGAGGTGATGTGTTGAAAATCATCTGTCCCGGCACCTGCACATTTACGGATTTTCCGTCTTTCTCAAACTCCCAGGCATATATCCCGCCATGAGTCGAAAGCCGTAGATTGGCACAATTATGTGCTATCAAATCATGAGGAGTCATTGGAGCGTCATGCTGCGCAAAGTAATCAGGCGAGCCGACCACTAACATTCGATAATCGGGGGATATCCGCATCGCGATCATGTCATTGGCTATCTGGTCACCGTTTCGGACACCTGCATCATAACGTTCTGAGACGATGTCGATTAATCCATAATCAATATTGATCTCGAGGGTAATATCAGGATAGTTCCGCAGCAACGGACCCAATTTAGGCCAGATAATGGTGGTAGCAGCATGGTCGTGAGTGCTGATCCGCACCGTGCCGGAGGGTTTCTCGCAAAGTGCTGTTAAGGCTGAAAGCTCAGCTTCTATCCCGGCATAATAAGGTGTCAGATTAGACAATAACCGTTCGCCAGCCTCTGTCGGCGCAGCCCCCCGAGTTGTGCGTGTTAGCAGCCGCATTCCCAGACTTTCTTCCAGCGCATTGATGCTATGGCTAACTGCAGACTGCGAAATACCAAGGTGCGCCGCTGCCCGGGTAAAACTTCGTTCACGTGCAACAACGATAAACACAGACAGGCCATTAAAGTTTATGGTGCTCATTATGAATTTACCTCATACCAGTAATCTGAGTATGACACTTCTTAGATGGCACCGCATTCCTTAAAATGATCGTTGTTATTCACACTGCTCTGCCGCGTATTTCAGTGCAAAACCATTAGAGACGTAAATTATGAGTCAAAGCTCAATAATAAAAGAAAAGACATTAGCCCCATCAAATGCGCAATGGAGTGCCGTATTTTCTCTGTCATTTAGCGTGGTGTGTCTTGTCACGGCGGAACTATTGCCTATAAGCCTGCTGACGCCGATTGCCTCGGCGCTCAATGTGTCAGAAGGCATGGCGGGTCAAGCCGTTACGGCTACGTCGGTCGTGGGGATGATAGCCAGCCTGTTTATTGCAGCGGCAACCCGTCGGCTTGATCGCCGTCTGGTGTTGTTGATGTTTACGCTAATTTATATCGTATCCAATACCTTGGTCAGCATTTCGTCGAGCTACCCCACCTTAATTGCCGGTCGCGTTTTACTGGGAGTTTCGCTCGGTGGCTTTTGGTCAATGGCGGCGGCCATCGCGATGCGGTTGGTCCCTGAAGCCAGCATTCCGCGCGCACTTTCAATCATCTTTGGCGGGGTGTCGATTGCAATGGCCATAGCGGCTCCCCTGGGTACCTGGCTCGGTGGCTTGATCGGCTGGCGCGGCGTATTTGATGCAGCTGCATTATTAGGTGTGGTGGGATTAGTCTGGCAATGGCGGGTGCTGCCACAGATGCAGCCCCGCAGCCAATCCAGTTTAGGCACACTTTTCAGCCTGCTGAAAAGGCCGCAAATTGGTGCAGGTATGCTGGGTATGGCATTAGTGTTCGGCGGACATTTTGCCTTCTTCACTTACCTTCGACCATTCCTAGAACAGGCCGCCGGCTTTGGCGTTAATGGCGTATCGACACTGTTGTTCTGCTTCGGTGTCGCCAATATTGCCGGAACATCTTTTGCCGGGATGATGCTGGCACGTAGCCTGCGCATGACTCTGGCACTGATGCCCTTGTGTATGTCTGCTCTGGCCTTTGCACTGGTGGTGATCGGACAGTCGACCATCATTGTTGCTCTGTTAGTCGTGGTGTGGGGCTTTCTGTTTGGTGCCGTGCCCGTTGCTTGGACAACCTGGCTGACTCGCGCAGTACCGGACGAGACCGAAAGTGGCGGTGGATTGCAGGTTGCAGCCATTCAATTGGCTGTTACGGTCGGTGCAGGCATGGGGGGTTTCCTTATTGATCGCACCGGCGCATACGGCGCCATCATTGGTAGCGCAGTCACGCTTATCTGTGCGGCGGCATTAATTCTGTTTCGCATTCGTCCGGCAATGAACAACTAACAGAACGTAAATCGGTAATACCCGCCAGCGGCAATTCTGTTACTGCCGCTGGCGGGATGCGTGTCCCATCGCCATTTTCTGCTGGGCATGCTGGAAGCTGAGTATCTCGTGCGTCTATTCTGCTGAAGGGGAATAGATCGTTTCAGCTGTCCAGTTATCCTTCTGAATATGCAATTTCCAAAACTCTTCAGCAATCTCTGAAGCTTCTCCGGAGTCCAGCTGTACATAATAGGCACCGACCGTAACCGTTGCGACATGGACTCCCTTTTCCTTGGTGGCATCGAACAGGCCTAACGTCAGTGCGCGAATACCCGCTTTACCGATGCTCAGTGACAGATGCCCAGGGCTGGGGTTAATACCTAACGTACCGTCAGTCAGAAGAATTGAGCCTGACTGACGCGCTGACATTGTAGCCATGACGGCCTGAGCGGCTGCCATTGCACCGCCGATATTCACGGCCAGATCGCTGTTGAAGGTTTCCACAGGCTGAACGGCAAGCGTCGCCTTGCGCAAGCTCGCCGCGTTGTAATGCAGCACATCCACAGCACGATGGCTGGCTTCTATCTCCGCGATTAAAGCGACAACTTTATCAGCGTCAGTGGCGTCGAGGGCGTAGACTTCCGCATCAAAGCCTTGCGCCTGAAGCGCTGAGCGAGCCCGGTGGTACGTTCCAGGTTGCGTGCGGTAAGGATGATTCGAAATCCTTCACGGGCAAAGCGTTCTGCGGTAGCAAAACCGATACCCGGGCCGGTGCCAATACTGACAAAGGTTTTCATTTTTTGCTTATTCCCGATTGATATCTGATATGGCCTAGAGGTCGTCGAAAGCAAATATAGGACGAAGTGCTGATCCGTTGGCCCCAACTAAAGGGACCAACGGTGGGTTATCAGCGTGTTTTTAGTAGCGCGGTCATTTGTTTCCTAACGGATGCGATGAACCGGCTGTTACCACGGGTATGGGCTCCGGCGAACCATCCTGCATCCAGCGTTCACGCTGCCACTGACCAAACTCACCGTAGGGATAGCCACCTGAAACCGGTTTGCTGACCTCATCCAGCATATGCATTGCCACGTCGCTCAGCGTAACGTTCACCATTCCCAGATTATCTTTTAGTTGATTAACGGTACGTGCGCCGCAAATTGGGGCAATAACGCCCGGTCGCTCGGCCAGCCAGCGCAGTGAAACCTGTGCTGATGAAACGCCCATTTCCTGCGCAATTTGATTGACCAGATTGATGGTTGCCCAGTTACGTTCAGATTCCGCATACTCACCGGACACAAACTGATAGAGTGCTTTGTTCGAGCCTGCACGCGTATCCGCAGCCGGAACGCCACCACGCTGATATTTTCCGGCGAGGAAGCCGCCAGCCAGCGGAGACCATGGCAACAGACCGATCCCGTTATAAAGTGCCGCAGGCACGATTTCCCATTCAATCTCCCTCGACAGCAGGCTGTACTGGGGTTGGAGCGATACAGGCAGGTACAACCCCATCTCTTTAGCGGTCGAAATCATCAACTGGAGTTGCCAGGCGGTAAAGTTAGACAGGCCGATGTAGTTAATTTTGCCTGATTGTACGGCATCGTTGAGAAAAAGGAGCGTTTCCTCAACGGGTGTCTCCATGTCAGAGGCGTGAAGCTGATAAAGGTCAACCTGTTCCAAACCAAGACGCTTCAATGAACCTTCCAGTGAGCGCTGCAGATGACGGCGTGACAGCCCGGAGTCATTGACGTCGGAGCTGGCGCTGAAGCGGCCTTTAGTGGCGATCACCAGCCGGTCTGTAACTTCAGCAGGTCGGGCCGCCAGCCAGCGGCCAAGCACCTCCTCGGACTTTCCGTTGACGTATACGTTTGAGGTATCAATCAGGCTGCCGCCTGCGTCGGTAAATGTATCAAGAATGGCAAACGCATCGGTTTCATTGGTTTCTTCACCAAAATACATCGTACCCAGTGCCAGCTCTGATACGGCAGTGCCGGTTTTACCTAGCTTGCGATATTTCATCTTAGATACTCCTTACTTATAACTTTCGGATTACATGGGTATTCGCATAGCGGTTTTAGGCAAACCGCGAAGGGTAATGACTGTGATTATCGCTTAAGGGGAACTGAGTGAATCAAATGTGGCCAGAACATCTGAACCCGGCTTTTTAGAAAAATTAGGGGCAAGCTGTGCAGCAACCGCCAGTACAGATGTCGGTATGGCACCCGCCATTTCCATCTGCTGCATCGCCGCACTTTCCGTGCGGCCCGAGCGGCTGCCCGTCGCGTCCATCGCAACATACACCGTATATCCGGCCTTGCGTGCATCCAGCGCCGTCTGAAGCACGGCGACTTCCGTCGCGAAGCCAGAAATAACCAGCGTTTTACGGTGATGAGATGCAAGAGCAGAAACCAGTCGGGGTTCCATAAACGTTCCAGCCATAACTCGCGGCACGGTATTGTTAACCGTGGCGTACTGGCTCAGTTCTGGAATATTGTGGCCAGCCTCTCCCTGAACCGGCACGATTGAAAACGTCACTGGGACGTGCGTCAGGCTGGCGACTTTAGCCAGAATGGCGGCATTGCCCGCCAGTGCTTCAGGTTTTACCGTCTGACTTCCTTTAATCAGCTCTGGCTGTAAATCAACAAAAATGATCTGCACATCACGAGCATTAAGAATGTGATTGTCACTATTGACGATGGGAGCCGGGGGAGCCGGCTGCATTTTAGTATTAGCACTAACCGGTGCTGAAATGATCGCTGCAGTCAGTAAGCTAATACTGAGGAAAAAAGCTCTGGTATGACTCACGCTAGAGGTGGACGCAGCTAATGATGGCGTTGCATGGCTGGGATAGGGCATTGATTTCTCCAGATTCTCTCTGACTTTTCGGGCAATGTACTCTTGGCGGCCTAAATAAAGAGGGTGTGCGTAGCGAATGCTCCCCGGCTTTTACACATCGGGGGGAGGGGTTTGCGTTCTCAAAAAAGTGAACCGCTACTTTTCCTGCGAGGTTGGGCGGAACAGGATTTCGTTAACATCAACTTCATCAGGCTGCTCAATCGCAAACAGAACCATTTTGGCAAAGGCCTCAGGCGGCAATGAAAAAGCAGATGCGCTTTTCCTGATGGTATCCTGCAAATTACCGTCACTGATCCCGTCTAACAGGCCAGTAGAACTTGCCCCGGGAGAAATGATCGTTGTGCGGATATTGTAAGGCGTGACTTCCTGACGCAGCCCTTCTGACAAAACTCTGACGGCATATTTCGTTGCGGAATACACTGAGGATGTCGGCATGACACGATGGCCCGCCGTCGAGGCCACATTAATAATATGACCGCTTTTACGCGATTTCATGTAGGGAAGCACTGCCGCAATCCCGTACAGAACGCCTTTAATATTGATATCAATCATCTGGTCCCACTCTTTCACTTCGCATTTTTCTAACAGTGAAAGCGGCATGACGCCCGCGTTATTGATGATGACGTCAACCTGGCCAAACTTATTGACCGCCGTATCGACAAGGCGCTGCACCTGATCGCACTGAGTCACATCTGTCTTAACTGCGATGATCTTTCCGTTGGTTTTCTTTAATTCATCCGCCAGAACCTGAATGCGATCTTCTCTTCGGGCCGCCAGTACCAGACTAGCCCCATTTAAGGCCAACAGTCTCGCAGTGGCTTCACCCAGCCCACTGCTTGCTCCGGTAATAACGATGACTTTGCCTTCTATATTCACATTATGGGTCATAAATTTCCTACCTGTTTGAGTACTAACGAACTACACCGCTCCAACTTGCATGTTCCGACGAAGTGGCAATGTTATTTGGCTTTAGCTCTCAGTTCATGCATTGAAATTCTCAATAAATTCCAGCTTGACCCCAGAAAGCACAATAATGAGTCTCGTTGAAATTGCCAGATCCCATCTCCGCAGCGGGCAATATCAGACGCATATAGTTATCTTCAGATTTGTTGTATCGCGGCCATGTTGAGTTGCCTGACGTCAACGCGCCAGCTCTGCTCCGCAAGTTTTGTTTGCAGGGCGTGCAGCTTCACAGGCAAGCCATTACCACCATGAAATCCTGGGAAAAGGTAGGCCAGTTCAGAGGCATGGGCAGCTCCTAAAAAGAATGTGGTCGGTTTTAAATATGACGGAGTCGTTCTTTCGGCGAATTCATACTGGGATCATAATCATTGCTGGTACCCACCCATAAACTGCCTCCGTGGATCCAGAAAAGAACTGGCAGTTTCTTATCGCACCCTTTTACATCTTTGCTGCGATAAACATTTAGATAGAGGTAGTCTTCACTCCCACCCGCTTTACCAAATACGCCAAGCTCGGCATTTTGAGCACAAAAATTTCCGAACTTTGTTGCGCTATAGGGCATTTTCCAAGGTGTATTTTTTTGCGGTGGCATCCAACGCAGACTACCAACGGGCGGTTTTGCGTAGGGTATGCCAAGGTAGGCATTCATGTTTTCCTGTTCAATACTTCTTAGCTCCCCACTATCGATTTGCAACAGGGGGGTGAGTTTTTCTTCAGCCGCATGTAGACGTGGCATCAGGAAACCTATATCTGCCGCGATGAGTAACCGTTTCAAAGCGCAATGCATAAAAATCTTCCTGTTCTACAGTGGGCTTCAAAAAGAAATAAAACACTCAACGAAATATTGTAGAGGCCTAGGTGGGCTAAGCCGTGAAAGGTAACTTTAATGAACGGCATGACATTTAAGAAGGGTCTTTCTGTGATAACCGATATGAGAAAATTTAATGACAGTTGACGTTAATCTACTCACTATTTTATTTTAGTTAGTGAAAAAAGTTTCAATAATGTGCCCGTTAACGCATCTAAAATAGTTTGCGCCGCGCAATGATACGCAAAGCCCTGAAGCTAACGCTGGCCGGCGTGCTACTGATGATGACAGTTCTAGCTCTCGCGATAATCTTTTTCGTACCTCTGATGGCCGCAGTTCTTATTTTAAATTGTCCGTATCCATCGGCGTCAATTAATTAATTTACCTCATAAATCTTATTGCTATTTAGCCATAGTTTTATCCAGTCACTATTCTAAACTTTTATATCTGCATAGATTTGAAATTGTTTCATTCTTCTTAAGAGATGCACTTTCAATTATTTAAAAGAATTTAGAACAACCAAATTGAGGTAATCATGAAAACTCGTGAACTTGGCAGAAGCGGCCTGAAGGTATCAGAACTGGGTTTCGGCTGTATGAATGTCAGCCAATGCTACGGGCCTGCCACAGATAAATCTCAGGCTATAAAAGTGATCCGCGAAGCATATGATCGAGGAGTGACATTTTTTGATACAGCGGAAGTTTATGGCAAACGTGAAAATGAAAAAATTGTGGGCGAGGCCATCCAGCCATTTCGTGATCGCGTCGTAGTTGCTACAAAATTTGGGTACACACTTGAAAATTATCCTGGTTTAAACAGCAATCCCAAGCACATCAAAAAAGTAGTCGAGGAATCATTAACGCGCTTACGTACTGACCATTTGGATTTGTATTATCAGCATCGTGTAGATCCGACAATACCTATTGAAGAGGTTGTTGAGGCACTGAAAGAACTCGTTGAAGAAGGGAAAATTCTTCATTATGGGCTTTCAGAAGCCAGTGCTGCGACTATCAGACGCGCTCATAGTATTCATCCTGTTACCGCCATCCAAAATGAATATTCTATATGGGCGAGGTTATGGGAAAAGGATGTATTGCCCGTCTGTGAAGAACTTGGAATAGGTTTTATTCCCTGGGCACCCCTTGGTCAAGGTTTCCTGACCGGTAAAATTTCTCAAGATAGACGTTTTGATGAGAAAACGGACATAAGGGCAGACTGTACACGGTTTTCGCCAGATTCTATGCGTTCAAACTATGCTTTTATTAGCCTCCTTACAGAGTATGCTGTTCTCAAAAAGGCCACGCTTGGACAGATTGCACTTGCTTGGTTGCTTGCACAAAAGACGTGGATTATCCCTATACCTGGCACTAGTAAGGAAAAGCATCTTTATGAAAACCTTGGTGCAACCAATATCGTATTCTCCAAGCAGGAGTTGGCAAGCTTCAACGAGAAATTAAATGAGCTCCAATGCATGGGAAAACGACTACCTGATTCTGAACTTGAGCTCATTGATCAGACTTGATAGGCGAAACAGCCTTTTTACTATTTATCAAGAAGGGAAATATGAACAAGGAAAACTTGGTAGTCTGGACCTTTCTACCACTGATTAGGTTGCATGGGATTCAGTCATAGTGTAGTGGCACACTGAATTTGGCCACCTGAATAGAGGTGATATCATCACCTCACAGTAAAAACAGGTGACATTATGACCGGACGTAACAGACGCAATTTTAGCCCCGAGTTTCGCCTCGAAGCTGCCCAGCTTGTACTCGATCAGCATTACACCGTTGCCGCCGCTGCTACGGCAATGAACGTCGGCAAATCCACAATGGACAAATGGGTTCGACAACTGAAAGAAGAGCGAGCGGGAAAATCACCCACTGCTTCACCCATGACACCTGAGCAGATTGAAATACGCGAGCTAAAGAAAAGACTTCAACGCGTTGAAATAGAAAGGGATATATTAAAAAAGGCTACCGCGCTCTTGATGTCAGACTCCCTGAACAATTCTCATTAGTTGAGAAACTCAGGGCGCGGTTTCCTGTTGCCGTTGTGTGCAACGTGTTTGGGGTTCATCGCAGCAGTTATAAATACTGGCGGCAGCCCAGGAAGCCTGACGCCACGAGAGTGGCATTACTGAGCCTTGTGCGTGAAGTTTATCGCGAAAGTAACGGCTCAGCAGGAGCGCGAAGCATTGCCGCGATGGTCACCACCAAAGGTATAAAACTGAGCCGCTGGCGGGCAACAAAGCTAATGAAAGCGCTCAATATTTTCAGCTGCCAGCAACCTGGCCATCGTTATAAGAAGGCGTCTAAGGAACACATTGAGATCCCTAATTATCTGGATCGCCAGTTTGCTGTTACCGAGCCTAATCAGGCCTGGTGCGGTGATGTGACTTATATCTGGACGGGAAAACGCTGGGCTTATCTGGCTGTAGTACTCGATTTGTTTTCCCGTAAATCGGTTGGCTGGGCGATGTCATTTTTCCCTGATTCAGCACTGACAGGTAAAGCCCTGTCGATGGCCTGGGAAGCACGGGGAAAACCGGCTAATTTACTGTATCACTCGGATCAAGGCAGTCACTATACCAGCAGGAATTTCAGGCAGTTACTGTGGAGATATCAGATAAAGCAAAGTCTGAGTCGCCGGGGAAATTGCTGGGATAACAGCCCAATGGAACGGTTCTTCAGAAGTCTGAAAACAGAGTGGGTACCGGATAATGGCTACGCTAATTTTAGCCATGCCAGCACGGCAATAACGAATTACATCACAGGATATTACAGCCAGCTCAGACCTCATCAATATAATGGTGGTTTGACGCCGAATGAATCAGAAAGATTGTTTTGGAAAAACTCTAAAGCCGTGGCCAGTTTTTGTTGACCACTTCAGCATAAGCTCCAGTGGTTTGAGCGAGAACAAACGGCGGGTGAAACCCTGATTATTTGCACCGATGGCTTTTGGTCCCACCTTGATGACCATGATATTTATGATCTCCATTCTGAGAATACTTTGAGTAAAGTATATGAAGAATTAATTTACGACAATAATGCACTGGAAGACAACATCTCCGTAGCTTTTTTGCGCGCTACCTAGATTAACTTTATAAATAATCTAACCATATGAATTGGTTAAATAATGTTTTTAGCGCACAAGAATTCCCTATCTCCAAACTGCCCTCTGGACGTGCTCTCGGGAAGTACTTTGCAGTTCACGCACAGCTGCGGGTTAATACAGCGTGGATAACGTAGATTTTGGCGGCTATTAGGATTTCAACGTAGTGATGGCTCAATATCTAGCAGGGTAGTTTGGCAATTTGGCTTTGATATTCTTCTATCAAGATGGAATACAACTCTATGTATGTTGTTGCTTCAAGCATGTCTGTATCTGACGAATTTAGGTCATCTTTTTGCTCTAAACAATCTCCAAGCGAGTCTTCATAACCCCTAAGATTTTTAGTTAGCTCATCTTTAAATTCCTTACAACTTATATTTTCCAACTTTAATTCCTAATTTTATTTCGGTATGAAACTTGTATTTGATGTTCCAGTGAAATTTGAAGACTATTCGTCGTTGGCGCTGCTGCTTTTTGCATTTTTTGCCGTTTCTTGGCGTTTCATCACCGATTTTGCCTTGTTATATTTACGCGACATAGTCATGTCTGCTCGACGCCGATTCAACTTTATAAGGCTTCTTTGACAGGATGCCTCTGGCGTTTCTTTACCCTTCCACTCATCCTGCGTGATGACGAGTTCTCGACAAATTTTCCTCGTCAGCTCAGCTGTAAAGATGCCTAGTTCGGCATAATGCCTACGGCGCTGTCCAAAATAATTACTCAAATCAGGGTGGTCATATTGCCAATCCACCTCTCGTAATTCCTGCTGGATCTGACGCTGTCTGATATCAATGCTCTGGAGTTCATGCAGTCGTGCTGCTTTTAAAAACTTTAGTTCCCCTTTTACCGTGATCAGACCGAGTTTCGGCGACTTATGTTGCTTATGCGCAGCGCCATTTCCTGGGTGGCCTGGCGGGAAACCGTCATCCCAGGCCACAGCTTCACATCCGGAGGTAAACTTGTCGAGCAAGAAAATCAACTGCACCATAACGTATTTTCTTTCTCTGCTTGCTTTGATGATTTCGTTAACCATATTGTAAATCATCGGAATGGCAACTGCGGCAATCGCCCCTATTACCGCCCAGGTGGGTTTATCTATGCCCCAGAACACTGCTGTTGTGTCGGTCATATCCTGTTCCTTCATCCGATTGACTGGCTTGATGGTTCCGATGTTCGATCCCGAAATCCTGCTGGTAGCAAGTGAAGCATGCTAGTTTTAAGGAAAAGCCTCATAACACAAATTAATTATAATATCTCCATGAATTTGACATTTTTTAAATTTATCTTTATCATAAGTAATTGGATCCAAACTAATAACCTCGGGTCTATACCAGTTTCTAAGTCTCTTCAGCTCATCATCACAACACTCTATTTGAGTTACTTCTACTGTTTTGACATGTCGGCGCACTGTATCTGTGAACCAGTGTCGTCCCCATTCCGCACTGGGTTGGATGACAACATCCGAATTCGCCGAAAAATCTTCCGGAGTTGAGGTTTTCCCCGTCCCCGTAGCGCAACCAATAACTAAATTCATCACTGACATCCCATCTTATCCTTAGCTAGCGTTCCTATTTTTTCTTTAACACCTAAGGCAATCTCTGGGGGCAGGGAAGACCAAATATTCAGATTGGGATTGGTTTTTGCCTCAATCTGTTTGACAGTGACCTGATAATCACAAAAGTTGGCTGCCCTGGGAACGCTTTGATCCATCAGAAACGCGGCGTATTTTCCCTTGTCCGGCCCAGAGCCAATGAAGATTATCTTCCAGTAACCGCTGGGGATCTGTATTGCAGGTGCAGCAGGTAAAACCGCTATATCCCTTTCAAACAACGGGCCGGTCACTGAGTGAACGTCCGTGCCCTCGTCCTGATTGACCAAAGCGCGTTCTTTATCCTCTAGCCGCGCCCATGGGCCTTGATTGAGCGCTGACTTTTGGGGCGTGATATTAGATAAGTAGTTTAATGACGGCCAATCAGCAGTACCGCCCAGGCTGGCCAAGGGGGCCTGATGGCCTCTGTCTACGGCGAGTTCACCGTTGGCGCCTGTATATGCGGCGGGAGACAGAGTATCTGATTCAGGCAGAGCAGGATCGCGTTTCCAGTTACGGGGGCGACCGCTTGCCTGACTGGTTTTGGTTATCGTATAGGCAACCCAGTTGGCAAACTTCGTATCAGGATTGTTGTTCAATGTATAAGCTTCGCGGGTAACAGTCTGAATACTGCCGCCCACAGGACAACCTACAGGGCAATTGACGCTTGTTGCGCCAGATACGACCTGCTGAGAAGTCTCATTCTGTACTTTTTTGATTTGTGTCGTACAGGAAAAAAGGAATAAGAGAGGTAAAAGCGACAACGACCGAAAGTGGCTGGATATAAACATGTTAACTCCATTTAATATCTAAAATCCTTCTCATAGATATGTAGTTAACCCCAAATAGTCGAGCATTGATACGCTTATACGCTTTGTTGAATAGTTCGAAATCCTGGTCAGAATTAGGTTCGGTTTCCCTTTCTAACCGCCAAAGAAAACGTCCAACAAACCCTCGTTTGCTGGACGTTGCTTAAAGCGCACTTATCAGATAGCGCTAGCGATTATGCGATACCGTATTTTTTCTCAGTAACAAATTTAGGGGTTTTCCAATTTGGGCCTTTTACGACTTTCCCATTTTGATCAGCTAGTACACCTTTTCTAAATAACTCATCGTATTTAGATGAAAGTTCTCCACTGGTAATTACATCATATCGGTTGTATGTAAATAACTTATCTAACTTTGGATAGTCAGACGTTGGTCCTAAAAATGTTAATATATCCTCTACACTTTCATTTTTGATTATATCTTTTAAAGACATTGAATTATCCTCCCAAGGCATCTTTAAGTTCCTGTTCATAATCGGCTTGTAGGGCCTCATCAGTATAAAGGCTCAGTTCTCTTTCGTTTATTTTATAATCCTCTAGAGTTGCAGTATGGGTATTATTCCATAGTTCTTTTCGCCTCGAAATGCTTTGAGGAACTTCGCCATCTTTTATACCCAAATTCCTGTATCGCTCTAGCTCTCTAATCTCATGAGTATAAAATCGCTTATCTGTATCTGTCACTGGTATTTTATTATTTAAAATTTTCTCCAAACGGTCGATCATCATTTTGTTACCATCTGAAGGGGGGAACCGGCTCGTATGTAACTTAACTTTATCAATGCCAACACTATCAATCTTCGCAGTTTTCCAATCCAGATTTAGAATTGGGCCTCCGGACTTTTCAGTATGATAATCACGCCCGCTGTACTTTCCCTTGGCGTTGGTTTCACCATAGATATCGCTGATCATGACATAGACGGGCTCGACGCCGGTCCCCGTAGCATCCGGTTGCCAGTAGATAAAGTCCTGTAATCCTGCACCTTCATATATCGGCAGGGTTGTCGTGACGATACTGTCCGCCTGCCTGAACGTGTTCCCTGTGTGTACGGGCGTGACAGGTGCCGGCGCGGTATTGCCTGTATTTGGCGGAGCTGCGGGTCCAAAAGGTACTGGGTTAATCAGAACCGTTCTGGAGGGCATCCCCGCAACTGCAGGTACTGTTATACGGTCTAATCCGGTTACCGCATCACGTACGCCAGTCAATACCTGGACCTCAGCAGGCACACTTCCACCAGTCTTAACCAACTTTACCGCAAGGCGCCCCTCCTCATAAACCAGTGACCCACGTACCGGCAAGTTTACCGTCTTCATTCCCGGTGCAATGTTGACCATCCCAGCCGTCATCAGACCCGCTTGTACCCCAAAAATAGCCGGGACATCACGACCAGGCACTTTATCGCTGCCACTTCCTGCTTCAGTAGGCCAAAGTCCGCCCACTATTGCCGTTATTACAGCGCCCGCGGGCGTAACTACCGCAATTCGGCCTAAAGAAACAGCACCGCGCCACACTGCCCCTGCAATATAACCAGCCAGTTCACTGGTTGTGGTCAAAACGCCTTTACCCGCTATGCCAAGCTGCATCATTCCTGAAGCACGGTTCAAAGCAAGGGTCCCCGCGGAGGATAATGCTGCAGTAGCCGCGCCGGCTTTTTCTTGCGTCCAATTAGGTGTTGGCTCTATGCCCGCTTTCTTCATTGCCTGTGCAAGCGCTTCCGCACGCGCCTGAGCTTCAGCTTTCACTCGGGCTTCGGCTTCAGCTCGGGCCTGTGCTTCCGCGGCCTCTCTTTTCGCCGTCTCCGCCTTAGCTCTCGCCTCAGCTTCTGCTTTATCCCTGGCTTCTGCCTCGGCTTTCGCTCTGGCTTCGGCCTTAGCTGCGGCCTCAGCCCGTTGTTTTACCCCTTCACTGTAAGCCTCAGTCAGCTGCGGCACCTCGCTGTCATAGGTGACAACACTGGTTTGCGTCGTTCCGTTTTTACCGTTACCACCGGTGATGACTGTCTTTTTTAACTGTGTCATCACCTTGCCGTTATTCAGCCAAAAGCCTGGTGGTATTGTTCCTTGTACAACAGAGACCAAAGTCCCCACAGAGGATTTTCCTATTGTGTCAGCACCCACATCATTGTTACCGCCAGCAATGGGAGTTCCCTTGGGCTGAGCATGGCCGGTTTCGATATCGCCGTAACCTATAGGAGGCTTCCCTTCAGGGGTTACATCCATGGCTGCCCCACGCAATCCAAGCTGTGTCACCTGTTCGACATTTAATCCGTTAAACGCAAGTGTCAATGTTCCGGTTGCCGTTAGGAGTGTTCCCTGCATTGTTACAGATGGATTTAAGCCGCGTGCCGCGGCGATCAGATTACTCAATTTCTGATGAACATCTTTATCATTTAAAATGTCTGAAATCTGCTGATCTGCAAGGGTATTTCCCGTAGAGCTTCCGTATTCACCATTACCGCTATTCCCTACCTTGCCACCGCCCGGATCAGGTAACTTTCCTCTCTCCTCACTCCAGGGGGTGCCATCGCCGGGCCCGCCACCATAATCAAATCCGCTCATTGTTTTCTCCCTTTATTTTTCTTGTTTTCATGGTTATTCCTTTCCACCCGCAGCGGCGGTTTCCAGCAATGCCAGGCGAACTTCCAGGGCAACGCGTGCCTGTTTCTCTTCACGGAGAGCCTCAACAAGCAGGGCTACCACGCCATTGATATTAATTCCCCGGGCATCTTCCAACTCAGTTCCATCATTCAGGCGCAGGCTTGTTTGTAATACGGATTCAGGCAGAACCTGTTCGACCTCTTGCGCGATAACACCGGCCTCAGGGACCCCCTGCTTCAGATAGGTATAGCCATGCAACTGATCGAGTTTTTCTAACGCGTTATGAATTTTTTTTATGTCGGTCTTCATCCTGACGTCTGAACTGGAATGCCAGCTCCCGTTCGTAAACGCATCGCCGTTATTACGGAACTCGTACCAACCCTGGCCTCCGCCGTTAGCGACGTGCATGGCAAGGAAGTGGTGACTTCCTATGCGCTCGTAGTGATATATGTCGGCAAATAAATCGCCAATACCCTGCACACGATAACCGTTGGTGGTACGGTCTTTGTTGTTATTGGTAAGGTAGTCACCGCGCGCGGTGAACCAGCCATCAGGATTAACCTTAAGGTACTGCCCCGCCTCGAGTTCGCGATTTTTCCTGACTCGAATTTCGTTCCATCCGCCCTGCCAATCCCGATAGGAAACGAAGCCATAATCCTCCTTGCCGGCAACCACTCGCGAACCCATCAGCATGGTCGTCTTCACATTACCGCTGATAAAATCGGAAGTGATGGCAGGCGACAGGTAAGTCTGTCCGGCTATCATTGGATTGGGTCCAGTGGTGCTCGCCGAGATACCCGCGTCGTTAGACGTGATCAACCCTCCGGCTACATCTAATCCGTTTCGTACCGAAACGCGACCGGTATTCAGATTAAAAGACAATGGGCGAAGCGTGTTCGGATTACCATCACGAGCCTGACCGTTTTCTGTCGTCAGCATCGAGAAATCACTGCCATCGTTACGCAGTAGCACGCCGCGATTGCCATAAGCGAGTCTGAATGCATTTTGCGACATCGACACCAGTTCAGAATCGCTGATGACACGTTTTCGAAGTTGGGTCAGGGATTTAAGTTCGGTTATGTCGTCATTGACGCCGTTCTGTACCTGCGAATTTTGCTTATCTGCCATGATAATTCCTTGAGTTAAAATGAAAAAATCCATTAGTCCGTGATTACCGAGCAAGCAGAGCACGCTACTTGGTCTGATGATCTCAGGCAAAAGTACTGTACATAATTACAGTGCTTTTTATGTTAGGTTGGTGTAAGTAATTCGTCAATACTGTAAATAGGATTTAATTTCACAATATGTAGATCAGCTTTTTTTCAACAAAAACGCATATTTTTTGCAGTGGCCAGTCAAAGGATTCAGCTCAATCAGAAATTGAGTCTCGATATGAAAGGGTTTTACTGTATGGAGGTTATGTCGATAGAAAAGTCACGATTAGTCGGTGGGAAAATCGTTTTTATCTGAAGCAGGCGGAGCTGGCTAGTTTGATGCAGTAGGTCTATGGAAAATCGTATGAGGGCTGGATTGAATGATTATAAAAATAGAAACCATTAGCCAACCGGTGGAGGTAAATCTCCTGCTGAATATAATGGCAGCCTTAAAGGGGTCCGCTTGGAAAACGGAAAATATCCTACGTTAAGCCTGTTTTTTAAGCAGCCCTGACAGGCAGCTTTGAGCGAAAATCGGACATTGCTAACAGTATTTTGTGTGAATTATCAGGGAGCAGGTCAGAGCTTAAGTTTCGCAATTCATCAAATATGAAAGCTAGTCACTCTTTATTTCTCTATCTCCCATAAATACCGCTTCCGCATATTCTTGAGCGATACTTCTAAATTCATTTATTAGCCATAGCGATGCATCAAAAGTCAGCGTTAGGTAACCATCAGCATGTTCAAATAAATCAACACCCAAAAGCTTTAAGAACCCCCCCCTATAAACACAGGCATCTATCCTTCCATTGCTATGCACAACAGCATTACGTACATCCTTAAACAAATCGATGACCTTTCTTCTTCTTCTCCAGTCTTCCACTTTAACACCTCGATCATAAATCACAGTGTTAATTAAAGCACTTAGCTCCCCTGGTTTTTTGGAGTTTTTATTTTTACTTATATAAAAATCATACTCTTCGTCAAAAAAACCCTCAAGTAACGAGTAAGACATGACAATCGCTGTATCGCTAATTGCATTTCTTCCAATCCTATCTTTAGTAGTACTGAAAGATCCACACGAATGACTAGTGACCTCTTTAAAGTTTTTTATCATGTTCGAGATAAGCATTTCAACGCCATGAAAAGGGTGAGTCCCCACCTGAAAAGTATACATGGCATAATTATAATTATCTTCTGACATATTTCCTCCCATAAAAATAACTAACCTTTTCCCACTGAACATTTACCATTAAATTTTAAATTCACTTAATAGAAATTATTAACCTTACAACATAACCCCCTCTAATAAAGAGATTTTGACATGTTATATGCTCTAAAAATTATGATTATTTGCTATATAAACGTAGTAAGTTGATAATCAAAATTTAATATTACATATAACTTATCTTTAGTTAAAAGTCACCTATTAGTAATTCGAAATCACCTTACGCTTGGAATATCCTTAAGTCTCGTCATAATGTAAGCATCCCTGCAAAAAGAACCATCATCTTTAAGAGTCTTTGGCACTCCGGCTTCCGCTTTTGGCACATAGCAGCTCGTCGCGAACGGACTGTCCGCTGTGAGCGAGGAGCGGACGTTTATGCAAAACACAGCCTCGCCCGCTTTTACGTTTAAAATTATTTTTCCTACTATAGTCGTTGAGTTATTGAACATCCATTTTCAGTGAATAGGACCGTTGCACTTGCCCCATTCACCAGAGAAAGTTGAGGCGGCATGTGACCAATATCCACATCATAAAGCACGGGCACAGCAATATCTCCTAAAGCGGCCCTTAGGGCGTCCATATAGTTATGTTTAGTCGGATCGCTTACGTCGGGTACCGCACTTCTGCCTATAAGAATACCGCTTAAATTATTAAACCAACCCTGTAAGCGTAAGCTGAATAGTGCGCGCGTTAATTCACAGGGAGCCATTTCCACATTTTCAAAATAGAGAATCACTCCTTGTCCGCTATTCTGTGCCTTAAACAAAGGCAGATTTCCGAACTGCGTACCTGCTAATCTGGATATTATTTCTAGGCAGCCACCAATTAGGCACCCACTAAACCTAGCTGAAGATGTAACGCCATCTAGGTGTTTCCACTGCGTTTTCTGAGTCAGATTGAAACCTTCATTTGTCGCTGTCCCCCACTGATTTTCATCAGTTTGAAATGCTTCTGAAGAGTTCTGTTTAACTACACTTCCTCGTGCAGATCCCAAAATATTCCATACAGCCTGTGTGGTAGAGTCTAACTCTTGAGCACCAAGATCCATTAAATTGGGTCCATGCAAAGTTGCCCAACCAGAAAGCGTAGTTAGTGGAAAATGAAGCGTACTTAGATCTGAAAACCCCACAAACCATTTTGGTTCAGACTGAGCTAACAGATTAAAATCAATCAACTCAAGCAACTCCATGGCAAGATCGCCTCCCCATGGTGGCATAACAGCTTTGATTTCCGGGTCAGTTAAATAAGACATTAGCTCTTCTGCTCGAGAGTTTTTACAAGAGCTTTTATTTTTGTGCTGCGAACGCAAGCACCCTCCTTCGAGAACTCTGAAACCCTTTTTCTTAAGGTTCCCTATCGCAAGTTCCAGCCGGGGGTGCAGGTGTTGAGGAACACCAGAGGATGGAGCGGTTATAGCAATCAAATCTCCTGGTATAAGTTTGGGTGGAAAGCGAACACTCATGTTTGAATCCTTTTCAGAACAAAGGTGAGAATCCATAATCCATTAGTTTGGTTTAAAAGGAAACCAACTGACCTGAACCCTAAAAATTAACGAATGGAAGTGCTAGTTACGTCCGCTCCTGGCACCAAGCAGCCCAAAAGGATTTTATTGGGCTGCTATGAGCGAGAAGCGGACCTCCAGACTCACCAATTCATCATCATGCCAATAGCAGCGAGCTTCTGGGTAAGTTTTACTTGATATATCGTCCTCTCAGCTAGAACCTTTTAGGTTCAATACTGTATTTAATCGAAATTTTATGTAACCTAACAAACCCATGTACTAGCCAGGTGGACTGAAGATGAATTTTTTGTCAATTGAAGACGTTAGAAATCGAATCGATCAAATTGATAGTGAACTGGTTAAGATGATCGCGCAACGCAGCGAATGTGTTAAAGCTGCAGCAGCTTTCAAAATTGACCACTCAGCCGTTCGTGCTCCAGACCGCGTCCAACAGGTAATCGACAAGGTATGTAAACAGGCCACTGAAGCAGGACTTCCTGAAGTGATTATCGAAAAGGTCTATCGGACTATGATCGGTGCGTTTATCGATTATGAGCTCGAGCAACACGACCAACTGCGACAGGAAAAAATCTGACATCGTGCGTCAACATACCATTCAGCTTCTCCCAATTACTGTAGCGGGTATCGAGGCGGTAAACGCCAACAGCGATATCTCTTTTGGGCGGCATACTCACGATCAGTTCGGCATTGGTTTGATGGACAGTGGTGGGCAAAAATCCCTGAGTGGGCGCGGGTATGTCGAGTCGAACGCGGGTGATATCAGCACGGTTAACCCGGGGGAAGTTCACGATGGAACACCTCTCGGCGGTCCACGAGCCTCGCGGATGCTTTATTTTGATACTGAGCTTATCAATCGCTGCTTTAGCGATATTTCCGATGGGAAATTTGCCAGCGGCGAGTTTACTCTGCCTGTATTTTCTCTGTATGGCATTTTTGCTTCGGCTGTTAGTCATAGTGTATTAGGAAATCACAAGGTGATGACCGGCATTCGTTGGGGGGTAGCGCTGGCCTTTACTGCAGTTGGGATTCGGCTGGCGATGGCCGTGCAATAATAAATATTCATGTTGGATAGCACTTGAAAAAAATGTGCTTATAAGAGCTATTGGATGTCAGCTTTTGGCACTTAGCTGCCTTTGGTTCTGATACTGGCAGCTAAGTGCCAGAAGCGGACGTTGCTAATATCCTGCCATGTCGATCACATGTGAGCCGGTCACCTCGGGCGTACAGGCACCTGTTTACGCACTGCATTAGAAAGAACTAACGAAGTGGTCACTGAACCATGAACCGCAAAGGCATCGACGATGGCTTCCAGATCATTCGGTTGAGAAAAAACACAACGCACGATGAAGCAGTCCTCTCCTGTGATCCTGTCAGCTTCTATCACCTCAGGGATATCGTTAAATAACGCCAGATATTGTTTGATGTATTGGTGGGTTGTGCGTACTCGCAAGATCGCCTGTAATCCCAATCCTATCTCTCGCAAATTGACGCGTGCGCCGTATCCTTCAATGATGCCTGCACTTTCGAGTTTTTTGACCCGTTCGCTCATGGCTGGCTGCGAAAGGCCAATGCATTTGCCCAGAGAGGCCAGACTCTGACGTGCGTTCATTTGAAGTGCTTCCAAAATTTGCCGGTCTTTGTTGTCAAGCTCCATGCTAATCCTTTGCTACAAAATGTAGATGAATCATCGGTTAATCGGGCTGTATTTCGATGACTTGCCATTCAGGAACGATGTGTCATTCGTCTACATTATGTGAACACCTCTTTGGGAATCAAGACATGACATCTCCAATATTGCTTCTTCCGGGAATCGGCAACTCGGGCTCAGGACACTGGCAAACGTTATGGACACAAACTGACGCGTCAATGACCCTCATTTCGGGACAAAACTGGGATCACCCGGTCTGCGAAGAGTGGGTCGAAAATTTAGAAACTGCCGTCAGAAAGAACGGGCCAGACGTCATTTTGGTCGCCCATAGTCTTGGCTGCCTGCAGGTGGCGAACTGGGCACAATATAGCCGCACGGTTGTGAGAGGCGCTTTGCTGGTTGCGGTACCCGATCCCACACGCAATGTTTTTCCAGAAGAGGCTAAGGGGTTTAGTGTTCCCCTTAGTGAAAAGTGTTTCGCATTTCCGAGCATAATGATTGCCAGTTCCAATGACCCTTATGCTGATATCCATTACAGCCAGCTATGTGCTGATGCCTGGGGCAGTAGTCTGGTCAATATCGGCGAGCGGGGGCATATCAACGCAGCCAGCGGACTCGGTGACTGGCCTCAGGGGCGGGCATGGTTGAAAGAACTTTTTGCCATATCAATGAGCGCCTCCGGATGGCTTTGTTGAATAAATCGAAATTTTGGCCGCAATCAGGATCAGATCACCAAAGTCCTGCCCCTCTGGCGGTATCACGTGGCAAAACAAAATTTCAAAATCACCAACTGGATATCCGTGAATTTAGCCAGGTCTCGGCTACTCATCTTCCTGCCTTCGCGTGCCAGTTTCAGTAAACGGTTCTGGTGAACCGAAAGCGCAAACCATACTCCGGGTAAAGGCGGGACAGCAATCATCTTGAATGTAAATGTAGCTCCTACTTTACAGTCTGCTATGTGCTGTGAGTTCAATTGATTGATGGGAAGAATGCCGCTCACTCGACTGACGCGGACCTCTCGCATAGAATCATTGCTCTGAATCACTCAAGAGGTAGCAATGTCAATCCGTAAAGCTCTTCCTACCGATAATTCGGGTGCCAAGGTTGTAGTACAGAAATCATTAGCTTCTTTTGGTTTAATCGCGGATTTTGACACCTTAGATGCTGCCATTGGTGCGCTTGGCCAATCTAACACCCCTAACGCAATCGAATTAGTGGCAGAGGTGGATGGCAAACTGGTCGGCTGCCTTGCAATTCAGCGTATGGAGGGGGCTATCGCCAAGCTGTTCGGCTTCCACGTCGATGCGAGCATGCAAGGACAGGGCATCGGCCGAACGCTGCTGCGCGAGGGGATAGCACAGGCCGTTATCCATAATTTCACTCACCTGGAACTCGATACTTGGGGCGACATGGGGGCTGCGGTTCACCTGTATGAGTCCTTAGGATGGGTTCGTGGCCCGGACCCACTACCAGAAAGTGGAGCGGACCGCTTTTACTGCTTGGCACTAGTCAGGTAAAACCCGATTTAATGAGCACCTGCCGCAGCAGTCGATTACTGGCAAACTGAATGACTGCAATGACGTGTGAGTTCAACGAATGGATGCAACACACTGGTTAAATCGCTCTGCGTATGTTATCTAGACCCGCATTACGCCACCTACGGAGTAAGCTATGCCGGGTATGAGGATAGGGGTTCTCTTCTGTCCAGCTCTGGACGTTCGATAAACTGACCGCAGACCGTTGCCTGTACAAATCCTTTGGCTTTGAACTGGTCAAAGGTTGGCAGGGAAATAATGGTGAAAAAGCATTATAGAATAACAAGTTAAAAAAATGCGCGGCAGCTTGATCATGAAACATCCATACCAAAACCGCTAAACGTCACCTTTAGTCTGCGTCCCTCCGGTTAGAGCCGGCGCTGTTAGATAAAGGGAATGGCTACGCCCCCGAAACCAGCCTATTTTTCAGGACGGTGTTGCTCTCTGTTTGTCATATAACCTCTGATTAGCGCTGCCAGCATGAGGTCATAAATTCAAGAAAGGCTTTAGCGGCAGGCCCGATGCGTCGGGTTGGCCGCACACAATAAACACCGGTTTCCCGACCCGTCCATCGCGGCAGTACTTGAACCAAATCACCCGCGTGCAGCGCCGCCTCCATCGTAACCGCTGAATGAAAAGCAATGCCGAGGCCGTCTATGCAGAGTCTTCGGGCTGCATCGGCGTTGTTGACTTTGACCGGGCCTTTGGGGGCCAGCGTGCGCTCCTCTCCCGCAGAAAATAGCCGCCAGAGCATGCCATCTTGACTGGCCGACGAGACGATGCACTCATGCTGGTAAAGATCTTCCAATGTTGTGGGAGCTCCACGCCTGTCAATATATGCCGGAGCCGCAACCAAGATACGGCGGTTCGCGAGTATTTTATGAGCCACTAACGACGAATCCTTCATGCGGCCGATGCGCAGCGCCAACATGATGCCGTCAGTAATCAAATCCGCGTAGTCATCGCTCAAGCGCAAATCCAGTTGCACGAGCGGATAGGCAGCCAGGAAGTCAGCTAGGTAAGGCACCACATGAGTGTGACCAAAAGCAATGGGGGCACTGACTATCAGTGAACCGTAGGGAAGCTTTTGTTCGTCCCTCACCATTTCAGCGGCATTTCTAAGCTGCACCAGCGCTTGGTTACATTCGGAAAAATAGCGTTTGCCGGTCTCGGTCAAAGACATCGCGCGCGTTGTGCGATTCAGGAGGGTTGTGCCTAACTGCTGTTCGAGTGTTTTGATGAAACGACTGACTGATGAGGGGGTAATACTGAGCGCGTCTGCGGCACGGGCAAAACTATTATGTTCAACCACAGCTATAAAAGCTTGCACCAGGTGCAGTGAAGGCGGGTTCATTATTGCTCTCAAAGAATTGATGAATGTCATTCTGAGCTATTATCAAGCAAATTTAGCATGATTAGAATGTTTCTTTTTTGAGGAAACATCATGAATACGCCGTCAAAATCCGCATTTCACTCCCTTCATCTGCACGCCGCTCCCCTGAGATTACCAAACGCCTGGGATGCAGGCAGCGCAAGGTTGATCGAGAACCTTGGCGCAGCGGCGATTGCCACAACAAGCGCGGGCGTGGCATGGTCGCTGGGGTATCGCGACGGCAATGCGCTTCCGGTGGAGGAGTATGTCGCGCGGGCTTTGTCTATTGCGCGGGTCATTTCGGTGCCCCTCACCGCAGATATCGAGAGCGGATACAGTGATGATCCCTCCACGGTGGCCTTAACCGTATCGCGACTGATCGATGCAGGGGTGGTCGGTATCAATATTGAGGATGGTGCGGGAGATCCGCATTTATTGTGCAAGAAGGTCGAAGCTATAAGAACAGAGAGCACCCGGCGGGGTGTGGCATTGTATATCAATGTACGTACTGACGTTTATGCACGCAATTTGGTTTCTCAGGACGATAAAGCCGCTGAAGTCATGGCGCGTGCACAGGTCTACCAACGTGCCGGGGCTGACGGACTCTTCGTCCTTGGATTGGCCGATGCCAAAGATATGCGAGCTATTGCTGACAGCAGTAAATTGCTGCTCAATGTTGTCGTCTGGCCAGGCCTTCCGCCCGTGGATGAACTAGCCAATTTGGGTGTGCGCCGTCTCAGCGTGGGTTCGTGGTTACCGCAAACGTTATGGGCGCATAACGCAAAGCTCGTCAGCGGATTCTTACAAGATGATGCCATGGCGCCCTTGATGGAAAATGCCGCGCCATATTCTGAAATCAATGCAATGTTTTAAATTTGATGCCCTGAATGCAAACTCTTAACCTGTGAGGTGAATAATGACAAACGCAGCCAACGCCGACACCGTTGTACAAAAAAGCCCACCCATCCTGCATATTTTATGTGGAAAAATTGCCTCAGGGAAATCGACGCTTGCATTAAAATTGGCAACATCACCTGTCACGGTGGTGATCAGCGAAGACCAGTGGCTATCTCAGCTTTATAACGATGAAATGCAGACGGTAGAAGATTACATTCGCTGCTCTGCCAGGCTTAAAAACGCCATAAAGCCGCATGTTATTTCATTGCTCAACGCGGGGATATCCGTTGTCCTGGATTTCCCCGCCAATACTGTGGCAAACCGCAAATGGATGATGAGCATCATCAATGGGTCATGTGCAGATCATCGTCTGCATTATCTCAATGTCTCCAGTGATGTATGCAAATCCCGGTTGCACAGCCGTAATCAGTCAGGTACTGCTCGCTTTAAGGTCACTGATGAGCAGTTTGAATTGATATCTCAGTATTTTACTGAGCCTGTGGCCGCAGAAGGTTTCACGATTATTCAGTACAGCTAACCACGGGGCTCAGCAGCACGCGACATTACTCTGACGCCGTGCGGAAAAATTGCACGGCATCCCACACGCAATGTTTTTCCAGAAGAGGCTAAGGGGTTTAGTGTTCCCCTTAGTGAAAAGTGTTTCGCATTTCCGAGCATAATGATTGCCAGTTCCAATGACCCTTATGCTGATATCCATTACAGCCAGCTATGTGCTGATGCCTGGGGCAGTAGTCTGGTCAATATCGGTGAGCGAGGGCATATCAACGCAGCCAGCGGACTCAGTGACTGGCCTCAGGGACGGGCATGGTTAAAAGAGCTTATTGCCATGTCCATGAGCGCCTCCTGATATAAATAAATCCACTGTGATCTGATTAGTAGGAGCGTATGGTTTAATTGCTTCCAGAAGATAAGAATTGCGAAAATGACAAAAGCACTCGCTGAGATAGGCTTACTTATGATGATAAATCCGGAAATAGAAAATGATGGCCTGCATTTACCGCCTGATGGGCTCCCTCGATATCGCATTCTGACAGGCAAGGATGATGATAAATTTTGTCATCGTGTTTCAGAAGCGCTGTCGCTGGGTTATCAACTCTATGGTTCCCCAGCCGCGACGTTTAATGGTCAGGATGTTATTGTCGCACAAGCCATCATATGGCCAGAGGCACAGTCGAGTCCGATTTGAATACCTTGAGCTTCATAGCAGTAGTGTCGGCTGGCAGGGTGCCTCAGTATCGCTTTTGACGTTAACCCCCGTTAATTAATATGTCGTAATGTCAGTAATGGCTTAACAAGTTGTGAGAACAATTGCGAACTTCCGCTATTCGCTCACAGCAGACGTACGGCTCAGTTGGCTGTCCGCCTCGTGCCAGAAACGGACATTACACGTGATAAGCTGTATCAATATAATTTGTTAGACATACTCAATAAATAGCATTTAGATTACAAGATACAAACTCGTCTAGTTTCTTTTAACATTTAATAAAGATTGAGATATAGAATAAATGATCAATCCCTTGAGAGGGTGGCTTGACCGGCGTCATCCTATACCAGCGCGTTTTTATAACCCGGGACACATAGATGTCCCCAACCCAGATTGGCCCTGTTGGATTTCAATCGAGGAATGCGAACCCCTTCACTTGGTAATGAGTATGCAGTGGTTGAGCTTTAAAGACGTCAGAGCAAATACTCAGTCCTACTTAAATAGTGCTAGTAAACTCATTAGTGGGCTTGAAGGCGGATGGCTTGACGGATGGGAGCAGGAACAAATCTTAACTAAATTGGGAGAAGCCCCCTTACCATCACTCCCCATCTACCTTATATCTTGTGGTGATGGAGATGATGAAGAACTGGTCTATGTTGGAAAGACAAAAAATACATCGCGCTTCAATGGGGGTCATAGCGCAGCATTGAAGTTACATGCACCTGAGTACCAAAGCAAGTCAAAACATATCTACAGATGCACCGCTTGGTTTTATATTGATGACGAATATATGTCTCTTGATTGGATACAGCCTGAACAACTTGCACTTGATATTTTAGATAGTATTGAATCACAATTAATTTATTGGCTACAGCCTCCACTTAATACGCACAAAAAAAAGAGAAATCTTGCAAGGTGGGAATTTAATATACACATGCAAAATTTAATATGCGGTAGTTTTATGAATGACAAGTTCATTTAATTTAATATTCCTCCGTTGACTTTGAGAACAACTGCGAACTTCCGCTCCTCGCTCCATGCGGACAGTCTGAGGAGCATAATCATCTCATATTGAGTTGCGTGCAGATTAATAAATCTACTTTAGTAGCCAGCCAACCACCAGAAGTAGTACTTCTTTGTAATGAGTTTCCATTTTATCAAAACCATCGTACTAACTAATTCACTGCCAATTTCCTACGAATATCTTCAAGAACCTTACTTATCATTTCTGGGGAAGAGGTTTTGTTATGGGATTTATTTTCATAAATATTTTCTTTCGTAGTCATCTTCTGTTTTCCAGCATTTAAAATTGGCGAGATGAACAGTAGACCGTCTCTTGCCTTCTTCATCATCGCCAACAGCCACCCGACCGGATTCGCTAACCGCCCCGCGGCGAGCACATTGTTCAAATTCGATAAAACCTGTTCCCTTTCTTTTTCCGGCAACGCTGACAGCTGCTTCTCGAGCATTTCCCTGTCGTCGCTGGTTAATTTCAATGACTCTGGAAGAGTAATTTTCCCAACTACGTACGTATTTTTATTTATACCTAATGAAAGAGAACGTACGTAACCGTTCGGATCCCGAACTCTGTTATAACTGGCTGATTTAGCACTTAGTTCGGTTTCCGAATTCGGGGCTTTAGTTGAATCAAGGCTGCATGGTTCGCTTTCCGAACTCAGTAATTTGAGACTGGGTTCGGCATCCGAACTCAGTTGTTTGACAGCAATTTTCTTTGCCATATGCTGCGGTGTTTGGGGCGAATTGAGTCGCGCTTCAATCAGGGTGATATGGCTATGATGATGGCGCATTAGTGGATCGAGCCTAATTTCTTGCAGAACTGCGGCGGCCATCAGGCTAATAGTTTTATTCTTGTTTCGACATGCCTCGGCGACGGTGTTTAACCAATTGGGGTCAAAAAGCTCGGCGTCTTTCAGCGTCAGCGGTTCATCATGTTGAGCATAAATATTGCCGCGCACGCGGCCATGATCGTCACGCACGCGTTTGCACAAACTTAGCCAGCCGGTGATTCGCAGCATCAGCAGTACGCGACTTACTGTTTCTCGCGATGCCTTGCCGCTATTGGGTGAAGCGAGCTGGAGTTGTAAGTCGTCGTAGCTCGGAAAAACTGCCCCCTCATTTTGCTGTGCGTAGAGGCGAATCATCATCCAGGCCATTTTATCTAATGGAGAAAGGCGTGCATCAAGCAACAGGCGGCGAGGAATGGCATCATGCACATTGCCTAAATAAAGCAGCCCGCTTCGAAGTTGAGTAACATCATTATCCAGCCTTCGCTCGGCGAGTTTTGCATTCATAATGGCGACTGTTCTTTGAATTAGGCTTTCAGCTGGAAAATTCATTGTGACTCCTTGTCACTATTTTGATGACATCACACGATGAGTTTATTACTGCACCCAGAATGCCGAGTGCAGAATATAAGCTCACAGCTTACGGATCAGACTGCTGTAACGTTCATGGTGCATGAGTTCCCATGTAAGTCCGTCGTTACGACTTAAAAGTCGCCAAAAAAGGCCAACGTTGATTTTGATATACCCTGATCCATTGTCTTTTAGACGGGTGTAATTCCTCATGCCGCGGCGAAACTTTTGGATCTGCGTTAGGGCTTTTACTCGATAAGTCTCTGGAATCGAAGGGGAGGCTATAAATCCTGGAACGATCTCCCTTAATTTATTCTTCATCGTAGTCTCCATCACTGTGATTTATCGATCCGGACTGCTGATATAGACGGCTCGTCATTTTGCGTGCGATGCCAGTTGTGAATGGCGTGCCAAGTTGCTGTTAATGAGACGTCCATTTGTTCGGCTATTTGCATCATGGAGGCGAGACCTTGGCTGGTATCGACGTCGGAACTATTGTTTTGCTGCCAGAGTTTCCAAACCTCGGCATCTTTCTCATCGCTCAGTACGTGAATACGGCCTGCTCGCACTTCTATTCCTGCTATGCGCCTGCGTGCTGCCACTTCGGCAGTAGACAGTCCAAAATAGTGCTGCATGAGTTCGATAGACGAGCCGAGAGACAACGCACGGTCAATGCTTTCAAGCCGTTTTAACTCCAATCGTGATTGCTGCATCATGCGTTCGAGAATGGCATAGTCAATATTAAAGGTCATAACTGACACATGGCTGTTGCTGAGATAATGCAAATCCTCTAGCGTCAAACTCAGCAGCATTTGCATGTGATCCCTTTTAAGTCCCAGCGATTCACATCGACGCAGATATCCGCTTTTGAGGTCTAAAACTAATTGTGTCAGTAGGCTGTTAGTCGCCTGCGCTATGTTCCCACTCATTTGACGTTCTCTTTTTTCCGTGTCATTACGGATATTTGAAGTTGCTGCAGGCGGCGCTGAATACGAACCAGTCGCATAAGCTTCATGGCTTGCACATCACTGAGCATCGTAGCTTCGTCAGTGCCGATGAAAAATTGGGTGAGGGTGACAGGCGGTGCCGGGCTCGCGGGGCAGGTAAGAGAAAATAAGAGTTGGGGAAAGGGGGAAGATGTTGGTGGATTAAGGAGGTAAAAGCCTGCTGAATGCTGCGACTCACTGCTGGGTAAAATCTCGGACTCGACGCCTAAAGTCTCAGCGAGCTCGAAGGACAGGCGAAAACTCATGGCCTGCAGGTGCTCAATATCGTCCTGAAGCGGTGATATTGTCCAGATATCGCCAACAGGCTCTAATTCTGCTTGTGCATAGGTTTCAGATAGAAAATCTTCAAATGCATATTGGTCACAATGTTCTTCGATTGATTCGTTAGAGATAACGGCCAAATCGTTATCTATTTGAATATTTTCTTCATGAATGCTGGGAATAATGACCGGAGGCGATGAGACGAGGGTAAGTGTGGGCTGACTTTTGGTTAATTGGTTTTTTTCTGCTGGCAGCGTGAGATTGATAGTCGTTGCAGTGTCTTCAATCGCCGGCAGCAGCTTGTCGTCTTGCAGAACTTGCCGCCTATTGCGCTCTTTAGGACTCAGCTCCAGCAACCAGCGCTCATAGTTTAGAGAGGGATGAGGAAAAGCGGTGACCAGAGCCCCAATGAATTCGTCAATAAACATAGGCAGAGACCAGGTCTCAAGGCAATCAAACTGGCTGCAGCATTCGGCAAAAACCACTAAAAAGCGTTCAACTGACCCTTGCTTAGATCCGGTCTGATAGCTCAACCACGTTTTTTGAGCATCCTTGCGAAGGCCGAGCAAGAGTTCTATCTGATGCCTCCCAAGACCATCCGACAATAACGTGGGTAAATACGGATAGAGATAATTAATGGTATCCGTCATTCTGCTAACAACAGAGTAATGGGTCGGTAATCCCTGCTCGGTTAATACGGTGGCTAATTTTCGGAAAGACAAAGTTTCTTTGAACTGTTTTTCATAGATTTTCTGAGCGTTGAGAACGCCTAATGCTTTCTCTATAAAGCTCAGATCGCCGCGAGCTTCATTTTCAGCCAAGTGACCAATAATACATTGCAGTCTTCCAGGCCACGGCTTGAATATGCAGTGAAACTGAAAAAACTGGTTATCGGCAGTCTCTTGCCAAAGCTCTAGCAGTATCTGATATCGCGTATTCCCACCGTCGCTGAACATATAGTGCCCATCACCTTCTGGGTCGCGTGTAACCTTTGGGACTGAGCTTAGTCCTCGGGCCTTTATTGACGCTTTAATTTCGTCGTACTTTGGATTGCGAGAGGTGCGTGGATTATCGGGATTGGGCCGAATTTGATCCAGAGTGAGCAGCAACGGTAATTCAACGTTTTGTAATACTTGTGAGGTCTCGGATGGAGAAGAACGGCCGCGCTGAAGCATTGCTGATCCTAGATCCTGATTCTTCATATTCATGCGTTATTCCCCCTCATCTTCTTAACCGAGCTACTTTCTGAGGGGTTCGAGAATAGTGTATACCTGCCATCAAAGAGGAGTCTGGTGGTTCCAGTAGGCCCTTGACGCTGTTTGCCAATGATGATTTCTGCCACGCCATCGTCATGGCTATTGGGGTGATAGACCTCATCGCGGTAGATAAACATAATGAGGTCTGCATCTTGTTCTAATGCGCCCGAGTCACGCAGGTCGCCGTTATTTGGTCGTTTATCGATACGGCTCTCAACCTGCCGATTAAGCTGTGATAACGCGAGAACAGGGCATTTAAGTTCTTTAGCCAGTGCTTTGAGGCTGCGGGATATTTCAGCGATTTCCTGCGTGCGATTTTCTTGAGCCGGCGAACGCATGAGCTGCAGATAATCAATCATGATCAGTGAGGGTTGCCCATATTTTCGCACATAGCGTCGGGCGCGAGATCGAAGTAAGGAGGGGGTCTGAAAGCTATTGTCATCGATGATGAGCTTATTATTCCATTGGGCAAAGTCGGACATTGCCTGAGAAATACGGGCCCAATCTTCATCCTCTAATTCACCACTTCTAAGACGCGACAATTCGACTCGGCTTTCCATCGATACAAGCCTCATGATCAGCTGTTCTGTAGGCATTTCGATGCTAAATATCAGAGTGCTTTTATCGGGGCTTGCACGCAGAGCGCCCAAACATGCCGCCAGCGCCAGTGCAGTTTTTCCCATTGCAGGACGTGCCGCCAACAGCGCTAAGTCTCCTGGCTGTAATCCGCAGGTCATCAAATCTAATTCACAAAATCCGGTTGGCGTGCCGGTTACTCCATTACCACCATTGACGACCTCAAGATGGCCAATCAAATTGTCCAGAGCAGTAAGAACGCTAACCTCGTGATGTAAGTGTTTTGTTCCACTTTCTGAAAGGGTAAAAAGCTTACTCTCCACCTGTTCAGTTATCGTTTTAAAATCTGCTTCCAGGCTGACGGCATCTTTATAGAGGGCTTTACCTAATTGCTGCAGTTGCCTGAGCCGGCTCTTTTCCACCACGATAGAGGCATAGGCCTTAATGTTCGCCGCACTGGGAGTGTTCTTGCTTAACTCGGCCAGATAGGCAAATCCGCCGACGGCCTCAAGATTATTTTGTGAAATAAGCTGCTCATTTAGCGTGATCAAATCAAAAGGGTGATCCCTGCTGACTAGTTTCGCGATGGCATTAAAAATTACACGATGAGCCGAACAGAAAAAGTCTTGAGCACTGAGGTCGTGAGTTATGTCGTCCCAGCGATGATTTTCTATTATTAAGCCACCAAGGACGCTTTGCTCTGCTTCGAGAGAGTAGGTGCTTTGGGGTTCAGACATGTGCAGCCCCTTTTGCGAGCAAAACTCTAAATCTGCTCTGCCACTGCGGAAAAATTTCGCAGGCAAGGTCGTGCATGGTTTTGGCTGCGCTATCACTTTTTCGTGAGGTATTTCTCTCCAGCCGATGAACTGGTTGACCAACGGCGTGACCGCGCTTGTAGATATCCAGATCGTAAATTTGGGTTTTGAGTACAAAGATGGGGAGGTCTGCAGATCTCTCACTGTATTTTCCTTGGCTAATAATTTCATTCAACGAATCAAGGGTTTCTTTAGCCAGGGTTGTGTAATTCATACGGTTGATAAGAATCAGGATTTTTGGAAGGTAGATCCCATAAGACGTAAGTGGGAGAAGTTGTTCCATCATGGTGATCGTGCCGCGCAGAAATTCACGAACATCCGGCAGAACTGGAACGACTATACCTAAAGCTGACTCTGTGCCAGCAAGTAAAATCAGCTCGAGCATCACAGAGCGAGCACCCTGCGAATCAATGATGATGACATCGTAATCTTGGAATAGAGGATGCTGAAGTACGTTACGTAGGCGAAGTCTGCCATCAGTTGCATGCAACATGGCTGTTTTCAACTGACCGAGAGGGTCATTGGAAATTATAAGGTCAAGATTATCGATGACGGTGCGAGAGATTATTTGATGAGGTTGGTTGAGGTCGACAGATTGCATGAGTAATTCAAACAAACCGTACGGAGCTTCATATTTAAGAGCATAGATGCTGCTCGCGGTAGGTTGAGCGTAATCCCCATCAATTAACAGGGTTTTTAAGCCTGCATCAGCAAGAAATCCGGCTAAATTTGCCGCTTTTGTCGATTTTCCTTCACCACCTTTAGTGGATACCACAGGAAGAATTATCATTAGTAACTCCAATAAAGAATTGGAGTACATCACATGCAGTTATGCCAACTTTCTGATAAATTGACATTTGTAGATGAATTGCTGCCTTCGAACAATGGGATTGAAAATCCCTGTGTCCTTGGTTCGATTCCGAGTCCGGGCACCATCATTCATACAGCGTGGGTCAGAGAAAGCTTCTGACTGGCGTTAGAAAGTTGGTGTGAAAATCAAAATTCAAATTAACATTGAGTTGTGGTCAAGCATTAAACTTCAAGAAGGGAGCCTTTAAACAGGTTCCCTTTTTTCGTTGTACGTCATCTTCACAGTCAGTATTCATAAACACAATACAAGTAAGACGTTAGATTTAAGCCTCGTGACTTTCACAACGTATCCTGCTCTTAAGCCTGTTCCTCTCTTAAACGCTATCCATATTGCAGCTTTTTTAAGTTAAATGTGTTTAAAACCTCTATTTAATCATACCCTTTCCCGCTCACGATGATAGTTTTCTGGACAGCAAAACTGTGAAGGTTGACTGAGTGGGCATTGGTAAAGGTAAGTTGTATACGAGCCGTTTCGCCCCCTCAGATGCACTGGAGCGGGTCAAAACGAAGACATTACTAAAATCGGGTTGTACTAATCAGCGGGGAGCAGGTCAAACTAGCCCACATTCATCCTTCATAAAGTTTCTCTTAAGAAAAGCGCCTGAACGCTCAAAAGTGGGTTGTCTTCGGAACCGCCTATTTGATATCGCTGGTATGTTCTCAAATCGGCTACTTTTCGTTGAGGCAGGGATCCGTTTGGAAAAGCCAAAATAAGCCATGCTAAGACTATTTTTAAGCAGACAAATGCTGAGGGGCAGCTTTGAGCGAAGAGCGGACATTGCAGACCAGTTGAATTTGATTCAAACGGTGAGATCTCAATTATCAAGTCAATCCTAACAGCTAGGCCGGTAACATACTTTCCCACCTCTTTTCCCTCCAACTGTACACTTTGCTTATTCTATCCAGTGTCAGTAACCTTGCAGTTGCAACGTCAAACTGGTGGCGCCAATCCGGTGTTAATTAATCAAAAAGCTGTACAGCCTGCTATGTTGCACATATTTAGTGGCAGCCGAGTTTCAAGGAGTTTATATGAGTAAATCGCCTGACATCACCGTTGGGTTCCGCCGCGCGGAAGAAAACGATGCGGAATTGGTTCGTGAAATAGTACTTGCGGCCTATTCCAAATGGATTTCGGTCATTGTGTAAGCATCCCTCTTAAGCGAACCATTCACTTTTAGAGATCTTCCGGCATACTGATTATGTCCCCTGAGGAGAT
>NZ_MRWD01000044.1 GCF_002093625.1 Rouxiella silvae | reverse complement strand
GGAAGAGTACAGGCTGATGGCCGAAAATACGGAAATCTCAAAAAGTGCGTGGAACTAAAACGGGTGTGCTTACAATAACGCCGGTGCCACAGGTCACGGGCAAGCTCTTTCATTACCCAACATTGGCTAGTTTCGGGTAATACCAGACGTGCAACTTCCAACCTTTCCGCCCTTCGTCCATGCCGGTTCTGTTTACCGTAAAACCACAGATAGCGCGAGCGGTGTGCCCCTTTCCTGTCTGACGACGAGATGCGTTTCATTTCCGCCATACGTGTTTTATCAACAACGGCGCAGAGCGTTTTTGCCACATGGAAGTGATCGAAAGCAATTTTATCCACGGCATTGGGAAGATGGATCCGCGCGGCGCTGATATAGGCCATGTTCATGTCCATCGACAACGTTTTTATTTCATCCAACTGGCGATCGCTCAGATTACGCAGATAACTGGCAAGGCTTTCAACACCGCGGTCATCGGTCAGTTTAAGGGCCCGCCCTTGACGGTCAGAGATAACGGTGACGTACTGATGACCTTTTTTGAAGGCCACTTCATCCACGCAGAGGTGGCGGGCCGATAAAGGCTTTTTTATCCGGGCAAGACCCCGTTTAACGGCACGCATCATGATGCCGTCAACGGCATTCCAACTAAGCTTGAGCTGTTTTCTGACCGCATCTACCGTGCTAATTTTGAGCCATGAGAGGACAAAGAACTCGAACAGCAGCGTGTACCGGCTCCCAGGGACAGCCCAGGGAACTGGCAGTGTCTGGCAACCGTGTTCAGGGCAGTCAATGCGAGGAACATTCGCCTCAACCAGCGTGGTGAACTGGCAGGTATCGAGGTGACGCCATTTACGGTGTCGATGGTCATGTATAGGGCAGGATTTGCAGCAGGTAGGACAGGTTAACTGTGCGTGCGCAGCGATGCCGACGGTGACTGTCACAGAACCGGAATTTTTATCGAGGGAAAGAGAATTAACCTGCCACGGCGCGGACAGGTTGAGAATGTGTGCATAGAGGGACTTTTCGTCCATAGCAGGCTCCTCAGAAAATCAAGATTGCCACGATAGGCGGCAGTTTGGATATCGAAAATTATTGTACGGTAAGACTGTTTTTTGCTCCGCTCTACTTTGGCTGTCATCTTATCTGCGCACAAACGAAGGCTAGTTGTACCTGACGGAGGGCACCGACTTGTGGTTTCGTTCAGTAATTGGCTGGTCGATGTCGCGCGTATGACAGAGCAGTTGACCTGTGATGCGCTGAAAATAGGATTCTGGCGGTGTAAACGCCCGGAACATGTTATTTCTCGGGGCCAGTAAAGGCTGCTGTTATGACAATGATGGTGCGGAAAACTTCTTTCACTCGCTGACGTGGAACGTCTCCGCGGAGAACGCTTTTTTAGCCGTAAAAAAGGAGGAGGACGGCGTTTAATTCTATCAGGGGTGGTCACCCTCGCTGGCTGCCGGTCTCAGCCGGCACAAGGTGAAAACCAAGATCTCGGGTGGTGCCCCCATTACGCGGACGGTCTATTCTCTGGCTAAATTAATAAGCGGACACTCTCCCAGGAATATCAACCTGCCCATCAGTTATACGAACTATTTCATGACGTTTTAATAACGACAGAGAAGATAGCCTTATATGGTATATTTAACATCAATCTTATTCATCGGGTTCGGGTTCACTAAATCCACTATCTATGAGATCGCTACGCAACGTTCTCCCTACGTATACCAGGTCATTTCCACTGCCTTCGCAAATGATGAAAACCATCAAATTGTTTGTTTTAAAGAACTGTAAAGTGCTTTTTCTATCCTTGCTAGGTGCATCAAACATATTTACATCTATTTCAGCCCAATTAAGTGTAAAACCTTCGTCGAGGAGATTATCTTGCCATACTTCTTGATGTTCAAAGTAAGGAATAATGTCTTTGGTTAAAAGCTCGGTGGATAGTGGGAAGTCCGGAGTAGATAACAAGACTTCATTATCGTTCAGCGAGAAAATGATAATCTGCTTAATAGCCTGATTTTGGAGGAAAAATTCATCAACGAAAGATTGTAAATGCTCTTTATCTACCATGTTATGCACCTTTATATTAGCCCGTGAATGGACACTGATCACTATAACTGATGTTTATCCACATTCAAATTTGCCTGGGCTACCTCGCTGTTCCAAATAGGAGGTCATCTGCTCAGACCCATTTATTGGGGGCATCGTGAGGTCGCTAGATTAACCGGTTCACTCTTGAGTGGGCGGGAAGGTCTGAGAACATTACCTTCAGGCCTCGGGTGATATGGCCGTTTGAGCATATTGTTCCTACCCGCGTCATGTGAACGTACAGATACCATTAACGGGCACGGCGTTATCGCTGTCAGTTATGCTGTCGAACTTTCCGGCTCAATTACGCTTATCGCGTCTGCCAGACGGGCATGAATGAGAAAATTGTTGACCGTGTTATGAACAACTCAGGTATCCGCGATACAGCAGTTGCAGTCGCATTTTTCGCCGCTGGGCTGGGAGCATATCAATCTGACTGGGGATTATCTCTGGCGGGGCATCAGAACACCGGCTTTCGGTAAGTTTCGTCGCCTGCGTCCAGCCAAAGTATAAAGGCGCAAAAACAGTCGTAACGTACAATAATTTTCGATGTCCAAACTGCCCCCTATAATGCCCTCAGCCACCACAACAGGGGAAGACCCTTTTATATACAGTATTTTTGCCTCATGTTTTTATGAGGTCGTACGATGGCAATTAGAAAGCTTCCCACAGGGAAATGGCTATGTGAATTTTACCCGACCGGACGCGATGGGAAACGAGTCAGGAAGCAGTTTAGTACCAAAGGCGAAGCCGTCTCCTACGAACAATATGAGCTTGATAAGGCCAAAGCCAAACCTTGGCTGGGCGAAAAAGAAGATAACCGCAAACTCAGCGAGTTAGTCGAGCTGTGGTACAAACTGCATGGATGCTCACTTAGTGACAAGAAAGGCCGCCTCGGTAAACTGTGGATAATTTGCAAAGGCATGGGTGACCCTGTTGCCATCGACATCACCGCAAAAGACTGGGCGCACTATCGCGATCGCCGCCTGCGTGGCCTAATCGATAACGGTTTTAATACCAGCGAGAAATCACGCAAAGTCACTACCGGCACCGTAAATTGCGAGCACGCCTTTTTGCGCGCCGTGTTTAATGAGCTTAAGCGCCTAGGAGAACTCAACTACCCTAACCCACTGGAAAACATCCGCGAGTTTGACCAGCCTGAAAGAGAGATGGCCTGGCTGACGTTAGAGCAGGTCGAAAAGGTGATGGCCGCATGCGAGCTTCACGGCAATCCTGAGTTAACCCTCATAGTCAGAGTCTGCCTGTCTACCGGCGAACGCTGGAGCGAAGCCGCCAAGTTGAAAGGCTCCCAGCTCTCCCCCAATAAAATTACCTTCATCAATACCAAGGGCAAAAAGAACCGCTCGGTACCTATCAGCCAAGCCCTGTATGACGACCTGCTGGCCTGCAAAGATAAAACTTTTGAGCCTTGCTATAAACAGTTCTATCGGGTTATCAGGCTTACCGGCATTGAATTACCAGAAGGCCAGATGACCCATGTTCTACGCCATACTTTCGCCAGTCATTTTATGATGGCCGGAGGCAATATCATCGTACTGCAGCGCATCCTAGGCCATTCGGATATCAGGGTAACCATGCGTTATGCCCACTTTGCTCCAGACCATCTGGAAGACGCCCTAACTAACAATCCACTGTCGATTTTAGGCAGTAAAACACCGGCCAAAAGTGGCGACAAAATGGCGGCAGAAGATCCTACAGGGTAGAACAGGAGGCAACAGGGTGGGATTAACTCATTGATTTTAATATAAGTCGTTGTTTTAAAAATCCCACAAAAAAAAGACCGAATACGATTCCTTTATTTGCTTTACCTATTAATTATCATTTAAATTCAATTGGTTAGGTTGAGGCCGGGTCGTTTTTTACACTCAAACACTGTCCTTAGCAATCTTTTAAAATCATAAAGTTACTACCATTTTCGAAAATCGTCGTGAAATTTTCGATATCGATTCTTCAGCATTTACTATCAATACATCATCATCAAAAAATTCCCTCAACCTATATCCTGCCCTTTACATGAATATTTACGCACGCTTTGGAGTAGCCATCGAACTAGCTGAGGGAAAGAAAATGACATCAACTTACCAATGGATCCGCGCCCCCTAATTGTCCCTCAGAGCGATTCATTAAATCCGGAACTTTTATCACGACTGTTTCTGTTTTTGTGAATCCAGAAAAATTTCCCGAGGCTATCGCCGCATTCTCGAAAGTATCGATTGGCGCAGTTGTACCATCATACGCCATATTCATTGGAACGCTTTTCAATGGTGGAGTGCCCATGATATAGGCATCCACTGATGCATAAACTTTAAAACTTACAAATGCTGAAGTTGCTCTGAAATCAATTGCATCTATAACAGCATAAGCCGCTGGAACTGTAATACCGTTGAAAATATATATTCCGGTGATTGCCATGATTAATCCTTAAAGGAGAATTAAAGCACAAAAAACATCCTGATAAATTCGAGATACTTCTTGGTTATGCTTTTAAACTTGAGTAGTTGATCAAATACTGGAGAAGAATATTGTAATTTTGCGTTCGCAAGTTAATACCCGCCACAATATTATTAAGGTTATTCATGATAGTTTGTTGGTTAGCATGAATTGCTTTTACTGCAGCTGTTTCATCATCAACCGTTACGTCAGATATCTGAGTAATAGCAAGATCCGTCAATACATCTGGCCCCAAATGTTGAGCCGCGTTCGGGTCTTGTGTAATTCGACCGCCAACGCTTAACCCATCCCATACGCCAGCCAGGCTGCCAGCACTCATAGCCTGTGCAAGCCAGTAATTAATTGCGTAGAGGTCGCCGTTAAGCGACTCTATCTTTCCAACTTCACCCGGTGCTGGGGTGTGGTTCTGTTCAATATCAAATAAGGTGGTTACCTGTAAGGGGTCAGACATATTCAGAGCCTCGTAATATTTATGACAAACCTAATAAAGTCCTGTGATTCCTGGCGAATTTGTAACGCTGAGCCGACCACACTGGTACCGTCTGAACTGAGCACGGTCACTATGCGGAATTTAAACGCACCATTTAACATGGTGGGTTTAGTTACCTGAATAATACCCGCTGCTTTCACATTAATATTAAATGAAGCTCCACAACCATCATAGTTAGTCAGGATTTCCACATGGAACTTGGCGCCCTCATCGGCTCGTTTATCAGTGCTGGTATCGGAAAAATTTAATAATGTTGTGTAGTCTGTCGTGCTCCGGGCGATAACGGCCTCAACCTCGCCGCCGACTATACGGTGGTCTTTGAGGTAAAGCTTTTTCTCAAAATTCACATAGTCTGAAGTAATATTAGAATATGGGTTATTTGAAATAGCATAATTATAAAATGCCAGGGTCGAACCTGAGTTACTTACACCGAACCCTCGGAGGCTGTCCGTTGCTCCATTAAAGCTATTCTGGAATTGAAAGCTGGATGACTGTTGAATCCCTCCGATAATCCCCGCAGCATACCCACACATCACCAAAATCTTCCCGAAAGTCCCACGTTCAAAATCGTGAAGAATATCGAAATAGTTGGTTCCAGAAGCATTATCACGACACACATTAACGGTGCCCACTCCGAGCGCTACCCCGCTGATTGTCGTGCAGCTGAGTGTGTCCCCCACTGAGAAACTAGGAGGGCCCTCGGCATCGATCGCAGAACATTTATGATCCTCGCCAATGACAATATAGAAATAACCCTGGTACATATAATAAAACAGAAACTCTGCGGTATTCGTACCGTTAGTGAGTTTAAGTTGCTGCGTATCCCAGATTAAATCAAGACCGGTAGTATTGCTGAGTTGGTAGATCGAAAGGTTTTGCCCGTTGAAATCGACATCGCTATTGAACCGACCATAACGCCCGGAACGGCGATACCAAATAGCCCCCCACGAGTTTACTGGCATGAATTTGATATCAATATGCCAGCCTTCTGTTATTGGGGCATTGGGTCCTGTCCCATCAGCAAGGTAAATACCAACGCGGTTATTGGCCCAGTTATCACCGGTAACATAGTTTGAGGCATTAGGCCACTGATGCTTACCCTGGCGCATACCGGCAATGCAATTGGTCAAAGACCCCACATGAATGTGGCACAATGCATAGCCATATCCGATCGCACTGATACCATCAGCCTTACCCCCGCCATCTAAAGTCTGAATAAAAATATTCAGCCCGGTGATATTACTCACCATATCCCCCACGTTTATCATTGGGGTTGCATCCCAAAAGGAGGTATTAGTCGGGAAATCTGCAGTAACGCTGAGTGATTTCAGGTACAGGTTTATGCCTTTACTCTGGATATTCTGAATATTTAGAGTATTTGAAATAGCGTAACTACCCTGCCCACGTATTTCGGTAATTCCCTCATTAATTGCAGTATTAATCGCGGTCTGGATGGTACTAAGCCAATCACCAGAAGCAGCATTGCTATCAGCGTAATCCTCGATATCAATCCAACGACTTAACTTACTACCGGCAGAGTTAACTGGGTAAGAAACTCCTCTCTTATATCCCACAAGGCCTGCGCCTGGTGGTAGTCCAAGATTATTCGCGATGATGCCCGAGGCTGCTGCCGACTGTGCCGCTTCATTAGCAGAGGCCTGAGCGCCGGTAAGCGCCGCCTGAGCATCTGCGGTTAGAGCATCAATTCGCCCGCCAACCTGCTCTTGTAATACGGGGATGTCTACCCCCTTCCTTGATATTACCGACCCCGACTCTTGATTTACAAACGCGTCAAACACCAGCATGTTGTCGTTCAAGTCTGGCAGTGTATTCGAGGGGACTTCACTGTTAGTATTGTATCGGTTAGCCATTAAGCCACCTCTGAATTAAAAATATTCATTGACACCTCAATAAAAAATTCCTGCATAATCAAAAATTTAGTAAGCTCAATCGATTACGCATCTGGTGCCATCGGTAATTCAGTTGCCGACCCGGTAACCACGCTGTTGCAATCTATTCGGTACTTCTTCCAGATGGTAAGTGTCGCAGTCACCGAATCAGATGTTTCTGCTCCAGAAAAGTCCTGTAACTCGACCTTGTCTGACAAAATACTTATTAGCGTGCTCGATCGCGTCACCTCAGAGGATGCCGTTTGTTTCAAAGCACTTGCTGCGTCATTGTCTCGCTGCTGAGACATGGCGGCGGTAATCTTCCACGAGGAAGTATTTTCATCCCATGTGTAATATTTATCAGGCTGAGGGATGCTAATAACAAAAGCGCTGGCGCTTTTGTAAACTCGTCTTGCAGAATTAACGGCTGCATAGAACTGCGCATATTCATCGCCGGTAATTTCTTCGGCATCAGCAGGCATATTGCTGCCATAATTTGCATTCTTGTCATAAAATGCCTGAGTAGTTTCAGAAAAAAGCATAATGGCTTCCTGTTAATATCCGATGGCAATATATGAGCCTGTCATAGATGATGATGGCGCTCTGCACTGGACGCCAAATGTTCCACCTGTTTTTCCTTTATTCAGGCTCCAGGCCATTTCCTGCATACCAACCCCGCCAACATCAGATGAACCACCCGTAATTACTGCAAGGTTCGCATTTGGGAAAGCTACCGGCCACACAACGTTGATGTTTGAATTCTCGTAGACGCCATTATTGCCCGTACTGTCCGTGGTCCCTGTAAAAGTTCCGAACTGGATGTAGAAAGTTGTTTTCACTCCCGCCAGAAGGGCTGGCATGGCGATATAGCCATTGGTTTGACTAATGAATACAGGGAGTAGATTTTTCGTGGTGTCGGTTCGCAGTGCGCTGATTAGATCGGTAACAAAACCCGCCTGGTCACCATCATCAAGAACATCAACATTCAGGGTATTTGCAATGAATTGCGCGACTGCTGCCGAGATAAATGAACTTTGCCTTAACGCTTTGTTGATCTGAGCTGAAGATGCTTTGCCTGACGAAAATCCAGTCGCCAGCGCCGCAAGCGCTTCCCAATCTGCCTGTGATGTAATATTCGCGCCGGAACCCGTAGCGAACGGTTTAAAGTTGTTTGCTGCCATTAAAGATCTTCTCCCCATGCACCGCTATCCCAGCCGGATACGTAGTCGTTGTCGATATCGAACCCAAAAAATTGATACCCCTCAGACGGCATCTGAATTTCACGCACGCGAACTCCTGCCGCTTTAATTGTCATGTAACCATTCTGGATAGCCCAAAAGAGTTCGCTATTGACTTGGTCAAGCGGATTGAGATCGAGTCGGGATGAGGTATAACCTGCAGGTAACACAATGAAGGGGCCGCGATTCAGGGCTGAATCAAAAATTAAGCGGTCCGTATCGTTCATAAAAATATTTTGGTCAGGGAGCAGCCAGATTGAAATACTCATGTCCTGATTATCAACAATCGCCATTCTCAGGCCGGAGCCTAAAAGCATGCCGCTGATGAACTCCTGTATGGAGTCGTTCTGGCCGTTCCAACTGTTAATGGCTATCTTAACTTTCAGCACAAGCCGATAGATTTCGTCGCTGAGGTCAATAACGCCATCATCCGGATCGTATGGCCCCTGCCACCCCCCCTGATCCCATCCAACACGCTCCGTATCCCACGAAAAATAAACACCGGTGATTGGCGTACTCACACGCCGTGAACGCCCTACCCACAACCCGATAATATCCAGTTGATTACCCACAGCCGTATCGATATCAAATGCAGCTATAAGGCTGGTAATGGCCGTCCCGACGTCGGTTAGTGGCCGCGTGGATAGGTCTACGTGGCTGACAAATTTAGGCTTTCCGGCGTGATAGTTGGTGATGAGATCGGTGTACTTACTCATGACGTCACCGTCAGCGCGATGTTGTCTGTAAGGCATGATGCCGAGTGGTCATAGGCTATAGTGACGTTGGCAGCAGCAACACCAGCGGCAGAAGTGCCGATCGCCAACTCAATGATGTCGTAATACTTCGCGTTGCCGCCGCTCACAACACCGAGATTCGCCGGGGAATACATTCGACTTAGCAGGACACTATCGCCGATCGCCAGGGCATTGACGTACGCAGCTACTGCCGTCTTTATGTCGTCACCGATTTGTGATGTGTAACCCGTGAACGCCTGCAATGTAATGGCGACAAAAATCGGCACGTCTACCGGGCGAGAAAAGTTGATAGCGTGAGGATTGCCATACTTATCAGCCACGGTAATGGCCGTCGTGCCATAGGTCGCCACTCCCTGGCCTTTAGTGCCACGAATTGTATTGGCGATAGTGCTGGCGTCGCCACCTTCCACAATGACCGAAATTGAGTGAGGCGGAAGGCCATTGCTGTCAGTTTCTTCCGTATCGTTCTCAAACAGCTTGTGACGTGTCACGCCTGATACGTTGGCAATCGCGCCATCAACCGCGTCAAACGGCGTTACAGAGGCCAATGCAGTGCTCAATGTCTGCCGTACGCGCAGTTCTGCATCGGTTTCTGCTGCGGTACCCACAGTGGTCGCCAGTATATTGGTGACCGAGACCCAGCCACGCGTGGGCGTCCCTATTAACGTCACAGTGCCAGCAAGTGCCGCAACTGCACCAGATGTCGCACTGGTTGCCGTGGCCACGACTGTACCGCCGGTACCGATAACCACGCTGGCCGGCAGATTCCAAACAATGCCGTTTGCATCCTTCGCTGTGCCGTTGGTGATAGTGGTACCCACGGTGCCGGTCAGGGTGAGGTCTACCGTTGAGTTGGTGGCTGCACGGCGCGTGATGCCGTTAATTTTGACGTTACTGGATAACCCAGTACCGACAGCGGTCGCTGGAGAAAATGCGTTATAAACGGCAATGGCTACGTTGTTCGCGTCATTGATGGCCAGCGCCACAATCGCCACCATTTGCCCATCTTTGCTATCGGGATCAAGATAGGAGTCAGTGCCGTAAATTTGTTGGAAGTAGCCGGTTATTGTCGTGAGGATTGTCTGGTAATCAGGCGCACTTATCCCTGAGGCGGTCACCGTGGAGGCGAGCCCCAACGTGTCTAAATCAAGAGCCATTATGCCTCGCTTGTGACTGTCGTCGTCCCGTAGAGGGTGTCAATGGTTGCGGTGAAGGTTACGCGCCGCGTGGAGCTGTCCACGGTGGTGTTAAAAGCTGTGATTGAGTTAACACCCTGGGTTTCAAGAATACGCTGGCGAATGGCCATGTTGTAAGCCGTTGGGTTTTGCTTTCCCAATACGGACTGGATCCACGGTGTACCGGTCGTGGTATCAAGGAACCACTGACCGTACCAGAGCAGAAATCGGGTTTTGATGGCCTGTGCCACCGCGTCAGGGGAGTTAATCAACCAGGTGTTGTCACCCTGTCCAAACGTGTAATCGCCGTCTGCGTCTTCTCGTCGGTATCTCATTGCGGCTCTCCTGTGTTGCTGCCCCCTGACTCGACGCCGCCATGAACATGTCCGGTCTGGCTGATACCTGCCGCTGTCTGGTCGCCGGTCGAGGTTATGGCGCCATTAACCTGCACATCGCCGTCAATCGTCACCAAGGTTGATTTGATGTTTACCGCGCCGCCCTGCTTCAACTCAATGAAGCTCGCGCCATCATCGGTGCGCAGCTGCACAGCCGTCGTGCTGATATTGCTGATTTTCGTTGCGCCAGACTGTAGGCCGACGATAGCGAAAGCATCGGATAAATCATGCTGGCGTTTATCGACTGCCTCCTGTACCCCGCCACTCTGCCACCAGAAATCAATGCAGCGGTCAGAGAACACAAGCAGGCACTCATCACCTTCACCGATAGGGAAAGTCAGCGTGACGCCGCCCCCGCGAGGGAATACCATCGGCACGTCCACCAATAGCGGGTAATCCTCCGAGGTGACGTTCCCGTCCGAGTCAGTCTTTGTGCCTTTGATTGCAGGTAACACAACGCACGTCGGGCCTCGGGTATCGTCACCCGGATCGAATGACTGAATGATGCCTGGCATTGAAACGCGAAGGTTGGACGATATGTCCTTGGCTAGCGCCTCAGTTAACGCGGCGGTATCGCCGGTTTGGGCAGAGTTAGAAACAGGCATGGGAAAAACTCCATAAAAAAACCCGCACTAGGCGGGTTCTATCAAGCTACATTGACACCGACGTCTATAAGCTCATCTATTGAATATAGATCATCATGATGAAGTAAAAAAACCAATTGCGAATTAGCGAGTTGTTTAGCCGACGCTGTATAAGTATTATTTGTAACAACCATTCCATAATCAGCACCGTAAAATCCTTTTCCAGCAGCAACCTCTTGAACGGCTTTGTTTCCGACTGGGGATGAGTACTTTTTACACTGAACAGCAATAGTAACTCCATTTTTTTCTGCTAGTACATCCACCCCTTGATCCCCCGATCCTTTAGTGACTCTAGCCTCCCACCCTTGGTCTCTAAGAACATCAGCACAATAGTGCTCATATTCTGTTGGTGTCATATCTATAATGTTTATGGATTCAACATCATTAAATTGAAGATAATCATCAATCATTTCATCTAGGATTAAGAACTGATCAAAGTCATCCATTCCTGAATAATAAGGTGTTACATGAGGGAAGTAGTTTAGTTTGCTTATATAATATTTTTTCTCCTTCACCCACGGATCAACTATTATATTTCCATAATCATCGCTAGTAATTAACATATTACGTTTTCTTGCTAATACAGGAAGGTGCCTAATTATTTCCTTCTTAAAATTGTCCTCATCTAGCTCTCTTGCGCTATAAGCCAGCTTCCCTACAGTTTTAGACCACACTTTTGGGTAGTAAGTTTTTTTCATGTAAGAGTAAATTACAGATCCAATGATAGCGACAATTGTAACTAATCCAGGATGAACCCCGCCCTTCAAGCTCAGGGCTATACATGCAATCAAAAGAAACAAAATTGCTCGAGTTTTCTTCTTCACATACGAATCTAAAGGAATGTATTCCATAATGCCGCCATAGGATTTATCTGTAATTCCTGCATTATATCCATGGTCTAAACTTTATGAAACGTTAAGTATCAATTAACTTTATGACAGTCAAACGTGCCAAAAACCTTCGGTGCATCCATCCTAGCCTGGAGCAACTGAACGTTCAAAAAGGCCCTCCCAGCCCTCTTTATAAATTCGAAGCCGTACATGTTCCCATCTCTTGAGCTGGATAGAGCCATGTCCATTTTAATGTTCGCGTAATCACCATCTTTTTTTAAGAACGTGATTTTTTGTGTGTCGGTTACTTGTCCATTGAGAGTGGTTTCCCCAGCGCTGTTAACGTCTAACTTCCAGCCACCACAAACGAATGCAGCCATGCTTGAAGATGAGAACATCAAAGTTAGAGCAATAATCAAGCAACGACTAGTCATTCACTACTCCCTTGTTTAAGGCAGAACCAGTAAGAAGATCTTTTGAACCACGCGCAAAGCACATCATATCCATGTACCAAGCTTGGCCTCTTGTATCGCCAGTATAGGATATTGATTGAACAATATAAACGCCATCCGTGGCCACACTGGCCGGTGGGATGCTGGCTACACCGCTCACAACCTTATTGCCGTTATCGTCCTTTTCCGAGATACGCCCCCCAGACATCTGTATGTCGTTCGATGACAGCGCCGCGCGATAGACTGATGTCTGGTCCAACTCTATCAGACCGCCAACACGGATATTGGGATTAATCAGGCAGCGAACGTTAACACCAGCACCCATAGTCTGCTGAGGCATACCGATTAGGCCTGTGTTGCTGTTAAGTACGATCGCCTCCTGAATGTATTTGTTAACCGGGATTAGCTGAACCTTGCCTTCCACAATCTGCCAGGTAGCTCCGCACTGCTGCGCGATATTATCCATCGTCTTATGAGCTGCCTGAAAAATCACGCGCCCCCGTGGGAAGACAGTCGTAGGCATGTCGCCGGTGATACCCGCCACTACGCCGAACGGGCTGAAGCTTTGCATTGTCGCTGCGTGCACGTCGGCGACCGTATACCCCGCCGCAAGGGTCGTTGTGACCACAGCCCCCATAAGCGCCTGATGCCCGTCCACGGCCTGAATTAACACGTAGGTGTCGGTGGGGTTATCTCGACCTGTCAGGCTAAAACGGATATCACCATCATAAATTTGCCCATAATTCTGGCCATTGGTTTGCCCGACCTGATTAGCAGGGACCTGCGTAACCACGCCGACCTGACTTTGATCAACTGCTTGGGCCAGCCCATCGTAACCCGCTATGATCCGGAGCTTGGAAAACTCCTTCCCCAAAATGCGATTATTAGTGGCTTGGGAAAGGTTATAAATTTTAATGGTGGCCACGCGGGAAAATTTGATATTGAACCACTCAATATCAAACGTGACTTTGAAGTCAGATAGGCTGATCCCCTTCCCGCTATCATCCGTTAGCAGTAGTTCAAAATGCCGCATCCAGTTCTGGCTCAATCGTTGCCCCTTAGCTTTGCAAAACGTAATAGAGATGACTGCCGGTGCCGAGATCCGTCTTTGTTGGGTATTCCTGTGTGTCGTCGTCGCACATAACCAAAAGCGAGAACCCAAGACCCAGATACCCATACTGACCCAGCAGATCAGCACCAGTCACAAGAGGAATTCCGGCAATCAAATTCACGCCAGAGCTATCCTGCAGGTCCATGACCCAGCCAGGTGTATCTCGCCAGATGATATTCATCCGGTAAGAAACACTGTTAAGCGTGATGCTGAACTTCTGATTATCCGGCGATAGAGGAATTTCATTGGCCGTCATAGTCATAATGAAATCCCCAGGAATGTTGCCAGCTTCTGAAGTATCGAGGTTGTTGTAGGGATGACTGTTTTAACGCCGCTATTTTGTACAGCAGAAGTGCTCACACCATTGGCCATATCAGATTTATCAGCTACAGAAACGGTCTGAGTTTGAGAAATTAGCACCTGCCTCAGTGTGAGAACGCACATCAACACGTTCTCACTGGTCTTGTCGGTCGTGACATCAATACCCCGGATAAGCATGTTGCTGTACTTCTTTTTGCCCGTAATTACATTGAAGGGTACTCGAGTGGCTTGCAGGTCGAGTATTTTCTGATACATCTCCTGCGGGCTTGTGCCGAGAGAAAGTCCAACCGACGAAGTATCCAGACCGTCTAAAAGTGACCCGCCCCCCGCAAAACCAATCTCCATTGTGACCTCAGAGGGTCTTTTATAGGCATGATCTGCAACGGGAGCGCCAATTTCCACCGGGTGCTCTGTTATTTCCAGTGCATCTGAATGTTTTTCAGACACAACAACATTTGGAATTATCAGGTCTATTTTCCTAGACGACTGCTGGAACAGCGTAGAAAGAATGTCCATTAGCTTGCACCTCCCCCCGTCTGCTGCGTTAACCGTGAATTAACGTTAGTTTGCCTCTGAGCCACTTCCTGCCCAGCGCGAACTGGGTCGGAGACGCCATGCACGTGGATATTGGTTTCCTGTGAAATTGTTGTGCCGACACCAGGCATATTACTCATCACGCGTGGAACATAGTTCCGCGTCTCCTGAGGCATTAACGCCATGCCGTATTTCTGCACATTACCGACGCCCCAGTTATAAGAGGCCAATGCTTTATTGAGATCACCGCCATTTATCTTCATGAGTTGGGCTAAATATTTTGCGGCCGCCTGGGCAGACTTCACAGGGTCAAAAGCATCTCCACCCTTCAACCCCAGATCCTTCGCGGTACCGGGCATTAGTTGGAAAAGACCTTGTGCACCCACGCCAGAAACGGCATTAGGGTTTCCAGCTGACTCGGTGATAGCGACGCTTTTAAGTAAGCCTGCGGGTAGGTGGTAGAGCGCTTCCAGTTTGTCGAGCGTCGGGCTTAACCACCCTAGCAAAGCAGATCCCGCAGCGGTGGCCTGAGGCCGTTTTACACCACTCGCTAACCCGCCAGATGGGAGTAAGCCATCATTGCCAGCATGGAGAGTGAAGAAACGGTTCACGGCATCATTCATCTGGAAGTATTTATCCAGCAACCAGTTTCTATTTTGGGTCGCTACACCGGTGACGCCCGGCAGCGCATCAGGCTGGTCTCCTCCCTGATTCATTAGCTTCTTAGCCAGGCTTGCAGCATCGGACCATCTACCCTCGTTAATTGCATTAACGATGTCGCTGATCGTGCCGAGCATCTTGGTGAGCTCACCAAACTGTTTAGTAAGACTGGTAAACTCAAATTTAATGGACCATGTTTTGGGGTCGATGCCGAAAAGATCCAACAGCTCATTTTTAAGGCGGTTAATTTCGGTCCATAGCTTGTCGATGCCATCCAGCGCAGAATCTATTTCAGGCTTCCATTTCCCCCAGTCAATGAGGCTCTTGCCACCTTCTTTCCATGTTTTATAGTCATCGTAAAGCGCAATTAAAGCGCCAACCAAGAGAGTGACCATTCCGATTGGCGACATAACAAAAGCGCTATTGAGGATGCGCCAGGCGAGAATCAGGCCGCCGAACGTCTCGATTAGTTGCTTAGTGCCTTTGTCGAGCGTTCCCCACCAGTCCCGTATATCGCCAGCAGCTTGGATGAGTCGGTATATCACCTGGCCGATTACTCCCGCCAGCCACAGCAGACCATTCACACCACGGGTGATCGTATCCTCAATTTTGGGGAAATTTTCGAGGAACTGTTTGCGGAGATTATCGATTGAACCAGCCAGGCCATTAGCGAGGGTCGAGCCAATTTTATCCCGCGCCATGCCCGCCATTGCGCCGAAGTCACGCAGCGACGTCATGAATTTATTCGAGCTTACCGCCGCCTGGTCGGCGTTATAGCCGATCGCTTTTGCCATTGCCGAATATTCAGCATTGAAGCCACCAAGCCCCCGGCGCATGGCCATCAGCGTGTTTTCATCAATGCCGAACATCTCGGCGTACTGATTGGCGCGGTAGTAAGGCATTTTACTGAGTTGCTGGCCAACGCCAGTGAACACAGACGACATATCCCGCATATTGCCGCTGGCGTCACGCGTCTGCACGCCAAGGCGATTCAGGAAACCTTCCGCGCCTGGGTTATTGCGCATAAAGCGGGACAGGCTCTCGAGAGAACCCCTCGCCGCTTCCGCGCTTGAGCCTGTTTGTGATGCCGCATAGCCCAACGCCTTGATGCCAGCCACGGACGCGCCGGTGCGCTGAGAAGCCCAGTAGAGGTTATCCAGACCCGCCGCAATTTTCGTGGTAAACAGCATGACGGTACCGGCGGCCGCCTCGACCGCCCCCGCCATTTTAAAAACGTTCGTCGTGACGCCCGCCAGCACCGAATCAAACTTTTTGGCTCCTGCGTCGTCAACTTGAAAACCCAGAGAAACCAGAAAGTCCTTAATTGTTTCAGCGTTCATTAGCCTGTCTCCAGCGAGTTACCCGGTTTTCGTTGTCTTCCTCGAGCGTGAGGTAATCGTGCATTTCTGAGATGTAGCAGAGGTCGATTGCACCGGAGAGGAGGTCTTTCGGGTCCAGTTGGTACGCTCTGGTTACCTTCCAAATCATATCGGTGCCATCGGGCATCACATCGAGCGTTAATCCTGTAGCGACGGGTCCGCAGTCTCTTTGCCGGGGAGTCCGCTGAAAAAATTTCCAAGCGAATCCCCCACCACGCGGGCCACCAGCTGCAGCATGTCCATCAGCTCAATATCATCGAAGTTGAGGCTGTCTTCGCTGAAAACCGGCACCCATGACTTGAGGTGCTTGCGAGAAACCACTTTCAGGCACGGGAAAATAATCGCGTTGGTATCTTCCTCGCTCATGCTGGCCAGCGACTCGGCGATTTTGGGTAGCGCGGTTTCCATCGCCTTATAGACGTCACCGCCATCAGCAGCAGCTTTAATCCCATGGAAATCGCCCAACAGCCCGGATAATACCGGCAGCAGCTTACGGGAGACTTTCAACTGGTCGAATACGCTCAACTTGGCCGTGCGGTACTGCTGGTCTTTAATCTCAAATTCCATCAGTAGCTCCCCAGCACTTCGTCAATTTTCAGGCTGTCAAAAACCCACTCGACGATCGAGCCGTCTTTGGCGTTTTTCCAGTCCGGTATTTTCTGAAACGCACAACTGCGCGCTGTAACGATATCCCCGGAAGCCAAGTTCCTGCCGACAATAACGTTGTTTCCCCAGAGAGCTGAGGAAAGGATCTGCGCGTTATACATCAGCGAGAGCTTTTTATTTTGTGGGGATGTTTTTAGGAGGCTTACAACTACTGTCCCCGATTTATCAGCATGAAGGCTGTGCATGCCTTCGCCATCGGCACCGATGGTCATGGTGTTTTTGGCGCCGCCCATCGCAACGGTAATACCCTCGTCCGAGTTCGCAGAGCCCGCGCCGAGGTCAATGCTTCCCGATGGCCCGGTAAGGCTCACGGAAATATCCATAAAGCTATAAGTTGACATTATTTACCCCTTAACGAACGACGGTGATTGCGACAGAGCCGTAGTGCACGGCACCAGCCAGCTTACCGGCCACCTGAATGGCGACCCCTTTACGCTTTTCACGGTCGGCCTGTGACTGGTTATCTACTGTGTCGGCATACATGTAATAACCTTTGGTAAGGCTGTCACCTGTATTAAGTTGACCAATCGGGCCACCGGTCCATTTCCCTGGCGCAAACAATCCGTTTGTCACAGCTTGCTCGAGCGCAAGCTCGATGTTTGCCATGCGCGTGGTTGTCCCTGCGTCGGTCTGAGGAACTTTGGTGGTTGAGGTATAGAGGGTGTTGTAATCAGCCGTCTGCACGGTGTTTTGTAGCCAGTCAAGTCCGTGGCGCTCATCAAAGAAATCGCCGTTAGCCATCACGCCCTGCTCAAGAATTGCCGTATCGTTGTTGTACAGCACGTAAACATTGCAGTTTTTAGCTTCGAGAGCGTCAGCCTGTGGTTCGGTCAGCGTTTCGTAAGTAATGCCCGGCTCTGTTTTGAATTTGAGGGTGATCGTCGTATTGCTGCCGGTGAAGTCCACGGTAAAAGCACGACCAAAAGCAGAAATGGCTGCATAGCGGCTTGAGGATGAATATTGCCCAAAGGTGCGACCGTAGGCAGCAGCCTTCATTTGAGCGGCGATATCGGTGGTTGAAGTAGAATCCAGCACCGCAGCATCCTGCGTTGTATAGGCCAGCACGCGGGAAATCGTTGAGGCTTGAATCGCGGCAGCAACGCTAATGAGCTCTGCATTGGTTGGATCGACAGTGTCGGCAATATGCAGGCCATACCAAGACGTATAGCCCAGCAGCGTATTCACAGCCTCGAGGAGTGTCTCAACTGCGCCAGCCTCGGCGGCGGCCAGGGTTTTAACCCAGCGCCCGATATACACCTGGGTGGGTTGCGGGGACTGGGAGAACCAGATCACAGAGGCTTTGTATTCTTCGCTGTCTACGCCGAAGTCGGCGCCAACGTCATCAGCGGCAGTATAAGCCCGCAGGCGCTCAGCAATCGAAATGACGGTCGATGTGCCGAGGATAAGCATAGAGCCGAAGTTAAACCCCTGCGCAGCCTTGGCGGATAGAGTCACAGTCACATTAGAAATGCGACTGACGGATAATCCTGACATGGATTTAATCTCCAGTGGTTATTGTGAAATTTGTTCCGAGAACGGATTTAATGCCGTACGTGCGGATAAGTTTGCGGCGCAGAAATATGGTCATGTCGTACCGTCGTACCCACTGCTGGTTAATCAGCTCGGGGGCTGATACCAGTTTGCTGTACTCACCGAGTGATAAACCCAGTGTGTTTAGCTGTGCGTTGTTCTGCGAGACTTTGAGGCCATCACGGAACTGAGATGCAACACCCTGACTGCCCGGACCGTAAAACGAGGTCATGCACTCGATTTGCTCGTGCTTCCACATCTCAGTTGAATCATCTGATTGATTCACGAAGGCTGGATTGTCGTCACCGGTGATGCTCAAAATACCGAAACCACACCAGTTAACACTTTGTGCTGGCTGCGCTGGTTGAACGGGTGTCCACCGTGGCCGCACCATTCCATCTGGCAGCCCGGACAATGCCTTGACCCACTGACTGAGTTTTCGCTCGAGTGATTCATCGGTGTCTGGCGGATCGCCGGTCGGAGTCAGCCAACCAGCTGCAGTACTGTCATTGCTCAATAGGCGTACCTCCATCAAACGGTTGCAGCTCGCAATGCGCCTGCACGAATCCAGCACCATATGCCGTATAAGGGTCAACAGAAGTCACGCGGTAATCACGGTTCTGATAGGTCACAATGTCAGCGTCAATACCGGTCTGGCCCTGAGTGAGCCGGAATTGCGTCACAATCAAAATTGCACCGTTAACCACCTGTCCAGCCATACGGCGCTGCGCCTCCAGGGAGCGATCGACAGTAACGACGCCGGTAAACGTTGTCTTAGTCGTGGCATTCGCCGCAAATCCATCACTATCAACGGTCTGAGCGTTACGAGTGACCATCAGTGAGAAATCCGCAAAATCAGGATCGAAGAGGATTTCTGACACATCAAGATTTGGCATTTTTGGCCCTTACAACGTAGGTGATTGAGTTGCGGTATTCGCCGGTGTCGATGAGCGGTCGGGCGTTGGCATTATCCGGGTCGTTACCAGCAGCGCGGCTTTCCAACTCCTTCGCTGCCCCCTTTCTCCCACGTCGTGCTCTGGCCGCCAGCGTGCTATCTGCCAGCGGCGTGAAGCCTGTGATCGTCATGTAACGCTTAACCGCCTGGCTGGCGATGATGCCCGCTGATTCCAGCGCCCGCTCAGCAGCCCCGCTATTGCCCTCAAGCACCGCCAGCGCGGCAGCTTTAAGTTTTTCAACAGTCTGGGGTTGAACAGATTGAACGCCGGGCTCCAGGTGCGGACGCGGCGGAATGTTTTGCGCCGGTGAGCCCTTCTCGTTGATATAGCCGATCGCGGCGTTACCAAAGGTTGGTTTCTCCCCTTCCTCCGGTGGCCGTTCGTCTGCTGATTGTGGAATGCCCACCAGCACGTCACGATTACCAATAGTCTTCAACGCATCCAGAATAGCTTTTGAGTTATCCAGCCTTACCGTCAGGCCGCTTTTCATGGTGCCCCCAGTTGAATCCCGCCCGCGCCAAACAGCATCATCAATTCCCAAAATTCCGACCCGTAGCGACTGTTGTTCCAGAAACCGGCATCAGGGTTCATCGTCATGCTGGCGTCATAGCTCATGGAAACCTTATCCACGGATTTTGACGTCAATACCCCACTATTGGCCCCACCCGCACCGCCGACTGCCGTTGAGCGACTGTCAGCAGCATCGAGGTACATGTAATGCGCGACAAACAGGCCGGAGTAGTACGGGAATAAATCAGTACCGGTGACGTTCTCATTAAGCAGCCGATCCGCCACAGCCAGGCGGGCAGCTATCCGCAGGTCAGGGTATTTGGTTGTATCAGCGAATTGAGGGAAGAGGACTCGGAAATCACTTGGTGTCGGTAGACTTTGATTTACTGCCATTAGTTTCACCGCCTGATAATGTCGCAACTTGTGCCGTCAGAGTGGTGACCTGTTCTTTGGATGTGTCCAGCAGCCCCTCAAGCTCCGTAATGCGAGTGTCCTTGATTTCCGCAGCCGCCTGCAGTTCTCCGACAAACGCGGCTTGTACCGCCAGCAGCCCCTCAAGCTCCGTGATACGGGTACCGCTTTCAGATGTAGGTGCCTTACCGTCCGGAGAGAGATGAGCTTTGACAAACCAATGCTCGGCAATCTCGTCTTCGACATCATGAAATCCCGCACTGTAAGGTTTTACCGGTCCAGTACCATCGTTAAAGTTGAACGCTTTCAACACGTAAATCGTTTTCATTGCTGCCTCTTTTAAGCCCCTTTCGGGGCTAGAATTTAGATGCCATCCATGTACGCGAGAGTTTCGGTATACACCGGTTCAACCGCACCCAACTTGCCGTAATAAGTCACCAACTGATAAATACCGCGATACTGGATCGGAACGCTCATCAGGGGGACCATAGGGAAGCGCACGAATTTTTTATCATTCGTGTAAGCCATCATGCGGTCGGTACCGCCGACTCCTGTCCCTTTAGCCCATTTAACCGGGCGGATATTCAGAGGTCGGCCGTTCTGGTGGTAGGCAATCGTGTTAGTTGCGAGATAAGTCAGCAAAGACTGATTACCGGCTGTGGAAACGATTGTGCTGGCCATCAGCGCATATTGCTCAGGGGGAACGAGAAGATCACCTGGTACGATTGAATAGCCTGAGTTAACCCATCCGGCGGTCAGCAACGTGTTAATCGCGGCGCGCATTTCGTCCGCCGAAGATAGCGCAAAGGTTTTTGTAGCGTTCGTCGGAGTAACCTGGGAAAGGTTCAGCAGGCCATTAACGCCCAGACCGGTATCCCCGATATAAACCTGCTCATCGGTGTCCATGTTCCATTTAAGCTGCATCCCTTCATATTTCTGGGAGTCAACCGGGCGGCCCACTTGAACCGAGGCTTGTAGCTCGGGAAGTGTCCAGCCCAGCTCCATACCCCAAAGGCTCAGCGGGAAACCCTGCTTACCGATATCCACGTTAATGCCTGGGATTGCGGTCGCGGTTTTGCTCAACCAGTTCTTGCCGTTGGAAGCAGGCGCACCAGCAGCGGCAAAGCCCGATTGCGTGAATGAGCTGATTTCATCGGCAATAGAAACGTCTTCGCGCAGTTGAACGTCACGCGACCAGGTATAAGCGACAAGCGGCATATTCAGCGTCTGGTCGAGCCGCTCAAGCTCACCTACAAGGAAGGCGCCGGTACTGTCGATCGTCGCCTGGTCAAAAGTCATCATGTTGTAGAGTCCTTAAATATTAAATGCGATTTCGATGTTGCCGCTGGCGTCGCCAGGACCCGTGAAATAAGCGTTAGTGATCTGGACGGTGTTGGCACCATCTACCGCAGACAAGAACGCGCCGAGCGGACTCAGTGCGGACGGTGTCGCCACTCGCATATACACCGCGCCACCGAGCGTAACCGCCGAAGCATCACCGCCGATATTCACGCTGGCGTAACCGCGCTTCATGCAATCGCCCATGTAATTCTTACCGGTGCCAATTTGGCGCACGGTATCTGGCTGCGACATAGTTGGGTATGGGCGGACGTAAATTCCTGCCAATACAGCTGCTGTATCAGCGGCAACAATCGGCACAAACTTGCCGCCGGAGTATTTGCCGCCAAGGCCGTAGGCTGAGAAAAGGTTCGTAGAGTCCAGCATCACTGGCTCAACGGTGAGGTCTTGCGGGCGTGAAACCGCCCCGGCAATGCCCGCAGGCATCCGTTTTAAATATGCAACCATGGGGAATTAACCTCGTTTGGCCCAGAAGTCCTGAGCGGCCTGATTCAAGCCGGCAATGGTGCTGCGAGTGGCATCACCCATTGCGCGAGCGGCGTCGGTGGTTTTGGTATTGCGGGTTTTGGAAAGCTCGGAGACCGCTTTGAAAGCCATGTCTACAGTGCGCTTAGGCAATTTGGAGATATCGGCATCACCAACGATAGAGCGAACAATTTTCTGATCGCCACCAGCCAGCACGCTGCGTTTAAATGCCGTTAGCTTGGCTTTCTCGGGCAGTTGGATACCTGGCTGAATAAGGTCGGCCAGATACGCGGCATCACCGGTAATTTTCCCCTCCTCTTCTTTTTTCTCTTCTTCGTCTTCATCGCCGGTCGGTTCTGAATTGCCAGCGCCAGTGAGCTTGGAGACGGCTTCAATAAGCGCTTTTCCCCACGCGGGGATATCTTCCTCTGCATCACCGGTACCGGCCAATGCTGGACCGGGGATAGGCTGTTGTGGGCCAAGATGGATGTTTACCACACCACCCGCCGTGGACGTGGTTTCTACGCCACCGTCGTCGCCGGTGATGTCGTCTGGCGGGTTATCGATAAGATTTGCCATTTCATTGGCGTCGTTGGTTTTACGCGCCTTGGTCAGGCGTGTGAACCAGTTTTTTGAGTTAGTAACAGGCATGCTGTCTCCCAATGCACAACGTGAACCGGCACGCCCGTTAGGGACGAGAGCCAGGTGATTACCGGTAATGGCGTACTGTGATGCCACGCCCGGCGAGATTTTTTTGTATTCGGCGTCATAACCGCAGCTAACCTCATCGTCACCAGCATCGATGGCTTCAATGGCGTCCTGCGTTTTAACGATAACGTCAGCCAGCATGAGATCGGCTTGGTCACCGGTCCCGCGCCGAACGTTTTGAATGTGGCCGTTCGCCAGTTGTCGCCAGTTGCCCGGCGAGACGAAAATGATATTGCCGCCGAAATCTTTGGGGTGACCAATTGTGACAGCCATCCCTTCGAACGAGGCTATTGTCTCGGCGCTGAAAACTTCCTCAGGGTAACGATGAACGGTTATCAGGCCGTTTTTGTCTGTTTCGAGGTCTGGTAGCTCGTCAGCGCCGTAAACCTGCGATCCCGTGCGGGCAATCGGCACGTCTTTGAACAATACGGAGCCGTCCGCCAATTGGTAACGCGTGTTACCCAGACGAGTATTAAAGAAATATTTCATTGTTCACCTGCTGAATCGCGGGCATAAAAAAAGGCCGCCATATGGCGACCTATGTCGTTTGATATGCTTTAAACAATGTTCAATGCAGTCACAGCTATGGCACTAGTCCCAAAACCCAATGCACCTGCTTCATTCCTGATAAAGTCATCAACTTGTTTAGGAAGATCGTGTTCTTCATTTTCCGTGATAAAAGTAAAACTTTTAACGGCAACGCGCTCTTCGTTTGTGTATTCATATGCCATAAACCAAGTTTTCATTCCATGCTCCATACATTCGATTATCGTTTGAAATCTAAATATAGTTTAGATTTCTGAGATAACGACTTCCCCATAACATCTGCAGTTCGGTAGGCATCCCGCATGTCCGGTCATACCGTCCAACGTAGGCGGCGAGTCCCAGCGTACAAACTTGCCCTCCATTAAGTAGTGAGAGTGCCGCACATCGCCATCCTCAGACGTTCGCCAGATATAACCCTCAGAACCAACTGATAACGCTCGCGCCTGCGTCAATGCCTGTGTGGCGCGTCCCACTTCAGTACGGGCAATCAACTTGGCGCGGGATTCGGCAACTTCACCACTTCGCATGATTTCGGCAGCAAGCTCGCTTGAGCGACCGCCATTGGCCGCCAGCTCTATTGCCTGATTTTGGATGTCATAGACACGGTCAGCAGCTTCGATAGGCAGGCTTTTGATGTACTTCACCTGCTCGGCAACAATAGACCGCATGACGTGGCCAACAGGCGTGTTGTTGATGACGTTGTGCAATTCTTTGCTGATTGCCTGGCTACGCGCCTTCCATGCAGTTTCATCGATTTTATTGGCGGCCAGCACCATGTTAGTGGCTACATTGTCCGCCCAGTCACCAATAATCGCGCTGTACTGGTCCAGCCGGTCCATGATTTCAGTTACCGAATCGTTGGAACCATCGTAGCCGTCGTGGATTATCTTTCCCACTTCTCGCGCTATCGCCCGTAGGCTTTTCTGATACTGATTCTCTACCGCCTTCGGATGGGCCTTTAACTCCGATGTCTTTCGCGCTTGGCGGCGGGCTGTCTTCTGCATTATCGATATCCTCATCGGTAATTGACGAACCTACGCCGGTTACGTCTGCCAGCTCTCTGATATCAGTCATTGCCGCTTTGGTAGGGAGCAAGCCACGGTCACTTAGTGTCGAGATGGCGTTTGCCATGTTGGTGGCAACTGTTGAGCGGTCTACCTCGCTCATCTGCCATAGCGGGTTAAATTCGAACGTGAAATCATCCGGGAGCGGCTCACCGAAGTTAGAGCGGTGGATGATGTCAAACAGCATGCGGATGGGCTGGCGGAGGCGGCGCTCCTGATTGGTGCCCACCCCGTCATAATAGTTGGCTAAGTCGGAATCACCGGTAGAGAAGCCCTTAGGCGACTGCCCAAACAGGCGTACCAGAGGGATCCCCGTCGCGCCGGAGATTTCTTCTTTGAACTCTGCGATTAAGTCAGCCAGGCCACCGAAAGCATAAGTGTGCGTTTCAAACTCATCCTCTCCGTCTATCAGTGTTAAACCTTCGTTAGTCTGAAACTGGCGGACCATGTCCATATTTTTTACCAGCGCATCAAAAGGCTTGCCGCCCATCGCGATAATTTCACGTAGCTTTTTGATTTTCATCGTCCGCAAATGCGCTTTATAAGCAAGTTGCGCAGCACCGACGCTGGTACTGTCGTAAGAGGTCAGGCGGTCAAAAATGCGCTCAACCACAGACATTCCCCATCCGTTCTCCGTGCGCGACTGCTGGTAAGGCAGGGTTACACCATCAAAGCGAATAAGGCGGCTGTGATGGACTGTCCATGCAGGCAATCCCTGCGCAGAAGTAACGATGTCGTAAAACTCTGGTTTGCCAAGGTCTGGCCCCAGGGTTTTAATCAGTCGGCCAAAGTTCGGGTTCACCATCCAGCGGTCGAGAACGATTAAACCCTTGAAGCTGTCCTTGCCTACCTTGTTCATTTCGAGTGGGGTAAGTGGTGCCTGCCCTTCGATGAGGACCAGGGCCATTGCGCCACCATACAACCGCGCCCACTTAATTGTGTCGCTCAGGCAGTCCCAGATATTCAGAACCTCGAATTCAGCCTCGAGCACGCCACGGCGCTTAGGGTCGATTTCCGAAGTAATGCGAACGCCTTTTTTGGTCATGTCATCTGCAATAGAATCTATCGCCGCGCCAATGATCCACGACGAACGATAGGCCCACTCAATAAGCAGACGGTTTCGACTGGTGTAGTTGGCGCGATAGGTAGACGCGGCATGCTGGTTTTGCTGCTGCATTCCGACTTTAGCAACGAAGTTATCGTAAGAGTCAGCAGTGGCGACCGGTTTAGAGCGTGCCATTACTGGCCTCCTAATTTGTTCCAGACATCCATTGAGGTATCCATTGGCGCGTAGTTGATCATCACTGAGTCAGATAGGTTCGGTGATTTGGTTCCTTCCGGCTGTTTATCCACGATGATTTTCCCCACCCCGTTTATTGAATAGGTCGGCTGTGATAGCTCGATAATCAGCTTGTCGAGGTTTTTGATATCGCCACTGATAGAAATGATTTCGTCAGGGTTGTACTCCATACCCTCCACCACGGCGCGATATACGTTTCTAAACAACTTGCGCAGATGCCACCAGCTTTGCGCCTTGGCATTGGCGAAGAAGTCCTTGTTGATTCGGGCGGCCTGCCCATTGTCACCTGGCACCGCTTCATCATCTGGATCGAATACTGCAGCGCTGCCCCGGAATGGAGTGGCCAGTATGTAGCGCACGCGCTCCGCTTTGCGGATTTCGTTAATTGCTCGAGCATCGCCGCGTACACCTGCGCCGAGCCCATCCTCATCAAAGCGGAACTCGTCGAGACCGTGTAGGTCACACAGCCCAAAGGCTTTCTCAGATGAGGCATAAATATCGCTGCCAACGCCGGACCATTCCACGACGTCGTGAAGCAAGAAGCCGTGACGAGTTGAGAAGGCATTTTTATCGCGGCCCTCGTCGGCGACGTCCATCGCTCCTTGGCGTTTACCGGTCGGCTGTATGCCGAGTTTGATATGTGCATCGATGGCGGCCCTAATCCATTCGTTAGGAATGAGCACGCCCTCGGCTGAGGCCGCATAGTTGAGGTCGAGCTCTTGAGCCACCACAACCGGGTTGTCGATTTTGGCGCACTCTTTTTGGTACCAGGCATCGTCTTTGCGCGGATCACTGCGCCAATGGAACGTAAACACCGGTATTTTGCCGCCGTGGCGCTTCTGTGCGAATGGGTTAGCCATGCCGTTGACCGAGGAGAGGTCGATACGGCAGCGTGTTGTTTGCGATAGTGCAGCATCGATAAGTAGTGGCCGCTGGAGAAATGCCGCCTCATCGACGAGATAAAGCGTTGTACGGTCGCCGCGCCCGATGTTGTCCCCCGCCTCGCCTTTGATAACAGCGCCAGTCTCAGGGAATTCAACGCGCATGTAGGGTGCGTGCTTTTTGTCATTCCAGGAGCCGCGAAACTCCACCGGCAATGTCTCAACAAATTTCCGAGCCTTCCAGAAAAGCGCCTTAGGGTCGCCGGTGCTGTCCACGTACTCCTCTTTGCGGGAGCCGAAGCCGATCACCATTTCTTTGTTGAACAAACACAGAGAGCACGCCATCCCGATTGCCGTCCAGCTCAGGCCCATTTCGCGGCTCTTCTCGGTGATGCCGTTCTCCATGTTCTCACGGCGGTCCATAATCCAGTGGATCCACTCCTCTTGTTTTGGAAAAAGCAGAAATGGGATCGTAACCGGTAGGCCGTAGTCGATGTTGCGGGGGTCGGTGGTCATGCCCCAGTCAATGATGAACTGGGCGGGGTTGGTTTTATAAAACGCCCTCATCGCTGGGAGCATCTCGGGCTGCTTTCTCAGGCGCTCCAGCCGCTCCATGCGCCATTCGAATACCTGCCCGTAGTCCGGATTTTTGAAGTCAAACGGGAACGGGATTGGCATTTTTATCTCATTTCTTGCGTTATTGATTAATCAGATACATATTTAAATCTCTTTAAAAAAATGAGGTTTATATGACCGTGCAATTTAATGTCGGGGATGTTGTTGTTTTAAATTCAGGCGGCCCGAAAATGACCGTAGTAAACATCCGAGGCAACGTAATCCATGTCGTTTGGTTTTTTGATAACACCGTAATGAACAGCGAATTTCTATCAGATACCTTAAAAGCCCACAGGTCTTCTTGATTGTCGTAAATGAGCGGATGTAGCTACTTTTTAACATAATGGATGTTACCCGCACCGCGCCGAAGGCACTCACCGAGCAAAACGACTGAGTGCCTTTTTTTCAATAGTTTTCAGGGAGCGAACGGTAAAAATTGCCTGCATAAATCATGCATAAAAGTAGCGTGATTTTGTATAGCGTTTTTTTAGGGCGAAACGGGTATTTCCGGCAGTTATCCCATTAAACGGCGATAAGCCTCTGCCGCTTCCTCTGGGGTCATGGTAACAGCTTCCGTTTTTACCGGGCTGCCATCGGGTCCGCTGATCTCGGTTTTGTTTTTCAGCATACCAAGATGTTGGGCGACCATCTTCAAGGCATCATCCTGATTGCGGGTGATGACCTCAATACCGAACTTGCCTTCTTTGATACCAGCGAACAAGCGTCGCGCAGCTCCATTCAGATCGCGCGTATCGTGGAAATGAGCACGCCCCTCGCCAGCACCGTTACATCGCGGACAATCAGGGTTAGGGTCAAGCGTGGCATCGAAGCCATAGCCACCGTTATCGCGTGGAGGCGGTTTCTTCGCGGCCTTTGCTTTCTCGCCAGCTTCTTCGTGCTCTACAGCATCCCGCCATTGGTACTGAAAGCCGAAGCCCCAGCAGTGACGACAACACAACCGGCGGTACTCAGTGATCTGATTGGCGTCAGCAGTGGCGATGTCCCACCACATTTTCAGGACTGCATCCTGGGTTATTTGAGTCCGGCGCTCCCTGGCTTCCAGCGCATCACTTATCGCTCGGCTCACCTTAGCATTTCTGTACATTCGGCTTGCGCTGACGTAGGCAGTATTACCCTCGCCCTTCCCTCCTGCTCTTTTGTAGGCCGCTGTCCGATTCAAGTCGATGAGGTACTCATTAACAAATCGCCGCTGGATTTCGTTGAGCCCGTATCTGCGCGGTTCTAACCCTACTTCGTCGCTTTCGTTGTATTCCTCGATTTGGGGCGGGTCAGTATCCGATGATGGCTCTTTCTTGTTTGTCTTGGTGCTGGTACGCACCTCTTTTTTTTGCGTACCGCTTTTGCGTTCCTGCGTACTTTTTTGCGTACCAGATTTTTCCTTGCGTACCCATCCGTTTTTTTTGGCGCGCTTTCTTATCGCCCCTTCACTGATGCCGTATATCTCAGCCATGTCTCTCAGGGTGAGCTGCCCGGCACAGTAATCGCGCTCGAGGCCGCTTTCCTCTGGCTTTGACATTGTTTCTGCCCTTATTAAAAAAGCTACCAGCAGCCAAACTCAGGGTGAGCAGGTAGGTGCCCCCGGTAACTTTGCTTGCGCATTACGCAGTAGCCTCGGAAAGCTACTCGGTGATGCAATAAAAAACCGCCCGTAGGCGGTAGTTTATGATGCTTTTTTTTCAGCTTTCTTTTTAGCAGCTGAATCAATGATGCTTTGGTTTCTTTTTTGCCGTTCGTGTCTATCTATATACCAGTCTTTGATTAGGGTCTCGATTAATTGGATAAGCAGCTCAGCTTCTTCAGGATCGACATCAATAATTTTATTGATGTCATTTTCCATATGAGCACCGATATTGCCAATATTCCTGACTGCATCAATTGCTTGCCAGGTATCTGGTGATATTTTTTCTTTTACTTCCAGAACTTCATCTACAAGCCTTGCTGGTTTAACTTTCCAAAAGTCTCGAAGCATCCCTTGCAAACAGCGTCTGGCTAACGTTGCAGACGCCTTTGGTGATAAATCCTTGATTAGTGCTGCTTCTTCGTAATCATCCAAAATAACTTTTGGTATATATTCTGGAAAATTTTTTACTATTCCTTGGGGCTTATTTACCCAAGTGTGGAGTACTTTCTCCCCTTGATAGACAAGTCCATTGTGTACTTCCCCCTCATGCACAACAGTCTTAAAAGTATACTCTTGACATTCTGGGTTGGGGCAAAGGTGCACATGGCTGGAAAAGTAAAGAGGGCCATACTTTGTATCAGCACTGAATCCAAAACCGTTTTTCTTTCCGGTTACTGCTGTTACAGTTGCTAATCTACTACAATACGGACATTCCCAAGATGACATTAAGCTTTCCTTAGAAGGTTAAATATCACTTAGAATATCGTTCTCTTTTGTCTTCTGATAGGGTTTTGATTAGCAAATTTTCACGACGAAATTACTCATCACTTATCATTGATATCTTACCAATACTTCTCTTTCAAAGAAACTAGCTCGGCCTCTGCCTCCTCACCCAATACCTCAATGCCGTGCTCAACGAACTCAAAGAACGCCTCGGTTTTCGCTTTGAGCTCAGCTAGCGGAGACAGTGCTGCAGCGGTAGCGGTTGCTGCCGTCAGGGTTGCTGCGCTTGTAGCAGTGCCGATTAATGTTACTGCGTTGAACAGCACTGATACGTTTTGAGACGTACCATCTGCCAGTGTCGCGGTAACGTTATAAGTGCCGGCAGTTGCGCTGGTGATATTTACCGAAGCCACGCCGTTAGCGTCAGTAACCAGTGATGCTGGAATGTTAACACCTACGCCTGCACCTGCGGTCAGACTGACGATTTGAGCAGCAACGGCCACGCCGGTAGCGTCGGTTACTTTGGCTTGAATGGTATTCACAGCAGAGCCGTCAGCGATGGCGCCATTAGCGATAAGGGTCAATACGAGAACGTTGGACATGGTAGGTTCCTGAGTTGTGGTAGCCGGTGCGGCTGGTTTCAAATAAATCGATGTTAGAAATGCAAGAATTTTAGAGAACATCACTTCCTCTCTTTTTCAAACTGTCGAATGCTCGCCAACTGATTGTTGCCTTGGTCAATAAGGGTCAGTAACGGGTCTATCCAAAGGACAGCCTGGCAATACGTTATTCGGCGGGAGGTAGTGGCACTAACAACGGCTTTAACAGGTCCGCTGGTATCGGTGTACATTGCGCTGGCACGTAGACGGTTCGCGTAGTCGTACAGCCCGTTAGCGATATCAGCAGGAATAGCCAGAGAGCAGGTCTGCTCCGTTTTAAGGATTGTGCGATATTCAATTTCTCTCTCCTGGCTGTCTCCCGTCACCTTTACCGCGTATTGCTGTGCTGCAGCGGCGATTTTGTTTGATAGCTGAAAGTTGAATGCTTGGGTGGACACGGTTTGGCTCTGCAAGCTGTTATCGCTTTGCAGTTGAGATATCTGGCCCGCGGCGGCAACCGCTTTGCCGTGATAGTGAAACGCGAAAAAAAGCAGCACACCAAATATCACGATTATTAAGGCAGTCAGGGTAACGGCGATTTTGTTAATCATGTTTGCCCCAGCAGGCATACCTGCCTGTCAATTTCGCGCCGATTCACCAACCCCCGGTTACGCTGCTTGTTCACGTAAACCCATTTGCGCAGATCATCACAGGCGGCCAGCGTGTCACCGGCGTTAACGTGACGCAGCAGAGACGAACGCCGGAATGCAGTCACACCGACGTTATAAGCAAACGAGTAAAGTGCAGCACGCGTGTAATTGTCGATCGGGATCTTGACCGCTGCGTCTACGGCCACTTTCACAGGGGCCAAGTGTTTGTTTAATAATGCATCACATTCTTTGTCAGAATAATGGTGACCGGGAATCACGTCAGGACCTGTTATTCCGCTGCATACGGTCCAGACTCCGCCGACGTCCCTATATGGCGTGCTCCTTTGGCCTTCTACTCCGTCCGGTCCACCGAGCAGCGCAATCGCTATTGTTAATGCGGTTGCTCCGCCTAACTTAACTATCTTGCTCCGTAATTCCGGTGACATGGCCATTAGTGATCTGCCTCTTCCAGTTCGCCAATAACGTTTTTCACTTCGCCTGCGACCGTTGCAGGATCGACGGCGCTGTTATTTTTCCTGCCAGCCAAATAAGCCTGCAGGGCATTAGTGCGTTTCTCATCCTGGATCTGACGCGCTTTCAATGCGCGCTTATTGTTACGGTAAGAATTAAACGAAAGCACTGCACCGAAAATGGCGCACAAAACATAAATCCACTGTTCCGTTGTCAGGCCCGCAGCGCTGGCCAATGCCGTCAATGTGGCCCAGAAATGCGTCCACCAGCTGTCACCTTGTTGGTTCATTTTCATAGTCTCCACCTCCAACTAATGTTGGCTGTGTTCTGTAGTCAGGGGGAATAGCGCCCAACCGGAGAACAAACCTGCAGGGGAGTGGGTGGCAAGGCGCTAAGACGAAAAAAGCCGCCAAAGTGGCAGCTTTACAAATTTGAGGGTGTATTTTGGGTATAAAAAAACCCGCACAGTGGCGGGTTCCTTTCGAGTCCTTCGCTTGCGTTGCATTTGCGCGAGCTTATACACAAATCCTATATTTTAATGTCAAATAGTCAATGCTTTTTTATCGTCTTGCTCAATTCCTTTTTCAAAAGCCTCGAACATCGCCGTAAAGAGAATGATCTCACTTGCAACTAACCAGGTGTCGATCCGGCGCTGGCAGGTGCGTAATGAAAGTTTAGGGAATGCCGCCTGTAAGTCCTCAGCCATCTCCTTTTTGCTCAACCCCTTAACATAACGATCTTTCACGATAGTAATCAGCCCAGGCGTATCGAATAAGGCCACACCGATGACTCCATCAATCAGCAGCCCCTCGGTATCGGTACAGTGCGTCAGGCTGCTATGCGTCTTTTGCTGATCGAGGTTTCCGAAATACTGGAATAGCTCCTCTTTTGATATCCCGGCCTGATTCAGCTTTTTAATAGCTGAGTTCAGTGCGGTCTTACTGATTTTATCTTTGGCCAGCAGCCGAGCGAATACCCCATTTACAGAACTATTGCTGCTGATCCGCGACCAGCGGCCCCACATCTTCAATTTACCCACCAGCCAAATGCTCTCGAGGGTTTTCAAATGCAATTCATCCCCTGCAGGGCCAACGTTCTCAGGATAAATCATAGCTTTCCCTCTCTTTTTAGAATGTATTGGGTTCTCATGACCCCTTCAGCGTGATAAAGCCGAGCTGTGTCGGCATCAATGAACTTTGTTCTGCGGTCGCATTCGTCGTGGCATGCGCTACAACTATGCGCGCCCTGCTCGTCATCCGGCTTAATTCCGGTACCGCACGTTCCCGAAAGGCGATAGTGCGCCAGCACCACAGTTTCAGGATTGCCATTGCATATGCCGGAGATCCGTATTTGGCATTCGCGCCCTTTTGCCTCTTTTCGCAGTTTGCTCATGCGGCATACCCCATAAGTTGGGATGCGGCGTTTTCAACAGCTTGCTGGTCAGTGAAAGACTTTGAAAGAATGAAGGTCCAAAGAACGTCGAGGGTAGCTTTGAAAAGGTCGTTAAACTCGAGCTCGTCCATTTTGGCAAAGGAGATCGAACGCGGTTCTTTAAGCAGAGAGCCGTCCGGCAATTGGAAGACGTCAAAATGCCCCGCTTCGATGGTTACCCAACGGCGAAAAGCCTCAAATGATTTGGTTGTTGAAATGTTTGCGGCGCGGCGGGAGCTGACCGTTGCAAAGTACTCATCCGCAACTGCGCTTAGCGCATCTTCGCTTCCAGCGTACGAGGCCAGATGCCTAACGTATCCGCGAAGCAGCCTTTTTTCTGATGGGGATATCGTACCGCCGACCGGTTCCCAATACTCGAAGCCTAAATTGAGCAGGGAAAAAAACTTGCGGTGGAATGCTGGATTGCGGACACGCTTAAAATCGGCTGTGAGTAACGCGCCTAATTTAAGCTTATTGCTGACGAAATCGACTGTATCCGGTGTTGCCGGAAGCAGCACGCCGCCTTGTGATTTGATAAAAGAATACTGAGCCATCTTCCTCTCCGGTTGATGGCACAGCTGTTGATGAGTTTAACGATTGTTCATGTCGTCTATGTTAGAATAACATTTAAAATATCTTGCGTGAACCTTTCAGACGGTTCATTGTCTTGAATAATACAAGAATTTATACTGTAGAACTTATAGTTTTACATGCACGGTTGGAGGTAGTAATGCCCGTCTTTTCAGTGGTAGCAACAAGCACCCCTGTCGAAGTTGAAAAAAAATTAAACAACACTTTTCCTCCGAGTGATATTTACAAGGTTGACGACAAGCAATGGTTTGTGAGCTCAGCTATGATCAATACTCCTAAGGAGCTTTGTGAAAAAGCAGCTTTTAGTAATGGTGAAGGTGGAACTGTAATTGTTGTATTGTTTGCTTCGTATTTTGGGTTCCACAACAGGGGTGTTTGGGAGTGGCTGACGAGTAAGGGGCTGTAAAAATGGCGCCTATGCCTTCTGATAATACCCCAGACAACGGTGTACCCACGCCTAACGCTCCAGTGCCTGGCGGCGGAAGCACCCAAAGCAGTCAAATTAGTTGGTTGATGACATCGATGACGAAACTTCAAGAAAGTCATTCTGGTGTGCAAGAAAGCTTAAGCAGTTTTATTGCTGACTTTCAAACTGGTGTAAGTCCAGTATTGAAGTCTCCTCCCACACAAACCAACAGTCTTGGTGGAGGAGATAATGGAGGTTCCAACATGGAAAAACGTCTCGAAAGTCTCGAAAGGAAAGTCGACTCAATTGATTCAACATTGACTGGTATCCGTGGGTCACTGTCAGGAATTGAATCTAAGATTTCTTCCTATGACTCAAAATTTGAGCGATTAAGCGATAAAATCGATCAAGGATTTGAAAAAATCGCTGATAAAATTGATGTTCGGAATGATCAGTTATCAGTCAGGATTGATAATCAGAAAACACTATTTGACCAAAGTTTAGCAAGTCAAAGCATTGAACTTAAAGGTGCTATTGAAAAAAGTTCGTCGGATGTTACAACTAAAATTGCAGAATCTAAAACATCTATAATTATATGGGTCGTAAGTATTTTGTTGGGCCTCCCTGCTGTACTTTGGATCGGAATTCAAATCTTTAAATCCGTGGCGATCACTCAGGGACACTAAACATCAAGGCCCACCTATTGTGGGCCTTGATGCAAGCTTTCAAAATCTATTTAGCAATTTTTCAATTTCAACTCTTGCCATCCCCAACTCTGCCAGCATGCAGCCTCACCGTGTAATGGGCAGCCACCAGCATCACCAGGCAATTGGTCACCACAACGGACACAGCTCCGCTTTGACTGCTCTGCCAGCTGCGCTTGCAACTCGGTATTGTCTTTGCGTATCAGCATGGTGATGTACTCTTCCATGTCGTAAGGCTCACGCTGAGGGCGGCGAAGGGCGCAATTCTGCGCCAGCATGATCACCTCTTGCTCATCGAGAACCAGCTCCATCTTGCGGCCACCGCCTGCGGCCTGCCGTGCTCGCTGCGCGGCTTTGCGCTCTGCTGCGGACTTAGCCATCACTCACCCGCCACGGTGCCGCCAGCGGCTTTGATGGCTGCTATCGCCAGTGATAATGGGATCATCATGCATCCCTCATCCCCGAACGTATCCGTTACCGTGTAGTAAACTAAGTCAGCTTCCGGCAGTTCAACCGGCTTAACCTCGGCGGCGCGGCGGCGATGAGCACGCAATTCGATAAGCAGCATCAATAGTTCGGTAGGGGCTTCGTCGCCATCGGCAGCCATCTCGTAGAAATCAATCCACTCTTGAAGGCCGCCATCTGGTTTACGCTCACTGATTTTATCGCTCATCACCAGTCACCCCCCGCCACATGTAATTTAGTAGCAAATACTGCGACAAGCTCATTGTTTGGTTGCCATCCTCTTCCAGAGTGGGTATCGCCAAGGGATAGCGCAAAACCATCTCCACCGGACGTGTAAAATATAGCTTCTGGGAAATGCTCCCTAACTTCATCAAGTAACTTAGCCATACTCTTTTCAAGGCGATAAAATTTGGCTGAAACCTTTGGCAGCGCATCAGATAGAATTTCAAATGCAGATTCCCCAGTTTCTTCAATGTGCTGTTTTAGTTCGTCAGTTCTCATAACTCCCCCTCGCCATCGGCAGATTTAAGCGAATCCTGCACACGCATAAGCATCCATTCTGCGCCGCACGCCCAAGAAAAAGGGTCTTGAATGTGTTCAGGGCAATCATGACCAGTCGGTGCGGGAGGCAACACAACCACCGGCACCGGCTGGGCGTGGGTGAATAGCTCAACTAATCCAGTGACCTTACCTGTTTTAATCATCCATTCAGGCGGTCTCTCTCTACTCAACTCCTCGCGCCAGTCTCTGAATCCCTCACAGGTTTCACATCCAGCGTACTGGTACAAGTAAGCCACCGGCACCGCGTCGCCTTTAGGCTTGGCTAGTTCGGCCTCTGCTTTCTGTGCACACTGCCGCCAGGTATAGCACTCACGCTGGTAATGCTTTGCTGAACGGCGCAGCTTATTAATCAGGGTGGTTGCTTCATCAAGTTTTTGCATCAGGCTTTCTACTGTTTGGTCTTTCATTTGGTCTTGCCTCTGTTTACGTGGTATTCGCGCCAGTAATTCAGGCGTGCTTTGAAATGATCCCGGTACCGCTCGTCAACCTGCTTAATCTGCTGCTCAACACTGCCTCGGGTGATCTTTTTCAAAACTATGTTTTTGATTAAACCGCTGGCTCGCATATCGAGGTTTTCCAAATCTCTAAGATCCTGCGGCCATTCACATCGATTATGGGGTAATCCAGGTGGTAGATAATCTGACTGGCCCATAGCTACGCCCTGGTCTCTGCGGCCATGCGCTTCATTATTTCGCGCTCTGCCGGAGCCGGTACGCTATTCACTTCTTGATAGATTTTTCTGCGAGTTCCCGTGTCGTGTTTGAGAATGTGCTCAACACGGCCAAGTGGCATGCGTAAAGCTATCGCGATGTAGTCAGCCGAGCGGCCACGCAGCTCTAATTCGTAAATGCCACGGCAAACATTACGGCCATAGCTGGCACGCTCCCCAATCTTCACTATTGGGCCAGATTCAGTTACAGGCTTAGATACTTGGGCTGCTTTAATAGGTGGGACATAACTTGTCCGGGTTCTGGCACGCGCCGCTGCGTTGATATTGTCCAGTACGCACGCGGTGTAATCGCGGCCGTCATCAAAAATTGAGCGAGTGTCTACGATCAGATCGTTAACTGAGTGCATTGGTCTTGCCTCTTTGGTTTAAACGCTGGTCAGGCGTGGTTTAGAATTCTTCGCTTAAGGATTTTTTGCTATAACGGTTTGTACGCTCTTGCCCTGTCTGGGCCAGCCTTTCACCCTCCTCATGGGTTATATCTCTGATTGAGCCATCAACCATTTTTGAGTACGCCGTCCCACTGGCTCCCTCGCGGTTCAGACGCAATATCATTTCCATTAAGGTGGGGTCTGAGTTTTTGTTATAGATGGCATCACGATAGAGGCCGATCCATACGTCGCAATCCTGCTCAATCTGGCCAGAGTCCTTACTGTCTGAAGGGTGTGGGCGTTTATCTGCGCGCTCTTCCAATTTTCGGTTAAGCTGGGTCAGCAGCAGCACCACGCAATTCAGCTCCTTAGCCAGGTTCTTTAGGCCGGTAGTGATATCACCGTAAGCAATGTCTCGGCGCTCAGCTGCTTCGGGCTTCATTAACGTGAGGTAATCTACAGCCACCAGACCGATATCTCCGCGCTGCCGCTTTACCTTGCGACATTCCGCCTCAATGTGAGCCAGCGTTACACCGGGCGTGCTATCGATCATTAGATTAGATTCTGCCAGCTCCCCCGCTTTCGCCATGGCTCGAGCCATATCGCTATCGTTTTTCGCACCAACATAGAAGATTTCAGAATTCACCTTGGCTTCCTGTGCCACCATGCGCTCAATGATCGCTCGGTCTGTCATTTCCAGACTGAAAACGAGTGTCGGCACTCGATGATTAAGGGCAAAGTGTGTGGCGATTTTGTTGTAGGTGGATGTCTTACCCATTTTGGGCCGCGCACCGACTACAACCAGCGCGCCGCGAAGCGTCTGTTTAGGTGCCATGAGACGATCCAAATCTTCAATTCCCAGGGTGAACCCCGCCGCACCATCCGGATCGCTAAACCGGCGATCAATATCATCAACCCAATCGCCGATTACATCACTGGCGGGACGCAATCCCCCTTTTCGGCCAGTACGAGCATGATCGGTGACTGCGGTAATCATCTGCTGGACGCTGGATAGTTTTGACTCGATGTCTTGCCCATTATTTGCGTTAACCAGCTCGATACAGGAATAGAGTTTTTCAAGCGTGTAGCGCTGCACGGCTTTGTCACGGACTATCCTCGCGTAATTCACCATGCTGGCCACACTTGGCACCTGGCAAAGCTGGGCCAGATATCCGAAGCCGCCGATCAGATCCAACTCCCCTTTCGACTCAAGAGCGTGGCTAACGGTAATGAGGTCAGTCGGCTGATGGGTCTTGATCAATCCACGCAATGCCAGATAAATGGCTCTATGACCTCTCAAATGGAACGTGTCAGGCTTCAGGATAGATAGGACTGTCTGGCAGCGGTCCTCATCAGTATTCAGCATCAGACCACCGAGCACGGCCTGTTCAGCCTCGATGTTATGCGGCAGTAATGCGATAACGTTATCGGTCATTGGCACGCTCCTCTTTCACGGCCACATAGCAGCGCTCAGTCATCAGGTAGTCGAAGTTTTTGCACTTCCAGAATCCACCGTTGCCATTTGGCCTATCTTCCAGCATCCAGCGGCAGTTACCGGCGATGTATGTTAAATACGCCTCCCAACGAGCCTGATTGAAATTGAATTTCTTCCAGAAGTTCCTGAAAGTCTTTTTGCGAGAGTCGGTCAGAAGTTTTACCGCTGGCATTTCAGGCACGATTTCGTGATATGCCGACAGAACGTTGGTGAAATCTATTGCGTTAACTTTTGGCGCTTCCTGTTCGTCTGCGTCAGCAGACGGAGTATCAATAGGTTCATTGACTGGTTCAAAAGAGTGACTGATTCTGGTGCCAGCAGGCGGCACAGGGGGTGTGCTTTCTGACGGCACAGGGGAGTCAGCAGAAACCCCACCTGTGCTTTTTGACGGCACAGGGGCTATGCTTTCTCGCGGCACAGGGTTTTCAAGGGTCAGGTAGTAAACGTTTGAGGTATTCCCCTTTCCATTATTCACACCAAGACGATTCTCTTTCGAAATAAAGCCCATCTTAATCAATGCCGCGATATGTTCCTTTACCGAGCTTTTACTGCATTCACACTGTTCAGCTACGTGGCCATACGAAGGCCAGCACTCGCCTTTATCGTTGGCGTTATCAGCCAGCTTAATCAGTACCAGTTTACGCAAAGGGCTACCCACTTTGACGCTCATAGCCTTGGCCATTAGGGTCATACTCATAGATTCAAATCCCTAATGCGTCAGCTATCTGGCGACATGCCCGCTGATACTCTTCTGGTGAGAGATCCAGCATCTGGCGCAGCTGCGCTTTGTTTTGCTCGTATTCTTCCCAAACAGTAAGCGCGGCAGCACGGCGTTTTTCAAAAATCGGTGTAATTTCCTCAACCGTAGCCGGTTGGCCATTAAGCTGGAAACCATTCCGGTAAGTGATCTGGTTCATCGAATTGTGCATTGGTCTTGCCTCTGTTTACGCGGTGGTCGTCCGCAGTTGTAATACTGGTGCCATAGCTGCCATTGCCGAGTTTGCTATTGCTAATCGCTGTGACATGTCACGGTCATCTAGAAGGATGGCGATGATCGCAGCGGCAAACTCGCGAATGGCGATCGAGACCAGGTAAAGCATCGATACATCGCCATCTAGTTTTGCTCGTCGTTCTGCCGGCAGTGCGGCCTGAATCGCAGGGGCCAGCTCTTGAAGCTTTTGAGCTGAAGCGCGTGAATCTCCGCGAAGCCATCTAAATATCTGCTGCCGGTTGTTATTTATTGCCCGCCAATCGGCGACACCGCTGTGCTCAATTTGATGAAGCCGAACGCGTGGGCCACCGCCAAGAAGTAAAAAATAGCGGCTAACCTCAATTGCTACGTGCTCTTGCCCTACTTCTGCCGCCCACGATTCCAACTCGGTTTTTAGTAAGTTGATGTCCATATGCGTCTCCTGTCGCAAGTTGATTATTGATAATCAGATTTTTAGATAGCTGATGATTAAGCTAATGAAACTTCGGGGACGCCATCTCCCGGATTTGGGTAAATATCTGGCCGTAATTCATGGGGCGTAACCTTCCAATTACCCCAAGCACAAAGTTGAATAACTCTTTCCGCAGGAACTTGATCATGATTAATCCAGTTTGCTACCGATTGGACAGACTTGAAGTCAAAGCGACGAGAGACGGCTGAAATTGAGCCAATCGCCCGCACGGCCTCATGTGTAATATTTTTTGATTTAGTAGACATAACGATCTCCGAGTGTTAATTGAAATCATAATGCTACTTTAAGTAGATAAAATCAACTACAAAAAATAGAAATGACGAAACTCCTAGAACTAAGTAACCTTCTACGTATGGTAGAAGATGAAGAAAAATATAAAGATTTCGCGAGCCGACTTAATCGCCTAATGATTGAGCAAGATGTGTCGGTGTCAGCGTTAAAAAATGTATGTGGTGTCTCATATGAGATGGCGCGGCGTTATACCATGGGCACAGCGAAGCCCAGAGACGAAAAGATGATTAAAATCGCCAATCACTTCGGTGTGTCGCCAGCGTATTTAGATTATGGCGTTGGTGGTGACACTATTGTTTTAGTTGAAAAAGACACAGAAAGATTAGAGCAGTTAGACGTTTTCGCTTCTGCTGGAACAGGTTACAAAAACACAGATTTTCCAGAAATAATCAGGTCTATGGAGATCCCCAAGGAGCGAATATATGAACTCTTTGGCAGAAAAACGCTTGAAGGTATAAAACTGATAAATGTTGATGGTGATAGTATGGCCCCAACATTAAAACCTAAAGACTTGCTCTTTATTGATTCAAAAATTGACCATTTCATTGGTGACGGCGTATATGTTTTTAACTTCGAAGATTCAACTTTCATTAAGCGATTACAACGAATTAAAGGTAGAAAGCTAGCCGTGTTATCCGATAATCCGACTTACCCCCCTTTCTATATTGAGCCAAATGAAATGCATGAACTTTTCATATTTGGAAGACTAATCAAGCACTTACCCCTTCAATTTAACGACTTTTACTAATACCTCTAGCCGACACCGTCGGCTTTTAAATTCTTTGTGAATCAACACTTAACTTCAAGTGGAATATCTCACGTCATTACTTTCTACTTTTTGTAGTTGACTACCACTACCAAAAGTAGCATCATTAGTCCCATCAAAACGAAACACCGCAAAGTAGGCACGGATAGCCCACGAAGTAGCCGCCTGGGGCATATGAACACTAGGATGATTTGCGGAGAGTAATTAACGGCGCAGCTGTTTGATGAGTTTAGTTATCACGTTCTGACGGCGGGTAAAGAGCCGCACCAAAATGCAGACGTAAAAAAACCCACCGAAGTGGGTTTGATTACCCCGGGTCACCGACCAAAGTTAACCGGGAATTGCTTACGGGGACCAACCCGTAAACAGAGGCAAGACCAACGGCTTACGCCATCGACCTTGAAAATAGTATATCAGGAGTTGCTATGAGAGCACTACCTAAGACGCTGACAAAACCAGTGTTTATCACCGCAAAACGTAATTCTTACACCAAAGAATACGACCTATCAATCAGCGAGTTTGATAGCTCTGAATATACCGAAGATTCAGTGCTATTAGGTATCGTTGAAGTCACCATTAACGTCCCACAGCCCGATGACATTCTTTCTCTTGAGGTGGCAAAACTGCGCTCATCTCAAGCAAAGATATTGGCAGTCGCAAATCATAAACAAGCCTTGCTGGAAGACCAGGTCCAATCATTGCTATGCATTGACTACATCCCAGCAGCGCCAGCTTACGACGATTCAAACGATCTTCCGTTCTGACCATTTTTTCATGACCAAGAGGCAAGACCAAAATGACAGTTTATGTCTGTGTTTTCGAACCCAACAAAAAGGCAGTTAAGGCCGGTGCCATACCACTGGCCATAGCTATAGAGGCCAACTCACTAAAAGGAGCCAAAGGCAAAGCGATCATGATGTTAGATGACGCATATCCTGCAGCTACTGATAACTTTAACGAACCAAAAGTCACAGAAGATGCCCACGGCTCAAATCGGCCGGCACTCGACAAATTTGACGAGCGTTTTGCTATCGATAACGAATATGTCGATGGCATATGGCGCTCTGTTGTCATTGCGCAGGCTGATGAAGAAAGCCAAGATGTTGGCCCCTTCGATGTGGCAAAGCTATCCCTCAAGGAGAAGATCGCCGCAGTCATCTTCTTCGAGCAAGACGAAATTGAGGGATCTGATTACTCAATGATCTGCGATGCACTGGCTGATGATGAATCGGATATCCAGTTCCGCACCATCGTTGAAGCTCTCTCACAAATCAAAGCACTCGAGCAAATGTATCCGGCATCGATGCGCGAACTGATTCAGGCTATCTATGCAAAATATAACCCGGTGTTGTCCGTATCTAAGGTATTGGCATTCGCTCAACACTGGGTGAATAAACCAACTGAACGCCCCGCACCGGCAAGTACTCCCGCACGGACACTGCAAGAAATTGATATGGACATAGCTATGGCGCTTTGCGGAGTGGACATCGCCTCCCCTTCACCTGCGCTAGTCAATCAGGCACGGGAAATGCTCAGAGAGAACGAGGATAAATCTTTCCGCGCATTCTCTGGATCAATACGCGCCGTTGATGGTGTGACATGTCACAGCCGTGAAGTAATTGTCGGTCTGGTCCAAGAGTTATGCAAAAGAAAGCCTCTGAATACCGTTAATAACCTCGAACGTTCGCATGTCATTGCTACGTACCTATCAAACCTAGGTGCCAAGCCACCTGAGGCAGAAGTCACAGTTCAAAATCTGGGTAATGGCGCTTTCAGCATAGAGGGTTTGACGGGCGAAAAGGCTAGTGAAAATAAGCCGCTGATTGAAAAGCAACAACAAGAAGGTAAGCCTGAGGTTGCCGCTGCTGCAGTTGTCATCGAGCAAGCTAGCACCGCAAAAGAAGTCGAGAAACAGTTAGTGCAGGTTCAAGAAGCAGCCCCGGCCGCTATTGAAAACCTCGATAAAGAAATCGAAAAACTCCCGGTAGATGCCCAGAAAAATCTAAGCATCTGGCGGAGCGTGCAAAAGACCGATGAGAAATTTACCAAGGCCTTTAGCAATAACGGCGGCGGCACTTCGATCAACGGTACCTACATGATGATGCGCGCTACAGAAATTTTCGGCCCTATAGGAAAAGGCTGGGGTTACAACATCGATGAGGAGCGCTTTGATAAAGGAGCGCCTATCACCGAAAAGATCACCGATGATTCTGGTAAACCTGCTGGTAGCAGAATAGTACGTGATGCCGACGGAAATGCGGTATGCGAGCTGAATCATACGGTACTGATTGATTTTTGGTATCGGCTGGATGGGGAAAAATGCCACATCCAATCCTATGGTTGTACAGAGTATCTCTACAACACCAAATACGGATTAACTACCGATGGCGAAGCTCCTAAAAAGTCTCTAACCGACGCAGTCAAAAAGGCTCTATCGCTACTTGGCTTTTCTGCAGATGTGTTCTTGGGTCTTTACGATGATCAAGCTTATCGCAACGAGGTTAAGCAGGAATTTGCCCTTAAGAACGCCAGCGATAAAGCTGAGGACATTGCCACCGCACGCACTGAATTTGATGAAAAGCTAAGTAAGAATGCCACCAGCATTGAAAAGGCTGTCACTACTAATGAGGCCGAGAAAATATTCAAGACAGTGGCCCGTGAGATTGATATTCACCGCAAAGATGCAGAAGCCAAAGGCGATCCAGAACGAGCTAAGTATCTCGCCGGACGACTCCGCCGCCTGTCAGAAATCAAAACTGCCCGCATTAACCAACTTCAAGGGGAAACAGCATGAGCACAACAGCTATCGCATTAGCCGCAGACTACAACAAATTACAGCAACTGTTGGAAACCTCAGAGGAGCTGACTCCTGAGATGATTGCGGACACTCTCGAGAGCATTGAGGGCATGCTCGAGGAGAAGCTGGACAATACGTTTAAGTTTATCCGCAACCTTGAAGGGCTCTCAAAAACCTGTGATGAGGAAGCCAAGCGATTGGCAGACCGCAAAAGAAGCTTTGAAAATCAAGCTAAGCACCTCCGGCAGTACGTGCTCAGTTGCCTGCTGGCTGCCGGGCTGGATAAGCTGAAAACGCCTGTTAACACATTCACCGCACGTAAAGGCGTGGCCAGCGTAGTCATAGACAACGTGGAGCTCCTGCCAGACGAGTTAGTTGATGTGCAGATGATTTCCGCGCCGGACAAAAAAGCCATCAAAGAAGCTCTTGAGAGTGGCGTTGAGGTACCTGGCGCACACATCGAAATCGGTTCACGTAGCCTCCAAGTTCGTTAATGCCATCGGTCCCGCGGGGCCGAATTAAGGATCATTATGTTAAGAATGTACCTCTCAAAAGGAGATGCCGTCCATGTGCAGTTTCCGGACGGTTCCACCGGCATTATCGAAGTTCAAAGCCGGAGCGAGCTGGGTTTTCATTTTCCTGAAAAAGTTAAGCTCACCCGAGAAAAGCAGGCTTTCCCAAAACTGATTATCGATAATCAGAAATAGCCACCCCACTTGGATAGCATTGCCGGAAACCAATAAAAGGACCCGGCAATGCAACCATGGCAATCAGGCAAATGCCTACTTACTGATTTCGATTTAAAGATCGGGAAGCTCTCTTTCAGCATCAGAAAAAAGACCATCAATCAGCAGGATATAGACCGGGCATGTATCGCCGCCGATACCGCCATATCCCGCATAATACAGAGGCAAGACCATGAATCAAAAAACCGCCAAGGCCGCCGGAGAACACCCAACCCCAGAAGCCGCTAAAAGCAATCAATTGGCCGCATATGACGTAATGAGCAAGTGGCTCACGTTAGAAGAGTGGCGAGATCTCAAATACAAAGAGTACAAACCCACGGTGCAGACACTCCAGCGGTGGGCCCGTGACGGGAAGATTTATCCGGCACCTGAAAAGCACGGCAGGCAATACGTAGTTCGAACAGACGCGATTTACGTAAATCCCACCGATGTGAAAACTGGTGAGAAAATTAAAGAAGCACAAAGCAATAAGCCAGCAAAAAGCGCTTTTATGCAGAAGGTGATCAATGACACGGCGGCCCGCAAGGTATGATGCAAACTTACCTAAAAATCTCACTTACCGTAAAAAGTATAAATCATACTACTGGCGTAATCCGCTGACAGGTAAAGAAATTGCTTTAGGAGTAATCGCTCGCAGGGACGCTATTTCTCAGGCTATTGAGGCGAATAATTACATCGATAAAAACTACTCGCCCGTACTCCTTCTGGAGAAGCTGAAAGGCGGTGACGAACTTACTCTTTCAAGCTGGTTGAAACGGTATGCGGTGATTTTCGAAAGGCGAAAATTAGCAGAAAACACAAACAAAGTGCGTAAGGGCCAACTCTCGGTAATTGATGAAAGAATGGGCGCTATTGTATTAAGCAAAGTCACCACTAAACATATTGCTGAATTTCTTGAAACCTGGGTTATTCAGGATAAATCATCAATGGCGGCAACCATGCGTTCCGTCTTATCGGACGTATTCAGAGAAGCGGTCGTAGAGGGCCATGTTGTGTCAAATCCGGTAAGCCCAACTCGATCAGCTAAGGTCACAGTTAAACGTGAGCGCTTGGAGCTGGAGCAGTACAGAGCAATCAGGAGAGCGGCGGACACCTTGCCACGATGGTTCTCACTGGCTATGGATTTAGCTCTGGCCACAGGACAGAGACGCGAAGATGTAGCAATGCTTCGCTTTGATCACATTGTAAATGGCCGTCTGCAAATCGAACAGGGAAAAACGGGAGCAATGCTTTCGATCCCCCTGGAGCTGGAACTAAAAGCAGCTGGTCTAAAGCTTGGTGAGATCGTTGAGCAATGTCGTCAGGCCAGCACCACTAATTTTATGGTTAGTGCCGGGCTCAGGAAAAACAGCCAAGATGGCTACCTTCATCCAGATAGCCTGACAAAGAAGTTTGTTGCAGCAAGGAAGGCGAGTGGATTGGTTTTTGAGGAGAATGCGCCAACGTTCCATGAGATCCGGAGCCTGGCTGGTCGGCTATATGAGAAGGAGAAAGGAAAGGATTTTGCGAGGCGATTATTGGGGCATAAATCGGAGAAAATGACGGACAAATACCTCGATACAAGAGGCAAGGAATACGAGATGCTGTAAAAGACCGAATATGATATTTCGTGGAAATTTCGTGTATTTTCGTGTATCACTAATTTTTATTCATATAAATCAAAAACATAAAAAAAGACCGAATACGATTCCTATATTCGGTCTAGGGAAATGGCTCTTGGGAGAGAGCCGTGCGCTAAAAGTTGGCATTGATGCAGGCGGTTAAGCCTTACAACTTAAAGCGTAGCCGAGGATGGATGCTTTACCAGCAAGTTTGACGCGTGGTGATAATAACTTTGCGAAATTAGTAAGGTTTTGTGACAACATTCGCAAAACATACTATTAACATTGTGAATTTAACCCCTGTAAGCTTTGTTAACAGGAATTTTTAGAGGCCGACGGGTCAGCCTCTGGAGAGTGCAAAAATTAGCAGAGTGTAACGGCGCGTTCGATGAACGGAGTCAGGCTCATTTTGTGGCCGGGATTTTTAGGGTCATCTAACTGAATAATACTCAACGGCTGAGCGCTGACCTTGCCCTCTTTGACCAGCTGCGTCGCAACGTCGTTGAGAGGATACTGGGCCAACGTGCTGTCATTAATCACGAACAGGGCTTTACCAGGTCGACACTGCAGCATGACTTCTTCACGGGTAAAGGCCCATGCTTTCCCATATTCCAGGCGGCTTACGGTAACAACTTGCGGGGCTGCAAAACAGCTGGCAGAAAGGGTGAACAACAGGCACCCCAGCAGTGTTTTCTTCATGACTCTTCCTCGTTTCACTTTTTCAAAATCAATCTTGTTGCCAGTCTCATCCATGACGCATTATCTGGATGCTTAATTGGGAGACAGGGTAGCAAAAAGGCTTACCAAAGCAATGACCAAAAGGGCTAAACCCAGCTCTAACCAGCAAACTGCTATTGTTCGCTGCTGCGCAAGAGGCGAGTGATGCGCAAGCTGCGGTACAAGCCGGTAACGGTTATAGACCGCAGCAACGACCATGACTGCCACTAGCAAGGTTTTACACACTAACAGTAATTCATACGGTGAATGCATATTGGTGGGCCAACGTTGCAGAATCAGTCCGCCATTAATTACACCGGTCAATATCACAACGGCTACGGCAATATGACCCCAGGTCGAAAAGCGCAGCAGTGTCACAATTGCTGCCGGTCGATAAGCGGATTGATGAGTCAATGCCATGCAGGTTAGCAAAGGAACCAAGCTGCCGAACCAATATGCTGCGCTGAGCAGGTGCAATGCATGGTTGGCGCGCTGCAAAAGTCCCATCGCTCCTTCACGCATCGCCGCGTGTCCGATCAGCGCCTGCCCTACCAGCATTCCCGCACTGAGCAGCAGCACTAGCAGATACCGCCCAGGTAGTCTGTCGATGAGAAGCAGTAACAGTGCGCAAACTGACATCAACATATGCCAGCGCCAAACATCACCAAAGGTGGTAGTCAGTACCAGCAACCAAACATTAAGGTTGATGGTGTCTGTCCAGCCGTTGCCCATCACTCCCGCCTGAACTGCCAGCATCAGGAATGAGGTAAACGCCGAGACGAAGGCTGACGTCAAAATTAGCGTCTGGTTTTTACGCGCTAAAACCGCCGAAAATCCTTCCGGCGATAAAAGTCGGGTAAAAACACAGGCACCAAAGAGCTGCATCACTGAAATAAAGTGCACAAATCGGCATAGAACAAAAAGCGACGCCAAACTCATGTCGTTATTTCACCGAGAAGCTGTATTTACCTTGGGTTTTATGTCCGTCAACGGAAACAACATGCCATGAAACGACATACTTCCCACTGGTGAGCGGCGCAGGCAGGGAGATTAAAACCTGAGTATTGTCGTTGGTGGCCAGCTTAAACTCACCGGTTTTAACAGATTTATTATCTGGACCACTAACCTCAACTTTGCTGAAGTTTGGCTCGACACCTTCGCTGAAACCTAATGTCAGTTCACTTGGCGCAACGCTGACTTGGCTGTCTGCCGCCGGAGTCTCGCTTTTAAGATGGGCGTGGGCAAAAGCCTGTTGTGAAATCAAACCCGCAGCTAAAACGCAGGCAGTACCGAAAGTGCGCAGACGCATCAGTTTTTTAATAGACACAATTTATCCTTGGCTAGCTGAACATGAAATTTACGCGCAACTTTAGCGCAAACCGCCGCTAGATTCTGTCAAAATTAATGGGTAATGATTACTGAATGAGAGAATTGCGCAGATTTCGCACGAAAAGTTCAGGGAGGGAGCGGGAATAATCTTATGAATACTAAGGATAAAATAAAAAACGCAGAGCGTGATCATCAGGCTCTGCGTTGATGCAAGACTTAGAAAACTTAGGCTATCGGCGATTGACCCACCATGTTCTTTAGATCTTTATCGACAAAGAACAAGCCGTTGCCGGTGTTGCTAACCAGGCCGAGTTTATCGAGCACAGATTTGAACAGAGTCTCTTCTTCATGCTGCTCTGCGACATACCACTGCAGGAAGTTGAAGGTAGAGTAATCTTTGGTGGTCATTGCCAGGTCGGCAAGTTTGTTAATCTCTTCGGTGATCAGCTGCTCGTGCTTGTAAGCAAGATGGAAAACGTCAGACAGTGATTCAAAATCTGCGCGCGGTGCTTCGATAGTGCCCAACAGCGGCAGTGCGCCGGTATCGCTGACATATTTGAACAGGCGATGCATGTGGTCCATCTCTTCGCGAGAGTGCTCCATCAAGAATGCAGCCGCTCCTTCAAAACCTTTATCACTGCACCAGGCACTCATCTGCAAATATAAATTTGCCGAGTAGAATTCAAGGTTCAGTTGTTCATTGAGCTGCTTGATCATGTCTTCTTTAAGCACGAGGAGTCTCCAGAATTTAATATTCTTAATTGAATTAGTTTTGATTACGTTATTTGTGAGTATTATGCCCAAGTCTATTTAAAATAAAAAGGGTTGTTTTCATTAATCGAATTAAAATCAAAGAATTAATATAAC
>NZ_MRWD01000043.1 GCF_002093625.1 Rouxiella silvae | reverse complement strand
ACATCCTATATAATCACTCTCGCTATCATCATTATTTGTTATTTATTACCTTCATTATCCCCTGTATTTGGAAACAACAGCCGGCCTTTTGGCCGGTTTTTTTTTGCCATTTGTGCGGTAATTTCGCGACGTCACAATCCCACTATTTACGTATCTTTTCGCTTATGCACAAAATTTCTTCATTAATTATTTATTTTACCCCGCGAATTAAAATCATTATTTTGTTTATTTAGCCGATTCCTTACAGAATAAAAGCACGATATGCTCAACATTTTGTTAATAGTCGATATTTAAATCATTAAATAAAAACAAGGTTTTGGTACGCTAATGATTAATTAACACACAGGCAGGGGCGCTTATTCTGGAGACATTGAGCAGTATAGTCAGTCCGCCTTCTCCCGATGTTTTTTGTCGACAGTTAGGCAAGAAGACCTTCAGGGATTCCGTTACTATAAGAGCAATCCCGCTGTGGCGAGCCAACAGGGTCGTTACACTGGCACATTTCGACTATCGAACCGCTCAAAAGGAATCGCATGCAACAACCGGACAAGCAAGACAACATCGCCAAAGCACAGATGCTGCTGGCAACCCGCCGTTTTCTCAAACTCGACGAGTGGCTGTTGTCACAAATGCGCGGTTGGCAAAATCAGAGCGAGGCCGACAACGCCTATGGTCTGATGATGCATCCTGATACTCTGTTTTCCAAGGAAGAAACGGCAGTCCAGCGTCTCGAAATTCTTGGGGACTGGCAGCAGCAGTACCCAACCAGCTACCACGCTCACTGTATGCTGGGCATGTTCTGGCATGAACAGGCTTGGGTTATCCGCAATGAACACGGGCCAGAGCACGAAGTCGAAGATTCACAGTGGCTCGGCGCTCAGTTGTGCTGTGACTACGCCGTTATCTCCTTTTTAAATGCCATTGCCTGTCACCCGCGTCCCACACACGCTTTTCGCCACATGATGAATCTAAGCGGCGGATTTGGAGAGCCTTATTGGCTGCGTGCTCTGTTCGCGGGTAAACAGCCAAAACCACTGCATGAGCAGTTCAACATCCAGGGCAGCCAAGTATGGCAACAGGGCGTTGCCTATCTCTATCAGATTGGCGTTGCACCCGTGACCCACTGGCCGCAGCAGCTTCCTGCCGCGCTGCAAAATACCCGTCGCCATGAAGAAGATGCGCTGGATTACTGGCTGCGCATGGCAATGTCTGTACGCCACAGCGACGTAGGCAGCATGGAATCTTATCTGCTGTTTCACTCGAGCTATTGGGGGGGAAACGATGAACGGCAAAACCAGATAATCGACGGCCCGCTTTGCGCCGAATTCAGCGACGAAGAGCGCAATCAGTTTAGGGCCAATGCACTGCTTGAGGCCCTAGGCGGTGATATCGCCGACCGTGACTCTCCTCGCGCCGCGCAGCTTCAGCAGCAGTTGGCCACTCTGCTGGCACAGCCTCTTGAGCCAGCCACACGCATAGCGTTACTCAATCTCGCCGGAACCTGTATTGCCTATTGGCAGGACGACGACCACGCGGGTCTGCAGGTGTATGCCGACCTTTTTGCCGTCTCACCGCAGGCGATGCCGGGTAAATTTGCCGCCTTATTTATTTCTCGCGCCGTGCTGGCCAATGAGCAGTCCATTGATCAACAACCCGAAGCCCTGTCAGTGCTGACGTCTCTGCTGATACGCGCCATCAACCGCGCTGATGATCCCTTACTCACCGCTTTTGCCGCCGCCGCCGTGCAGTATGGTCTTTACGGCCTGCCTCATGACCCGGATTTGAGCGAAGCGCTGATGGACCGCGCAGCGTCACTCATGCAGCAGCAGCACGTCATCGAAAGCGTCGGCAAAGACTTGTTAGTTCTGGCCCACGACATGGCCATTAATGACGACATTGAGGCCACACATTACCTGATGACTGAAATGGCACGCCGAGGCAGTGCTCTGCACAGCTATGAGCTGTTCTTTTTCTATCGTAATGCTTGGCATCAGGACGTTCCCGAGGCGTTGCACAATGACAGTAACGCGCTGGACTGCGTACTCAGCGCCGCTCGTTCAGGATTAGTTCCCGCCATGTTCAGCTGCGCCAACGCGCTGCGCGAAGGATTGGGCGGCGACGTCGACTACCAGCAGGCGATGCAGTGGTATCAGCGCGCCAGTGATGCGGGTCACGCCTCTGCCGACTACTGGCGCGCAAGCTGTGCGCTGGATTTAGGCTCAGAGGCAGAGAAACGCCAAGCGGTAGACATTTCTCTGCCAGCAATATTGGCTAATGTTGAACATCCCGAACGTTTTGAGGCCGCCTATACCCTCGGCATGGCGTGGATGCAAGGCATCGGCACCAAAAAGAACAAATACATCGCCTGGCAGTTGATGAACTTTGTGCTTGAGCTTAACCCTGAATCAGAACCAGCCCGACAGGCGGTGAATGAGCTTGAAGGGTCACTGCGCGCCCGCATGGGGCTGTGGCAGGACAAACGCAAGGTTGAAGGCGCCGACTTTACCGCGGCCTACCGTCAAAGTAGTGCACCTGCGTTACCGGACGAACAACCGGTGGCAGAAATCCGAGATTAAGACGACCGGTAATAACGCTACCTTGACGTTTCTGATACAATTCGCGGCCAGTTTTCGCTAAAACTGGCTTTTTTTACGTTAGAACGGGCTTTTTATGATTGAAAGACCGCCGTTTTTCGACAAGTATTCGTTATATCCTGTAAATGGATTTCATAAAACAATAAGAAGGGATTGACGAACGCATGCCTGCAGAATCTATGCTAAACCTCTCAGTGGCTCAAACTCGGCCGGGCACCGCGCAGCAGGTTGCCACCCGCATTATCTTCCTGCTTTCCGGCTTTGCCATCTCGGCATGGGCACCGTTGGTTCCGTTTGTAAAAATTCGCCTCGATATTAGTGACGGAACGTTGGGGTTACTGCTGCTATGCATTGGCGCAGGATCGACCTTTTCCATGCCTCTAACCGGCTATCTGACCGGAAAAATGGGCTGCAAGGCGGTTATCATACTTTCCACTGTCGTGCTCTGTCTGGACCTGCCACTGCTGACCCTGATGGATTCGACGGCTGGAATGGCATGGGCACTGCTGATTTTTGGCATGGCGATTGGTATGGTTGACGTGGCGATGAACGTGCACGCCGTGGTGGTTGAAAAAGCCAGCGGGCGCGCAATGATGTCAGGTTTTCACGGATTCTTTAGCATCGGCTGTATTTTGGGTGCGCTGGCGGTCAGTGGCATGCTTTCACTGGAACTGACGCCTTTTATTGCCACTCTGGTCGTCATTGCCTTGGTGCTGGTTTTGCTCGCCGGTATCAGCAAACATTTTTGGCATGACACCAAAAGTAAAAAAGGCGAACCGATGCTGGTTATGCCAAGAGGCTGGGTGATTTTTCTCGGGCTACTGTGCTTTGTCATGTTTTTAACCGAAGGCGCCATGCTCGACTGGAGCGCGCTGTTCCTGATCACTGAGCGCGGAATGAATCCGCATAATGCCGGTTTGGGCTATATTATTTTCGCGATTGCCATGACGATTGGACGTCTGTCGGGCGATAAAATCGTCAACTATTTTGGTCGTTTTAAAGTATTACTGATTGGTAGCCTGACTGCCTGCGCAGGACTGCTTCTGTCGGTGGGCGCAGATAGTCTGTATGCTGTGGCAGTCGGATTTATCATGGTCGGTTTGGGTGCCTCAAATTTGGTTCCAATTATGTTCAGCGCAGCAGGAAACCAAAGCACGATGCCTGCCAATCTGGCTATCGCTTCAGTAACCACGCTGGGTTACGCCGGAATACTGGCCGGTCCAGCACTGGTAGGATTTATTGCACAAGTGAGTAATCTGTCGATTGCATTGAGCTGCGTTGCGGCTCTGCTGCTGCTGGTTGCTGCCAGCGCGCGTGCTGTTACCCGCTAACTTAGGAAAAGCGTCACCATCATGCCAAGTAAATACTTATCGCTGACTTCGACCAACATCACGCGATTTTTTTGGATCTTCATTCTGCTGCTCGCAGTGGGACTGGGGCTCTACGGCTACAACTACACCAATGCCTACCTCAATGACAAGCTGCGCACGCTGCAATATACTGGCGATCGTCTGCAAAAACGTATCGATCACTACCGCTTTTTGACCTATAAAATTTACGATAACTATACGGGTCAACCGCTGGCGCAAATTCCGCAGAACGTGCAGGAAGTTAAACTTCGCCAGGACATGTTCTTCATTAACAAGCCGCATAAAAAAACCGATGCACTGATTTATGGCACCCACGATGCTGCGACCTTGGATTTAACGCTAAAAATTTCGAGTTTTCTTGACGAACAGTGGGGGTCTAAAAACCTGCCCTATTCGATGTATTATCTTAACGGCCAAGACAACAGCCTGATGCTGGTGACCACCCAACCGATGCAACAGCAGGACTCTCGCCTTAAAGAGAATTATTTTTACGCCGCACTGCAGGCGCGTCGCGCAGAGATGCTGCAGCAGGCAAACACGCTGGACGAGCGAGAGAGCTACTCCAATCTGCGCAAATCACGCAGCTCCAGCGACTACTTCTTCTCGCTGCGCACCACCTTTAACAATCCTGGCAATCTGGCGACGGTAATCGCCTTTGACCTGCCGATGAGCGATTTGATCCCGTCGAGCATGGCGCGCGACAATTTCCAAATCACCAGCAACAACGATACAGTTAACGAAGGCGATGCTCCGCAGGAGCCAAACGCAGGCAGCAGCATCTCTCTTGAGGGCTGGTCGGTGTTTATTAGCGTGCCGCTAAGCAACTCGCCTCTGAATCTTATCTACCGCGTGCCGGTCGTGCCGCTGATTGTCGATTTGGCGCATAACAACTTCTGGCTGATTCTGATCAACGTTGTCCTGCTGGCGATGGCCATGGCGGGCATCTATCTGATCCGTCATAAATACATTCGACCTAGCGAAAATCTGGCGCATCAGTTGCACACTCAACAGGCACTGAACCAGGAGATCATTTCCAACCTCTCCGTTGGCCTACTGATTTACAACTTCAGCAGCCACAGCGTAGTGGTAAGCAATAAAATTGCCGAGCAGCTATTGCCTCATCTCAGCCTCGACAAAATTGCCAATATGGCCGGAGAGCACCACGGCGTTATTCAGGCTACGGTCAATAACGAAGTGTATGAAATTCGCATGGTGCGCAGCCAGATAGCACCCGAGACGTTTCTTTTCTTGATGCACGATCAGGATAAAGAGGCGATGGTTAACAAAACACTGCAACAGGCTCGCCGCGAGCACGAGAAAAATCTGCAAGCGCGTAAGCTCATGCTGCACAATTTGGGAATTGAGCTCAATCAGCCGCTGATTGAACTGCACGCGTTGGTCGAAAAACTGACCTCGATGGAGGCCGATGACGAGCGTGAAAAAACCCATAAGTCGCTGCTCACAGAGTCTACAAGCGTACTGACGCTGATTGATAACATCACCATGCTCACGCGTCTTGAAACACAGGATTGGCAACCAACCCAGCAGCACTATTCGTTGGCAGCGCTGACCGACGAGTTGTTGCTTGAAGCATTACCGAAAATCAATCAGAAAGGACTGGTGCTGCTCAACCACTTCCAACCCAACCCACTGGATAATTACATCGGCGACCCGGTGGCGGTGAAGAAGATCCTCTCACTGCTGCTTGACTACGCCATAGTCTCGACCTCCCTGGGGAAAGTGACGCTAACCAGCGAGCAGGACCCTGAACATCCCGATCAGCTGCTTTTCCACATTACCGATACCGGCAGCGGCCTGTCGAAAGAGGAAATCAGCAATCTTAATTACCCGTTCCTCAGCCAAACGCTGGTAGACCGTTTTAATCACGGCTCGGGACTGACTTTTTACCTGTGCAACCAGTTATGTAAAAAGCTGGGCGGGCAGCTGGAAATACGCAGCAAAATTGACATCGGTACGCGCTATACAGTGCGGGTCAAGCAGACGTTTGAAGCTATTGATACTGAAGCAACCGATGAAAAATTGCTGGACGATGTCACGGTGCTGCTCGACATCACGGCGGATGAAGTACGCGGTATCGTGACGCGTATCATGAGTGCCTATGGCGCAATTTGTATTGTTGCCGACGAAAGGCAGCCAACCCGTGAATACGATGTATTATTAACCGATAACGCTCAGCACAGTGACAACTACACGCTGCTGCTGACCAGCGACGAGATGGGATTCCACAAACTTGAAAAAAGCTATATTCGCGTCAATTACAATATCGGCAGTGCGCTGATAGACGCGACCCTACTGTTAATTGAGCAGCAATTGCTGGAAGAAGAGGAATTTGAAGTCGCGTCTTCGTCCCTGGAATTCAGTCATGCTGGCACAACTAACGGTAATTTAGATTCCGGTACCGGCGACGATGAAATCGAAGCCTACGTGAAGCAGCTGCTGGCGAGTGACTATTACCCGCTATTTGTCGATACAGTACCGGAAGATATCGAGAAACTGTATAATGAAAATCAACGTCGTGATTTTACATCGCTTTCCCAGACCGCACATCGGCTCAAGGGAGTGTTCGCCATGCTTAACCTGACGCCGGGTAAGCAACTGTGTGAAAAATTAGAACAACATCTCGCCGAAGGTGAAGTGTTGATGATCTCAGACAATATTAATCAGATCGATTCTTTTGTCTCCAGACTGCTGCAGCAAGGTAGCTAATCACATGAACAATATGAACGTAATTATTGCCGACGACCATCCTATCGTCTTATTTGGGATCCGTAAGTCCCTTGAACAAATTGAGTGGGTTAACGTGGTGGGTGAGTTTGAAGACTCGACTGCGCTTATCAATAGCCTCAGCAAGCTTGATGCACATGTGCTGATAACCGACCTGTCGATGCCGGGTGATAAATACGGTGACGGTATTACGCTTATCAAATACATCAAGCGCCACTACCCGCAGCTGTCGATTATTGTGCTAACCATGAACAACAACCCGGCTATCCTCAGCTCGGTGCTGGACTTGGATATCGAAGGGATTGTGCTGAAACAGGGCGCGCCAACTGACCTACCAAAAGCACTGGCCGCATTGCAAAAGGGTAAGAAGTTTACCCCTGACAGCGTAGCCAAACTGCTCGAAAAAATCAGCGCCAACGGCTACGGTGACAAGCGTTTATCACCCAAAGAGAGTGAAGTACTGCGTCTCTTCGCCGAAGGCTTCCTGGTAACCGAGATTGCCCGCAAGCTGAACCGCAGCATCAAAACCATCAGCAGCCAGAAGAAATCAGCGATGATGAAACTGGGCGTTGAAAATGATATTGCCCTGCTCAACTACCTCTCATCCATCAGCAATACGCCGATCGATAAAGACTAGTTTTAGCCGCGCTTAATTAGCGGTGAGTTAAACGCTCAGGCAATAGAAATAAAAAAGCCGATAACAATCAAATGTTATCGGCTTTTTACTGCGCGTTAGCGCTGAGTCAATAGATTAAACGGCCAGCAGCTGCTGCGCAGTTTCATCCACCAGCGTCAGCAAGACAATGATGTCTTGCAGCGTCACGGTCGGATTTAGCAGTGTCACTTTCAGACAGGTCACGCCGTTAGACTCGGTCACGCCAACGTTGGCACGTCCAGACTCCAGCAACGCATCACCAATCTTCTGGTTTAACAATGCGATAGCCGCATCATCTGCGCCAGCCAACTGCAGTGGGCGAGAACGGAACAATACGCTGGCCAACTGCGGCTGCATCACCAGTTCCATGGAAGGCTGTTCGGTCACATAATGGGCAACCTGCTGAGCCAGCGTTACGCCATGGTCGATAATCTCGGCATATTGCTTCTGTCCCAACGCTTCCAGACCCATCCACAGTTTCAATGCATCGAAACGACGCGTGGTCTGTAGAGATTTGGATACCAGGTTGGGTACGCCCTGAGCTTCGTCAAACTCGGAGTTCAGGTACGCCGCCTGATAGCGCATCAGCTCGTAGTGACGGGCCTCTTTCAACAGGAAAGCACCACAGCTGATGGTCTGGAAGAACTGCTTATGGAAGTCCAGAGTGATGGAGTCCACCAGTTCAATGCCGTCCAGATAATCGCGATACTTCTCTGAAAGCAGCAGCGCGCCGCCCCAGGCCGCATCGACGTGTACCCAGATGTTGTGCTCTGCCGCCAGCGTGGCGATAGCGCGCAGTGGATCGATAGCGCCCGCATCGGTGGTACCGGCCGTCGCGACAATCGCCAAAATCTGCTCGCCGTTGGCCTGCGACAGGGCGATTTTTTCGGCCAGGTCGTTCAGGTCCATGCGCGCAAAGCGGTCAGTTTTGACCAGCGTTACGGACTGGTAGCCGAGGCCCATCAAAGCCATGTTCTTCTGCACCGAGAAGTGGGCATTTTCAGAACAGAATACTTTGATTTTTTTCAGGTCGCCAACCAAGCCGTCCTGCTGCACTGAGTGTCCCTGACGCGCAAAGAAGGCGTCACGTGCCAGCATCAGGCCCATCAGGTTGCTCTGGGTGCCTCCACTGGTGAACACGCCAGCATCGCCAGGCTGGTAACCCACCTGAGTACGCAGCCATTCGACGAGCTTCATCTCAATGATGGTGGCTGACGGGCTTTGGTCCCAGGAGTCCATGCTCTGGTTAGTGGCGTTGATCAGCACTTCTGCAGCCTGGCTTATGACCAGACTTGGGCAGTGTAAGTGTGCGACGCACTGTGGGTGATGCACCGACAGGCTGTCTTTTAAAAAATACTCAATCGCACGTTCAATAGCGGCCTGGTTACCCAGGCCCTGAGGATTGAAGTCCAGCGTGATGCGTTCGCGCAGTTCAGCAACGGTTTTACCCTGATACATCTCGGGCTGCTGCAACCACTGCACAACGGCTTCACTACTCTGGGCGATCGCCTGCTGGTATGCCTCGGTGCTTTGCGAGGAGGCTGCCAGAATCGGGTTTAACTTGGACATCTCGGTCAATCGCTCCATTTAGACAGGTTTGACGCCGGCTGCTAACAGCGCCTGCTCAAATTTGTCCAGGAAAATACCCAACTCGTCGTTGGTAATCAGCAACGAAGGCAACAGGCGAAGAACGCAACCATTGCGTCCGCCGCGCTCAAGGATCAGCCCTGCTTCGAAACACTTCTTCTGCAGCAGTGCAGACAGTTGACCGTCGGCCGGGTAGCAACCCATGTGATCCTGCGCTTCTTCAGGTTTCACAATTTCGATGCCGATCATCAGACCCGGACCACGAATGTTACCCATCACCGGATAACGTTTCTGCAGCTCGGTCAGTTTGCCAGTCAACCACTCACCCTGAGCGGCAACTTTATCGGCAATCTTATTGTCTTTGAGGTGTTGCAGTGTCGTCAGGCCGGTTGCCATAGCCAGTTGGTTACCCCGGAAGGTACCGGTGTGATGACCTGGTTCCCAGGCGTCAAACTGCTTCTTGATACCCAGAACAGCAAGTGGCAAACCACCGCCCACGGCTTTAGACATTACGATAATGTCTGGCTCGATGCCCGCGTGTTCAAAGGCAAAGAATTTACCGGTACGGCAGAATCCAGCCTGAACTTCGTCGAGGATCAGCAGAATGCCGTGTTCCTGAGTCACTTTACGAATGCGTTGCAGCCACTCGACAGGCGCTTGGTTTACACCGCCCTCGCCCTGAACAGCTTCGAGGATCACGGCAGCAGGTTTGCGGACGCCGCTTTCAACGTCGTTGATCAGGTTTTCGAAATAGTAGGTCAATGCTTTAACGCCAGCGTCGCCGCCAATGCCCAGCGGGCAACGGTAAACGTGCGGATAAGGCATAAACTGCACTTCTGGCATCATGCCGTTCACTGCTTCTTTCGGTGACAGATTGCCTGTTACCGCCAGTGCGCCGTGCGTCATGCCATGATAGCCGCCGGAGAAGCTTATCACGCTAGAACGGCCAGTGTGTTTTTTAGCCAACTTCAGTGCAGCTTCAACTGCATCGGCGCCGGAAGGACCGGTGAACTGCAGGCAGTACTCTTTACCCTGACCTGGCAGCAAAGAAAGCAGGTAAGCTGAAAACTCATCTTTCAACGGCGTCGTCAGATCAAGCGTATGTAACGGCAAGCCGCTAGTAATGACATTTTGGATGCTTTGCAATACGTCAGGATGATTGTGCCCAAGAGCCAGCGTTCCCGCACCGGCCAGGCAATCAAGATATTGATTATTCTCAACGTCGGTGATCCAAACGCCGAGCGCTTTAGCAATGGCTAACGGCAGCTTGCGTGGATAACTCCTAACATTCGATTCAAATTCAGCTTGGCGCGCCAAATAGGTTTCATTGTTTCCATTAAATGAATTAGCACCTAAAGTATCAATACGGACTTTATCCGTCATCATATCTCTCCTACAACCGGGGTTATCGCTAACGTCCCGATTGAATCATTGAATTAAAAAAAAGGCTGTGAAAAAGCGCGGCCAATATATGGCTTTTTAGGTCCCAGCTCAATGATTAATTTTGTTTAGATATGTTTATGGTTTTCTCATACGAATCAATATGTTGTTGATTTAGTGACCGTTCATACCGCTGAGGGTTTACTGAGGGGGTATTTATAGGGCAAAAAAAATCCTCCCGCGACAGTAAGTTGCCGCAGGAAGCACCAAAATTCAGGAAATTTCACGTGCTACAGTTTCGGATTAAACTGATTTTAGTGGTGAATGATTTAGGCGTTTTCTGCGCACCTGCTGGCTGTAATAGTTCAGCGTTTTGCGCAGTTGTTCAAGCGTTACCGGCTTGGAGAGACAGTTGTCCATGCCCGCCTCAAGGCAGAGTTGCTTCTGCTCGGCCAGCGCATTGGCCGTTACACCGATAACCGGCAGCGTGTAATCGAGCTCGCGCAGTCGTTTGGTCAGGCCGTAGCCGTCGAGATTTGGCATGTTAACGTCGCTGAGAACGATATCAATCGGGTGTACTTTCATGGCTTCAAGCGCGTCGAGACCGTCATTGGCGGTGACAACCAGATAACCCATCGAACCTAATTGGTCCGCCAGCAGTCGGCGGTTGATGGGATGATCATCAACGACCAGCAGATTAATATCGCCGTTATCCTGCGACTCTCCGACTTCAGGCAGCATCGCCAAACTATTTTCGCTCACGTCGTTCAGACGATAAATGCGATTAAGTAGCAAGGTAATCTCCAGCGGCGTTGAAGTGCTGTGGATCCAGTAACCAGGGCTACTTTCCTGCGGCGGACCAATGTGGTCAATTGAGAATTCGATTTGCGCACAGAGTGCACCGCGATGAATAAGCGGCGAATCGGTAATCAATACGTCTTCAATACGGCTTTCATCTTCAGGCTTCCAGCGCTGTACGTCGGCACCGTGATGATGTAAAAGCTGCATCAAATAGTTCTCGAGATAACCGTTGCGGATATTGACCCACAGCCGTTTTCCGGCCCAAAACGCCAGTGGCGGCGGTGCCGGATGTTTTTGCCCGTATAGCGGCAGGCGCACAGTGAACGCGCTGCCCAACCCCGGTTCTGAATCAACTGAAATATCGCCATCCATCAGATTGATCAGCTTTTCGCAAATTGCCAGCCCCAAGCCTGTGCCTTGGAAATGCCGCTGCACCCCGCTCCCAACCTGGAAGAAGGGGTCAAACAGGCGAGTAATTTCCTTACCGGGAATGCCAACGCCGGTGTCACGGATCATAAATTGCAGATAATTTCCGCAGGTACGTGCGTGCAGTATGATGCAGCCGGTATCGGTAAATTTAATCGCATTATTGAGAATGTTGGACAGCACCTGCTGTAGGCGTACCGGATCGCCAACAAAAATCTCTGGCACGTTGTGTTCAATGAAGCAGTAAAGCCCAAGATGCTTTTTAACCACCAGCGGCAAATAGTTGCCGGCAACGTGGGTTATCACTTCACGACATGAGAACTCCTGCGGCTCGATTTTAAGCTGCTCGGACTCTATTTTCGAGAAGTCGAGAATATCGCTGATAATTTTGAGCAGCAACGCCGACGAGTTATTCATCGCCGTTACCAAACGATCGACACCCTGCGGCAGCCCCTGAGTCTGCAGTAAATCGAGGTTACCGATAATGCCGTACAGCGGCGTACGCAACTCGTGGCTGACCGTCGCCAGGAACATTGACTTAGATTGGCTCGCCTGCTCGGCCGCATTGGCCATTTCCTGCAAAGACTCTTCCATCTTGACGCGTGCACTGACGTCAATCAGCACGCAAATAGCTACGTCTTCGTTGCGATAGCGCGAGTGTACAAAGCTAAGCTGTATATTGTTGTTATCACGCGTAATAATATCCATAAACCGCGTTTGCTGGTCACAGATGATGCGGGTGATTCGCTGCCTGTCTTCGTGCGTCAGCATCGAAATATAATTATGCGCCAGCTCGTTACTGAGGATATTGACCCCGTCGCTGATGCGCAGAATAGAAATACCCACCGGCGCCGAGGCGACAATTTTATGGTTAAACTGCTCGTGTTCCTCGAGGCGGAAGGCATTCTCTTCAGCGGGAAGAAACATTTTTCGCTCAAACAGCCACGCCAGCACAAACAGCAGCAACGCAGAGAAAAGGTTCAGCAGTACTGCATTAAGGATTAGGATCTTAAAACGTTCAATGATGGTTTTGAACGGCAGGGAATAAACGATGCTCATCGAAGACGGCGGCAACGGCTTTTTATAAATTAAGTCATTATAACTGTTCATGTAGCCGAAATAGCTTTTACCGGCGGGATAGCGATCAAGTGTCGATATATCACGATCGCCATCGGAAAAACTCATTAACGGCATATCATCGGCATCAAGCAGCGTGACGCCTGTGTGCGAAGTGCCGGAGGCGGTTAAATCGTCGAGACGCAGGGTTTGCTGGACGCCCATCAGTGCTTCGAGCTTATTGCCAACATAAATTGGCGTAAGCACATAAAGATTGCCCTGATCTTTATTCGAGCCCGCTTCTACCCAGTACTGACTTTTGTCTTTGTCCTGACTTTTGCTGTTGCGATATTTGATAATTTTATCGTGCAGCGTCTTGAGCACGTTTTCACGCTCGATAGGCGTGGTGTTGGCAATGAGACCAAAATCGACCAGGCAAAGATTCTCACCACCGATGTAGAACACCCTCTTCAGGTCATAATCATCGGAGAAGTTATCTTTCCAATACTGGATCATATTGCCCAGCGAGGTCAAAGCATTGTGATTACTTTCAGTAATTTGTGAGCAGTCTGAGTCGCTAAAAGGTGAATGATAGGAAGGAGTGACATTTTTGGTACTCAGCACGCCGTTGATGATGTCCAGACCGTTCATCGAGTCGCCAAGGCGTTTCTCAGCCATCGCCTTTACGCTGCGCACAATATCTGCAGTATTTCTGACGTAACTTTGGGCCTGATTGTAGCTGAGGTTGTCCTCTTCGCGGATTTCAGACTCTTTATTATGGAATATATTCAGTACGTAGAAAGTCGTCAGCAAAGCGCCGAGCGACCAAAGCATGATAGCCAGTACCCTGAACAGGTAACGGGAGATTCTTAACGTTGTTCGAAACGAAGTTAAATACTTCAAGCGGCTACCATATCTATCACGTAAAAACGTATAAAAAAACAAGGGCACAATATGTCGCCATATTATGCCCTTTATTATTCAACCAATGAAATCGATTTTATTCGTCTTCGGCCGGTTGTTCGTCGTCTTCAGCGTCGACGTCTTCAGGTGCTTCACTTTCCTGCGCGGCTTCCAGTTCACCTTCAACCGTTGCTACACCGTCCAGCTCTTCATCTTCAACAGGTTCAGCGACGCGTTGCAGGCCGACAACGTGTTCGTCATCGGCAGTACGGATAAGTGTGACACCCTGGGTGTTACGGCCTACGGTACTGACTTCTGAAACACGTGTACGAACCAGCGTACCGGCATCGGTGATCATCATGATCTGGTCAGCGTCATCCACCTGGATTGCGCCGATAACCGGACCATTACGTTCACTTACCTTGATGGAGATTACGCCCTGAGTAGCGCGAGATTTCGTTGGGTATTCGCTCGACTCGGTACGTTTACCGAAACCGTTCTCGGTGACGGTAAGAATACAGCCGTCTCCGCGAGGAATAATCAACGACACTACGCTGTCGCTTTCGCCCAGGCGGATACCGCGAACACCGGTCGCCGTGCGGCCCATTGAGCGCACCGCTTCTTCAGAGAAGCGCACCACTTTACCGGCGGCGGAGAACAGCATGACTTCATCTTTACCGTCTGTCAGGTCGACACCAATCAGCTCATCACCCTCATTGAGGTTGATAGCGATGATACCGGCGCTGCGTGGGCGGCTGAAATCGGTCAGTGCGGTCTTCTTGACCGTACCGCTTGCGGTTGCCATAAATACGTGACGCCCTTCTTCGTATTCACGCACCGGAAGAATCGCGGTGATACGTTCGTTAGGCTCAAGCGGCAGCAGGTTGATAATCGGACGCCCACGGGCACCGCGACTCGCTTCCGGCAGCTGGTAGACCTTCATCCAATACAGACGTCCACGGCTGGAGAACATCAGAATGGTATCGTGCGTGTTGGCAACCAACAGACGATCGATAAAGTCTTCTTCTTTAATACGTGCCGCAGACTTGCCTTTACCACCGCGACGCTGCGCTTCGTAATCGGTCAGAGGCTGATACTTGACATAGCCCTGATGCGAAAGCGTAACAACCACGTCTTCCTGATTAATCAGGTCTTCGATGTTGATGTCGGAGGTGTTGGCCGTGATCTCGGTGCGACGTTTGTCGTTGTACTGATCGCGAATCGCTTCAAGCTCTTCACGAATAACTTCCATCAAACGGTCTGGGTTTTCGAGAATAAAGATAAGCTCGGCAATTTGCGTCAACAGCTCTTTATACTCGTCGAGCAGTTTCTCATGCTCAAGGCCGGTCAGTTTCTGCAAGCGCAGATCCAGAATCGCCTGTGCCTGCTGTTCGGTCAGGAAGTATTTGCTGTCGTGAATACCGAACTGCTTCTCGAGCCATTCAGGACGCGCGGCGTCATCACCGGCAGCGGCCAGCATGGCGGAAACGTTGCCCAGATCCCAAGAACGGGCGATCAGGCCAGCTTTCGCTTCGGCAGGCGTGGGTGCAGCACGAATAAGCTCGATGATAGGGTCGATGTTTGCCAGAGCAATCGCCAACGCTTCGAGAATGTGTGCACGGTCGCGCGCTTTACGCAGTTCGAAAATAGTACGACGCGTCACCACTTCACGGCGATGGCGCACAAACGCGGACAGGATCTCTTTCAGGCCCAGAATCTTTGGCTGACCCTGATGCAGAGCAACCATGTTGATGCCGAAAGAAGTTTGCAGCTGAGTGAGTGAATAAAGGTTATTCAACACCACTTCGCCAACAGCGTCGCGTTTAATCTCGATAACGATACGCATGCCGTCTTTATCAGACTCGTCGCGCAGCGCACTGATACCTTCTAGACGCTTCTCTTTAACCAGCTCGGCAATCTTTTCGATCAAACGTGCCTTGTTCACCTGATAAGGAATTTCGTGAACAATAATGGTTTCGCGGCCGGTTTTAGCGTCAGCCTCTACTTCGGCACGTGCGCGAATGTAGATTTTGCCGCGACCAGTACGATAGGCCTCTTCAATACCGCGACGACCATTGATAATGGCGGCCGTTGGGAAGTCAGGACCCGGAATGTGTTCCATCAGCCCTTCAATGCTGATGTTTTCGTCTTCGATATAGGCCAGACAACCGTTGATAACCTCAGTCAGGTTATGCGGCGGAATGTTAGTGGCCATACCCACCGCGATACCGGAAGAACCGTTAACCAACAAGTTGGGAATACGGGTCGGCATAACCGCAGGGATCTGCTCTGTGCCATCGTAGTTCGGCACAAAGTCGACGGTTTCTTTTTCAAGATCTGCCAACAGTTCGTGGGCAATTTTTGACATGCGTATTTCGGTATAACGCATGGCAGCAGCGGAGTCGCCGTCTACCGAACCGAAGTTACCCTGCCCGTCCACCAGCATATAGCGGAGGGAGAAGGGTTGAGCCATACGAACGATGGTGTCATATACCGCAGTGTCGCCATGCGGGTGATATTTACCGATAACGTCACCGACCACACGGGCCGATTTCTTATAGGCTTTGTTCCAGTCATTACCCAGAACGTTCATTGCGTAAAGTACGCGGCGGTGCACCGGTTTTAAACCATCGCGCACATCTGGCAGCGCACGTCCGACGATAACGGACATCGCATAATCCAAATAAGAGTTTTTAAGCTCTTCTTCGATGTTTATCGGTGTGATTTCTCTGGCAAGGTCGCTCATGGAGCTGCTATCCCTCTACTGATTATTCATGGCCGCTGCCTAGATAGGCAAAGGTGTAAAACTATACCACAAAGCTGGGATTCGTGGGAAACAACCGCACCCTTATGCACACTATTATTCCGCGTCTTTCAATCTATTGCACAAGTTGAACGATCGGCAGACGTCTTTTGTACAAATAACAACCGAAAGACAAAGCGCTGACTCTCGGTCACTGGAATATGTATAATCCGCTGTACCAGGCATAAGGAGTTTATCAGCCCAATGACAACCACATCGAACGGTCATCAACAAAATTTCATCCCGAAAAGTGGGGCAACCCAGAACGTGGATCAGTCTGAAATCGCCAAGTTTGAGGCCGTCGCCTCACGCTGGTGGGATTTGGAAGGCGAGTTTAAACCGCTGCACCGCATCAATCCGCTGCGTCTGAACTATATTCTCGAGCGTTCGAACGGGCTGTTCGAGAAAAACGTGCTCGACGTCGGCTGCGGCGGCGGTATTCTGAGCGAAAGCATGGCTGTAGCCGGTGCTACTGTGACCGGTTTGGACATGGGGGCAGAGCCGCTTGAGGTCGCCCGTCTTCACGCGCTGGAAAGCGGTGTGAAGGTAAAATACGTGCAGGAAACCGTGGAAGCGCACGCCGAGGCTCATCCACAGCGCTATGACGTCGTCACCTGCATGGAAATGCTCGAACACGTTCCTGATCCAGCTTCCGTCGTTGCCGCCTGTGCGCGACTGGTTAAGCCCGGTGGTCACGTATTTTTCTCAACCATCAACCGCAACAATAAAGCTTGGTTGATGGCAGTATTCGGCGCCGAGTACGTGCTCAAGATGGTGCCTAAAGGCACGCACGACATTAAAAAGTTTATCAAGCCTTCCGAGTTGCTTTCTTGGGTAGACCGCACGCCGCTGTTTGAACGTCACATTATAGGTCTGCACTATAACCCGCTGAGCGACAGCTTCAAGCTCGGTCCGAACGTTGATGTTAACTACATGCTGCACACTCAATCGCAGGAAGCTGCTGAAAGTTAAGTATTAGTCAACCCCTCCGCCCCCTCCTGGCCGCAACAAATGCGACCTTAACCGTATTTAGCCGGCCAGGATTTAAGATAAAAGCTTAGTTTTTAGCGCGTTGAGTGCTATCTCTGTTTAACATGATTTTTTAGAATAGTTTTCTTCTGCAATATAGCGTTTTTTTCTAACGTTTAATAAACCGGCAGTCGATCAAGTTTTCGAAAAATATAAGAAAATCGTATTACAGATATTGACAGTTCTTTAAGGCCTTCTGCGCTGGGCACTGCGGACGCGACCACAGATTTTCTCCCCAACTTATCCACAAAACAGGCCCGTTTCATCCCTTGCAAAACTGTGGGTTGAACACTATCTTGTCGTCATTAAATATCAAATCCACAATATGTAGTGTTTATATCCTGAGCAGCACACTAGGTTTGGTCTGGGCGTCTTAGCTCGGCGAAGCCTTTTTGCGCATTGTCATCAGTAACTTTATAAACCTTAAAGGTATAATCCCGAATGAATCAGAGTCTACTTGTTACTAAACGTGACGGTCGTAAAGAACGCATTGATCTTGATAAAATCCACCGAGTCATCGACTGGGCGGCGGAAGGTCTCCAAAACGTATCAGTTTCCCAAGTAGAATTGCGTTCCCACATTCAGTTTTACGACGGGATTAAAACGGCCGATATCCACGAGACTATCATCAAGGCTGCCGCAGATCTTATCTCCAAAGACGCACCGGACTACCAATACCTGGCCGCGCGCCTGGCTATTTTCCACCTGCGTAAAAAAGCTTACGACCAGTTCGAGCCGCCGCACCTGTTCAATCAGGTCAGCAAAATGGTCGAGATGGGCAAATACGACAAACATCTGCTGGAAGACTACACGCGTGAAGAGTTCGAGCAGATGAACAGTTATATCGATCACTGGCGTGACATGAATTTCTCCTACGCCGCGGTCAAGCAGCTCGAAGGTAAGTATTTGGTGCAGAACCGCGTGAGCGGCCAAATTTATGAAAGTGCGCAGTTCCTGTACATTCTGGTTGCTGCCTGCCTCTTCTCCGGCTATCCGCGTGAGACGCGCCTCAACTACATCAAGCGATTCTACGACGCCGTTTCAACCTTTAAAATCTCGCTGCCTACGCCAATCATGTCCGGCGTGCGCACCCCAACCCGTCAGTTTAGCTCCTGCGTGCTGATCGAGTGCGGCGACAGTCTGGATTCCATTAACGCCACTTCAAGCGCCATTGTGAAGTATGTTTCACAACGTGCGGGTATTGGCATCAACGCCGGCCGTATTCGTGCATTGGGTAGCCCAATTCGCGGCGGTGAAGCGTTCCATACCGGCTGCATTCCTTTCTACAAACACTTCCAGACGGCGGTTAAATCCTGCTCTCAGGGCGGCGTGCGCGGCGGTGCTGCAACCCTGTTCTACCCAATGTGGCATTTGGAAGTTGAAAGCCTGCTGGTACTGAAAAACAACCGCGGCGTTGAAGGCAACCGCGTGCGTCATATGGATTATGGCGTGCAGATCAACAAACTGATGTACCAGCGCTTGGTCAAAGGCGGCGACATCACGCTGTTTAGCCCGTCTGACGTGCCTGGACTCTACGATGCCTTCTTTGCCGATCAGGATGAGTTTGAGCGTCTCTACGTTCAGTACGAGCAGGACGACAGCATCCGCAAGCAGAAAGTGAAAGCCGTCGAACTGTTCTCCCTGATGATGCAGGAACGCGCCTCTACCGGCCGTATCTACATTCAGCACGTTGACCACTGCAACACGCACAGCCCGTTTGATCCGGCGATTGCACCGGTTCGCCAGTCCAACCTGTGTCTGGAAATTGCGTTACCAACCAAGCCGTTAAACGACGTTAACGACGAAGAGGGTGAAATCGCGCTGTGTACGCTGTCAGCCTTCAACCTTGGCGCTATCGACAGCCTCGACGATTTGGAAGAACTGGCCACGCTTGCCGTACGTGCACTTGACGCCCTGCTCGACTATCAGGATTACCCAATTCTGGCGGCTAAACGCGGTGCAATGGGTCGTCGTACTCTGGGTATCGGCGTAATAAACTATGCTTATTATCTGGCGAAACATGGCGTTCGCTACAGCGACGGCAGCGCCAATGGCCTGACTCACCGCGCGTTTGAAGCTATTCAATACTACCTGTTGAAAGCCTCCAACGAGCTGGCGCGCGAACAAGGTGCCTGCCCGTGGTTCAACGAGACGACCTATTCGCAGGGCATTCTGCCTATCGACACCTATAAAAAGGATCTCGATGCGTTATGCGACGAGCCACTGCACTACGATTGGGAAGCGCTGCGTGCCAGCATTGTAGAGCATGGTCTGCGTAACTCGACACTGTCTGCGCTGATGCCGTCTGAGACGTCTTCACAGATTTCAAACGCCACCAACGGTATCGAACCTCCGCGCGGCCACGTCAGCATCAAAGCGTCTAAAGACGGCATTTTGCGTCAAGTGGTGCCTGAGTACGAGCGTCTTAAAGACCAGTACGAGCTGCTGTGGGACATGCCGAACAACGACGGTTATCTACACCTCGTTGGCCTAATGCAGAAATTTATCGACCAGGCGATTTCGTCGAACACCAACTACGATCCCTCCCGCTTTGCCAACAGCAAAGTGCCGATGAAGCAGTTGCTCAAAGACCTGCTGACCGCCTACAAATATGGCGTGAAAACGCTGTACTACCAGAACACGCGTGACGGTGCGGATGATGTTCAGGAAGATATGAAGGCTGACGTTGACGACTGCGAAAGCGGTGCCTGCAAGATTTAATTGCTCAAATTCAAAAACCGCCCCTGATTAGGGGCGATTTTTTCAGAGGATGTTATGGCTTACACCACTTTTTCCCAAAATAAAAACAATCAGCTGCTGGAACCGATGTTCTTCGGCCAGTCGGTGAACGTTGCGCGCTTCGACCAGCAGAAATACGAAATTTTCGAAAAGCTGATTGAAAAACAATTGTCTTTCTTCTGGCGTCCGGAAGAGATTGACGTTGCACGCGATCGTATCGATTTTCAGGGTCTGCCTGAGCATGAAAAACATATCTTTCTCAGCAACCTGAAATACCAGACGCTGCTGGACTCCATTCAGGGTCGTAGCCCGAATGTTGCCCTGCTGCCGCTGATCTCTATTCCAGAATTGGAAACTTGGGTTGAAACCTGGGCGTTTTCAGAGACCATTCACTCACGTTCTTACACGCACATTATCCGTAATATCGTGAACGATCCGGGCCTGGTATTTGACGACATCGTCACTAACGAAGAGATCCTCAAGCGCGCGAAAGACATCTCTGGCTATTATGATTCGCTGATTGAGATGACCAGCTACTATCACCTTCTGGGTGTTGGCACGCATCAGGTTAACGGCAAAACCGTCGTGGTAGACCTGCACGAGCTGAAGAAAAAACTCTACATCTGCCTGATGAGTGTGAATGCGCTTGAAGCAGTGCGTTTCTACGTCAGCTTTGCCTGTTCCTTTGCCTTCGCCGAGCGCGAACTGATGGAAGGTAATGCAAAAATCATCAAGATGATCGCCCGTGACGAGGCGCTGCACCTGACCGGCACTCAGCACGCGCTGAACCTGCTGCGCAGCGGCGTTGATGATCCGGAAATGGCCGAAATCGCCAAAGAGTGCGAGAAAGAGTGCTACGACCTGTTTGTGCTGGCCGCCGAGCAAGAGAAAGACTGGGCAGAATACCTGTTCCGTGACGGCTCGATGATTGGTCTTAACAAAGATATTCTTTGCCAGTACATTGAATATATTACTAATATTCGCATGCAGGCGGTGGGATTAACGGCACCGTTCAAGACCCGTACTAATCCGATCCCTTGGATCAACGCTTGGTTAGTGTCTGACAATGTGCAGGTTGCGCCTCAGGAAGTAGAAGTCAGCTCTTATCTGGTAGGTCAGATCGATTCAGAAATGAATGCCGACGACCTGAGCGATTTCGAGTTCTAATTAATGAGTCAGCCGATTATTACGCTGCGGGATTGTGGCACAACGCTCGTCTGTGAAGGCGAGCACGCCAACCTGCTGGAAGTCTTCGAACACCATAAAGTCTTGGTTGAATACCAGTGCCGCGAAGGCTACTGCGGCTCGTGCAGAATGCGTTTGTTGAAAGGCGAAGTGACATACAGTGCCAAGCCGCTGGCATTTATTCAGGATGGTGATATTTTGCCGTGCTGCTGCCTGCCGGTCGGGGACATTGAGCTAGCGCTTTAGACATCACATCTCTACTTTTTGCTGTTTTCTCTCCCATCGAGACGCCATTTCCCCCACCCTAACCCTCCCCCAAATGAGTGAGGGGATCGATTTGTTACACCCTTACCCTCCAGAATAAATATGAGTGAGGGGACCGATTTGTTACACCCTTACCCTCCAGAATAAATATGAGTGAGGGGACCGATTTGTTACACCCTTACCCTCCAGAATAAATATGAGTGAGGGGATCGATTTAGGGGGTACTTAACACCCCTTCCCCCGCTATTTTCAGCGGGGGAAGGTTGGGATGGGGGCACACCATACTGATTGCTAGACTTTTTCCACCACTGTAAGCCACGGATAATCTGCGACAACCGGCCACTTATTCAGATAACGGCGCAGCATGTCCATAGCCACCATCGCGATTGTCTCTTGACGCAGCTCGTGACCATGACGCCCTGCGGTGTACTGAATGGTCATGCCGTGGGTCCCTGCTGGAGTATGCAATGCCAGACTTAGCCGGTTTTCCAATACCCCGCCTACTGCTAACGCCAGCTGCGTGCCGCTGCGTTCGGCCAAGGTTTGTGCGCGAGCCAATACGGCAGAAAGCGATTCTTCGGCCGTACCGGTCGGCAATAGCTCTCCACCCGCCAGCGGCACATCGGCATTCTGCATCCGCCAGTTAAGCAGCCCGCCGGTAAAGCTTTCACTGATCGCCAAGCGTAGATTCTGCTCAAGCAGCCTTTCAGCAAGACGCGCTGGCAGCCCGCCCCAGCCTTCAAAAATAGTGCTTTCGCCCGCAACTTCACGCACACGCTCCCAAATCTGCCGCATCGCCGCTTCCTGGCTGCGAGGGCCGGTAAGCTTGAGCTCGATAATTGGCGAAGAAGAACGATAACCAATCGCCACACCTTCTGGCAGCTTCAGCACGTCGAGCTCACTTGCTAAATCACTTTCTCCGCGTCCGAAGGTGGTTAAACGCAGGCACAGTGGCGCTTCAAGGGCCGGATGGTCGCGATGCAGACGCGGTACAATCTGCTGTTCGACCATGACTTTAAATTCGGAAGGAACGCCCGGCGTAAAGAACATCTGGCAGCGATTGAGCTTTAAGGTAAAGCCGCAGGCGGTGCCAACCGGGTTATCAAGGACGTCTGCGTTAGCAGGAATTTGCGCCTGCTTGCGGTTGGATGCAGCCATCGGTCTGCCGCGCTGAGAGAAAAAGGCTTCCATAGTCGCAATCCAATCGGCATCCTCAATCAACTCGACGCCGCAGGCCATTGCCGCCGCCAGAGAACTGAGATCATCACTGGTTGGCCCAAGACCGCCGTTAACAATCAATACGTCAGCGATGTGGCTGCGTTCAAGCAGAACCGCAACCAGCGCATCGAGGCTGTCGCCTACGGTTTCACGGCTCGTCATGGGCAAACCCTGTTCAAACAGGTAGCTCGCAAGCCACGCCGCGTTTGAATCGACTATCTGCCCGTGCAAAACTTCTTCGCCGGTGCTAAGCATCTCAACCCTAAGCATTGTCCTCTCCTTCCGTTACGTAGTTTTTGCTTTAAAAATTAACCGCCCCACCGATATAAGCACCGTCTGCGATAACATTGTCGCGATGACCGTCTTTGCCCTCAAGTGCCTGATAACGATAGCCTACATCAACGCTAACCAGGCTGATTGGTGTGAAGCGGATGCCGCCGTTAGCTTCTTTATAGTTATTGATGCCGCTGGAAAGTGAATCTGGCGCGTAATAACCCTCACCGTACAGGCTCACGTAGCGGCCGAGTGGCAACTGCAAACCCCCGCCCACAGGAACCGCATAGCCGTCGCTGCCGTTTTTAGGACTGGTGTAAAGAGCCTTGCCGCCAACGGTTGCCATAAACGGGCCGAGTCCAATGTTATAACCCAGGCCAAGACCTGCAACATCGCCGTCGTTGTCACTGTGTGCCCAGTTGCCGGTCAGGGCCAGACCTGAGGTCGTGGTACCCAGGCCAAAGCCCAAATTAGTGTAGTGTTGGCCGATTTCTGCATTAACGCCAATTGCGTGGGCGGAAACGGTAGCCATCATGAGCGCAGCGGCCGAACCGGCCAGTAAAGTCTTTTTCATTATTTATCCTGAAGAATCATAAAACTAGTGTTTGAAGCATCAGCAGGCAGTCTAAAGCAATTTACCGGCGGAGTAATCAGCCCAAATGCTTAAAATTTATTTCTAACTCAAGGTAAGTTACCTGATGGAAATTAAATAAATGCGACGAATTGAAGCCAAAAACGAAAAGCCCCACCTTAAGATGACCTAAGGCGGGGCTTTATAGGTTTCAGGGAAAATTCGTCCCTTAACTTGCCGTTTTAAGCATACTCTGCTGATAGGCACGTTGACGGGTTACCCACGGCAGCACCACAATCGCCAGCAGTCCACACACTGCTGAAATCGCCAACCAAACGCCGGGCATAGCTTTGTTGCCGGTCACGTGGATGAGGTAGCTGGAAATTGCCGGCGTAAATCCACCAAAAATAGCGGTTGCCAAACTATAGGCCATCGAGAAGCCGGTCGCTCGCACCTCGGGAGGCATCACCTCGGTCAGAGCCACGACCATCGCGGAGTTATAGCTGGCGTACATAAACGACAGCCATAGCTCAACCTCCAATAGGCGAGCAAAACTCGGGGCACCCACCAGCCAGTTTAGCGCCGGATAGGAGGTAAGAAAAATCAGTGCGCTAAAGGTCAACAGCAGCGGACGGCGGCCGATTTTATCAGAGAAAGCCCCCATAATCGGCAGCCAAAACAGGTTTGAGATCCCTACACACAGCGTAACGATAAAACTTTGCTGCTCACTGAGCAGCAGCACGTTTTTGCCAAAGGTCGGGGTAAACGCAGTGATCATGTAGAAAGAAACGGTCGTCGTCACCACCATCAGCATACCGACCAGCACGATTTTCCAATTGTTGCCGACCGAGCGCACAATTTCGCCCATTGAAGGATGATGCTTACGCTGCTGGAAGGCATCGGTTTCCTCCATCATGCGACGGATCCAGAACAGGAACGGCACAATCATGCAACCAATGGCGAACGGGATACGCCATCCCCATTCGTTCATCACGGTGTTGCCTAACAGATTATTCAACAACACCCCAAGCAGGGCAGCAAACACCACCGCCACCTGTTGACTGGCAGACTGCCAGCTGACGTAAAAGCCTTTTTTTCCTTTCGGCGCAATCTCTGACAGATAAACAGAAACGCCGCCCAGCTCAACGCCAGCAGAGAAACCCTGCAGCAGGCGGCCGAGCAGGATAAGGATCGGTGCGGCAACGCCAATGCTATGATAACCGGGCACGCAGGCGATGGTCAGCGTACCAAATGCCATTAGCCCCAACGTGATAAGCAGCCCCTTTCTACGGCCATGATGGTCAATATAAGCCCCCAGCACCATAGCGCCCAAAGGCCGCATCAGGAATCCCGCGCCGAAGGTCATCAGCGTGAGCATCAGCGAGGCGAAGGGATTAGAATCAGGGAAAAATGTGTGAGCAATGGCGTTAGCGTAATAGCCAAACACCATAAAATCGTACATTTCGAGGAAATTCCCGCTAGCAACGCGGAAGATATTTTTAGCTGTACCCTGCCTGTTGCCACTGGCTGCGGTGTTAATGGATGACATTGCGTTAACTCCTAGATTTTTATACCTCCAGTTAACATTTCTTTATCCTCTCTCAATGTGATGCCATTCACATTTCCATAGCCTGCTATTTAGTTATCGGTAACACAATATTAACCAAGGTTATCGATTGACGTATTTTGCCCTAACCCAGTGCAGAACGTCGCGTCGAGACACTTTTATACCGCCACGCTGTAGATCTTCAGGCAGCGTAAAAAGGGCAATTGGCCGTTGAAAACCTGCCAGTTTCACGCGCGCCCAATCCATTAATTCGGTGAGCGTGGGACCCTCCTCCCCGTCGATAACTGCCACCGGTCGCTGGCCATATTGCGTGTCGTCAACGGGGATAATAAATACCGAATTAACCCGTGGATGCTCCCGCAAAATCCGCTCTACCTCTTCCGGCTGAATACCTTCACCGCCGCTGAAAAACAGATTATCCAACCTGCCGTTAATGTTCAGCTCGCCGTTTTGCCACTCGCCGCCGTCGCGCGTGCGCAACCAACCGCCGGATTCATTCAGAGGCTGCAATCTGCCCTGTAGCCAATAGCCCAGCGCCATTGAAGTCGCGCGCAGCTGAATTTCCTGATTAACGATTCGGACCTCGCGCCCTTTTAACGGATTTCCCACACCAGGCAAATCATCGGCGCGCTTGGCGGTAACAGTGGATGCCGTTTCGGTCATGCCGTATCCGCACCAGCAGCGAATACCTACCCGCTCGGCGCGTTGAATAAGTGCAGGCGGAATATCGGCCCCGCCAAGCAGCACATCGCACAAACCTGCCGCCGAGGCGCTGCTCTCAAGCAAACGCCACAGCTGGGTCGGCACCAAGGATGCATGAGTGCTGCATTGCAACGCCTGTGCTAAAGGGCGGCCATCGCTGAGTACTAACCCCGCGCCAACCGAGAGCCAGCGCCAGACAATACCCTGCCCCGAAACGTGAAACAACGGCAGCGAGAGCAGCCAGCGGTGTTGATGCGTGAAAGACATCAGCTCAACCACGCCCTCGGCGCTGGCAATATGCGCCGCCAGTGTATGCACCGCCGCCTTGGGTAAACCGTTAGACCCCGAGGTTAGGGTCAGCGTGGCCGCTCTTGCCGGTGACCACACCGCAGCGTGCTGATGGGATAGTGTGGCCTTTTGCGCCACGACTTCGGGTCGGATAACTTCATGGGTTAAATCGATTAGGCGGGAAATACCCAAGCGTGTGAGCAATGCTGGTAACGTGCCTGCGGCAAGCTGAGGATTCAGCGGCAAACAGCACGCGGCGAGCTGTAACAGGGCAAGATAAGCCAGCAATAAGTCGAATCCGTTATTACCACGCACATCACCGATCAGTGCCACTGCCTCCCCGGCCCGAACGCCTTGAGCGCTAAATTCAGCCGACTTATGGTCGATTTCACGGGCCAATTCTGCCCACGTCAGTGTTTTGTTTGCCAGAAAAATGGCCGCCGCATTGGGTGAACGCCGCCGCCAGTGGTGCCAAGGCCAGTCGTTTATTGCTGCCATATTACCTCCAGCGCATCGGCCGTTATTAACGGCAACGTACTGCCCGGCCAAGGGCGCATCAACTGAGCTTGCATCAGATGTAGAGTATCAAGCCCCGGCGTACTGTCCGGTAACAGCCAGCGGGAGAGCCGCGCCAATTGGCTCAGCCCCAGGCTGGATTCAAGACTGGAACTGATAACCACTTGTATCCCCAAACTTTGTGCCTCGGCTATCTGCCGCCGGCAGACGTCAATACTGCCGGTGAGAGTAGGTTTGACGATAATGGCCGCCACGCCGGACTGCCTCTGCAACATAAAACCTGCTTCACGTAGGCTTTCATCCCAGGCAATTGCAATGCCGGTGGCGTCGGCAAATTCCAGCGATTGCTGTGGGGTATGGCAAGGCTCCTCAATAAAACAGATACGCCTGCGCTGCTCGGCACAAAGATAGCGCGCAAAGGCCGCGGCCCGATCGGGGCTCCAACTGCGGTTAGCATCAAGGCGCAACTTCAGATCAGGAATCGCCTCAAGCATTGAACTGACGTTTAAGCCATCACCCACCGCCTCATACAGTCCGACCTTTACCTTACCCAGCTTACCGTCTGCCAGCGCATTGAGCTGGAACAGCAATTCGTCAGGATCCCCGTGGCACATCACTGCGCGTCGCGTGTCGAACGGCGCAGGCAGCGAGCCGTCAATTTCTGCCAAGGCGCAGCTCACGCCAAAGTCCACAGACGGCAATACGCAATCAGGAAACGCCTCGCCTCGTTGCCATCGGTCGAGCAGCGGTAGAAGCGCCAGCTGCGCCTGCTCTAAAGACTCTGGGCTAAAACCGGGCAGCGGCGCTATTTCTCCCCACCCTGACCGGTGGTTATGCCAAAGCTGAACCAGCAAGCCTTCACGGGTATTAAGTCGCTGATTGCGCAGCACGACTCCGGCGTCCATGGGCAGCGAGTAGCGGTACACTTTTGCGCGGCGCATCAAGGATTACGTTTAAATCGGCTGAAATCAGGCGCGCGCTTTTCATTGAATGCGTTGCGCCCTTCCTGACCTTCATCAGTCATGTAAAACAGCATGGTCGCGTTACCCGCCAGCTCCTGAAGACCCGCCTGTCCGTCGCAGTCGGCGTTAAGGGCCGCCTTCAGACAGCGCAGCGCCATCGGGCTGTTTTGCAGGATTTCTCGACACCAGCGGACAGTTTCTTTTTCAAGCTCGGCCAGCGGCACTACGCTGTTCACTAATCCCATATCCAGCGCGGCGACCGCGTCGTACTGCCGGCAGAGAAACCAGATTTCACGGGCTTTTTTCTGCCCAACGATGCGTGCCATATACGACGCCCCCCAACCGCCGTCAAACGATCCCACTTTAGGGCCGGTTTGCCCAAACATTGCGTTGTCTGCGGCCAGCGTGATATCACACATCATATGTAAAACGTGTCCACCACCGATGGCATATCCGGCGACCATCGCCACCACCGGTTTTGGAGAAGTCCGAATTTGGCGCTGAAAATCCAGAATGTTCAGATGATGCACGCCGCTGTCATCACGATAGCCACCGTAGTCGCCGCGCACCTTTTGGTCGCCGCCCGCGCAGAAGGCTTTATCCCCCTCACCGGTTAAAATAATCACCCCGATGCTGTCATCGTAGCGGGCGTCTTCCATTGCTCGCATCATCTCTTTGACCGTCAACGGACGAAAGGCATTGCGCACCTCGGGACGATTAATCGTGATTTTAGCCATACCGTCAGCCGATTTATGATAGCGAATATCTTCAAAATCAGCCGAGCAGTCGAGCCAGCTGAGGGGCGCATAAAGGCATTTCTGGTCGATAGGAGTCATCTCGGTTCTCATTTAAACGGTTTAAGTAAATAAATTCAGTCAGACGATGGGCAAACAGTGCCGGCTGCGCCCGATGAACATTGTGACCGGCTCCCTCTATGGCAGTGATCGGCAGGTTCGAGCGACGGGCAAGCGAGAGGAATTTTTCATCTTCGCTGCCACACAGCCAAAGATAGGGAACACACAGTTTGCGGATTTGTGGACGTAAATCAGGCTGCAGCGCCAGCGAGGTCGCGGTAAATATCGCGGCGAGCCGTAGGGGATCATTGGCCAGCCGCAGCTGAATGAGCGAGGTGCGCTGTGCGGCAGACAGGTCGTGAAACACCGGCTGCCGATACCACTGCGCGAGAAAATTTTGCAGCGGCATCCGCTGAAGCTTTTCACACCAGCGACGATCGTGCTGCTGCCTTGACTGCCTTTGCGATACGGTTTCAAGCCCGGGATGCCCGCCTTCAATAACCAGCCCCTGCAGGCCAGAATGTTCCCCGTGGCAGGCGTGATAAAGGGCGACTCTACCGCCGAGAGAATAGCCGATCAGCCAATATTGACTGATTCCATGCTGCTTGAGCGTGCAACTCAAACGCTGACTCAGGTCGGCAAATCCGGCGGCGGTAACGTGTGCCGATGCGCCGTGCCCCGGAAGGTCGACCAGCAGGCAGCGCCAGTGTGCGAGATGCTTGAGTAAGGAACACCAGTCTGCGCCGTTGCCCAGAAATCCGTGCAAAAAAACCAGCCAGGGACGCGTGTCATCAAAGGTGTCGCCGTTAATACGCGCGCAGGAAAGGGTCATAATTCGCTCACCTGCTGCAACAGCTGCGTCAATGCTTCACCGCCTGCGGTGGGGGCTACCTTAAGCTCAATCAACGTAACGCCCCCGAGCTTCCAGCGCTGAGTGACGTCATGAAGCAGTGCATACCAGCTTTCGGGGCTGGCGTACTGCAAACCGAACGCGGCGGCGGCGTGGCGGAAATCAACCTGCTGTGGCATGCAGTAAAAACGCTGGCGGGTAGCCAACGGCGTTGGCAGCAGAGAGAAAATTTGCCCGCCCTGATTATTGACCAACAGGATGACCATCGGAGCAGAGCTTTGGCGTAGCAGGGCCAGAGAGTTGAGGTCGTACAAAGCGGAAAGGTCTCCCAGCAGGACAAGCGTCGGCCTACAGCAGGCGCGTTCCACACCGGCGGCAGTCGCCAGCAGGCCATCAATACCGCTGGCACCGCGATTAGCGAATACCGGATATTCAACAGGCAGTTGGGCAAAGGCGTCGACCATTCGCACCACCAAACTGTTGCCTAAAAATAGCTGTCCGTGCGGCGGCAACAGCTCGACAATTCGGCTGGCCACCTGTGCTTCACCAAACTGTGTAGCTAAACGTTGCTCAACGCAGGATTTGGCCATAGAAGAGAGACTGGCCAGTGATTCTGCCCACGGAGGGCGGGCTAATGCAGGATGCTGACTCAACCAAGGGCCAATCGGTGAAACAATACGTCGCCCACGATGATGTGCAGGATCCAAACGCCCCGCCCGGTCTTCAATCAGCCAATATTCTGTTACTTGACAGGATGACAGCCACTGCAACAAACGCTTGCTGGTCAGGCGACTGCCAAACTGAACCACCAGTTCTGCGCGCTGTAATGATGACTGCGCCTTGGGATTCGCCAACCACAAATCCGCACAGGCGAGAGGCTGTCCGCTATGCGACTGTACATCCGACAGCAGTGGCCAGCCGAGCGTTGCTGCCCATTGCGCCACCTGCTTTCCTTCATGCACACTCAAACATCCGGCAATCACTACCCCGCGCCTTTGACACCCACTCTCCCAGTCGTGTAGCAACGGCGGCTGAAAATGGACCGACTGCTGCAACCAGGGCTTACTGTTTTGCCACCAGTCACCGAGCGCGTCACTCCACGCCGCATCTTCCTCGTCCGATTCACCATAAAGCGGTTCGGCAAACGGGCAGTTAATATGGACTGCACCGTGCGTTTGACGGGCGATCAGGTCGTCGATTGCCGACACCAGCCAGCGGGCGGCAATCGTCGACGTCGGCGTGGGTAAATTTAAGGCATCGGTGACGTGAGAGGAGAAAATACCCGGCTGTGAAATGGCCTGATTAGCCCCGCAGTCGATAGACTCGAGCGGGCGATCGGCGGTCAGCATTATCAGCCTTTCACCGCTAAGACCGGCCTCAATAACGGCTGGATAAAGGTTCGCCACGGCGGTGCCCGAGGTAACAATGACTGCCACACGTTCGCCGGCGCCTTTGGCAAGCCCCAGTGCCAAGTGCCCTAATCCGCGCTCGTCGAAATGGGTATGACAAATAAAATGCGCATGAGCCGCGGCGGCCAACGTAAGAGGAGTTGAGCGTGAACCGGGAGCAATACAGACGTGGCGAACGCCGTGACGTGCCAAAGCTTCCAGAATGACGCTCGCCCAGCGATGGTTAAATGCACTCACCGACATAGCCTGCTCTCCGCTCAATTTGCTTGATAGCAGAATTATGCGCGGTTAACTGATGTCAGATGCTGTTGCAGATCAAAAGGAGGTTTTAAGAGGGAAAAAGGTTAAAAAAATAGAGACAGCCTAAGCTGTCTCATTGGTGATGCTAACTCATTAATGGGACTACGTTCATCAAAATAACGTTGACCCTTTAGCGGCGCAGCAGCAGCCCGATAACCAGGCCTACCGCGGCACCCACACCTACGCCATGCCAAGGTTTGTCATGCACGTAGGAATCGGCCTGACGGACCACGGTTTTCGCCTTAGCACAGTAAGAATCTGTCGCCGAACTCAGACGTGATTGCACGTCATTCAACGCCTGCTCGGCTCGACTCTTTATTTCGATATACTTCTCATCCGCTTTATCACCTGAAGATTTAAGCACCTCTTCCAGCGTTTCGCTAAGCATTCTGAGATCGTCATCAAGACTGGTTTGCTGTGGTTCGAATTGGTTAGCCATTCTGTTCTCCTTGTTGTGTGATTCAGCGAGTTATTGCACTCGATGTCTTTAACCCTAGCCTACTTTCGACCGAGTTGCTGCCCCGAGTGGCAACTAAATACTCCTGATTCAGCCTTTTAAGAACCTTCTGACCCTGATACTACAGAATAAGCCACCGGCGGAGTTTTGGCTTTTAATCGCGCCTCGCTAAGCGCCTGCTGCTTGTGCAATAGCCACATTCCGCTCAGTTTCATGGCGTAGGCAAATATCAACCCAAGCAGCAGCGAGACAATGACTGTCTGCCAGTTTTGAGGGCTGGCAAGTGCCGCACTGGCGCCAATAAAGGTCCCGGGGAGAAAGGCCAGCCACTGATACGTAGACTGCATGCACATGGCAAACCCAACCAGTCCAATAACTACGTAGCCTAAAATGCTCCATTCGGGGCGTAGGGCGCTGCCCGTTTTAATCATTTCGCCCCAAAACACTCCGCTACAGCAGGTCAATGCGGTGATCAAAAAACCTCTAAAACCGCTTATCGGTGAAGCAAAGCAGGCGGCATAACCCAGAAAACCTGCCCAGCCAATCAGGCCAAGCGTAATCGCAATCCAGCCCCAAATCCCTGAAAGAAGCCCTGTCGTTATGGCAATCGTAAATAAAACATTCATTGCAAAGTCCCCAGTCAATACGACCGAAAAATAAAGTGCAGATTCTACACTCGAAATTACAAAATGAAATATTTACAGGCGTTTTACTGACGAAATTAATATAAATTCATCAAAATTTAATATGCCTGCTCAAGGCAAAAAAAAACCGTACATCAAAGACGTACGGTTTTTAAGGTCACTTAACCAACGTTACATCAGAGGCTGAGCCAACTGAACCAGCGAGATAAGCGGCTGCGGATAGATACCCAGTACCAGTACCAGAATTGCGGAGATAAGGACTACGACACCGCCGGCGGTAAGCGCCCAGTTGGAAGGCGTATCGCGCACCAGTCGGTCCGGCGCACTCAGGAACAGGCTAACGGTAACGCGCAGATAGTAGTAAAGGCCAATCGCGCTGCCCACCACCACTGCACCGGTCAACCACCACAGATGCGCGGTCACGCCGGTTGCAATAACGTAGAACTTGCCGATGAAGCCCAGCGTCATTGGAATGCCCGCCAATGACAGCATCATCACCGTCATTACCGCCGAAAGAATCGGCTTGTGCCAGAACAGACCGCGGTAGGAGAACAGTGATTCTGCATCCGGACCGCTGTAAGGACTAGACATCAGGCTTACCACGCCGAAGGCACCCAGGCTGCTGAACAGGTAACCTGCCAGATAAACGCCCACGGTTTCCATCGATAGCTGATGGGTTTGTACGGCAATCAGCGCGACCAACAGGTAACCCAGATGCGCGATTGAAGAGTAACCCAGCAGACGTTTGATATTGCTTTGGCTGATGGCCATCAGGTTACCGACCAGAATCGAGCAGAAGGCGATAATGCCCAGCACGACGCGGATAGCTTCACTGTTGGCAACCGGTGCATAAAGGAACAAGCGCATCACTACGGCAAAAATCGCAATCTTGCTGGCGGTGGCCAGGAAGGTTGATACCGGTGCAGGCGCGCCCTGATAAACGTCCGGTGTCCACAGGTGGAAAGGCACCAGAGACAGCTTGAAGCCCAGACCAACGATCATCATGCCCAAGCCTGCCAACAGCAGTGGTTCGTGCATCACGGCATCGCTGAGGTTTTTACCCAGCGCCATGAACGACAAGTCACCGGACTGTGCGTACAGCAGTGCCATACCAAACAGCAGGAACGAAGACGCAGCAGCCGAAAGCAGCATGTATTTGATACTGGCTTCCAGCGAGCGTTTCTGTCGGTACGCATAGCCTATCAAACCAAATAATGGCAGGGAGATCAGTTCAATCCCCAGGAACATTGAGGCAAGATGATTAGCACAGGCCAGTAAAATACCGCCCATTGCCGCTATCAACACCAGCAGGTAAAACTCTTCACGGTTATCCGGATAACCCACCAGCCACGGGTACGCGAACGTACAGGTAGCTAGGCTCGCCAACAGCACCAATGCAATGTAGAACATTGAATAACCGTCGATGCGCAGCAGAGGAGTCACATCCTGTGGCCCCACTTGAGCAACAAAATACAGCGAAATCAGCGCGATGTTCAGGCCAATGACTGTCAGTGTGGCATTAAAGAAATGGTCGCGTCGCCACGCAATGGACAGCATCACCAATACCACCGTCAATCCGACGATCAACAGTGGTAACAGTGCGATCAGATTTTGAGGAGTAAATGTCATGGCGAATTACGGCCTTGTCGTTGAAATTGATGAAACTGATGACCCGAACCAGTGCTGAATATTACTCATCGCTGCGTGTGAGGTATCGAGGATAGGCTGCGGGTAAACCCCGAGCAGCACCAGCAACACGACCAGCAGCAGGATGATTGAGAGCTCACGCCCCGTCATACCCTGCAAGGGTTGGTCCGACTTAGGCGCGCCGTAGTATGCACGCTGCATCATAACCAGCGAATAAACCGAGGCAAATACCAGGCCGAAGGTCGAAATCACAGTGATCACCGGCACAATCGGGAAGCTGCCGAACAGGATCATGAATTCACCTACAAAGTTACCGGTACCCGGCATACCCAGCGTTGCCACCGCGAAGAACAGCGACAGTGCAGGCAGGTATTTGATGCGCCCCCACAGGCCGCCCATCAGGCGCATGTCACGAGTATGCAGGCGTTCGTAAATCTGGCCACAGATAATGAACATACCGGCTGCGGAAAGCCCGTGCGCAATCATCTGGATCACTGCGCCCTGGTAGGCCAGCTGGCTGCCGGTGTAAATGGCAATCAGAACAAAGCCCATGTGTGACACGCTGGTGTAAGCAATAAGGCGTTTGATATCAGTCTGTGCGAACGCCATCCAGGCGCCGTAGAAGATACCAATCACACCCAGCCACATCGCGATCGGGGCAAACTCGTGTGAAGCATGTGGGAACAGCGGCAGGCAGAAGCGCAACATGCCGTAGGCCGCGGTTTTCAGCAAGATACCGGCCAGGTCAACCGAACCCGCGGTAGGTGCCTGGCTATGCGCATCCGGCAACCAACCATGCAACGGCACGACCGGCATTTTCACCGCGAAAGCAATGAAGAAGCCCAGCATCAGCAGGTACTCAACGTGTTCCGACATTGGCGTTTTCAGCAGTTGCTCATAGCTGAAGGTCCACACGCCGGTCGCGTTGTAGTGCACAAACACCAGTCCCAAAATCGCAATCAACATCACCAGACCACTGGACTGGGTATAGATGAAGAATTTGGTTGCTGCGCTGATGCGCGTTTTACCGTCAGACGCTTTATGACCCCAAAGCGCAATCAGGAAGTACATCGGAACCAGCATCATCTCCCAGAAGAAGAAGAACAGGAACAGGTCGATGGACAGGAACACGCCGATCACGCCGCCAAGTATCCACAGCAGGTTCAGGTGGAAGAACCCCTGATACTTCTGGATTTCGCGCCACGAGCAGAGAATAGCCAGCAAACCGAGCAGGCCGGTCAGCACAACCATCAGCAGCGAAAGACCATCCAGAGCCAGATGGAATTCAATGCCAAAGCGCGGGATCCACGGCAGAGAAAACTCTGACTGCCATTGAGGAATACCCACAGGTGCGGTTAATGAATAACCCCCCTGCAACCAGAGTTGCAGGGAAAGTGCCAAAGTCAGCCCCATCGCGATAAGAGCTATCCAGCGCGGTACTTTGCTTCCGAAGCGCTCAGTCTGCCAAGACAGCAGTCCGCCAATAAAGGGGATAAGAATTAGCCAAGGTAATAGCATGGCGTATAGGTCCCTATGTTTTTACTATGTTAAATCGCCAGCAACAGCGCTAAAACGACGACTGCACCCAATCCCATAGACGCGACGTACCAACGCGTCTGTCCGTTTTCACTCAATGTCAGCCCGCGGTTACCCAGACGGGCAAACAGTGCAGGGAAGTTCATTAGCGAGTTCAACGGATCGCGCTGCAGGAGTTTCGCGATAGCCAAATAAGGTTTCACGAAAATCATGTCGTACAGCCAGTCAAAGCCCCAGGCATGGAACCACCAGGTCGTGAAGAAGCGTCCCGGTGCGCTTTTTGCGATGCTGTTAACCAGCGTACGCTTGCCGAGATACAACGCTGCGGCCAGCAAAATGCCGACAATAGCCACTACACCCGAAGTAATTTCAAGCGTTAATACCGTACCGTGCGGCAGCTCGGTAGTACCCGGCAACACGCCCTGCAGTGGCGGAACGATCATCGCGCCAATGAAGGTAGACAGAACCAGCAGCACCAGCAGCGGCAAGTGGTGGGTAATCCCTTTACCGGCATGGGCTTTAATCTTCTCTTCGCCGTGGAAGACGATAAAGATCATGCGGAAGGTATACAGCGAGGTCATAAACGCACCAACCAGTCCGGCAATCAGCAGATTAAGATGACCGTTTGCCAGCGCACCGGCCAGAATTTCATCCTTACTGAAGAAGCCGGCAGTGATGATTGGCAAGGCCGACAGCGCTGCGCCGCCCACCAGGAAGCAGACATAAACCAGTGGAATCGATTTGCGCAGGCCGCCCATTTTGAAGATGTTCTGCTCGTGGTGGCAGGCAAGAATTACCGAGCCGGAGGAGAGGAACAACAGCGCCTTGAAGAACGCGTGGGTCATCAGGTGGAAAATGGCGGCGTCCCACGCCTGAACGCCCAGCGCCAGGAACATGTAGCCAATCTGACTCATGGTCGAGTAGGCCAGCACGCGCTTGATATCGGTTTGCACCAGCGCCGCAAAGCCCGCCAGAACCAGCGTCACTGCGCCAATAATGCCGACCAAATGCAGAATCTCAGGCGCCATCAGGAACAGACCGTGGGTACGGGCAATCAGATAGACACCGGCGGTGACCATCGTCGCGGCATGGATCAGAGCAGAAACCGGTGTAGGACCGGCCATCGCATCCGCCAACCAAGTTTGCAGCGGCAGCTGTGCCGATTTACCTACGGCACCGCCCAACAGCATCAGAGTTGCCCAGGTAATCGCGGTATCGCCAACGGCCAGCTTCTGCGGTGCCAGAATCATCAGTTCACGAATGTTGAGCGTGCCCAATTCGCGATAAAGAATGAACAGCGCAAAGGCCAGGAACACGTCACCTACGCGGGTCACGATAAAGGCCTTCATCGCTGCCGCGCCGTTCTCAGGATTGGTGTAGTAGAAACCAATCAGCAGGTAACTGCACAGCCCTACCCCTTCCCAACCGAGATACAGCAGCAACAGGTTGTCTGCCAGTACCAGAATCACCATGCTGGCGATAAACAGGTTGGTATAAGCAAAGAAGCGTGAATAGCCCTCTTCACCGCGCATGTACCATGAAGCAAACATGTGGATGAAGAAACCTACGCCGGTCACCACAGACAGCATGGTCATCGATAGGCCGTCGAGCGTTAGCGTGGCGGAGATGTTGAAATCACCGACCTGCATCCAGTTCCACAGGGTTTGGTTAAACACCTGAACGCCGGTAGCCTTTTGACTAAGGAAATTGATGCCAACGTAAAGCGTCACCAAAGCGGCTAGGCCAATCGAGCCTACGCCAACGGTAGCTGACGTGTTTTCTGACCAACGCCCGCGAGAAAAGGCCAACAGCAGGAAGCCGATCAGCGGGAACAAAATGGTTAAATATAATAGGTTCATCCGCGCATCTCACTGACAGTGTCGATATTCAGGGTATGACGACGACGATAGAGTTGCAGCAGTAAGGCCAAGCCGATACTGGCTTCCGCTGCCGCCAGACTGATAGCCAGGATATACATCACCTGTCCGTCTGCCTGCCCCCAATAACTGCCGGCCACAATAAAGGCCAGCGCCGCCGCGTTGATCATGACTTCAAGGCTGATCAACATAAACAACAGGTTACGTCGTACCAGTAACCCGGTCAGTCCCAACACGAACAGGATTGCGGCCAAGATCAGGCCATGCTGTAGAGGGATCATGCTCTCTCCTCCGTTTTTCTTTTTGCCATCTCTTTGACCGGTGCAGCGGATGCGTTGCCGAGCACTTCGCCCGGCTTGTGTTCACGTCCGATGTGGAAGGCCACCACTAAACCGGCCAGAAGCAGCATTGACGCCAACTCCACCGCCAGTACGTAAGGGCCAAACAGCGCAATGCCCACCGCTTTCGCGTCAACCATTGTTCCTTTGATGCCCTGATCGTGCAGACCGGTGATGGAAGCAATCATCACCACCAGCAGCACCACGGCCAGAATCGAAGGCCCAATCCAGGTCGAGGGTTTCAGCCAGGCTCGCTCTTGTTCCTGCACGCTGCCTAGGTTCAGCATCATCACCACGAACACGAACAGCACCATAATGGCACCGGCGTAAACGATGATCTCCAGCGCTGCGGCGAAGTAGGCCCCGAGCGAGAAGAACACGGCGGCGATAGCCAGCAGTGAAATGATCAGGTACAGCAGCGCGTGAACCGGGTTGGTGTGCGTGATTGTTCGCAACGTCGCCAACACGGCCACCAGGGCTGCAGTGTAAAATGCAAATTCCATGCTCGCGGCTCCTTAAGGCATGAGACCTTTGACGTTGATCGGCTTGGCTTCGTTCTCGGCTTCGCCTTTCGCTTTGCCGTCAACTGCCATACCGGCCATCCGGTAAAAGTTATATTCCGGATACTTACCGGGTCCAGAGATCAACAAGTCTTCTTTCTCATACACCAGATCCTGGCGTTTGAACTCGCCCAACTCAAAGTCCGGCGTCAGCTGAATCGCCGTTGTTGGGCAGGCTTCTTCACAGAGTCCGCAGAAGATGCAGCGCGAGAAGTTGATACGGAAAAACTCCGGATACCAACGACCGTCTTTCATCTCGGCTTTCTGTAGTGAAATACAGCCTACGGGACAGGCTACCGCGCAAAGGTTACAGGCTACGCAGCGCTCGTCTCCATCAGGATCGCGCGTCAACACAATGCGGCCACGGTAACGAGGCGGCAGATAAACAGGTTCTTCCGGGTACATCAAGGTTTCGCGTTTGGCGAAGGTATGCATACCTATCAGCCACAAACTGCGAACCTGGGTGCCGAAACCAACCACTAGTTCTTTCAATGTCATGGTTCAATCACCCCTTATATTAATTTGCGTTGTACAAAATGACGGCCGCGGTGCCTAGCAGATTCAGCAAGGTCAGCGGCAGGCAAATGCGCCAGCCAAATGACATCACCTGATCGTAACGAGGACGAGGTAAAGCGGCACGTAACAAAATGAACATCACCATGAAGAAAGCGGTTTTCAACGCAAACCAGATGAACGGTGGCAGGAATGGCCCCTGCCAGCCCCCGAAGAACAGCGTAACTATCAGTGCAGATACGGTCACAATACCGATGTATTCACCGACGAAGAACAGACCAAACTTCATGCCGGAATATTCGATGTGGTAACCATCGGCCAGCTCCTGCTCGGCTTCTGGCTGGTCAAACGGATGGCGGTGACACACGGCAATACCGGCAATCGCAAAGGTCAAGAAGCCAAAGAACTGCGGAATGATATTCCACATGTGCTCTTGCGCATGAACAATGTCCTGCAGGTTAAATGACCCCGCTTGTGCAACCACCCCCATCAGTGACAGGCCGAGGAACACTTCATAGCTCAGCGTCTGTGCCGAGGCGCGCATTGCGCCCAGCAGGGAGTACTTGTTGTTGCTTGACCAACCGGCAAACAGCACGGCGTAAACCGTTAAGCCCGCCATCATAAGGAAGAACAGAATGCCGATATTGAGGTTGGCGCCGTACCAGGTCGGTGCAACCGGTACAATCGCAAACGCCATCAGCATGGAGCTAAAAGCAATCATCGGTGCCAGCGTAAAGATGGCCCGGTCAGAGAACTTTGGCGCCCAGTCTTCTTTAAAGAACATTTTGATCATGTCGGCAACCAACTGCAGCGAGCCGCCCCAGCCGACGCGGTTAGGTCCGTATCGGTTCTGGAACAGGCCCAGCAGGCGGCGTTCTGCGAAGCTCATAAAGGCTCCGCAGGTGACGACGACCAACAGGATCACCACCGCTTTAACCACGGCGATAATGGTGTCGATAACTTCTGGTGTAAACCAACTCATCGGGTTGCCTCCCGCAGATTCTCAACCGTTGCGCCGACCAGCACCGGAGAAATTCCCGGCAGGCCCAGCGGCAGGCCAACTTGTCCTTTATTGAGGGTCTCGCTCAGACGAACCGGCAGAGTCAGAGTTTGTCCACCGCAGGTGAATTCAACCTGAGTGCCCTGATTAACGCCAAGTGCAGCGGCATCGGCCGGGTTAACCATCACGTAAGGCTGTGGCATACGCTGTTGGATAACGTTCGAACGCTGAGACATCTCTTCACTACCAAACAGGTGATAGTAAGGGGCAACGCGCCAGTGATTTTCCTGTGCAGCAAAGGCCGCAGGGATTTCACTGAAGTACTCAAGAGTGCCCTCGCCTGCTTCAATCAGACGCACACCCGGATCGCCGTGACGCAGTTTACCGCCCACTTCGGCCTGGAATTTATTCCATGCCTGCGGTGAGTTCCAGCCCGGAGCCCAGGCAAACGGCACCTGTTGACGGTTCGCGTAAGGACTGTTGTTACCTTCCATCGAGAAGGCAAACATGGTGTCTTTGTCCTGCGGCTGACGCGGTTCGTGCACGTTGATGTTGGCGCGCATGGCGGTACGTCCACTTGAACGAATCGGTGAACGCGCCAGTTTCTGACCACGAATACGGAAGGAAGCATCCGGCGCAGCGTCAATCATACCTTTAAGCTGCGGAAGAGCCGCAACGCAGGCCTCAATGACGTGATCCAGCTGAGTCCAGTCAACGTGACGGCTGTTGATGGTGGAATGCAGCGAGTGCATCCAGCGCCAGCTCTCAAGCATCACGATGCTGTTGTCGTAGTACGCCGGGTCATAAACCTGGAAGAAACGCTGTGCGCGGCCTTCCTGATTGACCAACGTACCGTCGCTTTCAGCGAAACTTGCGGCCGGCAGGATAAGGCTGGCCTTATCCATAATACGGGTGCGCTGGTGGTCAACGACCAGCAGGTTTTGAACCTTCGAAAGTGCCTCGTCAACGACAGATTCAGGTGCCTGACGATACAGGTCGTTTTCCATGACGATAGCGCTGTCTGCGCCGCCGCTGGAAAGCAGGCCAAGTGCGTCGTCGAGATTGCCGCCACCAATCATCGACAGACCGATGCTGTTGGCAGAAGAGGCCACGAAGGTGATGCCGACGTCAAGACCGCGCGCTTTCAGGGCTTTCGCCACGTTGGCTGCGGCAGAAATAATCGCGTCGCTGCCTGCGTTAGTGCCGGTAATAATCAACGGTTTTCTTGCGCCAGTTAATGCCTGCGCAATCATGTCGACTTTCTTGTTGAGGCTTTCGTCGATGTCGGTGACCGCCGGAGCCGCATCGTCAATAGCGTGGGCAATGGCGAAACCGAAACGTGCCTGCTCGTCAACCGGTGCGCGGTAGTTCAGAGCGGCAATATCATCGAGACGGGTGTTATCAACGTTGGTCACAAACAGAGGATGCTTGGCGTGCTGTCCGATGGTCTGGATAGCCGCAATCTGCCAGTCGGCAACGCGTTGGGCCGCTGCCATAGCGCGGGCTTTACCCTTGACTGCCTGACGAACCGCCAACGCAATGCGTGCGCCAGTTTGCGTGAGATCTTCACCCAGGATCAGCACAGCATCGTAGGACTCAATGTCGTGCAGAGCCGGCGTGTGAACCCCGCTGTTTTTCAGGATGTTCAGCATCAGCGCCAGACGATTTTGCTCCGCCGCGTTGATACCGGTATAGAAGTTTTCAGCACCGACCAATTCCCGCAGCGCAAAGTTACTTTCGAGGCTGGCGCGTGGAGAGCCGATACCGATAGTTTTGCTCGACTGACGAAGAATGTCCGCCGCGCCCTGCATCGCCTGTTCAGCGTTGAGTGCAATCCAGTCACTGCCGCGCTGCTGCATCGGTTTGGATGGACGGTCTTTGGCGTTGACGTAGCCGTAGCCAAAACGTCCGCGGTCGCACAAGAAGTAGCGGTTCACGGTGCCGTTATAGCGGTTTTCGATGCGACGCAGTTCACCGTAGCGCTCACCCGGGCTGGTGTTACAGCCGACGCTGCACTGTTGGCAAACGCTGGGTGCAAACTGCATGTCCCATTTACGGTTATAGCGCTCTGAGTGTGTTTTGTCGGTGAATACGCCGGTCGGGCAAACTTCTACTAAGTTACCGGAAAATTCGCTTTCCAGCGGTCCGTCTTCCGGGCGACCAAAGTAGACGTTGTCGTGCGCGCCGTAAACGCCAAGATCGGTACCGTCAGCGTAGTCCTTGTAATAACGCACGCAGCGATAACAGGCGATACAGCGGTTCATCTCGTGAGAAATGAACGGGCCGAGATCCTGATTATTATGCGTACGTTTAGAGAAACGATAGCGACGCGTGGCGTGGCCGGTCATGACTGTCATATCCTGAAGGTGACAGTTACCGCCCTCCTCACACACCGGGCAGTCGTGCGGGTGGTTGGTCATCAACCATTCCACGACGCTTTCCCGGAACTGTTTGGCTTCTCCGTCATCGATGGAAATAAAGGTTCCATCAGACGCAGGCGTCATACATGACATAACCAAACGGCCGCGCGTATCTTCTGCGTTTTGGTATTGCTTAACCGCACATTGGCGGCAAGCGCCGACGCTTCCCAGCGCCGGATGCCAGCAAAAATAAGGAATATCGAGGCCAAGAGAGAGGCAAGCCTGAAGTAGGTTGTCCGCTCCGTTTACATCGTATTCTTTGCCGTCTACATGAATCGTAGCCATAGTCAGCATGCTTCCACAAGGCCCACCTTTCGGCAGGCGTTAATCAAAAATTCTGGCCGGGTTGCCCGCGTTTCTCGGGCATCGTTTTTAGCGGCTTACCAACGCTCTTTCAGCAGGTTATTTGGCTGTATGCCGCCAATTGCCCGCGCATTGTTGTAATGTTGCTTGGCGATGCCTGCTTCAAATTCTTCCCGGAAATATTTAATCGCACTCTGCAATGGCTCCACGGCACCCGGCGCGTGTGCGCAGAATGTTTTACCCGGACCAAGCTGGCGGCAAAGCTGCTCGAGAGTTTCTATGTCTCCCGGCTGGCCTTCACCGCGCTCCAGCGCACGCAGGATCTTGACGCTCCACGGCAGACCGTCACGGCATGGCGTACACCAGCCGCAGGACTCACGCGAGAAGAACTCTTCAAGGTTACGCACCAACGGAACCATGCCAATTTCATGATCGACCGCCATCGCCAGCGCGGTACCTAAACGGCTTCCGGCTTTACCAATGCTGGCAAATTCCATCGGCAGGTCGAGATGCTGGTCGGTCAGGAAGTCGGTCCCTGCCCCACCCGGCTGCCAGGCTTTAAACTTCAGACCGTCGCGCATGCCACCGGCGTACTCTTCAAGAATTTCGCGTGCGGTGGTGCCAAACGGTAGCTCCCACACGCCCGGATTTTTAACGCGACCAGAGAAGCCCATCATCTTGGTTCCGGTGTCTTCGCTGGTTGAAATGCCTTTGTACCACTCGACGCCGTTGGCCAAAATCGCCGGGACGTTAGACAGCGTTTCGACGTTGTTCACGCAGGTCGGCTTGCCCCATGCGCCCACAGACGCCGGGAATGGCGGCTTGGAGCGCGGGTTGGCGCGGCGGCCTTCCAGTGAGTTAATCAGCGCCGTTTCTTCACCGCAGATGTAACGACCTGCGCCGGTGTGGACGATCAGCTCGAAATCAAATCCGGTGCCGAGAATATTTTTGCCAATCAAACCGGCTGCTCGGGCCTCTTCGATGGCGCGACGCAGGTTCACGGCCGCTTCGATATATTCACCGCGCAGGAAGATATAGCCACGGTAGGCTTTCAGTGCGAAGGCGCTGATCAGCATGCCTTCAACCAGCTGGTGGGGCATTTGCTCCATCAACAGGCGGTCTTTATAGGTACCCGGCTCCATTTCATCCGCGTTACACAGCAGGTAACGGATGTTCATGGATTCGTCTTTCGGCATCAGGCTCCACTTCAAACCGGTAGAGAAACCTGCACCGCCGCGGCCCTTCAGGCCGGAGTCTTTCACCAATGCAACGATTTCGTCCTGCGACAAAGTTTTAAGCGCTTTCTCTGCACCGGCATAGCCGTTTTTGCTGCGGTATTCGTCAATCCATACCGGCTGCTGGTCTTCGCGCATGCGCCATGTCAGCGGATGCATTTCCGGTGTACGGATAATCTCTCTTGGCGTGTAACCGTAGACATTCATGAGTAACGCTCCAGTAACTGACCGATTTCTTCTGGTTTCAGGTAGCTGTGCGTGTCTTCATCGATCATCATAGTCGGGCTTTTATCACAGTTGCCCAGACAGCAGGTTGGCAGCAAAGTGAAGCGTCCGTCCGGCGTAGTTTCACCCGGTTTGATATTCAGCTTCTCTTCAATCGCGGCCTGAATGCCTTGATAGCCGGTGATGTGGCAGACAACGCTGTCGCAATAGCGAATGACGTGACGCCCAACCTGCTGGCGGAAGATTTGGCTGTAAAACGTCGCCACACCTTCTACATCGCTAGCCGGAATGGCAAGAATTTCTGCAATGGCATAGATTGCGCCATCCGGCACCCAGCCACGCTCTTTCTGCACAATTTTCAGTGCTTCAATTGAGACCGCGCGGGCATCTTCATAGTGATGTTTTTCGTGCTCAATCGCGTCACGTTCAGTCGCGCTCAGCTCAAACTTCTGCTTGTTCTGCGCCGCGTCAAAGGCCGCAGGTGCAGACACGTTGATATACTGAAGCTCTGAGTCTTTATTAAGATCTGTCATCGTTAGCGGTCCACATCTGACATTACAAAATCAATACTGCCCAGATAGACGATAAGGTCTGATACCAGGCTGCCACGGATAACTGACGGGATCTGCTGCAAGTGCGGGAAGCTTGGCGTACGCACGCGGGTGCGGTAGCTCATGGTGCTGCCATCGCTCGTCAGGTAGTAGCTGTTGATCCCTTTCGTTGCCTCGATCATCTGGAAGGATTCGTTGGCAGGCATTACCGGCCCCCACGAAACCTGCAGGAAGTGAGTGATCAGGGTTTCGATATGCTGCAACGTGCGTTCTTTCGGCGGCGGCGTCGTCAGTGGATGATCGGCTTTAAACGGACCTTCAGGCATGTGATCCAGGCACTGCTGCAGAATGCGCAGACTCTGGCGCATCTCTTCCATTTTCAGCATCACGCGCGAATACGAGTCGCTCACGCCATCGCCGACCGGCACTTCAAAATCGAAGTTTTCATAGCCGGAGTAAGGACGCCATTTACGCACATCAAACGCGACGCCAGTGGCGCGCAGACCTGCACCGGTGGTGCCCCAAGCCAATGCATCTTCTGCATTGTAGGCGGCAACGCCTTTGGAACGCGCAACCAGAATGCTGTTTTTCAGCGCCGTCTTCATGTAGGAATCAAGACGTTTCGGCATCCACTCCAGGAAGTCGCGCAGCAGACGTTCCCAGCCTTTTGGCAGGTCGTGCGCCACGCCGCCAATGCGGAACCACGCCGGGTGCATACGGAAACCAGTGATTGCTTCAACCACGTCATAAATTTTCTGACGGTCAGTGAAGGCAAAGAACACCGGGGTCATTGCGCCAACGTCCTGAATAAAGGTCGAGATGTAGAGCAAGTGGCTGTTGATACGGAACAGCTCGGAAAGCATGACGCGGATGGTGTTAACGCGATCGCCAACGGTGATACCGGCCAGCTTTTCAACCGCCAATACGTAAGGCATTTCGTTAACACAGCCGCCGAGGTATTCGATACGGTCGGTGTAAGGAATGTAGCTGTGCCATGACTGGCGCTCGCCCATTTTTTCGGCACCGCGGTGGTGGTAACCTATGTCCGGAACGCAATCGACAATCTCTTCGCCGTCAAGCTGCATCACAATGCGGAAAGCACCGTGCGCAGACGGGTGGTTAGGGCCGAGGTTCAAGAACATGAAATCTTCGTTTTCGGTACCGCGCTTCATACCCCAGTCTTCGGGTTTGAAGGTCAGCGCTTCCATTTCGAGATCTTCTTTCTGCTTAGTCAGTTCGAACGGATCAAACTCGGTCGCACGCGCCGGATAATCTTTGCGCAGCGGATGCCCTTCCCAGGTCTTAGGCATCATGATGCGCGTCAGATGGGGGTGACCGTCAAAGGTAATACCGAACATTTCCCAGGTTTCGCGCTCATACCAGTTGGCATTCGGGTATACCTTGGTCAGCGTTGGCAAATGCAGGTCGTTTTCAGCCAGCGCCACTTTAAGCATAATGTCGCTGTTGCGTTCGATAGAAAGCAGGTGATAGAAAACGGAAAAATCCGCAGCCGGTAAACCGTCGCGGTGGTTACGTAAACGTTCATCAACGCCGTGCAGATCATAAAGCATGACGTAAGGCTTGGGCTGTTTGCGTAAAAAGGTAATAACTTCCAGTATCTGTTCGCGTTTTACCCACACCACCGGGATACCGGTGCGGGTCGGCTGAACAGAAAAGGCCTCTGGCCCAAAACGGTTACGCAGCTCACCAATAACGGGATCATCAAGATGATCGCGCGTCTGCCATGCTGGCTGAGCGAGGTCTTGCGTCGTTAAATCTGTCATATTTTCTCACCACACTAAATGTGTCATGGTTGCCTAAGGGGAAGTGCACCTGGCTGTAACCGTCATTTTTAAATAATAATTTCCTGACGGCGTTGCCCCTCAGGTTTGACGAACAGTGTTAAACCTCGTCAGGTGTCCGCAAATTCGTCACGGCGATACGTTCGGCGCGTTTGCGCTCTTTTTCAGACTGCATATTGGCACGGTAAACACCTTGGTCACCGACTACCCAAGAGAGAGGACGACGTTCTTTTCCAATCGACTCCTGTAGCAAAAGCAGTGCCTGCATGTAAGCTTCAGGGCGCGGAGGGCAGCCAGGAATATAAACGTCTACCGGCAAGAACTTATCAACACCCTGCACCACAGAATAGATGTCGTACATGCCACCGGAGTTGGCACAGGCGCCCATCGAAATAACCCATTTAGGCTCAAGCATCTGGTCATAAAGACGCTGAATAACCGGCGCCATTTTGGTAAAGCATGTACCGGCAACCACCATAAAGTCGGCCTGACGCGGTGAGGCACGAATAACTTCCGAACCGAATCGCGCAACGTCATGCACCGCGGTAAACGAGGTCGTCATTTCCACGTAGCAGCATGAAAGACCAAAGTTAAATGGCCAAAGCGAGTTTTTACGACCCCAGTTCACCACGTCATGCAACGCGTGCTCGAGTTTCCCCATATACACGCTTTGGTTAACTTCCTGCTCAAGAGGATCGGAAACCGTCTCTTGTTTCTGCAGGGGGTAACGGTCGTTCTCACCGTTCGGGTCTAAGCGCGTGAGCGTATAGTCCATCTTGATGCCTCACTTTATTGTTGGCGATTGCCATGCGGGTGATTGCTGGTCTTAATGACTGGGCTCGGAATAACCGGGCTGGCTTTAACAGGACCTTTCGAACGGATTGGAGTCCAGTCAAGCGCACCGATGCGAACCAGATAAAACAGGCCGGCTAAAAGTACAAATATGAAAATCGCAGCTTCTACAAAGCCGGTCCATCCGCTTTCACGAATTGAGGTTGACCATGCATAAAGATACAAGGCTTCCACATCGAAAATGACGAAGAACATAGCGACTAAATAGAATTTTGCCGACAGGCGCATATGCGTCGAGCCAACGGGTGCAATACCCGACTCGAACGGGGTTTCTGTGTGGCGTCCGCGAACTTTCCCTCCCAGGAAAGCTGCGCCGAGCAACATCAGGCAACACAGGCCGACTGCGATAATAAGAAAAACTGCGAGCGCCCAGTTATGAGCGGTGACATCTGTGGCTGTTGACATACTCTATGCTTACTCATCAAAAGTGGCATCTTGCATTTGCTCTTGCCCGGCAACTTGCCTGCCACATCGATTCAAGGGAAGGATTAATAACCACCAGTCTTCACGGGACCTTCGAGACCAAAATCGCCGATTTTTGCGGCAACCTTATAGACTCTAGGGTTTTAAAAGCGATTATCCAGTGAATTACTGTGGGCTTTTTACCCTTTTCTATAACCTTTTGTCAACTTTGACAAAAGTATATCCACGTTAATTTACATCTTTAGCATTTTATTAACACAACATGCGATAGTTGGTAGCTAAATCGAGTCAGTCAAAAGAGTAAAAAAAAGGATGTAACTTATCTGGAGTCAAAGATTTAGCAACCTACCCCTACTATTGTCGCAGGATTACCCCATTCTTCCACTCACAAAACAGGGTTATTTGTTGATCTAGGACACGTTTTTGGCAAGATTGCTAAAAAATAAGACAATTTTTGAATGAATTTTGTTTAAAAATTTAAAATAAAAATACATTTCATAAAAAATTCATGGAAGTGTTTGTGGAAATGGGCGGTTAAAAAAAGAACTCATTTAGCAAAGTGATAGTTTACTGACTTGACGATATCAAGGCGGAATGGAGGAGGGTAAAACACTTAAAATAGCAGTTTCGTGAAGAAAATCTTATGAGTTGGTTATTAATTCACCTTTTGGTTTTCCCCCTTCCCTACCCCCGAAGTGGTATCCGAGTTCGGGGGGAGGAAAAAAGCCTTTTACTGCTCAGGATTTGGGTGCTTCAACAAACTCGTCGTCAGTGCTGGCACGTTGAGCATAATTGTTAAGGGAATAAGGATCACTGCCCTGTTCCACGGCGTTGAAAATTGCCATGGCGAGGTCATTATCGCAGTGCTGATTTTTATACAACACATATTGCGTGTCAGGCAGTCTCGGTAGACCATCCTGCTCGCCCAGCACGCGCAGCTCTGGACTCATCATTTCAATAGGCCTGACGGTAACGCCCAGACCGGCACGAACGGCGGCGCGGATGGCAGAGAGCGTAGAGGCAACGTAGGCAATGCGCCACGGGATGCCGGCTTTATTGAGATGTTCTATTGCCATAGAGCGATAAGGACTCGGTTCGTCCAGAAGCACTAAGGGTACGCTGTCGCCCGACGGATAGGAGAAATCGGCGGAGCAGTACCACAAGGTTGGCGACGTGCGTAACACAATGTGTGGATGATCCTTGGTAGTGATGGTGGTAATGGCTAGGTCTACCTCATCACTTTCCAACATCGGTAACATGAACGGACTGCGTTTTACCCGTACATCAATAGCCAATTTCGGGTAAATGGAGGTCACGCGGCTAAGCAGGTACGGTAAAATAGTGTCTGCGGTGTCGTCGGAAGCGCCAATAATGACACTGCCCTGTACGTCGCTGTACATTAGGGAAGTGCAGGCTTCATCATTGAAGCGTAATATTTTTCGCGCATAACCTAGCAACTGAATACCGTGTTCAGTCAATAACTTATTGCGTCCATGCCTGGCGAACAGTTCTTTACCGACGAGCTGCTCGAGACGTTGCATTTGCTGGCTCACTGCTGATTGTGTTCGACAAACTGCGGCGGCGGCAGCGGCGAAAGTATTTAAATCAGCAACGGCTACAAAGGTCCTTAGCAGGTCAAGATCTAGATTAAGAATTGGACGATTTGCATTTGTCATAGTTTTTCTTCACTTTTAAAATCTAATAACAAGCTACCCTGGATAGTGCGGAAAACTTCCCGCAAAATGCAGAATACCAGATCTGAAGGCACTCACTCATTAGATAATGAAGAAATGAGAAATATTTATGCCCATTAGGTAATTTTCAAATGATTATCCTTAACGCGCTTTTTCAAATAAGTATTAAATTCAAAGAAATATAATTCCATACTGACAAAGCATGACAAATACAATCATTACAATAGGCGCACACTAACAGCCGTCCCTGCACTTACCCTGCACGCCAAAGCAGGCGCAGCATAGCGCTAGCAATTTCCAATATAAAAAATCGTCGAAATTAAAAGGTTCAAAATCTATTTATCAGATACCCATTCGACAGATTGCTTTCACCGAAATGTTATATACATTTCGTTCATTAGGATTAATCTTAATAAAATTATACCGGTGTTAAATCGCAAAAGAGTACCAATAATGACTCTTAATTAAATTATTCTTCGCGGGCTAATCATCAGAATAACTTAACTAATTACTGAGG
>NZ_MRWD01000042.1 GCF_002093625.1 Rouxiella silvae | reverse complement strand
CTAGCAGTAAGCCTTTTTCAGGCTCAAAGAAATAAATTATAAAAGCTATTTTATTTGGAACTGAAGGGCTGTTATTGTCTGTTAGCTGGAGTCTGCACTGAGATTATATACATTTTTTAGCGAATTGGTTGCTACAAGCCAAGGGCGGTAGCGTTACCTTTTCTAAGTCGTAGTCTGAAAACTCTAGAAACAACGCGTGATTTTTCACAATTTTCCGCGCTGCCGAGTTAAAGTACCGGCACAATTACTTGTACTTGTGTCTAATCATTATCACCTGGCCGGAAAGTGATGTAGACAGTGACTCTTAAAAATCGAGATGGTCTGAAACCTATGCACAAAAATCTGTTTAAACTTTCTGCGCTATTCTTTGCTGTGGGCTTTTTGAGCAGCTGTACAGTTGTACCGGGACAGTCGTTAACCGCCGGAAATAAAAACGTCGTTGAGGTGCCAGACAGCGATTATGATCTGGATAAACTGGTAAATATCTATCCAATGACGCCAGGGCTTGTTGCCTCTATGCAACCTGCTCCTATTATTGCGCGCCCTAACCTTCAGTTGGATACCACACTTAAGAGCTACCAGTATCACATCGGCATCGGCGACGTGTTGATGGTAACTGTCTATGACCACCCAGAATTGACTACGCCTGCGGGACAGTATCGCAGCGCCAGCGATACCGGTAACTGGGTGGGTGCCGACGGCAATATTTTCTATCCTTATATAGGCAAGGTACACGTAGCGGGTCTGACGCTGAGCGAAGTTCGTACTACTATCGCCAAAAGGCTGGCTACTTTCGTAGAGAGCCCGCAGGTTGATGTCAGCATTGCGTCGTTCCGTTCGCAAAAAGCCTATATAACGGGTGAAGTTGTTACCTCAGGTCAGCAGGCGATTACCAATATTCCTTTGACCGTGATTGACGCAATCAATGCCGCAGGCGGCCTGACTGCCAACGCTGATTGGCGGGATGTTGTTTTAACCCACAATGGTCGCGATGAGCATTTGTCGCTGGAAGCGTTAATGCAGGACGGTGATTTGACTCAAAACCGTCTGCTTTACCCGGGAGATATCCTTTATGTCCCGCGTAACGATGACCTAAAAGTGTTCGTAATGGGTGAAGTGATTAAACAAGGCACCTTGAAAATGGACCGCAGCGGCATGACCCTCGCAGAAGCGCTGGGTAATGCTAACGGCATCTCGCAAGATTTGGCCGATGCGACCGGTATCTTTGTTATTCGCAGCACTCGTGAGGGCAAACTGGCTGATAAAAACGATAAAGGCAAGATTGCCAATATCTATCAGCTGAATGCAAAAGACGCATCGTCAATGGTATTGAGCACCAATTTCCAGCTCCAACCCTATGACATCGTCTACGTAACTACCGCACCAATCGCACGTTGGAACCGCGTAGTCAGTCAGATCGTACCAACGATTACCGGCTTGAACAGCGCGATTGAAAGCGGCTACTACATTCGTAATTGGGATTAACACTACGATCCCGGGTATCGCAGCCTAACCCAAGGTCAGCAGCCTGATACCCGGGTTCATATTATTCATCTCTGGCGAATCCAGGAAAAGATGATGAAATATTGTCTGGCTATACCCACCTTAAACGGTGGTGGAGTTTGGAAAGAATCAATAGAAAGCATTAAAAAGTATGCACCTGATGGCCTTGATGTTTTGGTTATTGATTCCGGGAGTCGCGACGAAACCGCCGTTTTAGCCGAACAGGCCGGATTCAAAGTTGTGAGTATTAGCAGTCAGGAATTCAATCATGGAGGCACGCGAAACCTGGCCGTTGAGTTAGCCCCGGAGGATTGCGAAATTGTGGTATTTTTAACACAAGATGCCATCCCCGAAGAAGGAAGCCTGCAAAGACTGGTCGCAACCTTCGAAGATCCCAAAGTCGCATGCGCCTACGGTCGCCAGTTACCCCACCGAGACGCAACGCCAATATCCAGACATGCTCGAAATTTTAATTACACAGCACAAAATCATGTATACACCCGGGAAGATATCCCCGAGGTTGGCCTAAAAACTGTTTTCACCTCAAACTCGTTCGCAGCCTATCGCATTTCTGTATTTAAAGAATTAGGTGGGTTTCCTTCTAATACTATTCTCGGTGAAGATATGTTTTACGCTGGGAAAGCAGTATTAGCAGGATATAAAGTTGCTTACGAGGCAGAAGCTATCGTCCGACATTCTCATAATTATACTTCGGTTGAGGAATTCAAACGTTATTTTGATATCGGTGTATTCCATGGAAAGGAGACCTGGATACACGATAATTTTGGCGGTGCGGGGGGAGAAGGAAAAAAGTTTATTTTTTCTGAGCTGCGATTTTTGCTTAAACACGGAGTGTTGTATCTCCCGCGCGCGTGCATTAACAATTTTATGAAAATTGCTGGATATAAGTTAGGGAAGAATTATAAAACCCTGCCTTTCAGATGGGCCCAAAAGCTTAGTATGCACAAGCGGTATTGGAAGTAACGACTCCCCTTTGCTTTACTTTATTCGTTGAGGAAAAAATGAAAATTATCGTAACAGGTGGTGCTGGTTTTATTGGCTCGGCCGTCGCAAGAAATATTATTAAGAATACCCAAGACAGCGTACTGGTTATTGATAATCTGAGCTACGCAGGCAATCTTGCATCATTAGCTCCGGTCAGTGATCATTCACGTTATCGGTTTGCTCAAATTGATATTTGTGACGCCGAAGCCCTTAACGCTATTTTTGCGGATTACCAACCTGATGCGATAATGCATTTGGCTGCAGAAAGTCACGTAGACCGGTCTATTGATGGCCCGGGTGCTTTCGTGCAAACCAACGTGGTGGGCACCTACACTCTGTTGGAAGCAGCACGTCGTTACTGGTTGAGTTTGGCTGAAGACAAGAAAGCGGATTTCCGTTTCCACCACATCTCTACCGATGAAGTTTACGGTGACCTGCACGGCGTTGATGACCTGTTCACCGAAGAAACGCCGTATTCACCAAGCAGCCCGTACTCCGCTACCAAAGCAGCCAGTGACCATTTGGTGAGGGCCTGGACTCGTACCTACGGTCTTCCTACGCTGGTTACCAACTGTTCGAATAACTACGGCCCGTATCATTTCCCTGAGAAGCTGATCCCGCTGATTATCCTCAACGCGCTGGCGGGCAAACCGCTTCCCGTTTATGGCAAAGGCGACCAGATCCGTGACTGGCTCTATGTAGAAGACCATGCTCGTGCGCTATACAAAGTGGTTACCGAAGGCAAAATAGGTGAGACATATAATATCGGTGGTCACAATGAACGCCAGAATATTGATGTCGTTAATACTATTTGCGATTTACTGGAAGAACTTGTCCCACAAAAACCTGAAGGTATTAAACACTACCGTGATTTAATTACTTGGGTTGCCGACCGCCCTGGCCACGATAAACGTTATGCTATTGATGCAAGCAAAATTGATCGTGAATTAGGTTGGAAACCAGAAGAAACGTTTGAAAGCGGAATTCGTAAAACGGTTGAATGGTATCTGCAAAATTTCGAGTGGGTAAATACTATTAAAGCGGGTACTTGGACTGAACGTCTTGGTCTTACAAAATAAATTTAAGGTGACAGTATCATGAAAGGTATCATTCTGGCTGGTGGTTCAGGAACGCGTTTATATCCCCTTACCCGCGGTGTGTCGAAGCAGCTGCTCCCTATTTATGATAAGCCAATGGTGTATTATCCAATCTCTGTATTAATGCTGGCAGGCATTAAAGATATATTGATTATTACAACACCTGAGGATAACGAAGCATTTGTCCGCCTGTTAGGTGATGGATCACAGTTCGGTATTAATTTAAGTTTCGCGATTCAACCAAGCCCGGACGGTTTGGCCCAGGCCTTTATTATTGGTGAAGACTTTATTGCTGGAGATAAATGTGCGCTGGTATTAGGTGACAACATCTTCTTCGGTGAAAGTTTCGGTCGTAAGCTGGAACACGCCGTTCAAAACAGTGAAGGCGCTACCGTCTTTGGTTATCAGGTTATGGATCCTGAACGCTTTGGTGTGGTTGAGTTTGATGCCGACAACCGCGCGATTTCCATCGAAGAGAAACCGACTCATCCTCGCTCCAACTGGGCGGTGACCGGCCTTTATTTCTATGACCATCACGTGGTTGAAATGGCCAAGCAGATCAAACCTTCTCATCGCGGTGAGCTGGAAATTACCACGCTGAACCAGATGTACATGGATTTAGGCAAGCTGAAGGTTGAACAGTTAGGCCGCGGCTTTGCCTGGTTAGACACCGGCACCCACGATAGCCTGCTTGAAGCGTCTCAATTTATTCACACTATTGAGAAACGTCAGGGCTTCAAAGTTGCCTGCCTTGAAGAGATTGCCTTCCGTAAAGGCTGGATTTCGCGTGAACAAGTTTCTGAACAGGCGAAAGTTCTGGCTAAAACCGGCTATGGCAAATATCTGACACAGCTGATTGAATCCAAGGAAATCTAACATGGAAATCATCGATACGCCTCTCGTCGGCGTGAAAATTATCCAGCCAAAAATCTTTGGTGATAGCCGTGGTTTCTTTCTAGAAACGTTTGAGAAAAAACGTTATCAAGAAATGTTGAATATCGATCTGGAGTTTGTGCAAGACAACCACTCCCGCTCTTCCAAAGGCGTCTTGCGCGGCATGCATTTTCAAACGGCCAATCCTCAGGGAAAACTGGTTCGCGTTGTGCGCGGTGAAGTCTACGACGTTGCCGTAGACATTCGTCCCGACTCCCCTTCCTTCGGCAAGTGGCACGGCGTGCTGCTTTCTGAAGAAAACAAAACCCAATTCTGGGTGCCACCGGGTTTAGCGCACGGGTTTGTCGTTCTGTCAGACGTTGCTGATTTTGAGTACAAATGCACCAATTATTATGCGCCTCAGCTTGAGGCGTGTTTAATCTGGAATGACCCGGAAGTCGGCATTGAGTGGCCAATCGAAAACCCGCTTTTGTCAGAGAAAGACAAATGTGGGAAACCACTGCGGGAACTGGTGAAATGAAAATTTTACTGACCGGTGCTAACGGCCAATTGGGGCGCTGTTTCCAGGACCGCTTACCTGAGGGCTGGCAGATTGAGGCCCTCGGTTCTGCGGAACTTGATATCAGCAATGCCTCCCAGGTCGAAGCAGTTATTGCGGCATGGAAACCCGACGCCATTGTTAATGCCGGTGCCTACACTGGCGTTGATAAAGCTGAAAGTGAGCCAGAAGTGGCGGCGCGAGTTAACACTCAAGGGCCTAAAAATCTGGCGCTGGCGGCGCGCGCAATCGGCGCGAAGCTGATCCACGTTTCTACCGACTATGTGTTTGATGGCCAAGGCACCCAGCCGTATTTAGAAACCGACCCAACGGCTCCGTTGGGGGTTTACGGCAAGACGAAATTAGACGGTGAGCATGCGGTTCAATCCGTACTGCCTGACGCCGCGATCATTCGTACCGCCTGGGTATTTAGCGAATATGGCAATAATTTCGTAAAAACCATGGTTAAGCTTTCTGAGAAACGCGATGCACTTGGCATCGTTAGCGATCAGCGCGGATGCCCGACCTATGCCGGTGACCTTGCTACAGCAATCATCAAGCTGCTTGAGCAGGATGCAGCAGGCGGCATTTATCACTACGGCGGAAGCCGTGAAGTTTCATGGTTCGAATTTGCCGATAGAATCTTTGACGTGGCAGTTTCTCAAGGTCGTATCGAGAAAAAACCTGCGCTGAGTGCTGTCACTACCGAGCAGTACCCCACTCCGGCAAAACGTCCAGCGTATTCAGTGCTTGACGGTAAAAAGATTAAAGCTCTGGGAATTTCCCTGTCCGACTGGGACAAGGCGCTGACTGAAATTATCAATAAGTTTTGACGTTAAGCACGACTGTCTTACAGCTAAATCGTCGAATCTATCCGGTGATTTAGCTCATGAATCTTCCGAACGCTGAGACACTATGAGAAAAATAAACGTTATTCTGGCTGCCTATAACGGTGAGAAGTACATAACAGAGCAGATACAGTCGATTTTACTCAATTTTACTCATCTCCCCGAGTACGACTGCCACCTTTTAGTGTCCGATGATAATTCTTCTGATAACACCTCGGCGATTGTTCAACGTTTCAATCAACAGGACCCGCGCATTGAGCTGCTTGATAACAGCAAAAAAGGCGGACCTCGCGAGAACTTCAACTACTTGATTACGCATACTGACGCCGATTACACCTTCTTCAGCGACCAGGATGACCTGTGGTTGCCGAATAAAATGCGTTTGTTTATGGATAGATTTGTTGAGCTGGAACAGCAGAAATCAGGTCCAATACTGATTCACTCGGACCTCTGCGTTGCCGACAAAAACCTGTCACCGGTGCATCCTTCGATGTTCACCTACCAGAATTTGAATCGAAACCCAAATTTCGCCGCACTCATTGTCAGTAACTCGGTAACCGGCTGTGTAATGGCGCTCAACCGTGAACTGCTCATCGACGTGCAAAACAGTCGCATCGGTGAGTCCATCATGCATGACTGGTACATCGCCCTGCTGGCATCAGCCACGGGACGTCTCAATTTTATTGATCATTCGCTCATTCTTTATCGTCAGCATGGCAACAATCAGGTCGGCGCGAAATCAGCCTCTCTCCGCGATATGCTGTTTGGTGGTTCGATGAAGAAAAAAATGGCGCTGACGCGTGAGTCGGTGCTCAAAACGCGAGCCCAGGCTCAGCTGTTTCTTGAAGATCACGGCCAACGGTTAAAACCGGAAGATAAAGCGCTGCTGCAGGACTACGTTGAATCCTTTGAAAAAGGCAGCTTCTCTAGATTTAAACTATTTAACAACCGTGGCATTCGAAAATCCGGTATGTTAAGAAGCGTTTTCTTCTTCATTTTTTACGTACTGGGTCGCTAGAACCGAGACTGGTTTCGGCATTTGTACTCATTTATCCGTTATCGTCATGCCTGACCAAGCAATGCGGTGCTGCCTTGATTAGGTAAAAGGTTATTAGAATGTTCACGATCCATGAGCCGAAGAAATTTTTATCGAAAATAGCCATTTTTCTCATAATGGGCCGCAGCGTTTTATGCATTCCAATGATTGGTCTGCACCTCATTTGTGATTCCCGAGCACTGGCGCGCTTCTTTAAACTTATTGCCCCCCTGACGCTGCTGATTTTCATTTTTGCCGTGTATTCACTAAACCAGATTAATGAACTTAGGTGGGTGCTCGGTCAGTCGCGTGACATTATGCTGGCGTTTGTCGTTTTTGCTTTTCTGGCCTCAATTCCGGCAAGCTTTGGCGGTGAACTGCTGGCCTATCGCTCGCTGAAAAGTGCAGCAATATTTATTGCCGTGGCCAAAATTTTAATCATCCTGATTGGTGCCGTCACCGGTATCGACCCGATGGTTATCATAAAGCTCATCACCAAAGTGTGGGATATTCACCTGATGACGCTGGGCGTGGACGACAGCTTTTTAACGCGCTTGCAAATCCCGATTGACTCCGCAACGCCGTTCCTGCTTTACGTCGTGGTGAGCGAATTGCTGCTTAGCAACCGCAACAGAATTAGAAATTATATCGGTTTTGCCCTGTTGCTGGTTTCTTTGTTGCTGACTTTCTCGCGATTCTTTTGGGGCTGCGGGCTGCTGCTGATGGCATTGAGCTTAATTTTTAACTCTAAGCTGTCGACCAAAATGTACTTCATTATTGGCGCCTGTGTGATTGGCTATATTCTTTATGCCTTCACACCAGTGGGAGATTATTTTGACAAGATTGTTGGTACCCGTTTTGGTGCTAACGTGAATAACTCGGCGTCGGACAGTTTCCGTATTACCCAAAAGGCGGCGCTCAGCCAACGCATTTATGACAACGTCATCTTTGGACACGGACTGGGCTACTATTTACCTAGCCTAATACGTGCTTCCGATACGCCCTATCTTTATGAAAACCAGACGCTGTCAATGATCATGAACCTGGGATTTGTCGGGTCAATGCTGTTGATATTAACGCTCGGCATGGTTATTTTCGGCTATTGCTACAATCAGCAGGAAACCAAGTTCCTTAATATTATGTTGACCCTGCTTTTCATGACGCTGTGGATCGCGGGAGGATACTTCAACCCACTGCTGTTCGGGTCATCCGGGGGCGTTATCCTGTTTTTCTGCGCACGCCATCATGCGATTGTAAAAAACTTTAAAATGGAATCGTCGCCTGTGTACTCGGCAGCAAGGACTTAACATGAAAACGTTGATTCAACCGTTACGGTCAAGAGCCTTTAAGACTCAGAATCTCAACGAAAGCCTGCAGGCCGCCGAAATGTATGGCTCTTTGCTACATACCGTGGATATTGGCCAGTATGACGACCCTGCGCTTGAGCAGGCTTTGATTGACGCAGCTGAAGCCGCACTTCCTTCGCTGGCGCCTGTGGCCGATAAAAGAGACTGCCTGCACATTATTTCTGAAGCTTATATTATTGGCGGCCACACGCGACTAATGGAAAAGTTGGCCGGCATGCACACTGAAAAGCCGGACCTGCTGATTACCCGCAGCGCCGACGAAAAGGCGCTGGCGCGATGCAACTCGGTGTTTTCGACAGTGTATGAAATTAAGTCTGTTGAATTACTCGAAAAAATTGCCGAAATTCGCGCGCACTGTGCTCTCTATAAACGCGTGGTGTTGCACATTCACAGCAATGATATTACGACGGTCGTGGCCTGCGGGTTGGTAAAGAAGATCCAGCCGCTGCGTGTTTATTTTGTCAATCACGCCGATCACGCCTTCACGTTCGGCAGCGCTATCGCCGACTACTACTTTCAATTAAGCAGTTATGGTGCTCGCCTTGACAGCTTAAAAACATTAGCTGGAGAAACCTCATTTCTGGGTATTCCGGTTACCGACGTTCGCCCTGCTACCTCAGCCAGCGTTGATTTGTCATCGCCAGAGCTGTTGGTTGACAGCAAACTTAATTTTTTCAGCTCCGGCTCAGCCATCAAGTTCAAACCTTTTCAAGGTGCAGATATTCGCCCGCTGGTCAGGCGCATTCTTGATACCTGGCCAAAAGCCACCTTTACGCTGGTCGGCATCACACCGCTGACTAACTTCTGGTGGTGGCCACTGAAAATACGCTACGGCAGCAGACTGAAAATATTGCGTTTTTTACCCTACGATAAATTTATCGGCCTATCGCGTGAAGCGGATTTTTATGTAGACAGCTACCCCTTCCCTGGAGGAACGGCTTTTGCAGAGCAGATACTTGGCGGCAAACGTGGCATTGGGTTGGTATCGAAGGTGCAAGGATATTCTCCCGCTGACAAGCTGAAAACAGACTCCGTGGATCAGGTTATCGATAAAATTAAAAATTATTCAGACGAGGGCGTGGTTGAAGAAATTATCAGTGTGAACGGTTATGAAGCCGTAAAAGCACGCTATCTGGCCTGTTTATACGAAGATACCGCATCAACGTTCAACATGGAGAGTCTGGTTCCCTGGAGCGGCGATTCACAAAGTCTGCGGGTACGTAAACAGATATTCGTTCCGGTGAGCCCTGCGGTGATGAAATACCTGTTCAAGACCGACAAGCAACTTTTTATAAATCTCTTTTTACGCATGTCGCTATTTAATAAAGCCTACATTAGCTGGAATGCAATAAAGGGCTAATTAACTTTTATGACTTCCTTGAAGTACTCCAATAAACGACTATTATCTACTCGGCTCAATCTGGGCCTATTAACTGCCGTCATTGGCGAATAAAAATATAAATAAGACTCTGCATTCATCCGCCCCTTAATTCCGCAACGTTGTGAAAAAAGGCGGAATAATTGCATGATTTTCATCCAAGAATATCTGTCATAACCATTCTATCTCGGTGGGCTTAGCAATAGATACCGGCTTTAAAATGTGACATTAGAATTGGCCTATAAGGTCTCCTAAAAGTCCCAAGTATAACTAATCATAAGGTTAGAGGCGTTATTATGAATTTATTTACACACACTGATGAAAAAGACTCTTTGCAGCCGCCACAGCAGGCCGTCGTCGACCTGGTGACATTCACCGATGAGCGCGGCTGTCTGGTCAGCGTGGAATCAATGAATCAAGTGCCGTTCGATATCAAAAGACTGTTTTACATCTTCAATACTAACGCTAATCAGAATCGCGGTTTCCACGCACACCGTAGAGACAAGCAGTTCCTGATTTGTTTGGTGGGTAAACTGCGTGTGCGCCTGAACGACGGGACTAAAATCAGCGATCATTGGCTCGACAGCCCTTCAAAGGGTCTGCTGGTCAAGGACATGGTTTGGGTCGAAATGCATGACTTCAGTAAAGACTGTGCCCTCGTGGTACTGGCTAGCGAAAAATACGATAAAACCGATTATATTCATGACTATGATGTCTTTTTAGCGGAGGCAAAAGAGCGAAATGAAAACTAAATATTCGGGAAAGACTATTTTTCTGCGTTTTGCCGAAGTTGAAGACTACGCGTTTGTACACAGCCTGCGCGTTGCGCCCAAAAGCGCCACTTTTCTTTCCAAAGTGGATGATGACCCCCTTCAGCAAAAAACTTGGCTGACCGAGTATAAAAAGCGTGAAGCGGCAGGCGTCGAGTTCTACTTCATCATTTCACGTATTGACACGCAGCAGCCTGTCGGCTCAATACGCGTTTACAACGTGGATTTTGAGGCAGGAACGGCACAGGTTGGTAGTTGGATCCTCAATGATAACAAAACAATGTCGGCGGGGATCGAGTCAATCCTGCTGATTATTGAGATCATGTCTGACATGAAAATGCCGGTTCTGATTGTTGATGCGCGTAAAGATCATTCAACCGCGCTGCGTTTTATCAAGAAGATATCTCACCGCTATCGTGGAGAAGACGAGACTAATCATTTTTATGAGATAGACGTACCTGTCTTGTTGGCCACTTTCTATAAAGAAAACCAACACTATATTTTGCCAGAGCTCCCTGAAAAGGACGTTTGAATGATCAACTTTCTTAACCTCAAGAAGATAAACGCATCCTATGCGGAAGAGTTAAAAGCGGCTTCGGCGCGCGTCATCGACTCTGGATATTATATTCTTGGTCCTGAAGTACGCACTTTCGAGCAGGAATTTGCAGACTTCTGCGGGGTTAAACATTGCATTGGACTTGCTTCCGGACTGGATGCATTAGTTCTCATACTGCGTGCCTGGAAACTGATGGGCAAACTGCAGGACGGTGATGAAGTTATTATTCAGGCCAATGCCTACATCGCCTGCGTACTTGCCATTACAGAAAACAACCTTAAGCCCGTATTTGTTGAACCGGACGAGCACAGCTACAACATTGATCCAGCAAAAATTCGCGAAGCTATCACCGCCAAGACCCGCGTAATCATGCCTGTGCATCTGTATGGCTACCTCTCACCCATGCCTGAAATCATGGACATTGCGCGTGAATCCAATCTTTTGGTACTTGAAGACTGTTCACAGTCTCATGGCGCAAGCTTGGGTGACAAACGTGCCGGTTTTTGGGGCGATGCCTCGGCTTTTAGCTTCTACCCAAGCAAAAATCTAGGCGCGTTGGCTGACTCTGGTGCGGCAACAACCAACGACGAAGAGCTTGAGACCATGCTTCGCGCACTCCGCAACTATGGGTCTAAAGAGCGCTACTACAATCTTTACCAAGGCGTGAACAGTCGCCTGAGTGAAATGCAGGCCGCCCTGTTAAGCGTCAAGCTGAAATATTTCTGGCAGGAAGTCGATAACCGCCGAAGCATTGCCGAGCGTTATCTGGCCGGCATCAAAAACCCGCTGATTACACTGCCGCAGGTTGACCGTACCGAACAGCACACTTGGCATTTGTTCGTGGTCCGCTGCCAGCAACGCGATGCGTTCAAAGCCTATCTTCATGAAAACGGTATCGAAACGATTATTCATTATCCTAAACCGCCTTATCTGCAAGCGGCTTATCCAGAAATGAATCATTTAAGTTTCCCGCTTAATGAACAGATTCATGACGAAATTTTGAGCCTGTCTGCCGATCCGTCGCTTTCAGATGCTGACGTTCAGCACATTATCGATACCTGCAACAGGTTTGCAGGTTAATTACATGACTCATTTAGCGATAACGTGTGACTTTGCACATGTAAAACCCGCCAGATGATCACATCGTGATTCTGGCTCTAACCTTGGGTCGTATCGCCTTATGACTATTTCCCGCAGGAAGTTATTTAGTTGGCTGGTGCCTTCAGCTGTGGCGGGTTGGATGGGGGGACGCGCAAACGCCGCGCAACCGACCCAACACACGCAGGCCGCTCAGGCGCAGTTAAACACGGCCGCTTCATTGAAAGAGTTAACCACCCAAACTGGCGCAGGCCTTACCGGTTACGGAGTCAGGCAGCCCTATAGCAAAGGTACCGTCGGCGCAAAACTCTATAACTTTATCACCATTGAAGACTTTGCCGATGAGAACAGCGCGGCGGGTGATTGGAGTACAGCGATTAGAGCCGCGGTTGAATTTGCTGCTAACGCAGGAATTCACGACGTTTACGGCACCGGCAACTATGAGATTAGTAAACCGGTGGTGCTGTCAGGCGCAGTATTAGGTAATAAAGGTCTTAACTTAAGCCTTTCACACCTGGTAGCCAGCAAAAACTGGCCGCGCAACACCACGTTATGGGACGCGACGCCGATGATAATCATCGGCGATCAGGTTCAGGTCAGCGGATTGAATCTGCGCATTAATATGCTTAACGGTGGCGGTCGTGCCGACGGCATTCGCGCTAACGGTGCTGGATTCGCGCTTTCTCATCTTCATATCGGTGATGCGCGAGAATGCATTAGAGTGGTTGCCAATGGCGAACAGACTTGGCCCAATGCCTCGGTGCAGCTTACCGGCGACTTTTGGACCGATAACTGGCTCGCCATTTATCTCTCACGCGGCACCAAAGGCACCGCGCCCATCTCCGAAGCGTGGAAAATAGACGTGAAGTTTATTGCCGCCAACCGCTACGGGGGAATACTGCTCCGAGGTGGCTCACAGTACGCCCAAATAGCCGGTGACCATGACTATAATGGCCGCTACCTTTCAATGTTACGTGTTGATAGTCTTGAGGGCCTGACGCGCGGAACAAAGGTTAAGGGGAGCCGGGGCAGCGGTGAAATCCTCACGGCATTCCAGGACCAGCATCAATTCTGGGTAGCCATTATGGAACCACGGGATGTGTCGGCTCCAGAGGGTAAAAGCAGTTATTCGGCGGGTGAAACGCTAACCTCAAGCACTAAATCTTCGATTAAACGCAAGATTTTAGAGGTACACCGCGCCGCCGATAATGAGTCTGGCACTAACTTTATCGATATTCTTCACGATTTTGAAGGCGAGCCTTTTGCACGAATACAGGCCACTATCGGTTACTGCAGCGGTATTTATGGCAGTTTAATGTTCACCTCTTTCATTACTGCACAAAACAGCTTTTCGGCGCTAACCGATAATATACGTGGCTTGGGGGTGTCGAGTTCAGGAACTATTCTTGCACTTTATAACCGAGCAGAGAGTGACACCGCTTTTGCAAATATCACCGCCGACTATGTTAATTTCCAGAAAAAACTTTATATGGGGGCGCATTTATATGAAGGTATCGGTACTGCACAAGTCATAGGCCGCTCTTCATCAGAATTCACCACTCTATTTAGCCTGAATGAATTTCCTGAAGACCGCTATCTTCAAGAGTTAAATCTGTATAAGGTTTACATCAAGACTAATGTACTTGGTGTTGCAGGGGAGTTTTTGGTTAATCTCACTTCGGACCCTTCCGTTAAGGAGCCGATGGTCGCTCAAGCAGTGCTTTGGAATCAGTCAGCTTTCGCCTGGCGAGTCTCTGGATATGATTTCCAGGTCAGGCAAGACTCCGTTGACCAACTGCAATTTGTTGCCAACATATTACGCGTCTAAGGGTTAGGAATATTATGCTGACAGCAAATACTACAATATCAGCCAGTGTTGGTAAGAAAAGGAACCTTTATATCGACTTATACCCTTGAAGCAAACGGCCTATGCCGGAAGTGGCTGTTTGGCTACACCCTGAGCTGCTAGCATTTGTTTATACAAAAATTCCTATTAAGCAAAATTCCATAACCAAATTGATTGCGGGATTAACATGTCAGAAAAACAAGACGCAACATTAGCCAAGATAGAGAAAAATTCCAACAATCTGGACTTGGGGCGCTTATATGGCGCAATACTTGACGATCGTTGGCTGGTAGCAATTACCGTAGCCGTTATGATGGTGTTTGGCGTAATTTTCTACTTCTTCGCCACGCCAATTTACAGTACTGATGCCATGGTGCAGGTTGAAAGCACCGGCGGGAACGCGCTGCTTAGCGATATTTCCAAATTCCTGCCTAATGCCGAACCTAAGTCAGATGCACAAATCAAACTGATTAAATCCAAGCTGGTGCAATTCAAAACCATCAAGGATCTAAATCTCGATATTGAACATCAAGAACACTTCTTCCCAATATTTGGTAAGGGATGGGCGCGAATGACTCACCAACAGGTGAGCTCGTTGTCTATCAATAAACTCGATGTTCCTTCGAATATGCTTAATCAGTTATTGGTCTTCACCGTCACTGGCCCGAATACTTACACCTTAAGCTTTAATGACAAGACGCTGCTGCAGGGTACTACCGGGCAAGAGCAGTCCGCCAACAATATTACTATCAACGTTGATACGCTGAATGCCGCTCCGGGCAGTGTTTTTACTGTTCGTAAAGTTCCTATGCGCGATGCCTATGACAGGCTGGTCGACAGCTTATCTGTGCAGGATGCGGGTATCGACACCGGCGTTATCCAGCTTGGTATCAAGGGTGAAAACCCAGAGCGCGACCAGGCCGTGCTTAACAGCATTGCCAGCAACTATCTTTTGCAGAACGTTGAGCGTAACTCGCAGGAAGCGGCAAACAGCCTGGCCTTCCTTAAACAACAGTTGCCGATGGTGCGCAGCGAGCTTGATTCCTCAGAAGATAAGCTGAACGCTTACCGCATGCAGCGTGATTCAGTCGACATGAACCTCGAGATTCGTTCCTCTCTCGACACCATGGTCAACCTGGACAACTCACTGAATCAGCTGACTTTTAAAGAAGCAGAGATCTCGCAGCTTTATACGCCTGAGCATCCAACCTACCGCGCGCTTATCGACCAGCGCAAAGTGCTCGAGAATGAGAAAACCGCGCTGAACAAGAAAATCAGCCAGCTTCCTCAAACTCAGCAAGAGTTAATGCGCCTGACGCGTAACGTCGACTCTCAACAAGAGATCTTCATGCAGTTGCTGCGCAAACAGCAAGAGCTGGGTATCAATAAAGCCAGTACCGTGGGTGACGTACGTATCGTTGACCACGCGACGTCTGAAATTGCTCCAGTCTTCCCGAAATTTGGTCTGATTGAAGTCATGGCTGCTATCCTGGGTGCTTTGATGGCCGTTATCTTTATTATCATGAAGATAATGATGCGTCGCGGTATTGAGGGGGCACGTGAGCTTGAAGAGCAAGGGATCACCGTTTACGCCAACGTACCTTTCGCGACCAACCTTTCTCGTTTAGCAAGTATTCCATTCATCAATACGTTGGGTGGGAAGAACAAGAAGGCCAAGAAGTCACGCGAAGTTCTCGCTATTACCGACCCAGCAGACCTGACCGTAGAATCACTGCGTAGCCTGCGTACCAGCCTGCACTTCGCCATGATTGAGGCGAAGAACGACATTCTGATGATTACCGGTGCCGTACCTCAGGCAGGTAAGAGCTTCATCTCTGTCAACCTGGCGGCCGTTATTGCTCTGACGGGTAAAAAAGTACTGCTGATTGACGCGGACATGCGTCGTGGCTCAGCGCATGAATATTTCGGCTTTAACCCGCGCGTCGGTCTGTCAACGGTGCTTTCGGGCCAGCAGTCAATTGAAGAAGTGCTGCACGAGACTGAAATTCCCGAGCTGCAAGTGATAACCCGTGGCCGTACTCCGCCGAACCCGGCAGAGCTTCTGACCAGCAAGCGTTTTGAGGATTTACTTGAGTGGGCCAACCAGAACTATGACCTTGTCGTTATCGATACCCCGCCTGTTCTTTCGGTAACTGACGCCAGCATCATCGGTCAGATAGTCGGTACCACCATGATGGTTGCGCGCTTTGAGCTCAACACCGTTAAGGAAATTGAAGTCAGTATTAAACGTCTGGAACAAAGTGGCGTGAGCGTGAAGGGCTGTATCCTGAACGCCATCGTACGCCGCTCGGCGAACTACTACAGCCAGAACTACAGCTATGACGCGTTCTACACTTACGAATACAAACGTCATATCGATAAAGACTAACGTCTCCCACGTTTAGTCTCACGCCAGTCTGGAAGTATCCGCTATACGGTACTTCCAGACTGGCATTTTTTTTGATCAATCGTCATGACTTTCCGGATAGAACGTTAACCATGAAACAATACATAGCGAAGATATTCAGCAGCGATTTTTTACGTAAAATATCGTGGAATCTGCTGGGGTACGCCCTGCCGGTGATTGTCGCTATTATCATGATCCCGGTGGTAATGAGGCATACAGGCCTGGAACGTTTTGGCGTGCTTACGCTGATCATTGTTCTTATCGGCTCAATGACTGTGTTTGATTTCGGTATTACCCGCTCGGTGACCAACTCGGTCAGAAAATATCTGGATGAGAAAAACGACCGCGCCATGCTAACGGTGGTGAAAACCGGCTGGCTGATGATAACCTGCGTGCTATTGGTGATATCGGCGCTGTTTTGGTTTAAAAGTCAGTGGATTGCCACGCATTTCTTTAACGTGTCAAACCAAGAGATCCGCGATGAAATTGCCGCCAGCATGAAGGTGGTCGCCTTTAGCCTGCCGTTTGTTATTGCTCAAACTATTTTTGTCGGCGTCATGGAAGCCTTTGGTGCTTTTAAAAAAATAAGCCTCGGTAAATCACCCTTTTCGATACTGATGTATCTGGTACCGATGATTATCTCTTTTTATACCCCGAATTTGTTCTATATTACGCTCTCACTTTGCCTGCTGCGTTGTATTATGGCGGTGGCGTTTTATCTGATGATGTGCAGCGAAATACGCAAGGTCACGCCAATATCATTAATGAGCATCGCTCCCACGCGTCATATTGCACTGGAGTTGGCAAAATACGGCGGTTGGGTTTCGGTGGGCAATATCATTGCACCGATCATGCTGTATATTGACCGATTCTTTGTCGCCGGGATCGTGGGTGCCAGCGTATTTGCCTATTACACTACGCCGTATGATGTAGTTTCGCGGTTAGCGATTGTGGCAGTTAGTGTGTGCGGCGTTTTATTCCCCATGCTGGTGACTAAGATTGCGCAGGATGTCCGCAGCGCTAATTCATACTTTAATAAAGTGATGCTGGGAATTTTTGCGATATTAATTATCCCGGCCGTGGCGGGTATTTTTCTTTCGAAGTGGTTTTTGTCGGTGTGGATCAATCCGGATTTTGCCGAGCATTCATGGATAATTTTCTCCATGTTTTTGGTGGGCTACTTGCTGCATGGCCTTATTCAACCGGCTTTTGTCTGGATCCAGGCCAGCGGTAAACCGTGGATTATTGCCTGCTGCGAAATTATCGATTTATCGATGTACGTGATTTATCTGCCGTGGATGACCCATCATTACGGAATAATTGGAGCGGCCAGCGCGTGGAACTTCCGCATGTTGCTGAACCTGGTGGTCTTACATATTCTTCGCTACGTGCTGTATAAACGCGACCTGAGAAAAAGCACCGGCCTACAGCCGGCGATGTAAAACGCTAGCCCGTGGGCGACTGTCCAAAGGCATTGACGTTGCAGCAAACACCCAAGGTACCCACCGCTGCAACGTCAAGAACGCAGGAGATTTTATTTGTCGCCGAAATGAATGACGGTGCGAATGGATTTACCCTCGTGCATCAGGTCAAACGCTTCGTTTATGCTTTCAAGCGGCAGCTTGTGGGTAATGAACGGGTCGAGTTTGATTCTTCCCGCCATCGCATCTTCTACCATCCCCGGCAACTGCGAGCGGCCTTTAACGCCGCCGAATGCAGAACCGCGCCATACGCGCCCTGTGACTAGCTGGAATGGACGGGTTTTAATTTCCTGACCTGCTCCTGCCACACCGATAATTACACTTTCACCCCAGCCTTTATGACAGCACTCTAACGCAGCGCGCATCACGTTCACGTTGCCGATGCACTCAAAGCTGAATTCCACGCCGCCGTCAGTCATTTCTACAATAACGTCCTGGATAGGTTTGTCGAAATCATTAGGGTTAATGCAGTCAGTTGCCCCCATTTCGCGTGCCAGCTCAAACTTGCCGGGATTGGTGTCGATGGCGATAATACGCCCTGCCTTGGCCTGCACCGCGCCCTGAATTGCCGCAAGACCAATCCCGCCCAGTCCGAAGATGGCAACATTGTCACCCTCTTTCACTTTTGCCGTGTTGTGCACCGCACCAATACCGGTGGTCACGCCGCAGCCCAGCAGGCAGACTTTCTCCAACGGCGCTGCGGGATTAACCTTGGCCAGAGAAATCTCTGCCACCACGGTATATTCGCTGAAGGTGCTGGTGCCCATATAATGATAAATCGGCTGGCCCTGATAGGAGAAACGTGTGGTGCCGTCCGGCATTAATCCCTTACCTTGGGTGGCGCGCACTGCCTGACACAGATTAGTTTTACCCGATTTACAGAATTTGCATTCACCGCACTCGGCGGTGTAAAGCGGGATCACATGGTCGCCGGCCTGAAGCGTAGTGACGCCTTCGCCCACTTCCACCACAATACCGCCGCCTTCATGGCCTAATACCGCCGGGAATACGCCTTCAGGGTCATCGCCAGACAGCGTGAATGCATCGGTATGGCAAACGCCGGTGTGGGTGATTTTTACCAGCACTTCCCCTTTTTTGGGTGGCGCAACGTCAATTTCGACAATTTCAAGAGGTTTGCCGGGACCAAATGCTACGGCTGCACGTGATTTCATAATGCTTCCTAATCGATTGATAACGAATAGCTTCTCTGCCAATTGGCGAGACGGGTTATTTTAAGTAAGAGCGGATAAGACCTGAGATTTCATCGGTACACTGCGTTCTTTGGTCAAGCGTGGGTTCACCGGTCAAGAGGGCATCCTTGAGGTGGATCTCTATCATTTCAGCTAATAGACCGTTTGCAGCACCACGAATGGCGGCAATTTGTTGCAGCATAGCCACACAAGGTACGTCGCTGTTCAATGCGCGTTCCAGAGCCTCTACCTGTCCGCCAATGCGTCGGATACGCGTTAAAACCTTTTTTTTATCTTCTGCTGAATTAGGCATTCGCGATGTCTCTTATACTATAGGGGGGTATAGTATATTTGTTGTTGATAACTGGCAACAACAAGTGTAGCTAAATTCAAGCGAACTATTAATCCCGCTTTGTATTCAACCACTGTAATGCATTGCTGGCCGCTAACACTTTTCGAGTTAATGCCATATCAATCTCGGAGATGAAATCATCGGCGATTTTTTTTCCTTGCTCACGCACTGCATCTGGGTCGTTTTCCAGACCAAGTGGCTTCAGTTCTTCGTTCAATTTCTCAGGGGTTATCGTCTCTAGTGCCTGATACTTATGTTCAACAGCGCGTTCATAGCTAGGTTTATCAATGCGTTGTATCGCACATATCCATGCCGACCACTGTGAGAACCACAGTGGAAAGTTGTTATTCTCGGCTCTAATAACGCGATCGTAGGCTGACAGAAGTTCCAGACAGGTAATATTCGCCACATCAAAAGACATCATTTCATCGGTGAATGAGGTCAGTTGAAGAGAGGTTCGCAGCTTCACCTGATAGGCCAGGTAAATGTCAATTTCATCAATGAATACGTCACTCTTTTTTGCCAACGAGACCAATTTTTCCTGCGCGATGATTTCGAGCTGTTCAAGACGAAACATTTTTCGGCCTAGCAAAATTAATTCAGACAACCGGTTGTCATATTTACCGCCTTCAACCTGATTCACGATGAGCGCTTTCTGCATATCATTGAAGGCCAAGGCCACGCGATCTTCACAGCTTTCGGTCGCCCCTTTCGCTATCAAAAACGTCATTCTGCGCAGGTCAGGATCCAATGCAAGGGTTCCTAACCAACTTGCAACTCGATGCTTAAACGATGACACCTTCCTGACGCTCTCAGTTTTGCCTAATCGCCGCAAAAATATTTTAAATGCGTGCGCGTTCTCCTCAAGCTCAATGGCGTTCCAGTTCGGCTCCACTTGGCGCCTGCCCTCCTCCGGCAGCCATTCTGAGACTTCTGCAAACAGCGATTCTTGCCCCATAAGAATGGGCAGATAGGGCGACGTGAATATGATGATGGCTGAACGGTGGCTCGGCTGCTGTACCAGCGACTCCAGCCGTAAGCAGCTCGTATAGGTTAGCGGGTTGTTATTGAGGTTTATCGAGCAGTGGCGTGGCAATGAGTTTATGTTATCAGGGAGTGTGGAGATTAGGTTGCCGTTTAAGTTTAAAATTCTTAACCTCGGGGGATAGTTCTCCTTCAGTGCCACGATACGGTTTTCACTCGCGTTAATACGTCTCAATGTTATTGGGATGTGAGCCGGTAAGTCACGGATAATATTGTCATTGACGTACAGCGTTCTCAAAAACGGCGGTAACGTTTCAGGCAACGCGTCCAGATTATTGTTACTTAAGTCGAGCATGATTATTTTGTGCGGTAACAGCGCTGATAAGTGATTAATCTGGTTAAAACAGGCATCCAAATTACGTAATTTCTCAGGCAGCGCCGAAAGCACTGTCAGCTGATTATAGCTTACGTCTAATCGAGTTATTCCCGCGGGCCATACTGCGGGTAACGTCGTGACTCGGTTGCCCATAGCGTTAAGCAAAGTGATATTGGGGGGCAGTTCCGGCGGCAGCTCAGTCAACCCCAGCCCATTTATCTCCAACTCAACGGTATTTCTTTGAAGACAATCTTTCATTCTTGCCACACAAACATCACGCTGCTCGCCAGCCCCTTCTTTGGATTTTTTCTGCCAGTCATCCCAAATTGAAAAATAATCGGCATGACTTTTCTCCTGCCCCGTCACTGCATTTATCTGAGACCGAGAAGATGAGGGCGAATTGAGTGCGACCGAGAGTAAATTCGAATAAACATTGGGTGCGATCATAGGATTAAAATTGTTGCCCTGATAAGGATTTATAGATTATGAATAGGGCAGTATGCGTGAGGTTTGATACGGTTAATTTCAAATTCCGCTTAATTTTACAAGCTTTTGAGCTTACTTCGCGGAGCCTAAGCTGATTTATTGGGTAATGATGAAACTTGCCAACAACGATATTCTTTTCCACCGCGGCAGCCTGCTTGACGCGGAGGGCATGATTTTTGACTCTTACAGTCTCGAACAGGATGCGGAAATTAGGGGCAATTACTACGCCATGTCGCCAGAGATAGGCGTGGCCAACGCTTCACAGTGGCCTTTTAGCGTGGACTATGCGTCACAACACAGGCTGCATATTATCAATGGAATGGGAGTATCGCTTGGGGATTCGATTATCGGCCTAACGGCCATTAGGGCACTGCGGTATTTGAATCCTCAGCTTGCTACCACCCTTTACCGCCCTGCTAAAGCCCCTGACTACGTTGAACAACTGTATCGACTTGCCGACAGCATTGTGACTCAATGTCGACCTCTACCTTTCTCATTGCAGGCGATTGACGCGCGGGATGTGCGCATTGATATTGGCAATCACGTGTTCTGGCCCGACTTTTCGACGCTGCCGATGATTGATTTTTTTCTTACTGCGCTAGGCGTGGATCCCAAAGAAATCCCCGATGAATGGAAACGCAATACTTGGCTACAGGAGTTGGCATTGCCTTGCCTACCGTCCCCATGGAATAACAGAGACTATGTGCTGTTTTGCCCACAGGCAAGCACGCCAATCCGCACTATTCCCGCCGAAGTCCACGCGCATGTGATCGAAAAACTGTGGCAGCAGTACGCGCTACCAGTATTGGGATTTGGCGATGTGAACCACGCGCAATATATTGATATCAGAAATCTTTCGCCTGATACGGGCCATTTTCTGGCGTGGATCAAACATGCCTCGGCGATGCTGACCTGTGATTCGGCGGCGGTACATGCCGCAGCGGGTTTTGATATTCCGACGCAGGCCTATTTTACCTCTATCGAGCCCGAGCTGCGGATACGAGATTATCCGCGCTGTCAGCCTGTTTTCGTCGCCGTGCCTGAGCTTGCGCATCTGCACAGCAGCGCACAGGCTTCACACATCGAGTTAGTAAAATTAGCGTATCAGCGGGTAATAAACGGCAACTTAACTCCCTGAATAAAAGGAAGACGGATTGGAATACACGACGACCCTATGGCAGCACGGCGATTACGCCCTTACCTCCGATAAGTCGACACTCGATCGACCGTTTATTCACGCCTTTTTAACCCGTTCGACCTGGGCAAAGGGCATCAAAAGCGAGGTGGTTAATACGGCGATTGATCACAGCCTGTGCTTTGGCCTTTATCATCTGGGTAAGCAGATCGGCTTTGCTCGGCTGGTAACCGACTTTGCAACATTCGGCTATTTATGTGACGTCTTTGTGATTGAAGAGTATCAGGGAAAGGGACTGGCGCGATGGATGATGTCGGCGTGCCTGGAGCACCCGACGCTGATACAGCTCCGACGTATTATGCTGGTGACCTCCACTGCCGCCGGACTGTATGAAAAAGTCGGTTATTCGGCAGTAAACGCTGAAAACTTCGTCTGGCAAATTAATCGACCCGATATTTATCAGCAGGGTGAGTGCTTTTAACCCTATCACCCTGTAAATATAAGGCCAGCCCTCGCGGACTGGCCTTTTTTACACTTAATGATTATCTGGACCGTGAAGTAATGATGTCATCCGCCACGTTGCGCGGCGCTTCGGCATAGTGGTGAAACTCCATAGTGTAGGTTGCTCTGCCCTGCGACATTGAACGAAGCACGGTGGAATAACCAAACATCTCTGAGAGTGGAACTTCGGCTTTAATAAGCTTACCGCCGCCGCCGAGGATCTCCTCCATGCCCTGCACCGTTCCGCGCCGTGAAGAGAGGTCTCCCATCACGCTACCGGCGTAGTCTTCGGGTGTTTCGACCTCTACGTGCATCATTGGCTCAAGGATCACCGGGCTGGCCTGTCTGGCCGCCTCTTTGAAACCAAAGATTGCCGCCATTCTGAAGGCCATTTCCGACGAATCCACCTCGTGATAGGAACCAAAGGTCAGTGTCACTTTGACATCCACCACCGGATATCCGGCCAAAATGCCGTTGCTCAACGCCTCAACGACGCCCTTTTCTACCGCAGGGATGAACTCACGCGGCACCACGCCGCCTTTGGTGGCATCGACAAACGCAAAGCCTTTACCGGACTCCTGAGGCTCGAGTGTAAACACCACGTGGCCGTACTGCCCTTTGCCCCCAGATTGGCGAACAAATTTGCCATCAACGTCTTCCACTTTCTTACGCACGGTTTCACGATAAGTCACCTGCGGCTTGCCGATATTGGCCTCAACGCCGAACTCGCGCTTCATGCGGTCAACGATTATCTCAAGATGAAGCTCACCCATGCCGGAAATGATCGTCTGCCCTGATTCTTCGTCGGTACGAATGCGAAACGACGGATCCTCCGAGGCTAAGCGCTGAAGTGCAATGCCCATTTTTTCCTGATCGGCCTTGGTTTTTGGCTCAATTGCCTGGGAAATAACCGGCTCAGGAAACTCCATTTTAACCAGCGTTATCAGTGCAGTTGGGTCACAGAGCGTTTCACCGGTGGTAACGTCCTTCAGCCCCACGCAGGCGGCAATATCACCGGCGCGTATTTCGTCTACCTCGTGGCGTACGTTAGCGTGCATCTGCACGATACGGCCAATGCGCTCTTTCTTGCCGCGAATTGGGTTGTAGACGCTGTCCCCCTTGGACAACACGCCAGAATAGACGCGCACGAAAGTCAGTTGGCCGACGTACGGGTCGGTCATCAGCTTGAACGCCAACGCCGAGAACTTTTCGCCATCGTCCGCCTGACGATGAATTTCATTACCGTCTTCATCACTGCCCACCACAGGTGGAATGTCCAGCGGTGAAGGCATCAGCTCGACGACTGCATCCAGCATGCGCTGAACGCCTTTGTTTTTAAACGCGCTGCCACACAGCATCGGCTGAATTTCACCGGCGATGGTGCGCTTACGCAGGCCGAAGGTGATTTCATCCTCACTTAAATCCCCCTCTTCGAGATATTTAGTCATCAACTCGTCGGACGCTTCGGCCGCGGACGCAACCATTTTCTCTCGCCACTGTTCGGCGCTAATCAGCAGCTCGGCCGGTATAGGCGCATAGTTGAACGTCATGCCCTGCGTGGCGTCGTCCCAATAAATGGCACGCATTTTACGCAAGTCAACCACGCCAGAAAAATGCTCTTCGCTGCCGATAGGGATAACTATCGGCACCGGATTCGCCTTCAACCTGTCGACCATCATCTGCCGTACGCGGAAAAAATCGGCGCCCTGACGATCCATTTTATTAACGAAGGCCAGACGAGGAACCTTGTATTTATTGGCCTGACGCCACACGGTTTCCGACTGCGGCTGCACGCCGCCTACCGAGTCGTACACCATTACCGCACCGTCGAGGACGCGCATCGAGCGCTCCACCTCAATGGTGAAGTCAACGTGCCCAGGCGTGTCGATTATATTGATACGATGCTCGTCGAACCCGTGGTCCATCCCCTGCCAAAAACAGGTTACCGCCGCTGAGGTAATCGTAATGCCACGCTCTTGCTCCTGCGCCATCCAGTCCGTTGTTGCTCCACCGTCATGCACTTCACCCAATTTATGGTTCATGCCGGTGTAGAACAGGATGCGCTCGGTGGTGGTCGTTTTACCGGCGTCGATGTGTGCTGAGATACCAATATTGCGGTAGCGCTCAATAGGAGTTTTGCGAGCCATATAATGTCCTTAGTAGAGGATGGCTAATGGTTAAGGCGGGAACTGTTTCCCGTCGACGTGTCTATGTATTGATAGAACGCAAACATACTACAATTGTACGAGTATATACGAACAATAGTTATTTGCTATCAGTGTTATCGCTCTAGGCTTAAGCCTGGCCGTTGCATCGCAAAGAGTGTGTGGGCTATGATCCGGTTTCAAAAAGGGCGACCATGCGCCTTTTATCAAGATCTATTGAGTATCGAACAGGAAAACTATGATTGCCAACCATCCGGAACGTGAGCAGATCCGCTTAGAAAATGTTTTGACTGCGTTGGGAAATCCCTTGAGGTTGGCGGTGGTGCAAAGGCTGGCCAATGGCGGTGAACACCCTTGCGGTACCCTACTGCAAGGGTTGTCCAAGTCAACGCTGACTCACCATTGGCGGGTGCTGCGTGAGAGTGGGGTTATCTGGCAGCGGCCGGACGGGCGCGCCAATCTACTGTCGCTGCGTCGCGAAGATCTGGACGCACGTTTTCCTGGCCTGCTCGACTCCCTGCTGCACGCGGTCGAAAACGACAGCATTACGCTGGAGTCCACCGCTCGCCATCTGCCTGAAAACAACGCGCAAGAAAAATAAACGCTATTTCGCCTCATCAAGCTGACTTTTCACCAGCGCGCAGAACGTATTGATCATCGCCGAACTTTGTTGATCTTTGCGCTGCGCCACCTCTTTACGCTGCGCCAAGTAGAGCGGCGCGTGCAGTTCGGCGGCGTTTGACAGCGGTAAATACACCACGCCGTCACCCCCTAATCTGACCATACAGGCGGGCACGATTGAGACGCCGAGCCCTGCACCGACCAGGCTCAGGCACGAGGTTAAACGCGGTGCCTCCTGAATAATGCGCGGACTGAATCCCGCCCGATAACAAGCCGCCAGAATTGCATCGTAAAGCCCCTGGCCCGCCGGGCGTCGGTATAAAATAAACCCTTCATTATTGAGACTATTTAGCGCTATAGGACCGCCTGTATCCTGAGCCAGTGGATGCCCAACCGGCAGCGCAACCATCATCGGCTCCTGTAAAATTCGCTCAATTTTCAGCTCAGGCATGCCCAGCACCGGTGTGCGTACAAACGCCACGTCCAGGGTTCTGTTGACCAGCGCCTGCAAAAGTTCTGTACTACCAGACTCTTCAAGCTGTGCGGTCACCAGCGGATACACCTCGCGATAGCGGCGCAGCACATTGGGCACAAACGCATGCAGAGCGGCCGAACTGGTGAATCCGATACGAATATTACCCTGCTTGCCCTCGGACGCTCGCTGCAGGGTGGCATTGAGATTTTCGGCACGCTGGAGCAGTAATTTCGCTTCTTGAAATAGTATCTTACCTATCTCTGTCGGCTCTACCCCACGCGGTAAGCGCTCAAGTAGCTTAACGCCAAACTCCTCCTCAAGGCTCTGCAATAGTCGGGTCAGTGGCGGCTGTTGAATGTACAGACGTTGTGCCGCACGAGTAATATTGCCTTCTTCAACCACAGTTACAAACGCGCGTAACCGCCTCAGTTCAATATCTGCCATACCTTAAAGGTATCCTTTATGTTCTTTAAATGAATTAGACATACTGACATATCAACTGGCATCATACTTAAAAAGCATACCTCAATTAACTATTTTTATAACCGAGCGTATTCATGTCAGCACCTTTGAATAGCAATGTCAGCCACGAAAATCTACCCGCTCATTCAGGCATCACGCCGAACTGTCGCGAACTTTTCATTGGTTTTTTTATGTTGGGGTTAACCGGATTTGGCGGCGTATTGCCGATGGCGCGGCGAATGATCGTGGAGAAGAAAAACTGGTTAAGCGGCGACGAGTTTACTGAGTTGCTGGGCCTGTGCCAATTTTTACCCGGTGGCAACATCATTAACCTGTCAGTCGCGCTAGGTAATGAATTTCAAGGTCTTAAGGGGGCATTGGCGGCGATCCTTGGACTTATTTGCGCCCCCACCGCCATCGTTGTCGGTCTCGGACTGGTTTATGCCCGCTATCAAAATGACGTGGTGGTTGAACATCTGTTTGCTGGTCTCGCCGCCGGCGCGGCAGGCCTGCTGCTCTCTACAGGCATCAAGATGCTGTTGCCGCTTAGAGGAAAATGGTTGCAGCTGGCTATTGTGACGCTCGGGGTTATCGCCATCGCCGTACTGCGTTTACCGATGCTCTCGGTGATGCTGGTTCTGGCCCCCATTAGCATTCTGCTGTTCTGGAGAAGTCAAAAATGACCGGCATCCTCATTACCTTGGCGCTGCTGTTTACCCAGCTTTCAGTGATGGCATTTGGCGGCGGTAACACGATTCTGCCTGAGATGCAGCGTGAAGTGGTGCAGAATCACCACTGGATGAGTGCCCAAGAATTCAGCGCCCTTTTTGCGCTGGCGCAGTCTGCACCTGGTCCGAACATGATGATTGTGCCGCTGGTAGGGTGGCAGGTTGCCGGATGGGCCGGCTTGCTGGTGTCATCCTTGGCAAAATTTGGTCCATCGTCGATTATCACGCTTATCGTAATGGGCGGCTGGAAACGCTACAAAGATAAACCCTGGCGTCGCATAGTCCAAAGTGGACTGGTGCCGGTTACCGTGGGGTTGGTTATATCCAGCGGCCTGTTAATCGCTAAGGCTTCGGCCACCAGCGTCATGCTTGCCGCTGTTATCGCCCTGTGTACGCTGCTGGCGATGAACAAGAAAATTCATCCACTTTGGGTATTGGCGCTTGGCGCCGTACTCGGACTGGTGCTGGCCTAAAGCGTTTCTTAATCCAGTAAAACCGCGTTGCGACAATCGACAGGTAGCCTCAGGGATGAAGCTCTTGTCGGTTGACCCCGTCCCAATCTCAAAACTTTATCCCAATTACAGGCAGTTGAGCGTTAACAAGGAGCAGGCGTATGTCAGTGAACGATGTCGGATTCAGCCATATTGCATTACAGGTTAAAGACCTCAAAAAAAGCATCGAATTTTATCAGCGCTATGCGGCAATGCAGATTATCCATCAGCGTGAGCCCGGCATAGCCGAGGCACAAAAGGTGGCCTGGCTGTCAGATTTAACCCGTCCTTTCGCACTGGTGCTGGTGCAGTCACAAACCACCGTCGACACCCCGTTGGGTCCCTTTGGCCATCTTGGCATCGCCTGCAGTAGCCGCGAAGAAATTGACGCTAAGGTAAAACTTGCTGAACAGGAAGGCGTTCTGCGCCGAAAAGCACAGCAATCACTGCCACCGGTAGGCTACTGGGCATTCTTCACCGATCCAGACGGCAACACGCTGGAACTCTCCTACGGTCAGCAGATTGGCATGGAAATCATTGCCGCACGGCAGTCCACACTCGGCTAAAATATCGCGCGATACCCCCTCCTATTACCGCGTTTTTTTGTCTTCCCCTCTTAGCAAAACGCGACAGAAATTTGTCGTGTAATGTCTTATGAAAAAAACCACCCTCCTTCAATAAATCAGGATTGCCAAAGACCTTAGCTGTCAATAAATGTTGGGAAATGTCACTAATTATATTAAATAATAATGATACTACTTATCATTTCGTTTACCATGCTTGCGTTTTGGCGTAAGAATCCTGACATAGGCGCTGAACCTCCTGTTTTGATCGCAACGTACTTTATTGACTGTTTGAGAAAACAATTTTTATAGGGAATATGAATCATGTTGTTTGCTTTTCCATTCAAGCGCCTCACCGTCCTGTGCGCGTTGGCCATTTTTTCTCCTTTGGCCGCCTTCGCCGATGATACTGTCGTGGTCACAGCGTCACCTTCTGATAACGCCGATGCACCAACTCAGGGTTACACTGCCAAAACCAGCAAGGCGGCGACCAAGACCGATGCTCCGCTGATTACTACCGGGCAGTCTGTTTCGGTGGTCACTCGCCAGCAAATGGACGACCAGAATGCAACCACAGTTAACTCTGCGCTGAACTACACGCCGGGCGTGTTCACCAACTTTGCCGGCGGCGCCACGCGCTACGACACGGTTTCACTGCGCGGTTTCCACGGCGGTGATGTCGATAACGTGTTCCTCGACGGCTTGCGCATGGCCTCCGACGGCGGAAGCTACAATATCGTCCAAGTTGACCCTTGGTTCCTTGAGCGCATCGACGTCATTAAAGGTCCTTCCTCCGCACTTTACGGGCAAAGCATCCCAGGCGGACTGGTGATGGAAACCAGCAAACGCCCACAGTTTGCTAGTGAAGGCCACGTGCGTTTGTCCGGCGGCAACTTCAATACTAAAGGCGGCGCGTTTGACTATACGGGCGCAATTAACGATCAGTGGGCGTTCCGCCTGACCGGTCTGACCCGCACCAGCGACACACAGTACGACCACCAGCGCGAAGAGCGCTATGCACTTTCGCCACAGTTGCTGTGGCAGCCGAATGAAAATACCTCGCTGCTGCTGCGCGCCTATTTGCAGAAAGACCCCTCAGGCGGCTATCACGCGGCGGTGCCGGGCGACGGCAGCATCTACTCCAGCCGTGGCGACAAACTTGGCCGCGGATTCTTTGACGGCGAAAGCTCGCGTAACGAATTCAAACGTTGGGAACAGATATACAGCTATGAGTTCCAGCACAGCTTCAATAACACTTGGTCTTTCCGCCAAAACGCCAACTACACCCACTCAAACACCTCGCTGCAACAGGTGTATCAGGGCGGCTGGAATGCCGACCGTACGCTGTTAAACCGCTACTATTCCGGCGAGCAGTCTTCGCTTGATTCGTTCGCGATTGATAACCAGCTCGAAGCTGATTTCGCCACCGCAGCGCTACAGCATAAAGTGGTATTGGGCTTTGATTTCCAGCATTACACCAATACGCTGGATGCGCAGGGGGGTTATGCCACCACGCTTGACCCTTACACCGGCGTCTCGGGCGGTAACGCCGTTGACCTTTACAGCTCAACACACGGTAAACGTCGCTATCAACAGTCTGGCGTGTATTTGCAAGATGATATGGTGTACGACAAGTGGCACATGACGCTGTCTGGTCGCTATGACACGCTGAAAACCAAAAATACTCAGTACGAAAGTATTTACGGCGTAGAAACCGACAGCGAGCGCAGCGACAAACACTTCAGCAGCCGTGCCTCCCTGCTGTATGCCTTTGACAACGGCATTTCGCCTTACGTCAGCTACAGTCAGGCGATGACCCCTTCTGCCCTATCAGGCCAGAACGGCACGCTGCTTAAACCGATGACCAGCGAGCAGTACGAGGCAGGTTTAAAATACCAGCCGGTGGGCAGCAGCAATATGTACAGCGTCGCGCTGTATGACCTGACGCAAAAAGACGTCGGCAACCGCGTCGTTATCGGCAGCTATTTCGACCCCGCGGGCAAAGTGCATTCACAGGGCATCGAGCTTGAAGCGCGCAGTAAAGTGACCGACCGTCTTAACATCATTGCCGGTTATACCTACAACCGCGTGAGATACGAAGACGCGATTGACGGTACCAGCGGCAATACGCCATACGTCACGCCAAACCAAATGGCCTCGCTGTGGGCGCAATATGATGCAGGTCTCGGCATCAACGTCGGCGGCGGTGCGCGCTACATCGGCAAGCAGTGGGCCGATAACGCCAATACCCAACGCATTGCCTCAACCACGCTGTTTGACGCCTCGGTGAAAATGAATCTTGCAAGCTTTGCGCCCTCCCTGAAAGGCGCTTACGTTCAGCTTAACGTCAACAATCTGACCGATAAGAAGTACGTGGCAGCCTGCTACGGCACCAGCTATTGCTACTGGGGCCAAGAGCGCACCGTCGTCGCAACGGTTGGCTATGACTTCTAAGCTTAACGTTTAACCCGCCCTCGCTGCGTACGGACTTTTCGTGCGCAGCTCTCTCTTTAGTCCAACCACTCGCCATCGATTGACGCTTTACGAAAGCAAAAAAATCAAAACAAGCCATCGTTTGTTAGATTTTTGAGAAAGTTTTGGCCTGTTTGAAATATTTCTTTATAATTAGCATCCCTGAAAAGTGATTGGTTACACATCTTGATTCACTCTCAAGCGCCTGTGTACATACAATATAAGGGTCAATCCGGATGCTGCATTCCGGGTAAAATCCCATAAACCAGTGCCTGTGTGGCAAGAATAACCTTAGAAAATATGAAAATGAGCATTCGCGCGATCTTTACTTTGGTTTTAGCTGTTGCTGCGTATAGCCAGGCTGCTTCTGCAGTTGTCTATCCACTGCCAGCAAACAATGGCCGTTTAGTTGGTGAAAACATCACCGTTGTCGTTCCACAAAATAACAAACTGCCGTTGGAGCATTTCGCTGCACAGTATCAAATGGGTCTGGCAAACATGCTGGAAGCTAACCCGGGCGTAGACACTTACCTGCCAACGTCTGGCACCGTACTGACTATTCCTCAACAGTTGATCCTGCCAGATACTCCACACGAAGGTCTGGTCATCAACAGTGCAGAAATGCGCGTTTACTACTATCCGAAGGGCACGAACACCGTAGTGGTATTGCCAATTGGTATCGGTGAACTGGGTAAAGATACCCCGCTGAACTGGGTGACCACGGTACAGCATAAAAAAGCCGGTCCTACTTGGACACCTACGGCCAAAATGCATGAAGAATATGCGGCGCAGGGTCAATGGTTGCCCGCAACCTTCCCGGCTGGCCCAGATAACCCAATGGGCCTGTATGCGCTCTATGTCGGTCGCCTGTACGCTGTTCACGGCACCAATGCCAACTTTGGTATTGGCCTGCGCGTGAGTCACGGCTGTGTGCGTTTGCGTGACGCCGACATCAAGTGGCTGTTCGAGAACGTGCCAGTCGGCACCCGCGTGCAGTTTATCAATGAGCCGGTGAAAACTGCCGTGCTGGCCAACGGTGCGCGTTATATTGAAGTGCATAACCCACTGTCAGCTAATCAGGAAGAGTTCGACTCACAGCAGCCGCTGCCAATCAGCCTTTCCGGCACCAACGCCACTGTGATGGCAAACCCAAGCGTTAACCAGCAGGTGCTTGATAAAGCCATTGCTCTGCGCTCCGGTATGCCGACTCAGGTTAACTAACTGTTAGCTTGTAAACGCTAGCCTCCGCCTGCGCGGGGGCTTTTTTTTGCGCATCCCTTGTCTATTTGCTCACCACCGCCCCTGCTACCCCCGCATAACGATTGCCTATGCCCGCACGGCTTTACTTATTTTTTAATCTTCAGTAAAACTTATAGCTGACTTGCTCGTCGTCAGACTGACCTGCCTACCGCCCATCTGGAGATTTTATGCCGCACATTTCTGCCAACGCACTGGCCATCCCTGCATCGGGAATTCGCCGCATTTACGAGTTGGCCTCAGCCCTCGACGATGTCATTCAACTGAGCATTGGTGAGCCAGAAAGGCCCGTCGCCCGACACATTCTTGATGCCGGTGCCAGCGCTTGGAATGCCGACGTCACGAATTACACCCCCAACAGCGGAATGGCCCTACTTCGCTCAGCGATTGCCACCAAGCTCGAGCGTGATAATCACTATCGGGTTGACGATGATCAAATCCACGTCACCGCAGGCGGCTCACAGGCGCTGCACATGGCAATGTCATTAACCCTCACCGCCGGTGACGAGATCCTAATACCTGACCCGGGCTATGCCACTTTTTCGATGATCCCGACACTGCTTGGCGCGGTGCCGGTGCCTTATCATTTAAAAGCAGAAGATGAGTTTCAGCCTTCGCTGTCCAATCTTGAGCAAAGCGTTACCTCACGTACCAAAGTGTTACTGATTAACAGCCCATCTAATCCACTTGGCGTGGTTTACAGTGCTGAAAAATTGACCGAACTGCTGCATTTTGCCGCCAAACACGATTTGTGGGTGATAAGTGATGAAGTTTACGAGTACTTCACCTTTTCGCATGCGTTTACCAGCGTCGCGTCGCTCGATACCGAAGGTCGGGTATTTAGCGTTTATTCAGTGTCAAAAACTTATGGTTTGACCGGCGGTCGCGTGGGATATCTGGTGACACCGCCGGGCGTGGCATCAACCTTCCGAGCCGCGCAGGAAGCTACCGTTAGCTGCGTCAATTCCCCGGCGCAACTCGCGGTACTCGCCGCCCTTGAAGGCCCTCAATCGTGCGTTCACGAGGCCCGCGCGCACTATGGCAGCAACATTGAAGCCGCCTGTGCGGTGCTCGACCATCGGGGTTTTAACTATCAACGTCCGCAGGGCGCATTTTATATCTGGATTGACGTTTCACACGTCAGCGAGGGTGATGTGGCTGCGTGGGCAGAACACTTTTTACTGACTCAGCGTGTGGCGGTCGCGCCCGGCGTCGCTTTTGGCCCGGCAGGCGAAGGGTGGATCCGCCTTTGTGCAGCGGGTAAAACAGCCCCCCTGCTAGAAGCAATAAAAAGGCTACCCGCACCGCACAACGGCTAAAACTGGGGAAGATGTTCAATGCAGAAGGTCAATAACCGTTAGGGATCTTTCTGCATTTTAATTGCCGATGCGCCGTATAAAAAAATCTGCACGCCACGTTTAACCATCAATGTAATCTGATCGGGTTTAAACAGCACCGGGACACGCTGATAGAGCACAATGTCAACTTCTGCTCTCATCAGCGAGGTAAACTGTGTCGCCCTGAGCACCGCATCTCCCGCTGCCAGCTCACCATTCTCCATGGCAACCCACATCAACTCGGCCAACTTATCCATGCTTTCCTGAGTGCCAGAGGCAAGAAACAGCTCACCAATATTAGAGTGCCCCGCCTCACCAATCACGCAGCGGTAAATTTTTATCGCCTTGTCATCGGTAACTAAAATTTCGAGCATCCGCTCACCAAAGCGCTGGAGTTTTTGCTCAAGCGTTGTGGTGTGATCACTGTAAGTGGAAAGCTCTGACGCGGCGGCGGCCAGCAACTGCGTACTGTAGGTTCTCACCACTTTTTCGAACAACTCTTCCTTCGAAGCAAAATAGTTATACAACGTGGCTTTTGATCCCCCCATTCTTTTGGCAACCTCATTCATTGAGGTGCGTTCATAACCCATCTCCTGAAAAAGCGCCGTAGCCGTATCAATAATTGATTTCCTACGTTCTTCCGACAGTGTTCTCATCCCGTCTCCCATGACAGTTGGATGTTGTTAACATAAGCTCACCAGCCCACTTGCCCCCTATAATACGCCGCCGTTCACCCAGTGAATCGCGTCCTGCCAACGTGGGTGAAAAAGTAATAAGGCGGTTCTGGTCTATACTCAATGATGTAGTGTGTAAACTTAATAATAATCCTAGAGGTAATAATGATTATTTCTGATGAAGCAAAGGGCAACGCTCTGATTGGCGAGGCGGCAATGAACCTTATCTTCAACAGGGAGGATGTGAACGTCAATACGTTGCTGAAAAACCTTAAGAGTATGGCCGAAGTAGAAGAAGATGAAAATCGACTGTTGTTGATGCATGAAGTTTGCCGCTGGCTTCAAGGCTATTGCAGTCTTGGGAGTGTGTCTCCTGAAAGGTCAGGCTGGCTAGACTCCAACTACCACGGGAGCAGTGTAGCCCCCTCAAGGCAAACCATTAGGCTGGTACCTTCCCCGAAAAATCGTGGTTAACTCACCCTACTCGCCAACGTGCCTGCCTATAGGGCAGTCAGTTGGCGTTGTGTTTTTATGTGAAGAATAATCAATTTTATGCATGTCTATACATTTAAAACCGCCTTTCAACGCCCCCAAATAATTGTTAACCATCTGATTTAAAAAGATTAGCATCTTTTGACAAAAAAAATAAACATTCAAATCTAATATAGTTGTACAAATTCGTGCTTGTGTATAACTTTGCACGTATAAAATTGAGCGTTATCAACCCCATCGTGTTAAGGATTACTTATGCGTCAGGACGAATACAGTAAATCACAGATGAGCGATACCCTTTACATGCTTAACAATGTCCCTGCCCTTTCACAGGATGAGACAATGGGTCAAATTGTGGTTGAAATTTTGCGGGCTGGGGTGAGCCTGAATCGTAGAAACTTGTGCACAAAATTGCTGAGTCGAATCGAGAACGCAAAAAACGCTGACGAGGAAAAGCATTACCATGAGCTTATTCGCTTGGTGCTTGAACGTGATTCATAAGTTTTCTGGTATCTTATAAATAGGCACCTGAATTCCGAGAAGCTGATATGAATAGAAATGACGACGAAAAATTAATTGATATCGTAATGGGGAAAGCCGTGCTGGCAATGTTGCACGGTGGCGGCCCAGTCTCTACCGCTGCCCTTGTTGCCGAACTCAAATCGATGGCAGTTACTGAGAAAAATGCGCTTCGTCAGCGTGCCTGTGAAAAAGCAATAACAGAAGTCCGCAATAGCGCGAATGCTACTCGGCAACAAACTACTTTTAAGGTCCGCGGAAGCGATAACGTCGGCCACATTTTTTCTTCATCAGGCCCGACTGACGATAAGAAAAAACACTGATCAATTTTAATCGCACAACTTAATTTATAACGGGGCACTTTGCCTTAAGAGGACACGGCACATGCAGCAACTCTCTGAAGAGAATGAGGTTTTCGAGCATTTTGCAAGCGCAGGCGATCTGTATGCCAGCGAAACAGAAGTTCTGGGTGCTGTGATAAGAAAAATTACCGCGCAGCAAGGTTTCATCACCAAAAAAGCCATTATTTTGAGCCTGCTGGCCAAAATGGAAGCCACCCTCGACGTGGTTGAGCAGGACATTTTACGTAAAACGCTGGAGTTGGTGGTAGGCATTACGCCAGACGATCCGGACCTGTAGTGGTTCCATTGCGCGATGAAATAATAAGAACGCCCAATAGATAAAACGGCATCCCAACCACTGATTAAGGTGCCGTTTACTTCGTGGCGGATTTATTGTCTTTTATCTGGCTCTTAACCGCTACCGAGCTTCAGTCTCCAGAAAAGTCTTAAGCTGCTCGCGGTTAGGCAGTGCGGTCATGGCACCTTTCGCGGTGGTTGCCAGTGCTCCACAGGCTATTGCTTGAGCCAAAATGGCTGACCACTGCTGCTCTGAAGTCTCTACTCCGCTTTGCGCCAATCCCGCCAGAAGCCCCGCCACAAAAGCATCTCCCGCCCCGGTAGTATCAACAACCTTGATGGTTGGCGCCGAATAATGCCTTATCGATGATGTCTGCCGTACATAAACCGTGACCCCTTTTTTACCCTGCGTCACCAGCAGCAATTTAGGCCGATAGCGCTGTACCATAATATCGACGGCCGCCGCTGTCTGCGGTTCTGCGGTTAAAAAGCTCAGCTCATCCTCTGAAACTTTAATCACGTCCGCCAGCAACAGTGCCTGATGCAGGCATTCACGTAAATCCTGTTCGCTTGTCCATAAATCTTGGCGAATATTCGGGTCGAAGCAAACAATACCTCCTGCCGTGTGCATGCGCTGCATGGCTAACACAGCTGCCGAGCGGGAAGGTTCGGCTGAAAGCGATATTGAGCAGAGATGCAGTACCTGCCCCTGTTCAAAGGGCGGGATATCACCAGGCTCAAGGAAGAGATCCGCACTCGGGCGTACCATGAAGGTAAAAGAACGTTCGCCATCGTCAGCGTTTTCAACCACGACGGTAGAGGTGCGGTGCGCGGCGTCTTTAAGCATGCAAGTTACGTCAACCCCCTCATCGCGCAGGGTATCTTGCAGAAATTTACCGAAGGGATCGTCCCCTACTCGCCCTATAAACGCGCTGTCGCCATCCAAACGACGGACGCCGACCGCCACGTTGGCCGGTGCGCCGCCTGGGCACTTTAGGAAACTGTCATCACCCTGAGTGATTAAATCCACTACCGCATCTCCCAACACCCACACTCGATTATTCATCTTCATTCCCTGCGTGTTATGACTTTATGATAAAAGAGAAAACCGGTTTAGCTTATCAGGCGCAACTGAATTATCACATCAGTGATTGGATTTGCCAACAAGATCACAATTTCGCTCTTTTACTGCCTAACATGATTGCAAAGCGACGAGGCCAATGATTATTGTGTGCAGGAAAACCAGTTTAGCTTTTTAGCTAATTATGTTTTCCCATAATAATTAAACCTCTTAAGAGTGATAAAAATGATGATCAAACCTCGCTACCTCGCTGTTGCTATTGGTCTTATTCTTTCCAACGCCGCCGTGGGTGCTGAATCTTCTCCCCTAGACATTGAAGCTCGCCTTAATGCGATGGAAAAACGTCTCCAATTGGCTGAAAACCGCGCGGCCAAGGCCGAGGCGCGCGCCAGCGAAGCTGAAAAACAGGTTAAGCAGCTCGAAACTCGCACGGCTAACAATGAAATTCAGACGCGTGAGGTGGCCAGAACGGCCGAAAAAACGCAGCAACAAGCCGCCAACGTGGCACAGCGTACCGAAACGCTAGCTAATAATGAAAAGAGCACATCTCACGGCGACGACGGCTTTAAATTCAGTGGTTATGCGCGGTCAGGCATCATCATGAACGACTCAGGCGCCTCGACGGAAAGCGGTCCCTACGTAACGCCTGCCGGCCAGACCGGTGGCGCAGTGGGTCGCCTCGGCAATGAAAACAACACCTATGTTGAAGTGAATCTGGAGCATCGCCAAACCATGGCCAGCGGTGCGACGTCGCGCTACAAGGTGATGTTGGCAGACGGCCAGCGCAGCTATAACGACTGGACCGGCGCCACCAGTGAACTCAACGTTCGTCAGGCGTTTGTGGAGCTAGGCTCGCTCCCTACCTTCACCGGCGCGTTTAAAGACACCACGCTATGGGCCGGTAAGCGTTTCGACCGCGACAACTTCGATATTCACTGGCTAGACTCTGACATCATCTTCCTCTCCGGCACCGGCGGCGGCATTTATGATGTGAAATGGGGCGATAACCTGAAAAGTAACTTCTCACTTTACGGGCGAAACTTTGACGACCTTAAAGACGACAACAACAACGATACCCGTATTGAGAACTACATTGTTACCGCCAATAACTTCGCTGGCCCAATGCAGTGGATGCTCAGTGGACTGCGCGGCAAAAACAATCAGCAGCGTGAAAACGACGCAATACAGGGCCGCAGCAATGCCGCAGAAACGGGCTTCCATACCATGTTGGCCTACCACGGTGATAGCTTCTATGGCCTGCGTGAGGGCACGTCTAAAACGGCGCTGTTGTACGGTCACGGCTTAGGGGCAGAAGTGAAGGCTCTTGGTTCCGATGGCCGCCTGACTGCCGATGCCAATACGCTGCGTCTGGCAACTTACGGCATTACACCGCTAAGCAAGGACTGGAGCATTGCACCCGCGATATTGGCGCAGCAAAGTAAGGATCGCTACATTTCGGGGGATGATTACAAATGGGTCACGCTTAACGCTCGCCTGATTCAGAAAATAACCGACAACTTCGAGCTGGCTTATGAAGGCAGTTATCAGTATATGAATCTCGACCCGCGGGGCTACAACAGCTACAACAAAGTCAGCGGAGGTTTCTATAAGCTGACCTTTGCTCCCACCTTTAAAGTCGGTGATATCAGCGACATGCTGAGCCGACCAGAAATTCGATTCTTCGCCAGTTATATGGACTGGAGCAAAGATCTCGACAACTATTCTTCCAGCGACGCCTTTGGCACCGACGGATTTACCGCAGGCGGGCAGTGGAATTTCGGCATTCAAATGGAAACTTGGTTCTAAATAAAGACACCGGTTTGATGAACAAAGATGCGCCTGGTCTAAACGGGCGCAGACAGGCAAGGATAATTTAAGGGATACTATGAATATCAACGCAATCGCAAACCAACTGCTTCCCCTGCTGGGCGGGAAAGAAAATATTGCCAGCGCGGCACACTGTGCAACGCGGCTGAGACTCGTGCTGATCGACGACAGCCTGATAGACAAAAAGGCGATTGAAAAAGTAGAAGGCGTAAAAGGCTGTTTCAGCAATGCCGGGCAGATTCAGGTCATTTTTGGCACCGGCTTGGTCAATAAAGTCCACGCAGAGTTTATTAAAGCGGCAGGCATCAGTGAGTCCAGCAAATCAGAGGCCGCCAACATTGCGGCGCAAAAATTAAATCCTTTTCAGCGCATTGCGCGCGTGCTGTCGAATATTTTTGTGCCGATCATCCCCGCTATTGTAGCATCCGGCCTGTTGATGGGCCTGCTAGGGATGGTTAAAACTTACGGCTGGGCCAGCCCCGACAGCGCAATTTTTATCATGCTCGACATGTTTAGCTCGGCGGCGTTTATCATTCTGCCGATCCTGATTGGCTTTACTGCCGCTCGCGAGTTTGGGGGTAATCCGTTCCTAGGTGCCACACTGGGTGGCATACTGACTCACCCCGCCCTGACCAATGCCTGGGGCGTGGCGAGCGGTTTCCATACCATGAACTTCTTTGGTCTCGAGATTGCGATGATAGGCTATCAGGGCACCGTGTTTCCGGTGTTGCTGGCAGTCTGGTTTATGAGCTTTATCGAAAAACGCCTGCGTAAGGTGATCCCCGACGCGCTGGACTTGATCCTTACGCCGTTTCTAACGGTGATTATTTCCGGCTTTATCGCGTTTCTGGTTATTGGCCCCGCCGGTCGCGCACTGGGCGACGGCATTTCGTTCATACTGAGCACCCTGATTACCCACGCGGGCTGGATGGCCGGACTCATTTTTGGCGGACTCTATTCCGTTATCGTTATTACTGGTATTCATCACAGCTTCCATGCCATTGAGGCCGGATTGCTGGGTAATCCTAATATCGGCGTGAATTTTCTGCTGCCCATCTGGTCGATGGCCAATATTGCCCAAGGCGGCGCGTGTCTGGCGGTATATTTTAAAACACGCGATGCGAAAATTAAGGCTATCGCCGTCCCATCGGCCTTCTCGGCGATGCTGGGTATCACCGAAGCGGCCATTTTTGGTATCAACCTGCGCTTTATGAAACCGTTCCTCGCCGCACTGGCCGGTGGCGCACTCGGCGGCGCTTGGGTGGTGGCGATGCACGTCAATATGACCGCCGTAGGCCTGACGGCTATACCGGGCCTGGCGATTGTGCAAGCCAGTTCAATGCTTAGCTACGTTATCGGACTGCTCATTGCCTTCGGCAGCGCCTTTGTGCTGTCTTTGTTGCTGAAATACAAAACGGAGAGTGAATAATGACTGAAGCACATTTGCTCAAACAGGCGCTGCGCAGCGTAGTGTCGGGGCAGGCTAAAGCCAACGCCTGCGCCTATCGCCCGGGTTGGCATCTGGCACCTCCGGTCGGTTTACTCAATGACCCTAACGGTTTCGTACAGCACAACGGACGCTATCATCTGTTTTATCAGTGGAACCCGCTGGCCTGCGCGCACGGTGCCAAATTTTGGGGACACTGGAGCTCACTGGACCTCGTCAACTGGCGGCATGAGCCACTGGCGTTGGCCCCGTCTGAGGAGTATGAGTCGCACGGCTGCTACTCGGGATCGGCGGTGGTGGATAAGCAGCATCTTACCCTTATTTACACCGGCAACGTGAAATATGCCAACGGCAGCCGCACCGCCTTCCAATGTCTGGCGCGTGAAAACGCCGACGGTGAGTTTGACAAAATAGGGCCAGTGCTCAATCTGCCGCTGGGTTATACCGGCCACGTGCGTGACCCTAAAGTGTGGCAACACGACGGGCAGTGGTTCATGGTGCTCGGCGCGCAAAGCCTCGACCTGCAAGGCAAAATCCTGCTGCTGCAATCCCCCGATTTACTGACCTGGCAATCTCTTGGCGAAATTGCCGGTTCCGGACTTAACGGGCTAGGTGAATTCGGCTACATGTGGGAATGTCCGGATCTGTTTAGACTGGCGGAAAACGATGTGCTGATTTGCTGTCCGCAGGGACTAACCGCCGAGCCGCATCGTTATCTAAACACCTTCCAGTCTGGCTATTTTGTGGGTGAACTTGACTATCAACGCGGTGAATTCCCGCACGGCGAGTTTAACGAACTAGACCTGGGCTTTGAATTTTATGCGCCACAAACCACGCTCAGCGAAGACGGTCGTCGTTTGATGATTGGCTGGATGGGTATTCCTGACGGCGATGAATTCTATCAGCCTACCGTTGAACAGGGTTGGATCCATACTCTGACCTGCGTGCGTGAACTGACGCTGTGGGCGGGTAAGGTCATACAGCGCCCTGCCCGCGAACTGCAGCGCCTGCGTGGAGAGAAACAGACCTGGAGCGGCACGGCACAGCAGGCGCCACACTGGGATATTACCCACGCCGAAGTCGAAATAGACACTGATCAGCCGTTTAGCGCCCAGTTTGGCGAGGCATTAGCGCTGGTCTGGGACGGTGAATGGCTGACGCTGACCCGCATAAACCGCCGTACTAACCAGCCTGAAACCCGGTTCTGGCACGGCGCACTGCGCCAGCTCACTGTGCTGTGCGACAGCTCCAGTATTGAAATTTTTATTAATCAAGGTGAGGCAGTGATGTCCTCACGCTATTTTCCAACCTTACCCGCCCGTTTAACGCTGGCAGGAAGTGAGCAGATTGCGCTGAGCTACTGGCCGTTGGCGAATTGCATGATAGAATAACCCTCTTGTCCGATAATAAAACGTGGCGCAGTGAAAAAGACAAAACGTATCACCATCAGTGGCATAGCCGAACTTGCCGGGGTGTCGAAATCGACGGCCAGTCAGGTACTCAACGGCCACAGCAAAAAGTTTCGCATTTCTGATGCCACCCGAGATCGCGTGCTTGCTGTGGCGGCCGAACAACACTATCAGCCCAGCATCCATGCGCGTTCGCTTAATGTAACGCGCAGCTTTACGCTCGGGTTAGTGGTGCCTGAAATGACCAACTACGGCTTTGCGGCCTACTCCAATGAGCTAGAAACGTTGTGCCGCGAGAAAGGCATGCAGCTGTTGATTGCCTGCACAGATGAAAATACCAGTCAGGAAACGCTGGGCGTCAATAATCTGATCCAGCGCCAGGTCGATGGCCTGATTGTTGCGTCCAGCATGCTCAATGATGCGGAATACGTGAAGATCAGCCAACAGCTGCCGGTGGTGTTGTTTGACCGTCATATGCAAAATAGCGCACTGCCGCTGGTGGTATGCGAGGCGATAGAATCCTCCGCCCAGTTAGTTGCCCGGGTGGCAAAGCATCATCAGGACGAGTTTTACTTCATTGGTGGGCAGCCACGTATCTCCCCCACCCGCGACCGACTGGCCGGCTTTCAACTGGGGCTAGAGCGCGCTGGCATAAGCTGCAAGCCAGAGTGGATAGTCTATGGCAACTATCACCCAAGCTCCGGTTATGAGATGTTTGCTAACCTGTGCGCGCGGCTTGGGCGGCCGCCGAAGGCGCTATACGTCGCCTCCTGTGGTCTGATGGAGGGCGTATTACGCTACATGAGCCAGCATAAGTTGCTCACCAGCGACATTCACCTTTGCGGTTTCGATGACCACTTTCTCTATGACTCGCTGTCGGTAAAAATTGACACCGTGGCGCAGGACTGCCGGGAACTGGCAATACACTGTTTTGAAATGGTCATCGACCTTATCGATGAAAAACAGCCAGAAAGCATGCACCGTTATCTTTTGCCGACGCTGCATTGGCGTCATGAGCAATCCCTGGAAGCATAAAAAAAGCGCCGAAAGTTCGGCGCTTTTTTATTACTGACTGATTGACGACTCTACGGACTTACAGCGCCATATCACTCTTGGCAGGCGCAGTAGTGGCCGCTGGCTGTGCATCATTTGCTGCATCTGCCGCTTTCTGTGTCATCTGAATAACCGGTGGTTTCACCAGCTGCAGCGTGGCCGCAGTTTCGTCCCACACGCGCTGAGTCAGCGCAGGGTCATCATTCAGTTTCTGACCAAAGCTCGGTACGATGGCGCGAATTTTGCTCTGCCATTCCGCAGATTTGAACTCCTGCGGGAACAGCTTCTCCATCACGCTAAGCGCAATCGGCGCTGCCGTTGAAGCACCCGGTGATGCGCCCAACAGGGCGGCAACGGTTTTCTGCTGATCGGTCACGATTTCTGTACCCAGCTTCAGAACGCCGCCTTTATCAGCATCTTTCTTGATAATTTGCACACGCTGACCGGCTTGGATCAGTTTCCAGTCTTCTTTCTTGGCATCCGGATAGTACTCCTTCAGCGAAGCAAAACGGTCGTCATCACTCAACATCACCTGGCCAATCAGGTATTTAACCAGGTCAAAGTTGTCCAGACCTACGTGAGTCATTGGCATCACGTTGCTGGTAGTGGTGGTGCTCAGCAGGTCAAACAATGAACCGTTTTTCAAGAACTTGGTCGAGAAGGTGGCGAATGGCCCAAACAGCACCACGCGCTTGCCGTCTAGGTAGCGGGCATCCAGATGCGGTACTGACATCGGAGGTGCGCCCACTGAAGCCTGTCCGTAAACTTTTTCTTGATGACGGTTGGCAATTTCCGGGTTTTCAGTCACCAGGAACGAGCCGCCCACCGGGAAGCCCGCGTAGTTGTCACCTTCAGGAATACCGGTTTTTTGCAGCAGTTTCAGTGCACCGCCGCCTGCGCCAATGAACACATACTTGGCATCAATCTCTCGCTCTGTGCCGCTTTTCACGTCTTTAACCGTCACGTGCCATGAGTTGTCGGCGTTACGTTTGAAGTCGGTAACTTCTGAAGAGGTTTCGAGTTTGAAGTTGCTGTTTTTCTTGAGGCTGCCGATCAGCTGACGGGTGATTTCACCGTAGTTGACGTCAGTGCCTACCGGCGTCCAGGTCGCGGCAACTTTCTGCTGCGGGTCGCGCCCTTCCATAATCAGCGGTGCCCATTTCTGGATCTGGCTATGATCGGTAGAGAATTTCATGCCCTGGAACAGCACGGTTTTTTGCAGTGCTTCATAGCGCTTGTTCAGATACTCGACGTTTTTATCGCCCCAAACGAAGCTCATGTGCGGTGTAGAATTGATAAACGAATGCGGATCGTTCAACACGCCGTCTTTAACCTGCGAGGTCCAGAACTGACGCGAGATCATGAAAGCTTCGTTGATCTCCAGCGCTTTGCTGACGTCAATGGTGCCGTCCGGACGCTCGGGCGTATAGTTCAGCTCCATGTTGGCAGAGTGGCCGGTACCGGCATTGTTCCAACCGTTGGAGGACTCAAGCGCAACGCCGTCGAGTTTCTCAACCATGAGCTGTTTCCAACTTGGCTGCAATTCTTCCAGCCAGGTTCCTAACGAGGCACTCATGATGCCACCGCCGATGAGGAGCACGTCTGTTTTCTCTGGTGAGGTTTCAGCGTGAACCGCTGAACAAACTAACAGTGCTGAAAGAGAGAGCGTGGGAAGCAGTTTTTTCGCTTTGATCATTCCGAGTCTACACTTTGTTATTGATGGTCGTTAAAAAAGTGCGTGGAATTTAAGATATTGTTACCGATAAGTTAAAGTTTTTTTAGTTTATTAACTAATGATATTGAGTTTATGTTTTTTTAGTTACAAAAGAGTCGCCGCTCTTTGTCCCCTCCTCGCCGCTCACGTTGCGCGCTATACTGCGCCAAAGCCTAGGTAATGTTTAACCGCATGCCAGCACCTTAACCCATTCGATTTGAACAGTAATGATGAGCCAACCACAGCAGCGAAGTCCTGTACATAAGCGCCCGATCAAACTCAGTACTCTGATGACCCTCATGGTCGGTGCAGTTATCACCACCGTGCTCCTGAGTGTGCATCTTTTATATAATGCACAGATAGATAACTTCACCCGCATGCATATGCAGGATAAGGCGATGGCCGTGGCGCGCACGCTGGCATCCTCTCCTGAGATTCAGCGCGGCCTTACGCTGCCAAGTGAAAATAATCTCATCCAACCGATTGCCAACGCGGTACGAAATCGTGATGGCCTGCTGTTTATCGTGGTGATTAATATGGACGGCATCCGCTACTCTCACCCCAATCTGCAAAACATCGGCAAACATTTTGTGGGCGATGATTTTATTCCCGCGCTGCACGGCCGTGAAAACGTCTCAGTTAATCACGGCGTACTGGTTGAAGCGCTGCGAGCCTTTACCCCAGTTTACAACGACGAACACCGGCAAATTGGCGTGGTGGCGGTGGGAATTTCGCTTGATGACGTCGCCCAGCAAATCACCCAAAGTCGCTGGAATATCTTCTGGACGGTGCTGTTCGGGGCGGTCGTCGGCCTGCTGGGTATTCTGATTCTGGTGCGGCGATTAAAGCATATTCTGTTCGGGCTAGAACCGTATGAGATTTCTACCCTGTTTGAGCAGCGCCAGGCCATTCTCGAGTCAATCAAAGAAGGCGTGATAGCCGTTGACCAGCACTCGCGCGTCACGCTGATAAACCAAGCAGCGCGCCAACTGCTGCGTGAAACCTCCAGTGAGGCGCCGCTGACCGGCGATGCCATCCCTGAATCTTCTATTATGCTCAGTCATTTACACGAGGCTTTGCACCACGGCAAAGCCTGGCATGATGAAAAACTCAACGTACGCGGCCGTACGCTTATCAGCAATACGGTGCCGGTGCGCAGCGGACAAAGGATTATCGGCGCGGTGTGCACTTTCAGAGACAAAACCGAAATCAGCCAGCTCGGTGAGCGCCTCGACGGCATGGTTAACTATGTTGATGCCCTGACTGAGCGCTCCCATGAGTTTATGAACAAGCTGCACGTCATTTTGGGTCTGCTGCATATGAAAAACTACACTCAGCTGGAGGCGTTTATTCTTCAAACTGCCAATAACTACCAGACGGAAATTGGCCTGCTGATGCAAAAGATCAAGTCTCCGGTCATTGCTGGATTCCTGTTGAGCAAAATTAATCGGGCATCGGACCGCGGACATCAGTTAACACTTCACGATGCCAGTCTCTTGCCCGATAACGGCAGCGACGAACAGGTCGCGGTACTTATTACCGTGTTGGGCAACCTGATTGAGAATGCGCTTGAAGCCTTGGAGCAGCAGCCGCAGGGTGAAATTGACGTCATGCTGCATTATCAGAATGGCTGGCTGGCCTGCGAGGTCAGCGACGATGGCCCAGGTATTGCCGCCGAACAGCTGGCAACGATTTTTGAAAAAGGTGTGTCCTCTAAAGGCAGCGATCGCGGCGTGGGGCTGTTTCTGGTTCAACAGCAAACGGAAAGTCTGGGCGGCAGCGTAACCGTGGAGTCGGAGCCGGGGGTGTATACTCAGTTCTTGATACAGCTGCCGTGGGGAAGAGGAAATATAAATTGATGATCAATGTATTAGTGGTGGATGACGATGCGATGGTGGCCGAGTTGAATCGTTGCTACGTTGAGCAGGTCGCGGGGTTTCGCTGCTGCGGCACCGCGTCTACCCTGCAACAGGCGAAAGACCGGCTGGCACACGGCCATCCGGCGGTGGATTTAGTCTTGCTTGATGTTTATATGCAGCAGGAAAACGGTCTGAATCTATTGCCTGAGCTGCGCAGTGGCGAGCGCTCAATTGACGTAATTATTATTTCTTCGGCAGCCGACGCGGCAACCATTAAAAGTTCGCTCGACTATGGCGTTGTTGATTATCTGATAAAACCGTTTCAATTCTCGCGGTTTGAAGAGGCGTTAAAGGGTTGGCGACACAAAAAACGCCTCATGGACAACCAGCCGTTTTATCAACAGGCAGACGTTGACCTGCTAATCCACGGCAACACCCTGACGGCGGATGAGCAAACCCGGTTACCAAAGGGCTTAACCCAGCAGACACTGCGCACGCTGTGTCAGTGGATAGACCAACATCCGGACAGTGAATTCTCTACCGATGAGCTGGCGGCCGACGTCAGTATTTCACGCGTTTCCTGCCGTAAATATCTGATTTGGCTGGCACAGATGAACATCCTTTTTACCAGCATTCACTACGGCACCACCGGCAGACCGGTCTATCGCTATCGCCTGCAACCCGAATTTCACCCGCTGCTGTTGCAATATTGCCAGTAACGAACTCCTTCTCCCGGCAAAAAAGACCCGTTACACCGTAACGGGTCCGTTTCAGCTAGCCTTGCCGTGAAAGATTAACTGCAACAGCCGGCGTTATTTCAGCACAATGCGCGCGATGCCGTCCTGCCCCTTGGTGGAGCTGTCCTTGTTGAAGTCTTGTTTGAGGGTCACATACAGCGTCTGCCCGTCTTGTGAAACAAGCAGGCTGTTGGGACGCGTGTCGAAGGACCAACTGTTTTTCACCGCATAGGTCGTGGCATCAAGCTGCAACACTTTCTTCGACTCGCGCTGGCTGAGGTAAATCTCATTGCGTTTGGCATTGAATTTAATACCCAGCGCGTCGCCTTCAATACGCTTGATAACCTTACCCGTGCGCTCGTCAAACACCAGTGTCGCTTTGCCTTTAGAATCGTCAGTTACAAACAGACGGCCGGTTGCTGGGTCTTCTGCCAGATTCAGGAACAGGTAGGATTTGCCGTCGTTGGCCGTCCAGCGCTTCTCAATTTTGTGGCTGTGTGGATTGATAACTAACACTTCACCGCCGCCATTGGCCGCATAAATACGGTCGGTAACAGATGAATAAATAATGCCCGTCACCCATTTCCCAGCCTTTGGAATGCGCTTTTTCAATTTCAGCGTCTTGGCATCTACCACCCAAATCACGCCAGAATCCGCGACGCCACCGACGTAAAGCGCCCCGGCATGCCAATAAATTTCACGCGCTGGGATGGGATCACCGTCTTTGGCTTTTTCATTGAAGTTCATGCGTTGCAGCACTTTGCCGCTCTTGGCGTCAATTTTCGAGATGCCGCCGTCCAGCGTGTTGGTGGTGTAAATCACGCTGCCGTCTGGATCTTCGGCCAGCGCGAAGTTTTTCAAATCAGTGTGCGTTTCGCCCTTGGTGGCCAAGGTAGTGGGGTCGAGACGATAAATGATGCCACCGTTGACGTCCTTGAATGACTGGGTGCTAGCGACATACAGCGCATTGCCTTCGGCGGAATAAGCCATCTCATACAGCCCGTCCCCCAGTGTGCGCTGGGAAATCTGTGCATCAACCGTCTTTGCCGCAGCAGGCGCAACTACTGGCACAGTAGCCTGTTTGGCCGGTGCCTGGCAGGCTGAAAGACTAAAAGCGGTAACAATCGCCAGTGCAACGGCGGCCTTACGCGGACTGAACAAAGATTTCATTCTTAACTCCATAAGTGGACATACGGCTTTCTTTTGACCGCAGTGGCAGAGGAAAGCTGATAAAAAGAATGAGAATCATACGCATTACAATATTTTAAGTAAACGTCTTATCTTACCTAAATGCCTACCCGCCTCTGCCGTAGTCCCTGAAATATCCTTATTAATAACAGGTTGTTACATTTTAAACGTGAACTTATTCGGAAATTTTAAAGCAAATCATTATCATTTACATTCTCAATAATAATCTATATTTCACGGTATTTATTCATGCGTTTTAATAGCAGGGAACGCAGCAAGCCGCTGCAAAGATCAGCATTCAAACAGACTTTCTCCCTCACTGTCTTGGCATTGGCGGTGCATTCGCTGCTCAATCCGGCGCTGGCACAGGCGGCCGAAACCACTCGCAGCGCACCCTCAACACCTGATGTGATGGTGGTCAATGCCTCAGGTGATGACTCAAACGGAGACCAACAAGATTACAGCGTAAAGACCACCACCGCGGGCACTAAACTGCTGCTGACTCCGCGTGACGTGCCGCAGTCGTTGAGCGTGATCACCCAGCAGCGCATGCGGGACCAAAACCTGCAAACGGTGGGCGATGTACTGAATAACACCACCGGCGTCTCGCCTTATATTTATGACAGTGAGCGCTCAGGCTACTATTCTCGCGGGTTTATTATTAACAACTACACCTTCGACGGCATTCCGACCTCCGTTAATGATGTGTGGAACTTCGGCGATGCCGGTGATGACACGGCCATTTATGACCGTATTGAAGTGGTCCGCGGCGCGACCGGACTGATGACCGGTGCGGGAAATCCGTCGGCTTCGGTAAACATGGTCCGCAAACAGGCCGACAGCAAAGATTTTACCGGCAATATCAGTGCCAGCTACGGCAGCTGGAACAAACAGCGCTACGTAGTAGACGTCTCTGGTCCACTGAATCAGGAAGGAACAGTGCGCGGCCGCGTGGTCGCAGGGTATCAGGACCAAGACAGCTGGCTTGACCGCTACCACAGAAACAAAAAGTTTATTTATGGCGTGGTAGACGCCGACGTCAGCGACAGCACGACCCTCTCACTCGGCTACAGTTTCCAGGAAGACCACACCGGTAATCCGACCTGGGGCGGACTGCCAAGCTGGTATAGCAACGGCAATCGTACTCACTACAGCCGCAGTACCAGCCCGTCGGCAGACTGGGCGCACTACGATATCAACTCGCGCAAAATTTTTGCTAATCTCACACATAACTTCGACAACGGCTGGAACTTCCGCCTGAATGCCACCCATGCCGAATCAAAGTTTGACGACAAACTGCTTTATGCCGAAGGCTTCCCGGATGAAATGACCGGTGAAGGCGTAAGCGGCTACGGCAGCAAAGACCGGGGAACCCGCAGGCTGGATTCGGTAGATACCTACGCCAGCGGCCCGTTTGAACTGCTGGGCCGCCAGCATCAAATGGTGGTGGGTGTCACCTACAGCCGTCAACACAATGTCTATTCGAGCGCTGCAGCGGATATCTCCAGCGACGACATTGGCGATTACAATAATCTTAACGGCAAACTGGCCGACCCGCAGTGGAGCGACTGGGAGCCGGTTTCCGATGACATAGTGCGTCAAAAAGCGGTCTACACCGCCCTGCGCTTCTCGCTGACCGATCCGCTTTCTCTGATCGTTGGCGCACGCTATACCCAGTACAGCACAATGGGCACCAGTGCAGAGATGACGAAAAACAACATCACGCCCTACGCTGGCGTAGTTTACGACATCAACGACACCTGGTCGGCCTACGCCAGCTACACCTCTATCTTCCAGCCGCAGTCCTACCGCGATGAATCAGGCAACTATCTCGCCCCGACGACCGGTAAAAACTACGAGACCGGCCTGAAATCAGCCTGGCTGGATGGCCGACTCACCGCGACCTTCGCCGTGTTTCGCATCGAGCAAGACAATTTAGGTCAGGAGATAGACGGCGGATTCGTCAACGGTACCAGTGAGCAGGCCTACTACGCGGCAAAAGGCGTGGTGAGCAAAGGCGCTGAGTTTGAGCTTAACGGCGCCATCACCGACAATCTGCAAATGACTTTCGGCGCGACCCGCTACGTGGCAACCGACGCGACCAACGGCCGTCCGAATGCGTTTGTTCCGCAAACCACGTTCAAACTGTTTAGCCGCTATACCCTGCCCATGCTGCCGCAGTTGACAGTCGGCGGCGGCATAAACTGGCAAAACCGCACCTATCAGGACGCCGTTGCGCCTTCTGGTGATACCGTGCGCATCTTCCAAAGTAGTTATCCGCTGGCGAGCCTGTTTGCCCGTTATCAGGTGACAAAACAGCTTGCGGTACAGGCTAACATCGACAACCTGTTCGACCGAACGTATTACAGCTACCTGAGCGATCAGGGTGTGTATGGCGAACCACGCAGCGCCACTGTCAGCGCATCATACTCATTCTGATTTAATATCAAGAGGGGGGAAGGCCAATAAATGAGACCGCCCCCCACGCACACCACGGGTAAATAATGATAAAAATCAGTTATTAAATCTGAAATATTAATTTAATAATTTAAAACTATACCGCAC
>NZ_MRWD01000041.1 GCF_002093625.1 Rouxiella silvae | reverse complement strand
GGGCGTACTTAATGTCCAATGCGCTATAATTTATTTAATATTTTTTAATAGATACACACTCTCCTTTTCACATACTGAATATCCTGATGACCCATAATCCGCAATTCCCGCTTCAGCCTGTTTTTGACGGTCATAATGACCTTTTGCTGCGCCTTTGGTTGAACGATGCGCCAGACCCAGTCGCGCTTTTTCTAGACGGCAAGCGGGAAGAAAAACCTGATGGAACGCCGGACGGTCATCTGGACCTGCCGCGTATGCGGACAGGCGGTTTTGCCGGTGGCCTTTTTGCGGTGTTTATTCCTCCCGCGTCTTACATGCCCAAGCTGAAACCGAATGCTGCCACACAGCCGCACGATCCGCTGGCGATAACGCATCAGCAAATCAGCCTGTTGAAGCGTATCGAGAGTCAATCTTTCGGACGTGCAAAAATTTGCTGTACGGCGCGAGAGATTGAAAATTGCATCGAGCAGGGCGTGTTGGCGATGGTGCTGCACATAGAGGGCGCAGAAGCCGTTGACGTTTCGCTGAGTAATCTGGATGCGCTCTACCAGACGGGCCTGCGCAGTCTGGGGCCGCTGTGGAATTTACCGAATCAGTTTGGCGTAGGCGTGACCGGCGATTTTCCCGGCTCCCCCGACAGCGGTGACGGCCTCACGCTGGCCGGCCTTGGCCTGCTGCGCGCCTGCAATCGCAAGAAAATCCTCATCGATCTCTCGCACATGAATGAGAAGGCCTTCTGGCAGACGGCGCGCTTTAGCGATGCACCGCTGGTCGCTACTCACTCCAATGCTCACGCACTGTGCGCCCAACCGCGTAATTTGACCGATAAACAGTTGGCGGCGATTGCCGAAAGCGACGGCTTCGTTGGCGTGAATTTTGGCAACGCTTTCCTGCGCGCAGACGGTAAACGAGACGCCGACACGCCGCTGGAACGGATAGTGCAGCACATTGACTATTTGCTGGAAAAATTGGGCGAAGACCACGTCGGGCTGGGTTCTGATTTTGACGGCATCAGTGTCCCCGACGCGTTAGGCGATGTTACGGGTCTGCCATTACTGTTACAAACGATGAAACAGGCCGGTTACAGCGACGCGCTGATCGAGAAACTTGCCTATCGCAACTGGTTAAAAGTATTAAAGCAAACTTGGGGTGAATAACCTTAACAAGGGCTTACGACGCGCTGTTCGAGCCATACCCCTATTCTTTGTGTGGTTGATATCACTTTAGCTTAGGAGGAACATCTGCCGCGCCAAATTTTGAATATTTGACAACGAGCACTTCATCTGCCGCAATGATTGTTGGCATGATGTTTTTTTAACCTGCAACACCACGAGGAGTCGACCATGACTACATGGACCAAACCTAAATTTGTTGATCTGCGTCTGGGCTTAGAAGTTACTCTGTATATCTCTAACCGCTAGTCCCCCCTGCCCGCAGTTCGCTGTGGGCATTTTTTTCTTTCTACTCCTGGTCTACACATGCTGATTAACGTTCTTGGTTCCGCTGCCGGCGGTGGCTTCCCTCAGTGGAACTGCAACTGCCACAACTGTCAGGGCGTGCGCAATGGCACCATGAAAACCTCGGCACGTACGCAATCGTCGATTGCTATCAGTGACGACGGTATTGATTGGGTGCTGTGTAACGCCTCCCCCGACGTTTGCCATCAAATTGCCGCCACGCCTGAGTTGATTAAACACGGTGTGCTGCGTGGTACGGCGATTGGTTCAATCATTCTTACGGATAGCCAGATTGATCACAGCGCAGGCCTGCTCAATTTGCGAGAAGGCTGTCCGCATCAGGTGTGGTGCACGCCAGAGGTCCATCAGGATTTGACCACCGGTTTTCCGATTTTCACCATGCTTTCTCATTGGAACGGCGGCCTGGTGCATCACGCTATTGACCCCGACGAGGCGTTTTCAACCGCGGTTTGTCCGGCACTGAAATTTACCGCTATCCCGCTGCTGAGCAATGCGCCGCCGTATTCCGAATATCGCGGCAAACCACTGCCGGGACACAATATTGCCCTGTTTATTGAAGATACCCGCACCGGTAAGACGCTGATGTATGCGCCAGGTCTGGGCGAACCTGATGAGGCGCTGATGGGCTGGCTTAAAAAAGCCGACTGCCTGCTGATCGACGGCACGCTGTGGCGCGATAACGAGCTGGCCAATACTGGCGTCGGTCGCAATACCGGCAAAGATATGGGCCACCTGGCGCTGGCCGAGAAGCAGGGCCTAATAGAGCTGCTCTCCGCTCTGCCCGCCGAGCGTAAAATCCTTATTCATATCAATAACACTAACCCGATCCTCGACGAGTCCTCCGCTGAACGTGTGGCGCTTACCGCGCAAGGCATTGAGGTCAGTTGGGATGGCATGCGTATTGCACTTTAGGTAACCGAAGATGAACGCTTTTAATTCCACGGCGGCGCTAATGTCGCCGCAAGAGTTTGAACAGGCACTGCGCGCGAAAGGTGCTTATTATCATATTCACCATCCTTATCATATCGCGATGCACAACGGCCAGGCCACGCGCGAACAGATTCAGGGATGGGTAGCGAACCGCTTTTATTATCAGACCAGTATTCCCATGAAAGACGCGGCAATCATGGCTAACTGTCCTGATGCCCAAACACGCCGTAAATGGGTGCAGCGCATTCTCGACCACGACGGTCATGGCGACAGTGAAGGTGGAATAGAAGCCTGGTTGCAGCTCGGTGACGCTGTGGGTCTTGATCGTGAAGAACTGCTTTCAGAAGAAAGAGTGCTGCCTGGCGTACGTTTCGCCGTTGACGCCTACGTCAGCTTCGCCCGCCGTGCGGTGTGGCAGGAAGCCGCCTGCAGCTCTCTGACCGAGCTGTTCGCGCCGCAAATTCACCAGTCGCGGCTCGACAGTTGGCCGAATCACTACCCGTGGATCCAACAGGAAGGTTATCACTACTTCCGCAGCCGTCTGAGTCAGGCAAATCGCGACGTCGAGCACGGTTTGGCACTGGCGCTGGAGTACTGTAATACGGTAGAAAAGCAGCAGCGCATGCTCGAAATCCTGCAGTTCAAGCTCGATATTCTGTGGACCATGCTCGACTCAATGACCATGGCCTATGAGCTCAACCGCGCGCCTTACCACAGCGTAACGCAGCAGCCGGTGTGGCATAAAGGAAAGCTTCTGTGATCGAAATTAACGTCAATCAGGTGCCCATGTTTCGTCGCGGTTTCCGCTTGCAGTGGGAGCCGACGCAAGATTGCCACGTGATCCTTTACCCCGAAGGTATGGCAAAACTCAATGAAAGCGCCGCCATGATTTTGGAAAACGTCGACGGTAAACGCCCGCTTTCAGAAATCATTGACGGGCTGAATCAGCGTTTCCCAGAAGCGGGCGGCGTTGACGACGACGTGAAAGAGTTTTTTGCCCAAGCCTATGAACAAAAATGGATAATTTTCCGTGAACCTGCTTAAACCCCAGGTCAAACCGCCGCTTTGGTTGCTGGCGGAGTTGACTTATCGTTGTCCGTTGCAGTGTCCATACTGCTCAAATCCGCTCGATTTTGCCAAGCAGGAGAAAGAGCTGACCACCGAACAATGGATTACGGTGTTTGAACAGGCGCGGGCGATGGGCGCGGTACAAATTGGCTTCTCCGGCGGTGAACCGCTGGTGCGCAAGGATTTGCCCGAGCTTATTAAGGCGGCGCGCGACCTCGGTTTTTATACCAATCTGATCACTTCTGGCATTGGTTTGACCGAAAAGAAAATCGACGCTTTCGCCGAAGCCGGTCTGGATCATATTCAGATTAGCTTTCAGGCCAGTGACGAAACGCTCAACGCCGCGTTGGCCGGTTCTGCCAAGGCATTTCAGCAGAAACTGGATATGGCCAAAGCGGTGAAAGCCCACGGTTATCCTATGGTGCTTAACTTTGTACTGCATCGCCATAATATTCATCAGATTGATAAAATCATCGAACTGAGCATTGAGCTGGAGGCCGACGACGTCGAGCTGGCGACCTGCCAGTTTTACGGCTGGGCACAGCTGAACCGCGAAGGCCTGCTGCCAACTCGGCAACAAATCGCTGATGCCGAAGCGGTCGTGGCGGAGTATCGCGTCAAGATGGCCGACAAAGGCAATCTGGCCAACCTGCTGTTTGTGACGCCCGATTATTATGAAGAGCGCCCGAAGGGCTGCATGGGCGGTTGGGGCGCAATTTTCTTAAGCGTAACGCCGGAAGGTATGGCGCTGCCTTGTCATAGCGCGCGCCAACTGCCGGTCGAGTTTCCGTCGGTGCTGGAACAATCCTTACAAGACATCTGGTACAACTCGTTTGGCTTTAATAAATATCGCGGCTTTGACTGGATGCCGGAGCCTTGTCGTTCCTGCTCGGAAAAAGAGAAAGATTTTGGCGGCTGCCGCTGTCAGGCCTTTATGCTGACCGGCAATGCCGATAACGCCGATCCGGTATGTTCCAAATCAGAGCATCACGGCATGATTTTAGAAGCGCGCGAGCAGGCCAACTGCACCAATATTCAGGTCAGCCAGCTACAGTTTCGCAACCGCAAAAACTCGCAGCAGCTAATTTTCAAAGCACCGGTGCCATGATTCAAAAAAGGCTGCAACTGGCGAACGGCCTGCGGGTCAATCTGACTCACAGTCCGCAGGCATCGCACGCGGCCGCTCTGTTTCATCTCTCAGCCGGCAGTCATCACGAACCCGAGATGTGGCCGGGGCTAGCACACTTATTCGAACACGTGGTGTTTGCCGGCAGTAAACATTATCAGGGTACACAGCGCCTGATGAGCTGGGCGCAGGCCGAAGGCGCGCGGCTCAATGCCACCACCCTGCCAACGACGACCGCCTGGTTTTTTGATATCGCCGCGCCCAAGTTGGTTGACGGCTTTGCCCGGCTGGTTGATATGCTGGCACATCCGCTGCTTGCCGCAGATGCTATCGTGCAAGAAACGGCGATAATCGATGCCGAGTTTAGGATGTTAAGCACCGATATCGACACATTGTGCGAGGTATCGCTCGGCGCAGCATGGGTATCACCCGCAGCATTAACTCGCTTCCACGTTGGAAATCTGGCGCATTTTGGCAAAGATATCGATGCCCTACAGCACGCGCTACGCGATTATCACCAGCAGTATTTCCACGGCGGTAATCTCACACTCTGGCTCTCGGGGCCGCAGTCAATTGATGAACTCGCCGCCTTGGCGACGCAGTACGCGACAGTATTCTCATCAGCACAGGGTAAGCAACCGCCGGTGACTCAGCCGCTCACGCTGCGCCCTGAACGTAGTTTCTCGATGCAAAGCGGCGCGACCCCGCGTTTACAGCTGTCTTATATGTTGCCAGAGACCCATCGCCTCGATGCGCCATCGCTGACTTTGCTGCGCCAGTTTTTAACTGACGAGGCACAGAACAGCCTGCTGGCGGCGCTGCGCACGCAGGGATATTGCGATACTTTGCAGCTATTGTTGCCCTATTGCAGCGAAAATGGCTCAATTATCAGCGTAGAAATAATGCTTAATGATGCGAGGCCCGAAACCGCGGCTCACGCCGAGGCCCTCTTCCAGCACGGGTTAAGACATTTAAGGTCGGTGACGACGCTACAACTGCGTCATTATGCCAACCTTGCAGCTCAATCGTTTTCACAGCTGTCGCCAGTCGATAAGTTGCGCACTACCGCCTTTGGTTTCCCTCCGATTGTACAGAGCGATGCTGAGCTGCTGGCCGGTTGGAAAACTCTGCTGGGGCAACTTAACGCCGACAATCTGACGCGGCTGTGGGTCACGCCAAACGTTGATAATTCAATCCGATGCGTGCAAGGTTTCGAGCTCGGGCTGGCCCCGATAAGCTGGCCTTCAGGAAGCACCGCAGACCTCCCTCTTCTGACTTTTTATCCGCAAAACAGTGCGCCAGGACGACTCGACTTTCCCACAGAAAAGGTCAGCCTGCCTCAGATAAAAAGTGAGTACAGCGAGGGCGTACTGATCCTCAGTCCGGCGGCGAAAAGCCCCTTACCGCTGCGCAATGCTCATCAGATACTGGCCGGCCTGCGCGCTATTATTGGCGACTGTGCACATCGAGGAGGCAACCTTTCCTTTGAACGCCATCAGGGACAGTGGCTGTTGCAGTTAAGCGGCAGCGATGATGTGATACTCAGTACGCTAAGTGCGTTAATAGTGCAGCTTTTAGCGATGCCGAAAACGCTACAAGAGCAGGGTGAAAGGCAGTATCTCCTCGCCGAGAAGGCCTTACAAAGCGATATCGCCATTCGCTGCTTGCTCAACCAGTTGCCAAGGCTGCTCAGTGGCGAAGTAACGGGTGAAAGAGAAGCCACGCACATTAGCCGTATTAGCTGGAACGCGGCGTTGTATGGCGGAAGTTCAGTGCTTTTAGAAGGAATTTCACATCTTTTAAGTCTTTTTCCTGGGGATATAAACGATGAAGCAGCTCGTGCTTACGTGCCACATGCCGCTAGGATCGACGCTATTCTCCCTACCGACAGCAAAGATGCTGCCGTTTTGCTGTTTTGCCCTCTGCCTGAGCAAACTGCCGTCTGCCTTGCCGCCTGGCGTATTCTGGCGTCATTTTTTGAACCGCGTTTTTTCCAGCGACTGAGGGTTGAAAAAAATATTGGCTATGTCGTCACCTGCCGTTTTATGCAATCGGCGGGCGAAAGCGGAATAATGTTTGCAGTACAGTCTCCCAGTCATTCTACCGAGCAAATATTGGCTGAAATACGGCAGTTTATCGTCGATATGCAAGCCATCATCCGCGAAATTTCGCCTATAGATTTCAATGAAAAATGTGCTGCGCTAAGGCACAGCATTGAGATTGTCGAACAAGGTAAGCTTGAGCAGTCGCGCGAAAGTTGGCTAAACGCTCACACCTATGCTCCCCCGCTTACCGCTGAGACGATTTCAGGTCTCACATTGTCAACACTCCAGCACTTCCAGCAACTGTTGGTTCAGGAAAAAGCGCCGTGGTGGATAGTGAGCAACCCTCCCTCGCTGAAATAACGTTCAATAAAACTGACCGAGCCAATCAAAAGTTTAGGGTTGTTAAGTAACCAATATGCGCCGAGGATGTAATCTTTCACTCATCAACTATCCAAAGTTGTGGAGGGTAACGTGGGATTACTGAGTCAATTCTTCGCAAAGTTATTGGGTAATGATTCGACACCTGAACCCCTGAAAGAGGAACCAAAAATGACTAAAGTTTTAGTACTTTACCATTCGATGTATGGTCACATCGAAACCATGGCGCAGAGTGTTGCAGAAGGTGCAAAAAGCGTTGCAGGCGTTGAGGTTACGCTCAAACGTGTCCCCGAAGTGATGGACGCCGCGTCCTTTGCCGCAGCCGGCGGTAAGGCCGACCAGACTGCACCGATTGCCGATCCGGCAGAGCTGGGCGACTACGACGCCATTATCCTCGGCACGCCGACCCGCTTTGGTAATATGTCGGGCCAAATGCGTAACTTCCTCGACAGAACCGGCGGTCTGTGGGCTAAAGGCGCTCTAGTGGGTAAGGTCGCCAGCGTATTTACCTCTACCGGCACCGGGGGTGGACAGGAAATGACCATCACCTCTACCTGGACCACGCTTGCACATCACGGCATGATCATTGTGCCAATCGGCTATAGCTCACCCGAATTGTTCGATATTTCTCAAGTAGGTGGCGGCACGCCCTACGGCGCATCGACCATTGCAGGCGGTGACGGCTCACGCCAGCCCGACTCTCGCGAATTGACCATTGCCCGTCATCAGGGCCAATATGTTGCGCAGATTGCCGCGAAGCTGAAAGCTTAATCCGTTGAAAAGCCTGGGATGATGACTTTCCTTCCCAGGCATACTTCCTCCTGGTTTTATTCCTTCCTCTCTCATATTTTCATTATTTTAAAACTCACTCAGACGTAGTTCACAGTTTACTAAAACAGTTCCCAAAATTTTAATTTTTTTTAAATTACTGTGGGCAATGTCATAGTCAATTGGGTATTTTCATAAGGATCACTGCGTTATTCCCATTATTTCTCGACATAAGCACAATGACCACCTTCTTTTTCCGCCCTATATTGGATAAATCAATAAAAAATTGCCCCTACGAAATTTAATATGCGGCAATTAATTTTTCTTTTTAGCTTTCCTCAAAAACTGTTATTACCGAAGAACTGTGCACCCTACTGCCGCTACCGGTTGATAACTCAATAATACAATAGGAAAATAAAATGATGTTATCCAACAAGGCAGCCGATAAAAAATCTTATGTGCGCGTTGGCATATTAATGCTAATTTTATTTTTATCCGTCGTAGCCTATGCAGACCGGTCTATCTTATCGATCTCTGGGTCAGCCATTAAAGACGAGTTTGGACTTTCCTCTATTCAATTAGGCTTTATTCTCTCTGCCTTTAGCTGGGCGTATGTGATTGGGCAAATCCCCGGCGGGCTGTTTCTCGACCGCTTCGGGGCAAAAAAGGTCTATGGTGTGACGCTCGTTCTGTGGTCACTCTCTACGTTGGCAATGGGTTTTGTCGGTGAGTTTGCGCAAGGCGCAGCGGGCGTTATTTTTATCATGTTCAGCCTGCGATTTTTATTAGGACTCATCGAGGCACCTAGCTTTCCAGCCAATGCCCGCGTCACCATTATGTGGTTCCCCAAGGCTGAACGCGGCAGGGCCTCTTCGCTTTTTGCCTCTTCCCAGTATTTCGCCGTCGCTATTTTCTCACCGTTGTCGGGTTGGTTGGTCTCTGAATTTGGCTGGCAATGGCCGTTTTTTGTATTAGGCCTTATTGGCATCGCCTCGTTTTTTGTATGGATGACTTTTATGCGCGAACCGCGCCATCATCCGCTGGTGTCGAAAAAGGAGCTGGAATATATTATTGACGGCGGCGGCCTGGTGGATATTGATTCTATTCAGGAACGCAAAGCTAAATCCCGTTTATCACGCGCTACCGTTAAGGGTTTATTGACCAGTCGAATGCTGTGGTGTGCCTATTTGGGTCAATATTGCATTATTGCCCTAAGCTACTTCTTTATTACTTGGTTCCCGATTTATTTGGTTCAGGCACGCGGTATGGACATATTGCACGCCGGATTTGCGACCATTGCTCCGGCTATCTGTGGCTTCGCGGGCGGCATCTTCGGCGGTTATATTTCCGACTCTTTACTGCTTAAAGGGGTGTCGCTGTCTTGGGCGCGCAAAGCCCCCTACATCGTTGGCATGGTGATGGCGGCCACGCTGATTGGCGCAGCGATTGTCGACAGTAACGTATGGATTGTCGCCATTATGTCCTTCGCCTTCTTTGGCAAAGGCGTCGCCGCAGGGGCCGGAACCTGGACGGTTATCAGCGATACCGCTCCAAAAGAGGCCATTGGATTGGCCGGTGCGATTTTTAACTGCGTCGGCAATATTGCCGGTATCGTCACTCCAATTATGTTCGGCTACATCGTGGCGATCACCGGTAATTACAGCATGGGCCTGCTGTTTGTCGGCGCGCACTGCATTGTTGGCGCGCTGCTGTTCCTGTTTGTGATGGGCCCAATTGAGCGCGTCAGGAAAGGCCAAAATGATGTGACCAAAAGAGAAATGCCCGATTTTAAAACGGGACAGCGGGCACATCGCTAATAAACCAATAATAATAAATAAGAATGCCGCCACTGGGGGGCATTCTTAACGCCGCGAATAATCATCAGTATTAAGCGACGGCTCTAACTGTGAAATCGAAATGAATTTCTTCGTAAGGGAAAATGACGCCATTATCTGAACGCTCGATAATGCCCACGAGCAGAAGAGCATAAACATCACCCTGTACAGCCTTAACATCTCGCCCCCCTCTGCGTGCAACTTCACGTATCGATAACTCTCCGCTTTCGGCCATAGCTTTAATGATAGCCATGCGTTTTGGCGAGAGCGTGTTATGAAATTGCTCCCAATTCAGGAAGTGATGAACGAACCACGTTCATTCCTATCCCCTGACAGAGCCGCAGCCATGCTCTGTTAAGCGTCTTCAATCGACATTACCTTGATAATCACTGTTCACGTAAGTGCCTCCTTAAGCATCATTGCATCCTCCATCATTAAAAAGCCAGATTGCCTTAGCGACTGGCTTTTTAATTTTCCGCGCAGGTGTCATTATCAGGGGGAACTTCTTCTAGCACTTCTTCGGGAAAAACCTATGTCGTTAACGTCCCTTGCCTGTCTTGGCGATTTGCCCGCCGAAGAGTGGGATGCGTTGGTCCCTGCCGGACAGCCCTTTCTGCGCCACGCTTTTTTAACCGCATTGGAAGACAGCGGTTCGCTTGGCCCCAATTCGGGCTGGCAAAGTGAACACCTACTGTGGCAACAAAAGGGTAAAACGCTGGCGGCTGTTCCCGGCTATCGCAAATCGAACTCCTCCGGCGAATACGTGTTTGACCACGCTTGGGCCGATGCCTGTTATCGCGCCCGCATTCCCTATTATCCAAAATGGCTAGGCGCGGCACCGTTTAGCCCAGTTGGCGGAAGACGGCTGCTCGGCACGCCCGATGCGGCGCAGCAACTTTTGCAGGCATTACCCGAGTTTCTGCAGCAGCAGGGACTTTCCAGTGCACACATCAACTTTACCGACTCGCGTGATAATCAGTTGGTTGGCGAACAAAGCGAATGGCTGCATCGGCTGGGGTGTCAATATCACTGGCACAATCGCGGCTATCGCGACTTTCAGGATTTTCTCGATACGCTGACCTCGCGTAAACGCAAGCAGATGCGCAAAGAGCGCGAGCAGGTCGTCGCACAGGGTATTGAATTCCAATGGCTTGAAGGCGCGCAAATCACTGAGGCGCAGTGGGATTTTATCTATGCCTGCTATGCCAATACCTACTACGTTCGCGGGCGTTCACCTTACCTGACGCGAGAATTTTTCAGCCTGCTGGCAGAACGGATGCCAGAAACTGTTCAAGTCGTGATGGCTGAACAGCAGGGTCGTCCAGTGGCAATGGCGCTGAGTCTGGTCAGTGGCGACACCTTTTATGGCCGCTACTGGGGCTGCCTGGCCGAATTCGACAGGCTGCACTTTGAGACCTGCTTTTATCAGGGAATGGACTATGCGATTGCCAAAGGTCTTGCACGCTTTGACGCCGGTGCACAGGGCGAACATAAGCTAATTCGTGGATTTGAGCCGGTATTAACCGACTCATGGCATTATTTACGTCATCCAGGTTTGCGCAGTGCGGTGGAGGATTTTTTGCAGCAGGAGCGGGACGGCGTGCGCGCCTGGGCTATTGAAGCCCGCGACGCGCTGCCTTATCGGCAGGAACAGGCCTGATATTTACTCAGTCCATGCCCACAAAACCACCGGTCTGATGCTGCCACAGTCGGGCATACAGGCCTTTTTTGGCCAGCAGTTCGCCGTGACTGCCAATTTCAACAATTTGCCCCTGATCGAGCACGACCAGCCGGTCCATTTTGGCGATGGTCGACAGTCGGTGCGCGATAGCAATGACCGTTTTGTGGGTCATCAGGGTTTCTAAACTCTCCTGAATTGCCGCCTCCACCTCTGAGTCCAATGCGGAGGTCGCTTCGTCCATAATCAGGATCGGTGCATTTTTCAGCAGTACGCGAGCAATGGCAATACGCTGGCGCTGTCCGCCTGAGAGTTTCACCCCACGTTCGCCCACGTGCGCGTCCAGCCCCCTTCGCCCCTGCGGATCTGACAGCTCGGGAATAAACTCGTCGGCGCGCGCCTGACGGATAGCATTGACCAATTCTTCGTCGCTGGCACTCGGCCGGCCATAAAGCAGGTTGTCGCGAATCGAGCGGTGCAGCAGCGAAGTGTCCTGCGTTATCATGCCGATTTGCGCGCGCAGGCTCTCCTGTGTGACCTGCGATATGTCCTGATCGTCAATCAAAATTCGGCCGCCGTCGAGGTCATAAAGCCGGAGCAGTAGGTTCACCATCGTCGACTTACCGGCACCCGAAGGCCCAATCAGGCCAATCTTCTCACCGGGGCGAATCGTCAAATCCAAACCGGTAATCACACTGCGGCTTTTGCCATAGTTGAAGTTAACGTGGTCAAAACGAATCGCACCCTGACTGACTTTCAACGCCGGTGCCTGCGGTTTGTCGGTCACGCTGACCGGCTGCGCAATAGTCTGCAGGCCGTCCTGCACCATGCCGATATTTTCAAAAATACCGTTGACTACCCACATGATCCATCCCGACATACTGACGATACGAATAACCAGTCCCGTCGCCAAGGCAATCGCACCGACGCTAATTAACGACTGTGTCCACAGCCACAGCGCCAGTCCGGTCGTGCTCACAATCAGCACCCCGTTTAGCGTAGTGATGGTAAAGTCCATGCTGGTGACCAGACGGCTCGCAAGCTGGGTTTTCTCCGTCTGCTCGGTAATCGCCTCACGCGCATATTTTTGCTCGAGGTCGGTGTGTGCAAAAAGTTTGAGGGTGGTGATGTTGGTATAACCATCAACAATGGTGCCCATCAGCTTGGAACGCGCCTCCGAAGAGACCACCGAACGTGCCTTCACGCGCGGCACAAAGTACCACAGGCACAGGCTGTAGAGCACAATCCAGACGGTAAGTGGGATCATCAAATGCCAGTCGGCTTCGGCAAAAAGAAACAGCGCACTGGCGGCATAAATTACCACGTGCCAGATGGCATCGACTGCCTGCACCGCCGAATCTCGCAGTGAACTACCGGTTTGCATAATGCGTTGAGCAATGCGCCCGGCAAAATCATTCTGGAAAAAATTCACACTTTGGCGCAGCACATAGTTATGGTTCTGCCAACGGATCATGCTGGTCATGCCGGGGCTGATCGATTGGTGCACCAACAGGTCATGCAGGCCAATAAATATCGGCCGCATAATCAGTGCAACCGCCGCCATCCACAGCAGTTCTCCCGCGTGATCGCTAAAGAAACTGGCGGTGGGCGTTTCGCGAGTTAGGTCGATAATGGTGCTGAGATAGCTAAACAGCGACACTTCAATCAGCGAGCCAATCAGGCCCACCACCAACAACGCGGTAAAGCTCGGCCAAACCTGACGCAGGTAGTAAAAGTAAAAGGGCCAGACTTTATCGGGCGTTGCCTCACTGGGAGGCGCTTTGAAAATATCAATCAACCGTTCAAATCGACGGTACAACATACAAGCCTCTCATATCCTGCTGTTATTCAAATATGGGCATCCGGAGCGGTCCTGCTCCAGTCCAAACAAGAAAAAACGTTAAGATACTCAGCTTAGTTGATTTTGATGAATAATTTCCGCCCAATTCATTCACAAAGTGCGATCACCTTTTGCGTAACGGGTAATTTTTCATAAACAGTGAAAGCAGGAAAGCCACCGCCATTACGCAGGCGGCAATCTGATAAACCTGGTGAATTGCCCCACCAAACGCCTCGAGATAGTCAGTACGTATCGCCTCCGGCAGCTGGTGAATACTTGCTGCACTCATCGCCCGTGGCAGTTGGGTGCCGTCCGGTATTGAAGCCATCAATCCGCTTTGCAAAGAATGAGTAAAAACCGCGCCAAATACCGCAACGCCTACCGAGCTGCCGATAGAGCGGAACAGAGTGGTACTGGACGTCGCTACGCCAACCTGCTGCGGCTCAACGCTATTTTGCGCAGCCAATACCAGAACCTGCATTACTAACCCCAGACCGGCACCGAGCAGGGCGATATAGGCATAAAGCATGTGCAACGGGGTGGCGTTTGTCAGCCTCATGCCGAGCAGCAGCATCGCCACCAGTGCCAAAAAGGTCCCGATAATCGGGAAGAGGCGGTATTTACCGACTTTGCTGATAATACGCCCACTGATTATTGAGGTTGTCAGCAGGCATCCCATTAGCGGCAGCAGCTGCATACCCGCCTGCGACGGCGTCGAGCCTTTTACTACTTGTAGATAAAGCGGCAGGAAAGTCACGGAACCCAGCAGTGCCATACCGATAATAAAACCTATCAGGCAGCTGAGTACAAAGGTCCGTTGGCGGAAAAGTGCGAGCGGGATAATCGGCTCAATCGCCAGCCGCTCCTCATAAATAAACCCGCCGAGGCAGACCAGGCCAAAAGCTAAAATGCACCACAGCTGACCCGAATCCCACGCCATCACCGTGCCGCCTTCACTGGTAAACAAAATGATGCACGTCAGTGCAACCGCCAGGTAAATAGCGCCAAGATAGTCGATTTCACGTCTGATTTTAGCCACATGCGGCTGAAATACCGCGCCGATAACCACCAGCGCAAACAGGCCAAGCGGCAGGTTGATATAAAATATCCAGCGCCAGGAAAAGTGCTGCACCAGAAAACCGCCAATCAGCGGCCCCACGACGGTAGCCAAGCCGAAAACGCCGCCAAACAGTCCCTGATAGCGACCGCGATCGGCAGGTGGAATAACATCCGCCACCGCCGCCATACTGATAACCATTAACCCGCCGCCGCCCAATCCCTGGAGTGCGCGCATCAGAATAAGCTCGGTCATGTTTTGCGCCAGCCCGCACAGCGCAGAGCCGAGCAGAAACAGCACAATGGCGATTTGCAACACCCGTTTACGACCAAACAAGTCACCAAACTTGCCGTACAGCGGGACGACAATCGTGGAAGAAAGCATGTAGGCAGTGACCACCCACGAGAGTTTTTCCAGCCCGCCCAGTTCACCCACAATCGTGGGCAACGCGGTAGAGACAATGGTTTGGTCAAGGGCGGCCAACAGCATCACCAGCAGGAGTGCCGAAAACAATAAACGAATTGACGGCGCAGCTTGGGTAACCTGCTCTACACTTTCAGCATTACGTTGATTTTGAGTGGCCATAGAGGCTAACTTGCCTTGATATTAATTAACTAGGTAATTAATATATGAGTTTACTTCCCCTGCGGTCAATGGGTACGATGGCATAATGAACAGTAAAAAATCTGAAACGACCTTATTGCAACAGGATCAATTGCCTGAAGAATCCACGAATTTTCCCCGAAGACCTGGGCGCCCAAGAGGTGTAGCGAAAGGTGCTGAACGCCGTGCGCTGCTGCTGGAAACTGCGCTGGCGATGTTTGCACGCAGAGGAATTGCCGATACGCCACTGACCGCAATCGCCCGCGAAGCCGGTGTCACGCCCGCGATGCTGCATTACTATTTTAACAGTCGTGAGCAACTGCTCGACGTGCTGATTGAGGAGCGTTTTATGCCAATACGCGCCTCCTTCAGCAACCTGTTTCAAGACTCTACCCACGATCCGGTTGCGGCAATTACCCAACTGGCCGAGCAGTTTATTGCGATCTCGGTCGAACACGCCTGGTTTGCGCCGTTGTGGGTGAGGGAAATTATGAGCGAAAGCGGCTTGCTCAAGCAGCGCATGGACCAACGCTATGGCGACAACCGGCGTAACGAGTCGCTGCGCTGCATTGCCCGCTGGCAAGATGAGGGGAAACTGAACGCTGATTTAAGTCCTGAATTGATTATCTTCACACTGTTTGGGCTCACTTTTTTCCCGATTGCCTCGTCGCACGCGTCCAATAGTGCACCAGGAAAACGGGTCGATACTACGCAGTTAGCCAAACACGTCGTGGCACTGTTGCGTGGTGGACTTGGCCCACAGCCCGCAAACAAGTGAGTGCCCGACCAAAAAGTGCGCTTGTCATCACTCTGGCACATAGAGTGTGCTATAAAATGCGCTCTGCATGATAACGGCATTAACCACATGAAAAACAATAGTATTTATACTCCCGCACGGCCCGTATCTGCCGAAACCCGCGTGCTGGGCTGGCGTGACTTATTTTCACTCTGGTTCTCTCTGGGAATGGGGCTGATGGTGCTACAGGCCGGTGCTATTTTGGCTCCGGGACTGGGGATGGCAGGGTCACTGCTGGCGATTTTTATCGGCACACTGGTTGGCGTAATACTGCTGGCACTGGTTGGGGTGATTGGCGGACAAACTGGCCTGTCGTCAATGTCTTCACTTACGCTAAGTCTGGGCAAAAAAGGCATTGCTCTGCCCGCGCTGTTTAATATTTTACAACTAATCGGCTGGGGTGCCTTTGAGATTGTGGTCATGCGCGACGCTGCCAGTCTGTTGGCCAAGCAGGCATGGGGTGCACAAAGCTTCTGGGCTAATCCTACGCTGTGGACACTGATTTTTGGTTTTGTCGCCACGCTGTTGGCAGTTTGCGGGCCGCTGGCGTTTATCCGCGTAGTGCTGCGCCGCTGGGGAATTTGGTTGCTGATGGGCAGTTGTATCTGGCTAACCGTGAATCTGTTCCAGCACGCGTCACTGAGTACGCTGTGGCACAAGGCTGGGGATGGCAGCATGCCGTTTGCGCTGGCCTGCGACATTGTGGTGTCGATGGCACTGTCTTGGTTGCCGCTGGTGTCTGACTACACGCGCTTTGGCAAATCCTCACGGCAGAATTTCCTGGGCACCGCCTGCGGATTTTTCCTCGGTAGCCTATGGATGATGACGCTGGGTGCCGCCTACACGTTGGCATTTGTCAGCTCGGCAGACAGTAATGCATTATTGCTGGCACTCTCCGGCGTGGCGCTGGGTATTCCACTGCTGCTTATTTTGGTTGATGAACACGAAAATACGTTTGCCGACATTCACTCGGCGGCGCTTTCTGGTGCTACGCTGCTTCCCAAGAGTATCAGCATCGGCAAGCTCAGTTGGGGAGTGGGCCTGATTTGTACACTGATTGCCTGGGGCATTCCGCTCGACAGATACGAGAACTTCCTGCTGCTGATAGGATCGGTTTTCGCTCCGTTGTTTGGGGTGGTGCTAATGCACTATTTCATTCTGCGCCATCGCCAGCCCGCTGAAAGCAATATGAACTGGCGAGCGTTGAGCGCCTGGGTTATCGGCATCGTGACCTATCATTTGATTGCACAATTTTACCCAAATCTTGGCGCAACAGTGCCCTCCCTGCTGGTCGCTGCGCTATTTTGCGGCTTACTCAGCAAACGCCGCGCCTAAGACTCGGCTTTGCTGAGCATTTGCAACGCCACGGTCTGCGCATTGGCCACGTGCAATCGCGCGGCTTTTTCTGCGCCGTCACCGTCGCGCGCCTTGATTGCCTGATACAAAGAGTCAATCTCCTGCAGGCTATGAGGCAGGCGATCGGGGTGCATCAGCGAGGTGGCCCGCAGCAGATTGACCCGCGAATGCAGGCTGGTCAGTGCTTCTTTGACCAGTTCGTTGCCGCAGCGCTCAAGCATAATGCCGTAAAGCGCATTTTTAGCCTGCAATACACTGGCCTGATCCTGCGCCAGTCCGGCTTTACGCAGCGCCTGGGCGGCAGCGCCAAACTTAGCTATATCGGCATCGCTGGCGCACTGTGAAAACTCGCGCGCCACAAAGCCTTCTAGCAGGCCGCGCAGCGCGTAGAGGTCCGTCGCCTCTTTAACGGAAATAGTGGCAACGATCGGTCCTTTATGCGGAACAATATCCACCAGCTTTTCGGCTTCGAGTTTGCGCAAGGCTTCACGGATTGACGTGCGGCTCACACCCAGCGTTTCGCAAAGTTCGCGCTCAATCAACCTTTCTCCGGGGACAAATCGGCCATTAATTATCGCTTGTCGTAACGCATTTTCTACCTGAAAACGCAGCGTTTCAGGCCGTACTAGGCCGATATCTGAAGACATGATTGTATTCCTGTCCGACAAGTTTAAGTTACCCTCATCATAGCGGCCTGTCCGGTGAAAAGCGATGCCTATCTTTTAACCCTCAGGACGCCTGAGAGGGGGTCATTGGCGTAAATAGCGCGGCCTGTGCCAGCGCCTGTTCAACGAGGGGTGCCGCCACCGTAGCGCCGTGAATACCAATCACGCTGACAATCTCCAGCACCTCCATGATCTCCTCTTTACTGGCACCATAGTTGATGGCGTTGCGCATGTGCAGCTTAAGCCCCTGCTGATAAAGATGGGTCGCCGAGGCGTCGAAGGCACAGTAAATCAACTCTTTTATCTTGGGCGGCAACACACCGGTACGCCAAGGTACCGACGAGAATTCGATATAAGCTTCAAACAGTTCGGGGTCGAGTTCCAACAGCCCGTCCCAAGAGGCATGCCAATAGCCACGATTGTCGATAAACGCCTGTTTCAGCGTTTCCCGCCGAGCATCCAACGGCGCAGGCCCGTGGCGTAACCCTTCTTCTTCCAGCACCTCAAGCAGCAGCGGCACGCCGATATTCGCGGCGTGAATGCCGAGCGTACTGGTCAACTCCAGCACCTCAGTCAGCTCCTGCTGTGTGGCACCAAACGCTACGGCAGCACGTAAATGCTGCGCAATTCCGGGAAGATAAATGTGCGTCGAGGCCACGCTGGCACTGAGGGCTACAAACGCTTTCACTTTGTTTTCAAGATGATTTTTCTTCCAAGGCACGGAGGAAAATTTAAGATACCCGTCGATAAAGTCGGCGTCCTGAAGCAGCAGGCTTTCCCACTGTGCGTCCCAGGTTTGATGCTGCTGAATAAATGCCGCCTTAACCTGTTGCTGCTGTTGGGTAAGATTCATGACGCATTCCCTCCCTTTATCGCCCGCTGATACACCTCCTCCGCCACTTCTTCCTGCCACAGAGTCTTGCCAAGCGATGTCGCGGTATGCAGCATAAAACTGTCTTTACCGGCTCCGTGCCAGTGACGCTCGTCCGCCGGTATCCACACCGTATCGCCTTGGCGTATGGCCTGGGGTGACTCGCCGTCCACGCAGACCCAGCCGCTGCCCGAGACCACTTGCAGTATTTGTCCCTGCTGATGGGTGTGCCAGTAAGTGCGCCCGCCGGGGGCGAAAAATACGCTATTGATGGTCACGTCATCGGTGGTTGGCATCACCGGATCGCCCCAGACTTCTCCGCTAAAAGTGCTGCTGCGCTGCTCTGAAATCACCCCTTCAGCCCTGCCATGAAATACTTTCATTGCCCTTCTCCCGTTTAGTTTGATTTGTCGTACAGGCGAACACCGCCGGACACGTCGCCAATCGCGTCAACCACCCGATTGCTGATGACATCGCCATAGCCGAGCGAAGTTGCCAAGCCAAAGCTCGCCAGTGGGCCAGATGCATTGAGTGAAACCACGCCCAGCTCGCGCACGCGATCGACGTAAAGCGCCACATCCTTGGTCATCAGCTTGCCGGTCAGACCGCCTTCTAGATAATCGCCATCAACAATTTTTGGGAAACGATTCAGAGTGGCGAAGTTCACCCCACTGCTGCTGTTGAGGACGTCGAGCAGGCAGTGCATGTCCAGCCCAGCTTTTTTCCCAGCCACCATCACTTCGGCGGTGGCGGCGAGGCTCACGGCATTGAGGAAATTGTTCAGCAGCTTGGTGGTGTGCCCACTGCCGCTGCCGCCCATCGCAATGACCTTGGCCGCAATAGGCTTGAAAGCCCACGCTATGGCGTCTATCGCCTGCGCGTCACCGCCCACCATCAACGTTAAGGCCCCTTTTTCAGCCGCGGCGGCACCGCCCGAAATACCGGCGTCGATATAGTAGACGCCTTTACCGGCGAACAACCCGTGCAGGCGAACCGTCGAGCTGGCGGCGGCAGTGCTGAGATCAATCACCGTTTGCCCACGGCGGCAGTGTGCAAGAATGCCGTTTTCCCCCTCAACCACCGACTCCACTACCTTGCTGTCGGGCAGTGAGAGCATGACAACGTCGGCATAGCCCATCACGTCGGCCAACGACGCGGCAGCGCTGGCACCTGCGGCGGCGGCGCGTTCTACTACTGGGTCAAAACCCAGCACGTTTATTCCGGCATCGACCAGGCAACGCGTCATACGCCCGCCCATATTTCCCAAACCTATAAATCCAACGCGCTCGGTATTCATCAGGGACTCTCCACAAATAGTTTAAAAATCGACGTCTTTGGTTTCTGGCCCCATATAAGCGCCGAGGGTGCCTATCACCGCGCCCAGCGCCAGCAGCACCACCGAGGTCAGTGCCAACGGCATCAGTGCGCTAAGCCAATCCATATAAAACGCATAGAAAGAGGGAATAATGACCGACAGGCTAAAGCCCATGCCAAAGCCGGTGGCGCGCACGTCGGTAACGAAACGCTCGTTGATGTAGGTCACTATCACGCCCCACGGCGAGGTCACCAGCACGGCCAATACGCCCACCAGCAGCATAATGGTGCCCAGCGAAAGGCCGGGAACGGTGGTCAGCACATAGAGCAGCGCCGAGCCCAGCACGGCAATTAACGGGCCTGCAATCAGGAAAAAGCGCCGGCGGCCAATTTTCTGGCCCAGCATGCCTGAGCCGATATAGCTGAAAAACAGCACGCAGTAGGTGATAAGCAGCGTCGAGGTCATCTCAAAACCGCTGAGATGCAGGGTATGAACCAGCAGGCCGGTCGGCAGATAGATAGTGATAATATTTTGCGTCAGCCAGAAACCACTCATCATCAGCAGCACCTGCAGCAGGTTACGCCCACTCTTGCCACGCAGCAGATCGCTTAACGCCAGTTTTTCGCGCTTTACACCGCCGGTTTCGCTTTCCCAAATTTCTGATTCTTTAACCTTAAAGATGTAATACAGCGCTAAAAAGGCCGCCAGTACGCCGCCGATGATAAAGGGTATGCGCCAGCCCCACTGCACATAGGGTGAATCCAGCCCGTTAAGTGGAAACAGGAAGAACACCAGCATGGTGATCAGATTAATGCTGACATAGGCGGCAGGGAATCCGCTGATAATCAAGCCACCGACGAAGCCCCGCTGATGTTTTTTCGAGTATTCAATCGCCAACGGCATTGCACCGGTGTAGCCGCCGCCAAGAAAAATTCCGTCAATAAAGCGCAGTAATACCAGCATCACGTAGGCGCCAATGCCAAGGGTCTGATAGCCCGGCAGGCAGGCTATCAGCAGCGTCACAACGCCAAAGCCGGAGACCGAATAAATGGAGGCTTTGCGCCGCCCTATGCTGTCGGCCATGATGCCAAATAGCAGCGCACCCAGTGGTCTTCCGAGCAGTGTAGTGATAAACACCAGCGAGGCGAGAATGGTCTCGGTGCCGCTTGATAGATTAGGCGGCTGGAAGTAAAACAGCACCGGCGAGAGGGCAACCACCGGCAGGTAAATATCAAACATATCGATGTATTCAGAAAAGAAAGCGCCTTTAATTGCACTCTTTCTTTTTACATCAATGGATTGTTCGCTTTCGGCGCGATGGGCGCCGACTTGTGCGGTCAGAGTTTCCATTTCAGTCTCCTGTCTCTTTATTGCCGCATCTCTTATGGATGCGTGTGTAGGGAACCGTCGGGCGCGAACCAGACGGGCAGGCAATGCAGGTAAGACGTTTGCTGACGAGAAATTTACCCATCAGCTGACTGCCGGTGTTGGCGAAATAATGTGCTTATGCTTGGAACATCAGGCTTTGGCTTTCTCCTCCTCCCAGGCTTTGATAGCCTCGCTTGCCACGCGAAATGCCGCCAAAGCCAACGGCGCGCCGCAGTAAACGCCCGCCTGCATCAGCACTGCGCGGATCTCCTCTTTGCTAACGCCGTTGTTTAATGCTCCTCTGACGTGTACCGAAAGCTCATGGTGCTGGCTCATCGCGGTCAGCATGCCAATATTGAGCATGCTGCGGGTTTTAAACGACAGTGTAGGATCGCCCCAAATGTCGCCCCAGCAGTACTCGGTCACCAGCTTTTGCATCGGGCGATTAAAGTCATCGGCGTTGGACCACGACTTCTCGACGTGAGCCGCGCCCAACACCTCTTTGCGGTTGGCAAAACCTTTCTCAAAGCTCGGATTATTTTCCATCATTGTTTCCTTTTTAGCCGCACATGGCCCACATTTATGTATGATTGTATGACAGTGAATTTAGGCAAATTTTTTTGCCCTACTGCATCAGGCATCCGATAGACCAAAGCCGACCATCGATTTAATTTCCAGGTATTCACGCAGTCCTGCCTCGCCCCACTCGCGTCCGTTGCCCGAACGTTTATAGCCGCCAAACGGCGCATGAAAATCGGCGGGAGGATAGTTCACATGCACACTGCCGGCACGCAGCTGACGTGCTACGCCTTGGGCTCGCGCCTGCGAGGCCGACTGAACATAAGCAGCCAGTCCATATTGAGTGCCGTTGGCAATCGCGATAGCCTCCGGCTCGGAGTCATAGGCGATAATCGATAGAACCGGGCCAAAAATCTCTTCTTGAGCGAGCGTCATTTCAGGCGTTACCGCGCTGAACACCGTTGGCTTGACGTAATAGCCGTGAGTGAATCCCTCAGGTCGGCCAACGCCGCCGGTCACCAGTTCAGCGCCTTCATCAATGCCCTGCTGAATCAGCTTTTGTACCCGCTCAAACTGGTTGCGGTTAACCAAAGGTCCGAGCTGAGTAGTAGGGTCGTCCGTCGGCCCCAAGCGGTAGGTAAGTGCGGCCTGTTTGGCGATTTGCGCCGCTTCCTGCAACAGGCCGCGTGGCACCAGCAGGCGCGTAGGAATCGAACAAGATTGGCCGGAGTTGGTGAAACACGCCGCCACGGCGCGGGTCACGGCGTCCGGCAAATTAACATCGTCGAGCAAAATATTGGCCGATTTACCGCCCAGTTCCTGCGCAACGCGTTTCACCGTTTCAGCGGCCGTTTTCGCCACTTCAATGCCTGCACGGGTTGAACCAGTAAACGACACCATATCAATGTCGGGATGTGCGGCAATGGCGGCACCCACGCGCGGGCCATCGCCATTAACCAGATTAAATACCCCCGCAGGCACACCGGCTTCCTCCAGCACTTCGGCAAACAGCAGCGCCGTCAGCGGTGAATATTCGCTAGGTTTCAACACCATCGTGCAGCCCGCCGCCAGTGCAGGCGCAATTTTCACCACGATTTGGTTCACCGGCCAGTTCCACGGGGTGATCAATCCGCAAACACCCACCGGCTCCAGACGCAGTCTGGTCGTGCCCTGCTGTTGCTCAAACTGAAAGGTTTTTAGCACCTCAATCATTGCATTCAAATGCGCAGGTCCGCGCGCCGCCTGCCCTTGCCTTGAAAAGGTAATCGGTGAACCCATTTCAAGGCGCATCGTTTCTGCAAACTCCTCATAGCGGCGCTCATAAACCGCGACAATGCGCTGCAGTAGGGCCAGCCGCTCGGCCGCCGCCGTCGCTGAAAACGACGGCAATGCGCGCCGTGCCGCAGCCACCGCCAGGTCAACGTCGGCGGCATCGCCCATCGCAAGCCGCTCAAATTGGCGCTCGGTTGAAGGGTCAGTCAGGTCAAACCAGGCGGGCGCAACGGGGCTAACCCATTGACCGTCAATATAAAAATGTGAGGCGTGAGTCATGATTACCTCCCCTCTTCATCAGCAAGAAAACGATACATTTCAGTGTGATCGGTTGCCGGTGTTGCCTGCTGCGAAACGCTGTCCCAGAGATCGGTGCAGGCCACGCCAAGTTTCATCGGATAGCCCACCGACATAGAGAGCGCGCGGGCAATCTTCAAGTCTTTGTTCATTAACTGCAAAGCAAAACCCGAGCCGAATGAACCGCTTAGCATGAAAGGTTTGACTTTATTTTCCGACGTATTGCTGCGCCCGGTGGAGGCATTGAGCACGTCGGTCATTACCGCAGGCTCAATGCCGAAGCGCTGTGCAATGTGTAAAGCTTCGACGGTAGCAATCAGACCGGCGGCCGAGACATAGTTGTTCAGCGCCTTAGCCGCGTGGCCCGATCCCGCTGTGCCAATGTGCAAAATGCTTTTGCCCATCGCCTGCAGCAGAGGGCGACAAGCCTCAAGCACCGCCGCATCACCGCCGACTAAAATAGAAAGCTCACCGGTGTTGGCTTTTTTTACTCCGCCAGAGACCGGGGCATCGAGATAGCGCAGTTCCAACTGTGTTAGCGTAGCGCCCAGTTGGCGCGAACGTTCAGGCTCGGAGGAGCTCATATCAATCACCACCGCCGCCTGCGCCAAACCTGATGCCCATCCCCGCTCGGGGTCGAGCAACACGCTTTCAACAATCGATGAATTTGGCAGCATGGTGATCAACACGTCCAGCTCGCCAATATTCGCACTGCCTAGCGCCGTTGCCGGTAAAGACTCGCACAGTGCAGTGACGCGCTGTGCGTCTGCATCGGCAATAAATAGCGTATAGCCCGCCGAGGCCAAGCATTTCACCATCGGTGTGCCCATCATTCCTAAACCTATAAAACCAATCTTGTTAAGCGAAGTCATGTCATTGGGCCTTTTGGATGAAAACGTCTTTCGGTAAAAAGTTAACGAAGCGCTGAAAAGTCTGTAGGCGCTAAAAAGTGGTTCTCAATACGTTCCACAATCGGTTGCTGTGCCTCACTGGCGCTGCGCTTGGCCTGCCATTCTTTGTCGGCCTGAAAGGCGTTCCATTTCTCTTCGCGTTCCGCCAGACTCTCCCATTGCAGCAGATAAGTCAGTGCGTGATTGCTCGGGCCAACAACGGTAGTCCAAAAGCCAATCTGTTTGATGCCATACTTATCGAAAAATGCCAGCGTAGTGTTTCTAAAACGCTCCTGTAACGCCGGTAAGCGACCTGCGGCACAGTGATAGACACGCATTTCTACAATCATCATTTACTCCATTCGACGTTATTCTGCGCCTGGTGCGCAGAAGGAAAGTTAATCAGGCCGACGCGGGTCAGCGTCTACCCGCGCAATCCAACCCTGAGTGTCGGCGTTGAAAGCGGGATAGTATTGCAGCACCAGCGGATCGTGGCCGGGAATGATATGGTCATCGGAATCAGCGAGGCGACGCAGCGTGGCATAGCCTTCAAGCATGTCACCGATGTTATAAACAATAGGATATGCCAGGTTGCGCTGCATATTGGCGTAGTAGTGTGAGGCGTCCGAGGCCAACACGACCCAGCCGCGCGCGGTGTTAACGCGTACCACCTGTAGGCCATCTGAGTGGCCTCCAACTCGATGTAAAGTAATCCCTGGTGCCAGCTCCGAATCGCCGTCGTGGAACTGCACGCGACCTGCAAAAATTTTTTCGACCATCGATTTCACGTCCTCGACTTCAAAGGCGTGGCGGATGCCGTGATGACACATACAACGACCGGTGCAAAACGCCATTTCGCTGTCCTGCACGTGAAATCGTGCCTGTGGAAACAGGCTGTGATTCCCCGCGTGGTCGTAGTGCATGTGGGTGATCACGACTTGCTTGACGTCGGCAACGCGGATACCCAGTTGCCCCAACCCCTGCTCGACGCTGTGCACGATAGTCCTTCCGCGCCTGTTGGCCATTTCAGCATCAAATCCCATATCGACAACGTACGTTTCTGAAGTGCCGACAATGGCCCACACGAAATAGTCCAGCGGCATCGGCACGTCGTGAGGATCGCCGCCGATAAAGTTCTCGCTCGACATGCGGTCGTGGTGCGCATATTTGATGGCGTAAATTTGATACTGCTCGCTCTCGGACGACATGCTCATTCCCCGCTGCTATTTTGTTGTGGTCAAAAAACATGCTGCAATCATACAATCAGTCAATATGATAAAAAGGTGATTGCACTCACACAATAATACAAAATACAAATTAGTGCGTAAGCGGTGGTTACGCTTCTGCGGTTGACGCGCCGAGGCTTGCCGACCTATGTTGATAAATTGACATTTTTTAATCACCGCTTCATGGGCGGTTTTAATAACTTAAAAGGAAAGCAGCATGCGCATTCTGGTAGTCGGGGCCGGAGCAACCGGTGGATATTATGGCGGACGCCTTGCACAGGCGGGCAGAGACGTGACTTTTTTGGTGCGCGAAAGGCGTGCAGAATCACTGCAAAAGTCTGGCCTGCATATCCAGACGCCTGACGGCAGCTTTTCCGTGCAACCCAAGCTGTTGCTGGCCTCGGAGCTCAAAGAGACTTTCGACGTTATTATTTTGACGGTAAAGGGCTTCTCACTCGACGCGGTATTAGAAGAGTTTGCACCCGCCGTTGGCGAGCAGACGATGATTGTGCCCGTCTTGAACGGCATGCGTCATATGGAAATCATTCAGAAGCGTTTCGGAAAACATAGGGCACTGGGAGGACTTTGCCGAATCCACGCCACGCTTGATAAGCAGGGACAGGTGCATCAGATGACGCAAATGCATGAGTTTGTCTATGGCGAGGTTGACGGCCAACGTAGTGAGAGAGTCGCCAAACTCGACGACGTATTGCAAAACGCTGGGTTTAATGCGCGCCTTTCTGAGGCGATCGTCAGCGAAATGTGGGAAAAATGGCTATTTTTATCAAGTCTTGGCGGAATTACCTGCCTGATGCGCGGCAATATAGGTCAGGTGGCACGAGCGGCGGGCGGTGAGAAGTTTGCCACCGGTTTCATTGAAGAGGTTCTCTCCATTGTGATCGCGGGAGGTTATCAGGAAAGAGCCCACGCCACGGCCCAGACGCTGAAAGAGTTAACCAGAAAGGAGTCTGAGCAAACGTCTTCAATGTATCGCGATATGATCCAAGGTCTGCCGGTTGAAGCCGATCAGATCCTCGGCGATCTGGTCGAGATCGCGTTAAAAGCGGGATTAACCACGCCGCGGGTCAATGCCGCCTACAGCCATATGTCGGTCTATCAGGAAAGTATCAAGAAATAGTCGCGTCACCCATTTTTGGTAGGATTAAGGCGGGGGAATTGGAGAGTATCGACGTCCCCCGCTTTTACTGCGGGGGACGTGATTTTATAAATTACGAGGTCAACTCTTCCTGCAGGGCTTCTTCTTCCTGAACCTGAACCACTGGCTGAACTACGGCCGCAGGTTTCGCTGGCGTAACGTCAGCATGGGCGTCTTCAAGCTGTAGAATACGGCTAGTGCGGTTCATTTCTCTTTCTGAAAGCTCCACATTGCCATTCATTTCCTGACCATAAGACGGGATCATTTCTTTCAGTTTACTCTGCCATTCAGGCGAAGCAATTTTGTCTTTAAATACCCGCTCCATCAGCTGCAACATGATTGGCGCCGCGGTAGAAGCGCCCGGAGATGCCCCCAACAGTGCAGCAATCGAGCCATCCTGTGAGGTGACCACTTCAGTGCCCAAACGCAGGACACCGCCCTTTTTGCCTTCTTTTTCAATAATCTGCACGCGCTGACCGGCAACAACCAAACGCCAGTCCTGCTTTTGCGCATCCGGGAAATACTCTTTCAGCGCGCTTAAACGCTGATCTTCACTGAGCATCACCTGATTAATCAGGTACTTCACTAGGTCAAAGTTATCAAGCCCAACGCGGACCATCGGGAAAATGTTATGCAGATTAACGGTGCCAAACAGGTCCCACAGCGAGCCATTTTTCAAGAACTTGCTGGAAAATGTCGCGAAAGGCCCGAACAACAGCACTTTTTTGCCATCCAGCACGCGTGTATCAAGGTGCGGAACCGACATCGGCGGCGCGCCAACGGAGGCTTTACCGTAAACCTTGGCCTGATGACGTTTAACGATGTCAGGATTATCGGTTACCAGGAACTCGCCGCCGACCGGGAAGCCGCCGTAGCGTGAAGCCTCAGGAATGCCTGATTTCTGCAACAGTGTCAGCGACGCGCCACCGGCACCAATAAAGATAAAGCGAGTCGTTACGCTGGTTTCGCGGCCACCTTTGGTTTTAGCAAAGGTCACAGTCCAGGTTTGGTCGGCATTGCGTTTTATATTTTTAACTTCGTGGCCCAGATTCAGGCTGAAGTTTGTTTTTTTGCGCAGTGATTCAACCAGCTGATGCGTGATTGCCCCGAAATTAACGTCAGTACCGCTGTCGATACGGGTGGCAGCCACCTTTTCACCCGGCTTGCGGCCTTCGAGCACCAGCGGGATCCATTTTTCAATCTGCGTGCGGTCTTCCGAGAATTCCATGCCGCGGAACAGTGTGCTGTTTTGCAGCGCTGCGTGGCGTTTGCGCAGGAATTCTACGTTTTTCTCACCCCAGACAAAGCTCATATGCGGCACGCTGGTGATGAATGAACGCGGTTCGCCGAGCACCTTTTTCTCAACCTGATACGACCAAAATTGGCGAGAGACTTGGAAAGCTTCGTTAATCTCTACCGCTTTGGAAATATCCACCGAGCCGTCGGCTTTTTGCGGGGTATAGTTCATTTCTGCTAGAGCAGAGTGGCCGGTACCGGCGTTGTTCCATCCGTTAGAACTTTCGTCAGCCACGCTATCCAGTCGCTCATACATATTAATCGACCAGTCAGGCTCCAGTTCCTGGAGGTAAGTGCCTAAGGTGGCGCTCATAATTCCGCCACCGATCAGGACAACATCAACGATTTTATTTTCCGCCGCTGTCGCGTGTTTAGACAGCGCCATAAGGCCGATGCCTAGAGCACTGGATAGTCGATTTTTCATGGTTAACTTCTCACTTTTTAGCTAAAGCAGGTGAAAAACCCAACATTCCTTGTGACCAAGGCGGCTTAGTCTCTCATTACGGGGAGTAATCAAAAGCGGCCTACGTTTTCCACACTAACCTAGTGGTTATTTTTAACAAAAAATACCAATTTACGTAACTAACATAACATTATTGTCACTTGCGCGATAATAAATTTAATAATTCAAATATTATGATAATGGCATAGTTATGAGAAAAAATTAACCAGTTATTCACGCAATCCTTTGCTTAAAACAGTACAAAAATTCGCAATAAGTTGAATTGAAAGATGAAATAAAACAGGCGATGGGAGTACATACAATATGATTAGCGGAAATTATAGAGAAACCTGGGTGCTTAAAAACCGCACAGAATGATTAAGCTCTCTCAGTCGAACTACAGAGGCCACATTTTCGACAAAAAACCAGCCCGCAGGCTGGTTTACAAAAATATGACGGCAGAGAACGGCATTAGCCGTGAAGCATATCTTTCTTGATAGCATCTACAGCGCGCAGCGACAACGCCACCATGCTCAGTGTGGAATTGACCGTTCCTGCTGACGCCATCGCTCCGCCCGAAGCAATAAACAGGTTGCGATGGTCGTGGGTACGCATCCAGCCATCGACGACCGAATCCTTCGGATCATGGCCCATGATAGTGCCGCCCATAATATGGTTATTCGGGTTGAAGTAAGGCGTAGACTCAATTTCTGTCGCGCCGAACAGCTCCGCAATCTGCTGTAAATGCTGCCGCGAGCTGGCTTCCGCGCGCCGCACGTAGTCACCCACGTCATAGGTAATGTGCGGGTATGGGATGCCTAACCCATCCTTTTTGGTGCTGCTGAGGCGCAGACGGTTGTCGGGATTGGCCAGAATGTCGTGGTTAACATAAATGTCCATGCCGCAGGCTGCTCGACGGCGGATCTCTTCATCCAGCTTTTTACCCACCAGTCCCATTTGCAATGCCTTAACGCCCGCCTTGTGATTTTGCGAGGTGTTATTCATGCCGATTTGAATGGCAGAATGGTCACGTCGGAAATCGCCGTCGCGGAAATTAGTGATTGAACTCATCTGCACCGACCCGCCGCCGGTCCAGATAGGTTCCGCCGCCTGGAAGCTCATCAGGATGCCTGGGTGGTCCATCATATTGCGTCCAACGTGGCCTGAACTGTTGGCAATCCCGTTCGGATTACGGTCGTTGGCGGCCAGCAGCAGCAGTTTCGGTGACTCGATGCCGTTGCCTGCCAGCACAAATGTCTTACCGGTGACGCGGGTTGAGCGCTTATCCGGATCATAAAAGTTTACCGCCACAATTTCGTTGGCGGCATTGGTTTCCATGCTGTAGACCACGGCGTTGGGGATGACTTTCGCGCCAAACTTTTCGGCTTTAACAATGCTGTGGATACCGTTAAACATCGCACCAATCGGGCAGATTGGCATACAGTTATTGTTACCGCAGCACTGAGGTCGTCCGTTGTAAGGGCGGCTGTTTCGTGCCTGAGGAACTGGCGTGTTTTCATAACCGGCCTGGGCAACCACCTCGGTAAATCGGCGATCCGCGGGTCCGTAAGGCATCGGCTCCATAGGGAAAGGTTTTTTACGCGGTGCCACGAATTTCAAAGTGTCATCGTTTGGCCCGTTAACCCCCATTTCGACTTCGGCACGGTAATAATAATCTTCCAGCTCGTCATAAGTTACTGCCCAGTCACGACCCACGCCGTAGGTAGAGTAAAGCTGAAGGTCGTGCGGCAGAAAACGCCAGGTCGAGGCCGCCCAGTGCCAGGTGGTTCCGCCGACTCCGCGAACCACACCCTGCCGATAGGCCGATGCATCGGGACCGTCTACCTGCGGATATTCATTATAAGGATGCAACTGCGGATGGACCGCCCACGGAGATGAAGGATACGGCGTGGCATAGTCTGACTCAGACTTGTTGATAGGCGGCATGTTACGCCAGTTTTCAACCACCTGTGCACGTTCCCAGCGCGGACCGGCTTCCAGCACCAGCACTGACAGTCCAGTTTGCGCCAATTCTTGGGCAACAAAACCGCCGCATATCCCGCCGCCAATGATGACGACATCTGCACTCAATTCGTTAGACATTCATAACCTCTAAAATTTCAGCCCGCACCTTACTGGGCGCAGGAGATAAACCCGTTCGGAGCAGGGCTTAACGGCGTTTACGGCGCAAACGCCATACCACTAACAGCACCACGAGAATCAGCACAATCAGGCCAGCGCCAAGGGAAGCAGGCGCCGCAATTTTGGCGATGAGCGGCGTCGCTCCACCCTGACGTATCGTTTTCACGTCTTCTTCCGTTACCGAAAGCTGTGGGTTGCCATACTGCTTGAGCAGGTAATTACTCAAGGTCGCGACCTGTTTATCGGTCAACGCCTGCACGTCCGAATAGGGCCCAAACGCGGGCATTAGCACTGATTTACCGTTCACCGTGCGTTGGACGCCGAACAGAATCGCCGACACCAGATTGTCCGGCGAACTGCCACCCAGCGTGGTGTTATGCACCAATGAAGGGTAGAAACCGTCCTGCGTTCCTTTGCCGTCAGGCTGGTGACAGCTCGAACACGCCGCGTCATACAGCGTCTGCCCCGAGGCATCGGCAGAAAGGAATTTCGAAATCGGGTGAATGCCACGGGTGGCAGTATCTGTATTGGAAACGGTTCCAAAATCGGCCGCGGCTTTGGTTTGCGACGGGTCACGCACCGGTGGCAGAGTACGAAGATAAGCAATAATCGCTTTAATATCATCATCATGCAGATATTGCAGGCTGTTAGTGACTGCCTCAGCCATCGGGCCTGCTGCCTGTGCTTTGCCGTCGACATGACCGCTTTGCAGATACTGCGCCAAGTCTTTGTCGCTCCAGCTACCCAAGCCACTCACCGGATCACTGGTCAGATTTGGCGCATGCCAGCTGCCCAACATTGCGCCGCTGTACAATGCATCACCGCCCTGCAACGCCATCAATGCATTACGCGGCGTATGACATTCGCTGCAGTGCTCGACGGTATCGACCAGATATTTACCGCGATTCCAGGTCGCATCGTGGTCTTCCTGGGGTTTGAACGGCTTGTTGTGCAAAAACAGTAAATTCCAGCCAGCCATTGAGAAACGCATGTTGAACGGGAAATTGAGCGCGGTCTGCTGCGGCTGTTCGTCAACCGGTTTAACTTCATGCATAAAGTAGGCATAAAGCGCATGAATGTCTGCGTCGGTCAGCCCCGCATAGGACGGATAAGGCATCGCAGGATAGAGATAGCTACCGTCACCGCGAACGCCGTCACGCACTGCGCGAGAAAACTGCTCTTCCGTGTAGTTGCCAATACCGAACTGTTTAGAGGGTGTGATATTGGAGGAGTAAATAATCCCCATCGGCGAGTGGATCGCGTAGCCACCGGCAAACACCTTTTTGGAATCAGGATCGGTGTGACAGGCGGCGCAGTCTGAGGCTATCGCCAAATATTTTCCGCGAGCAATCAGGTCAACGCCAGTTTGGTGGTCACTGGGAGCCGCCAGCGGCAAACTTTCTGCTGCCTTCGCCGCCGTGCCGCTGAGTAAAACCGACGCCGCGATGCCTGCATAATAGAAGGCGCGCCTGAACGGCACAAAACCGGGTAAAGAGTGATTTATTGGCAAAAACGTGCTCTCCATTCTTCTCAATATTAATGACTACGTGCTGAATTTAGGGCGTAAAAAACCGCAGGGTTATTCCTTAAGGAAAAACCTTTCAGACGTGAAAACGTTGTTAAGTCGACCGCGCTTTCCGGTGAATTAAGGCCGGAACCCCAGCTCGCAACGGTAACGAGCTATCGATTAAAAAGTCAGCAGTCGATCAACCGGAGGCGGATTTGCCACCCAATAATCAGGGCCATTATGTGCGTAGGTCGGAATGACCATGCCGTCACGAGGGATCTGGTACATCAACGCCTGTTGATAGCCATAAACCGTGGCGTGATAGCCAGGTTCAATAACGCCGCTGTACCACGCTTTGACGATCGCCATCATCGGCTCATGCAGAGGATGCTGTTTTAATTTTTCGTCCAGTGTTTCAACGTCGGGAATATTGTTCTGCTGAACGTAATCAGACAACTGTTTAACCCACCCGGCAAACTGGGCATTTTGCTGACACATGGCGGAATATAAACGCTCACCGAGCTGGATATCCAAACTATTATGTCCGGTGAGTAACCGTGATAAACGAATAAATGCGGTGAAATCTGAGGCGTCATTATTTTCCGTGCTCGCCAAAGCGGGAACGGCGGTTAATCCACCGGAAACCAAGGCAAATCCGGCAATTAAAGAGCCTGAACGCGAAAGCAAATTTCGGCGAAATCGGCCACTCGTGCTGAGTTCAGATTTTTCTTCTGAATTATTGTTGTCTTTCATAATGCCTCTTACTGACACATTGCTTGATCTTAAAAAAGGGGGTTTTCTACACACCGCCACCTCACTGCCTACTTTTCGCTCACCCGCGCTAGCTAACTAAATTAAAAAACCGGTTCAGCTATAAATGGCGGCAAAGACAAAAAACATCCATGACATGGTGAAAATTGCGAGAAATTTATCAAATCGGACTAATAATAGGGTTATTTAGCGCGAGCGTCACGATTTAGGAGGGGGTTTTTGCGTCTTAAATGTAACAAATGTATCGAAATACGTAACTAAGTACGCACATTTTCTTAAACAAGAGAATAACAATATTGTTACACAGAAAAACGATGGCTAAATCGTTTTTTTAAAATATTGTTTTGATAAAAGGATCCGCTCAATAATTTTAAAATTACGATCCTCAAGGCGCGTGATTTGGCATAACATTGGTGTAGTGTGGTGATAGTGGCATTAGGAAATAGTTTTCAACAGATGTATTCCCTGCTGCTGAATATCAGCAGCGGGCGCATGACCGATCAACATGAAATTAAAACCCTGCCGACGCCAATAGACAACATTCATTCCTCGACGAACTTCCGCCGTCTGCTGAATATTTTTTGAATGATCGCTGCGCGTTATACACAGCGCCAGCGGCCCGTACTTTTCGTCCAGCCAAGAGATTTGTGCGATGTTGTATTCGTCATAGCGAAGAATGCGCGCGTTCTTAAGCTGCGCACCCTTAAGTTGCAGCTGCTGCGGAGTTAATCCGATCCCGACTGCTTTGGCTACGCGGTCTAGCTCAACCTGCTGTTGCAGCGGAGAATCAGGAATGTCGGCCAGCGTATCAGCGCTGTAAAGCGACATGTATTGGGCAACCAGGCTGCGCCAATTGTTGTCCTGTTTGTCTGACGCTGGAGCCAGAACATAGCGTCCGACGCCCGTGCCTATAACCAAAAAGCTCACCGCCGCTGCCAGTAAACTGCGGCGACTCACGCTATTATTGCTTTGATGCGGCAGGGATTTTTCTGTCTGTTTATCTAACGCCGCCTGCAGTTCAGCCAACGGTGCCTGCTCAAGCAGGGGCTCAAAGGCCGCCGCAAAATCAAACTGGCTTTGCTGAAGATAAGCCAGTCGGCTTGCCAACTGCGGGTCCTGCTGCAAACGCCTTTCGAACGCATGTTGCTGCTCAGCGCTGAGTTCGTTATCGAGATATGCCACCAGCAGGGTGTCGGCAACCGGAGATGATGAAATATTATCGGTCATGATTTTCTCCCCGTTGAGACAGAGCCCTCGGCTCGGCTGCGCCTTTTGCCAGTGTCTGCCGGGCGCTTGCCAGCCGACTCATGATAGTTCCAATAGGCACATTGAGAGTTTGCGCCGCCTCCAGATAGGTAAAACCTTCGACATAAACTAAAAACACCGCATTCCTTTGCGCCTCGGGGAGTTGATTGACACGCTGCATCACCTGATTGGCCTGCCGCTGATTGTCAAATTCATCAGGTGCGGCATCAAGTTCATCAATATCGACAAAACCCTGTCCCCGGCGCACCTGCTGAGCACGCGTTTCGTTGATCCAAATCGAATGCAGAATAGAGAAAAACCAGCGGTCAACCCGCGAACCGGCCTCAACCTGCTGCCCACGCTCAAGTGCGCGAACGCAGGTGGCCTGAACCAAATCATCAGCCACGTCGCGTTTTTTAGACAACACCATGGCGTAACGCCATAAACGCGCCAGACAAAGACTAAGCTCATTACGCAGGTCGTGAGGGGTAATTTCTGGTTGCCTCAGGTTATCAGGCACCCTGCATCAGGATTCAGGGTGCCCTTGTATTGCCGCATGCAAGTCCCGGTACTCTTCACATCCGGTGCCGCACAGCGATTTTATGGTCGCCAACTGCGCCTTGGCTAAATCAGGTCGGCCCTTGATCATGTAGGCCTCACCAAGATACTCACGTACCAGGCTGTACTTGGCGTCAAGAGCAATTGATTTCTGATAATAGCCGATACCCTCATCGGTGCGCCCCAATTTTCGCGTGGCATAACCGCGATAATTCCACGCCTCTTTAGTATTAGGCTGTTTCAGCGTGTCCAACAGGTTTAATGCCTGCTGATAGCGCCCGGTCTTTGCCAGATGATAGGCATACTGCGTTCTGTCTTCATCTGAAAGCATGCTGCTTTTTTCAATCATGCAGGCTTTAGTTTTACTGTCATAAACCTGACCCTTCGGGCAGTCCGGCGTTTTTTTAGAATCATCGCCCATCGCATGAGCCGCTAATGTCCAACCTGAAAGCCCGCTAACCAAGGTTAGCAACAGCAGGGGTCGGGTGAGTTTTTTTACGGTGAAAAGATAAGTTACTGTAAATAGTTTCATGGTGCCGTCCTGTCAGTAGTGGATAACATCCGCCTTAAAACACCGTCACGCAGTACATAGTGGTGGAACAATGCGGCCAGCGCGTGTAAACCGGCCAGAATAACCAGCGCCCAGGCGACGTTGTTGTGCAACATGCCAAAGGTGCGGCGCAAAGATGAGTCGATGCCAAAAACATCGGGAATAGGAAATATCGAGAAGAAATAGAACGGTTCGCCCTGCGCCCAGCGGAATAAAAATCCAAGGGTAATCTGCGTCAGCAGTAGGCTATAAAGCGCCCAATGCGTTAGCTTCGACACCAGTGATAGCGTGCGCGGCATAGGGATTTCATCAAGTTTAGTTCGGTGAGTCATGCGCCAGACAAGACGCCAGATAATCACCACGGCCAACAGGATGCCCACGGAGATGTGCACCGACTGTAGCCCTTTTCTTAGCGGCGTTCCACGCTCTAGTACTCCCCAGATATGGGCGCTGGCAAAAAGAAAAATCACGCACAGGGCGGTTAGCCAGTGCAGCAAAATGGTTAGGTGATCGTATCGCTTTCGCGAAGGTTGAAGCTGTGTGGTTTGCATAGTCGTGCCCTAGGTGATTTAAAATATCCAAAATATGTGTCGTTGCTGCTTCAAGTTCGACGGATATTGAGTAAACACCTAGGGGCCGAATTCTATTCGAGGATTTTTGAATTATTTTTTGTGGTGCAGATTATTCCACTCATCGCGGGTTATTTCCCACAGTTCTGAATCAAATTCGCCCCCGACGTAGGCCTTCTTTTCGGTTTTTATCAGCCGCATGCCGCTGGCGCGTGAAATGCGTCGTGAGGCTTCGTTAAGCTTGGCTTTGGGCGCGCGCAGCACTTCACGATTTAGCGTATTAAACCAATAGTCGGTGACCGCCATACTCGCTTCGGCCATCAGACCCTGCCCCTGCCAAGGCGGTAGCAGCCAAAAACCACGATTGTTATTTTCGGTATCGCTCAGGCAAATCACACCGATAAGCTCTGCCGGCGCATCTTTGCGGCGAAGGGTCCAGAACCAGCCGGTTCCCTCAGCCGTTGAAGCCAGCGCGACATTATTAACATAGTGATGCGCGCCGTTGTCTGGAAACGGCCAGGGTACCGTGGCGGCAAGATATTGCACAATTTCCCAATGCGGAAAGAGGCGCTGAATAACCGGCGCGTCGTGAGGGGTCAAGGGTTGTAGTACCAGACGCGCAGTTTCAAGCACCGGCGTGGAAACAGTCAGCATATGAACTCCTTTTCTAAAATGAGTAAAAAGGTTAAGAAAGAATAAAAAGAAACTCTATAAAACTGACGAATTGGAAGTAACAGAAATCAAGGCTATACAATCGCAGAATGTGTATTTAAAAACAATAAAAAAGCGACCCGTTATATTTGAAAAAATCACTAATGAATATGCACTCAATATTTATCTTATTGGTCTCTTTAAATATTCGTTAAATTAATGATTCACAATACATCATTCATTACATGGATAAAAATTTTTTGCGATAACAATCACGGATATTAATAGCAACGAAGGTATAAATATCTAGCAGTACAAACCCACAAAAAAGAAATTAATATGGAAAATTATAATATTGATCATAACCCATCTAGACACCTTAATTAAAAGAGCCGTTTTAGGATATCCTGTAGGCTTAGCTGAAATCACTCGTGTATTTTCTATTGAAAGTTTCATACAAGGCAAAACATGAGATTTATCGCTCTATTATTCAATAGATTATATACGTGCCTACCGTATAGTCATCGTTCAATACCAATGCCTTTTAAAAATTTTATAGCAGCAACATTGTTCATGATAGTCATCGCAATACTGAACGCGAGTGTTCCTTATCTTGTCCGTGAGACCATGAATACGCTAACTCATCAATATCAGGTTAATTTCGTTATTTACTCTCTTTTATTCTCCGGTGCCTACGGCTTATGTTGTACCTCGGCACAGGTATTTGAATGGCTCAAAACGATACTCTCCTCCTCAATGCTTGCAAAATGTGATGCTGCCTTTCAGCGAAGTTATTACCTGCACCTAATGAGAGTTGATTACAAGAACATACCGCCCGATGCCTCGATTCGTTGGCCGTTTACCCAGCCGCTTTGCTCGCTCAACAACATGACCACCATTGCGCCGATGTCGTCCGGCATGCCAACACGACCTAAGGCGGTATTTTGAGCAATGTACTGATTTACCTGCTGGTTATCACGAACCGTTCCTCCGCCAAAATCAGTTTCAATCGCGCCCGGCGCCAAAATATTTACTGAAATTCCGCGCGCGCCCAACTCTTTGGCCTGGTAGCGCGTCAGCACCTCCATTGCACCTTTCATGGTGGCGTAGGCCGAGTATCCCGGCAGGCAAAAACGCGTCAACCCGGAAGAAACGTTGAGCACACGCCCACCGTCTGCAATGAGTGGCAGCAGTTTTTGGGTCAGGAAAAACGGGGCTTTGAGGTGAATATTCATCAGCAGGTCAAACTGCTCTTCGCTGGTCTCGGCGAAGGGAGCGTTAATGCCAATCCCGGCGTTGTTAACCAGAAAATCAACGTTTTTACGCTGCCACACACTCTCAAGCTGAGATTGAGTTTGCGCCACGAAATGATCGAAGGTGGCACTTTCGGCGACGTTAAGCTGCAAGGCGACGGCTTTTGCCCCTTTTTCCTGAATTTCACGCACTACTGCCTCAGCCTCTTCGCGCTGGCTGTTGTAAGTTAAAATGACGTCAATACCTTGTTCTGCCAGCTTTAATGCTGCGTTTTTACCCAATCCACGACTGCCGCCGGTAACTATTGCTATTTTATTGCTCATTTAGGACTCCAGAGTTGCAACGTTGTGTGATAAACAGCCTATTGGAGTCGAAGAGAATGATAAATAGTTTAAAATGAGTTTCACTGTCTCAATAGAAACAACAATCAGCGATTTTAGTGAGGAAGATGTGGATAAAATTCAATCAATGCAGGTTTTTGTCCGCGTAGCTGAACTCAGTAATTTTACGCGCGCCGCGGAGAGTTTGGGGTTACCTAAGGGCAGTGTCTCGCGCCTGATCCAACAGCTTGAAAGCAGAATGTCGGCGCGCCTGCTGCATCGTTCGACTCGTCGAGTGCAGTTGACGCAGGATGGACAAATTTTCTATGAGCGCTGCAAAGAGCTGTTGGCAAACATGGACGATCTTGAGTCAATGTTCCAGTCCAATCCCACCACGGTCAGCGGCAAGTTACGAGTAGATATGCCACTCACGATGGCGACGCACATGGTGTTACCGCGATTGGCCGAGTTTCTCAACCGTTATCCGGCGTTGGAAATAGAACTGAGCAGCACCGACCACCGGGTGGACATCGTTCGCGAAGGATTTGACTGCGTTATAAGCGTTGGCCAGTTGAAAGACTCAGGGTTAATTGCACGCCCGCTGGGGCACCTTAACGTGCTCAACTGCGCCAGTCCGGATTATTTGCAGCGTTACGGCACGCCAGACCACCCAGATCAACTCACGCAGCATGCCATGGTGAACTACGATCAGGCACTGCGCAGCCGCAGCAGTGATTTTGAGTATCTCGATGGCAAAGAGCTGAAAATCGTTAAATGCGGCGGTACCATTACGGTGAATAGCACTGAAACCTACGTGGTGGCCTGTCTGTCAGGGCTCGGTATTATTCAGGTACCGATAATCGGCATTCGCCCTTATCTTGCAAACGGGCAGTTGGTCAGTATTTTGCCGCAGTTTAAGGCACCCCCGATGCCGGTCACGCTGGTGTATCCACACCGTCACCCTATCTCGCGTCGGGTAAAAATCTTTATGGATTGGCTAGGCGAAATTATGCAAGCCTTTATTGCATAAGCTTTTTATAACGCTTATTTATCGCTTAACGGGCCATAAAAGCAGATGAAAGCTATACTTAATGCTGGAACTTGAACAACACTAAGGACTAAGTGGATTAATGCCATTACCCACAAAAGAAAAAATGACACCACAAGACAGCCAAACGCCGCTGATCAATATCAAAACCGGTAATCAAAAGGTGGACGCTACCTTGTCGGGATTTTCACGCCTAATTAGCCGAGTGCAGGCGTGGCACTGGGTGGCGCATCTGCTGCGCGCTGCCGATAGGTTCAACGACAGGTTGGGCAGCCAGTTTGGTGCGGCTATCACCTACTTCTCATTCTTGTCGCTTATCCCGATTTTGATGGTCTCTTTTGCCGCCGTCGGCTTCGTGCTGGCCTCCAATCCTGATCTGCTGGCGAAGCTTATTAACAAAATCGTCAGTAGCATCAGTGACCCGAACCTGGCCAATACGCTCAAGAGCACGGTAAATACGGCTATTGAGCAAAGAACGGCGGTGGGATTATCGGGACTGCTTATCGCGCTGTATTCGGGGATAAGCTGGATGGGTAATCTGCGTGAAGCGATCCGCGCCCAGTCGAGAGACGTGTGGGAGAGAAATCCTCAGGATCAGGAGAAAATTTATACCCGCTATCTGCGCGATCTTGTCTCACTGACCGGGCTGGTGCTGGCGCTGATTATTACGCTGTCGCTGACTTCAATCGCCGGTTCTGCTCAGCAAAGTATTGTTGATGCCCTAGGCTTGGGCGGGATCGAGTGGCTGCGTCCGGTGATGACCGTCATCACGCTGATCATTTCTATAGCCGCCAATTACCTGTTATTTCTGTGGATTTTTTGGATACTGCCGCGACACAAGCCGAGAAAAAAGGCACTGTTGCGCGGTACGCTGATCGCCGCTATCGGCTTTGAAGTGATTAAATTTATCATGACCATGATGCTGCCTCGCCTGGCCAGTTCGCCTTCAGGCGCGGCCTTCGGGTCTGTTATCGGCCTGATGGCTTTCTTCTACTTCTTCGCGCGCCTCACACTATTTTGCGCAGCCTGGATAGCCACAGCACGCTACAGTGATGACCCACCGATGCCCGACGTGGAACACGCTCACAAGCCTTAACCAACCCCTTCATGCCAGACAGCGCCAACTGTCTGGCATAAAATTCTAATAATCACGCTAAAAACCAGTTAATAGCTCTAAAATATCGACAAAGTCGCGACCAAACCCAGAACAACCCACTACCTCGCTCACTTTTCTTTCACTCATTTACAGAATGTTACTCTGAAAATAAATCATTCGACAAACTTATGACTAACCATCCCACCTATTTGCGGAGCAATCTCCCATTTCAGCCGAAATCCCTATTTCATGCCCCCTCTGGCCGGTTGAAACTCCTTTAGGCAGTGCTTAAGATGATTTTTTTAAACAAACCAATTTACATAAAAAACAAATAAGAAACACTTATGCAAGCCATCATCACTCCAGAACTCGAGGCTGACGCGGAACTCGTTAGCCAAAACTCTCGCGGCAAAGTTATCATCGCGTCACTGATCGGTACCGCCATCGAGTTTTTTGACTTTTATATTTATGCGACGGCGGCAGTTATTGTCTTCCCGCACATTTTCTTCCCTCAGGGTGACCCTGCTGCCGCTACGCTTCAGTCGCTAGCAACGTTTGCCATTGCCTTTATTGCACGCCCAATTGGCTCTGCGCTATTTGGCCACTTTGGTGACCGCGTAGGCCGCAAAGTCACGCTGGTTGCATCACTACTGACCATGGGTATCTCAACCGTAATCATTGGCCTGCTGCCGACTTATGCCACCATTGGCGTATTCGCTCCTCTGCTATTGGCGCTGGCCCGTTTTGGTCAGGGCCTCGGGCTCGGGGGTGAATGGGGCGGCGCGGCGCTGTTGGCGACCGAAAATGCGCCACCGAAAAAACGGGCGCTTTACGGCTCTTTCCCGCAGTTGGGTGCGCCAATCGGCTTCTTCTTTGCCAACGGCATGTTCCTGCTGCTTTCATGGCTGCTGACAGAACAGCAGTTCATCGACTGGGGATGGCGCATACCGTTCCTGCTTTCTGCCGTGCTGGTGCTCATTGGTCTTTACGTGCGCGTTTCTCTGCATGAAACGCCGGTATTCGCCAAAATCGCCAAAGCGGGCAAGCAGGTAAAAGTGCCTATTGGTCGCCTGTTTAGCAAGCACCTGAAGGCTACCGTACTGGGTACCTTCATCATGGTGGCAACCTACACGCTGTTTTATATCATGACTGTTTACTCACTCGGTTACGGCACCACGCCGAAGCCGGCGGGCCTGGGCATTACTCGTAACGACTTCCTGCTGATGCTAATGATTGGCGTGATTGGTTTTGGTGTAATGGTGCCTATTGCTGGGCAGTTGGCCGACAAATTTGGCCGCCGTAAAACCATGATCTGCATTACACTGCTGATTATTCTGTTTGCGCTGACTTTCCCGTCAGTCATTAGTGGCGGTTCAATCAGTGCAGTGATGGTATTCCTGATCTGCGGCTTTAGCGTAATGGGGCTAACCTTCGGCCCAATGGGCGCGCTGCTGCCGGAGCTTTTCCCGACCGAAGTTCGCTATACCGGCGCATCTTTCTCCTATAATGTGTCTTCAATATTAGGCGCTTCCGTTGCTCCTTATATTGCAACCTGGCTGGCAACCCATTACGGGCTGTTTTATGTCGGTGTTTATCTGGCTTCAATGGCAACGCTTACTTTGATTGCTCTGCTGCTGACTAAAGAAACCCGCCACCAGTCACTCTGATTATTTCGCTCGGCATCGCGGCCTCGTCGATGCCGAGCTTTATCAAAGAGCCATTCAAATGCGCTTGAAACCTCGTCTGCTGTTCCCCCTGATTATTTTTCTGGCCGTTATTGCCGCCGTGGCTTATTACGTTTGGCCAAGCTCCGGCAACCCTAGTGCGCTGTGGAATATAGTCAGTCAAAAATGCGTTCCCAATCAGCAAAAGAATGGCCAACCGGCACCCTGTATGCAGGTTGATGAGCAGCAGGGTTTTGTGGTGCTCAAAGATAGGGTCGGACCGCTACAGTTTTTGTTGATGCCAACCGCCAGAATAACCGGCATTGAAAGTCCGGCACTGCTGGAAGACAATACGCCAAATTTCTTTGCTCAGGCATGGCAGGCTCGGCACTATATGGCCGATAAATACGGCAAACCGATTGATGACAGCAATATCTCGCTGGCAATTAACTCGGAATATGGCCGCAGCCAAAATCAGCTGCATATCCACATCTCATGCCTGTTGCCTCAGGTAAAAAACCAGCTCAGTGAAGAAGTGGGCCAAGTTGGCTATCGTTGGCAGACGCTGCCAGAGAAGCTGATAGGGCATACTTATCTGGCGCGTAAAGTGTCACCGGCCGAGCTGAGTGAGAAAGGCGCATTTCGACTGTTGGCTGAAGGCGTGCCGGAGGCGCGCGAGAAGATGGGCCATTTCGGCATGGCGATGGTGAGCCTGAAAGGGGGAGATTTCCTGCTGCTGGCCAACCAGCGTAATTTGTTGCAACTCAACAATGCCTCCACTGAAGAAATTCAGGACCACGACTGTGCGGTCCTGAATTGAATGACTCAGTGATAGCGTTTTAAACACTAAACGCTTTTCATAACAATATCCTTTAGCAGAAAATGAAGGCCTATTTACCGGCCTTCATTTTCTGCAAGATAGCGCCACATTGGTTTGACTCATTGTCACTTGGGGAAACCAGTGCCAGCAGTGCCGCTGCCGGGGCAACGATAGCCCCCAGTGCAACCGCTGCCGCACCGCGAGCGATAAGTGGCCCCGCTTTCACACCTGCATCCGGGTTTTTAAAGGTGCCGCGCACGTACAACGGCGAGCGCAGGGTCAATACGCGCAGCCCCTTACTTTCAGGATCAATCGATAAATCCAGTCGCTCGGTAGCAAAGTTGCTGGTGCCGCTGACGTTGATGACCGCATTTTCGGTATCAAACACCAGCAGGCTTGGCCGCGCGAGTCCGCTTTTAATATTCACATCGGCTGCCGCACAGTTGATTGCCACCTCATCGTCACCGAACAGTTTGGCTACCACGTAGTTACCGACGTTAAGCCCCGCGATTTCCATCAGGCCACGACTTATTACGCCATCATTAATCAACAGTTTCATTTCGCCATTGCTGGTGCCGAGCAGTGCCGCCACTGAGTTACCGGTGCCGGTAAGCTTGGCGTCACCGTTGAGCTGACCCAAACTTTTCTTCATCGACTCAACATTCGGCACTAACTCTTTCAGCTGTAAACCGCGCGCGTGCATATCCACCCGCCCCTGCATCGGCGTTTTATCACCCTCGAGCCTGACGGTCGAATTCAGGTTACCGCCCGCCACGCCAAAGCGCAGCGGATCGAGAAGCAGGTTGCCGTCATTCAGCTTAAGATGGGTATTTAGATTGCTGATTGGCAAAGACTTGCCGTGTTCAATGCGTTTAGCGCTGAACTGCACATCGGCGTCCATCACCCGCCAGCTTTTGGTATCAAATTTCTCGACCGGCAACACTTTGTCGGACGGTTGGCGCGTCGTTTCACCGCGTTTGGCTTTGTCCTTATTCGAGTCAGCCCCAATCAGCGGCGCAAGGTCAGCGAATCTCAGCTGATTGGAGGTCAGTTCACCCTTTAACTGCGGACGAGGCTTGCTGGCAAGATAGGTAAGCGAGCCGTGAATATCACTATCGCCGATTTCACCATTGAAGCCCTGATATTGAAATTTGGCGCCGTTTTTGTCATGAAGTTGCGCAATAAGATGGCCGTCGGTCTCATAAGGCGGCGTTTGTGGCAATAGCACGCCGGTGAGGCCATAGAGGTCCGACAGGGTCTGGCCGGAAAATTTCAGACGCAGGTCCAAAGCACCCAAATTCATGGGATCGGTTAGCGTACCGGCCACCTGCACACGAGTATTGCCCGAGCGCACATCGGCCTGCAGTGGGAAGAGAGCGTCAGAGTCTTGCAGTGCAAGCATACCGCCAATTTTACCGCTGCCGCTTAATGATTCACCTTTGTATTTGCCATCAACCTTCCAGCCGAATACGTAGTCTGGCGTCACGTTTTTATCGTCATCCTTACTGCCTTTATCACTTTTCTTTCCCGTCACCTCAGTGAAAGGCAGTGGTTTACCCAGCGGGTCAATGACCGCACGAAAATCAGCCTTCAGCGTTGCGTCTTTAAAGTCAATTTGGCCGCGATCGAAAACAATATCGTTCATTTTAAACGACCAGGCAGAAGGTGGTTCACTGCTGTCTTTGCTGTCGCTATTTGCCAGGTTAAAGGTCCAGTTGTTTTTGCCGTCGGCGAGGCGAATCAGAGAGGCGTCCGGCTGCTTCAACCAGATACGCGGAATAAAGACCTGTTTATCGAGCAGCGCAAGCGGCGCGAGGCTGGCATCGACCCGCTGCAAGTGCACCATTGGCGCATCACTCGGAATATTTTCAGGATTGCCGAGCACGATGTCTTCGGCGTGAATGTGCGGCCACGGAACCCAGGCGCGCCAACCTCCTTCATCCTTTTGCCGCGACCAGTCAACGCCCAGGTCACCGCGAATGGCAAAAGGCCGATTCAGTTCGGCCGAAACCTTCTGATTTATCGTTGGCTTAAGTCGATTCCAATCAAACAACGCCACAAAAATAATAATGGCAACGATCAGTATGACCACTATACCTGCCGTCCAGCTCAGCGCTTTTCCTGTGCGAGTCATAGGTCCGTTCCTGTCAGACAATCAATTGATAAGTTTCATTAAAGATAGTTGAGATTATGCAGCCCTGCCCAACGCGTGCCGCAACAAGAGCATTTACGCGTGGAAAAACCTATAAAAGAATCTATAAACTTCGAGGCGTCTTGGAAAATAATAAAACACCGTTTTAATACTATTGACTGATTCATCTCTTGCGAAGAAACTGGGACGCATCTTCCTAAATCACTGATGGGCCCGCTTCATGACCAGTAAAAAAATTGCCGTTATCGGCGAGTGCATGATCGAATTATCGCAAAAAGGTGAGCTGTTAAATCGAGGTTTCGGTGGCGACACGTTAAATACTGCCGTTTATATTGCCCGTCAGGTGGCTGATGAAGCCCTTAAAGTGCATTACGTCACTGCATTAGGTACAGACAGCTTTAGCAGCGACATGCTTTCCGCGTGGCAGCAGGAGGGCGTGGCAACCGATTTAATTCAACGCCTCGACAATAAGCTGCCGGGACTTTATGTGATTGAAACTGATGCCAGCGGAGAAAGAACCTTCTATTACTGGCGCAATGACGCTGCCGCCCGCTACTGGCTCAATAGTCCGGACTCGGAGGCCGTTTGCAGGGCATTGGTCGATTATGACTATCTTTATTTGAGCGGGATAAGCTTGGCCATTCTCAGTCAGGAAAACCGTGACCGCCTGATGTTTTTGCTCGGCGAGTGTCGCGCTCGCGGTGGAAAGGTTATTTTTGATAACAACTATCGGCCGCGCCTTTGGGACAGCAAAGAGCAAACGCAGCAGGCGTACCAGGCAATGTTGGCCTGCACCGATATTGCATTCTTGACCCTGGACGACGAAGACATGCTGTGGGGCAAGCAGCCCTATCAGGACGTGATTTCACGCACCCATGCGCTGGGTGTGCAAGAGGTGGTGATTAAGCGCGGAGCCGAGAGCTGTATTGTTTCCAATGAAACAGGAGAACAGCATGAAATTCCAGCAATTAAGCTGGAAAAGGAAAGCGTCATTGATACCACCGCGGCCGGTGATTCATTTAGTGCCGGGTATTTGGCAAAACGCCTAACGGGAGCCAGCGAAGAGGAAGCGGCAAAACGTGGACACCTAACCGCCAGTACGGTGATTCAGTATCGTGGTGCCATTATTCCTCTAGAAGCTATGCCATCCTGATCTATTGCGGGTTGAAACAGATGTTTCTCAGGTAAAAGGAGCGCAGCCGATTGCGTAGCAGCGCTCCTCATTACCCCCTATTACTGAGCCGTTCCTGCCGCACCCGAGCCGGAAGACGTCGCGGTCTGTGCATCCGTAGTCGGCATGTCGGTGGAAGACGAGGCCGCAGTAGGGACTACAATCGCGCTATAGGTGTCTTGCAGCGTTTTCACACTCAGTTCCGGCTCGCCTTTGGGTTGAACCAGCAGCATAGAAGGGTCGTGAGAAAGCTGCTGTCTCAGCTCCTGATTAAAATCAGGCAGCGTCAAGGTCGATAAGAACGCCTGGCGCAGTTTCTGATACTGCTCTGGTGCAATATCAACCACGCCATTTTGCTGTGAGCGAAGACGCTGGCTCATCAGCACGCCGGTATCGGTGCGCGCATAGGTCGCAAACAGCTGCCCGAGCTGGTCTTTCTTCTGGCCTATCAGCGCATCAAACTCGGCCTGTGACAGACCGGTGTCGCGCAGTTTAACCAGTTCGGTGGCTAATCTTTTCAGGGAGGGCTGAATTGCCTCCTGTGCGGCTTCAATACGAATAGCACACTGCGCGTGTTGATACTGCACGCGGCAGTCAAAGCCCAGAGCTGGCTGAACAGAACCGCCCTCTTTGGCCTCTTTTTCTTCCGCTGGCGTTTTCAGCGCCTGCTGCAAATGCAGGAACAGTGCTTCTCGTGCCAAATCACTACGCCAATAAGCGCTAAGTGCCGGAGAGTCCTGAATCGGCTGCCACGGCATGCTCCAGACAAGCGACAGGCGATCCTGGCTAATTGTGGGGTCAAAAGTGGCCATCGCTTTGGCCGGTAGATCAGAAAGCGTTGGCAGCGTTTGTGGCGTTTGGCGGCTTCCCTTTAGCGAGGAGAACGCACTTTTGATCTGTTCGGCCATGCCACGGCTGTCAACGTTGCCCACCACGTAAAGCGTCATGGCGTCAGGGGTGTACCACTGATGATAAAATTTGCTGAGGTCTGCTGCTTTGGCCATTTTGGACGGCAGCAGCTCAGGACTATGGCCAACCAGCGTGGAGCCGTTAATGCGATAACGCCACCACACGTCCTGAGGGTCGGACGGCACGGTGTCGATGGGATCCTGCGGTGCCTGATAGGCAGCGTGAACCGACTCAGGCGTTATCACCATTTTGCCGCTGCTATCCACAAGCCAGTTGAGCGCCGACTTAATCAAGTCAGGGCGGCCGTTAGGCAGGCTCAAATTATAAGAGGTGAAATCATACGAGGTAACAACCGGCGACATCGGGCGTTGATTATCAATCGCCTGCTGCCAAAAAGACTGAAGCTGTGCAGTGGTGAAACCCTCACTGCGGATTAACGCAATGCGCGGTAAGAAGTGCGCAAAGCCTTGCTGCTGCGGATTTTCTGCCAATGATCCGGTACGAACGACTAACCTCAGTTCGATGCGATCGCTGGGACGCTGCGGCGTAGTAAACAATTGCCAGGTGAACCCGTTGTCCAATTTACCCTGCTGCCAGGCCGGATCGGGTTGTAGTGCTTCAGCTTGCACGTTGCCGCAGGCTGAGGCCAACAACAACCCACCAACGAGTAAGCGAATTCTGGTGCCCTGCATGTGAACCCCTACGTAATAACTCTACCCGCCGTGGTTGAGTCTGCTTGTGCAGCAACGCCAATGACCGCGGGTAATCCAATTTTCAATAATTAAATCTTGCTCTTACCCTAATTTAAGGAGGCAAGCTCGAATGCAAAAAACGAAAACGGCGAGTGTAGCACTGTGTTAGACAGCGCAGCTTCGCATATGTCACGAGCAGCCATAAAAAAATCTGGCGCTGAGGCCTGACAAAGACTGACGCACATAGGATTCGAGATTCGGTATGGAGATAAATATCGGTATATTATGAATATAATCCACCGGTTACATCAAGTAACCGGTGGATTAAAAGAGAAATTAGCGTCAAAAGGGGCGATTTTTACTAAACCACCCCACTTTTTTGCCTAAAACGTGGGCTTAAAAAGAAAGATCAGGCCGCCTTATCGACAGCGATCGCCTTCTTGCCAGAAAGAGTCGCATTAAGCTGCTCCTCATCTAACTGACCGACCCATTTAGCAACCACTACTGTTGCCACGCCATTGCCAATCAGGTTGGTCAGCGCGCGCGCTTCCGACATAAAGCGGTCGATACCAAGGATTAACGCCAGACCGGCAACCGGCAAATGCCCTACCGCTGAAAGCGTGGCGGCCAGCACGATGAATCCACTGCCGGTAACGCCTGCGGCCCCTTTAGAAGAGAGCAGCAACACGACCAGCAACGTAATCTGATGCCAGATATCCATGTGACTATTAGTGGCCTGAGCAATAAACACCGCCGCCATTGTCAGATAGATAGACGTCCCGTCGAGGTTAAAGGAGTAGCCAGTTGGAATCACCAATCCAACCACCGATTTCTTGCAGCCCAGCTTCTCCATTTTGTCGAGCATACGCGGCAGTGCAGACTCGGAAGACGACGTGCCCAAGACGATCAGCAGCTCTTCCTTAATGTAGTTAACAAACTTGAAGATACTGAAACCGGTGAAGCGCGCAATCAGACCCAGTACCACGACCACAAAAAGTACGCAGGTCAGATAGAAGCAAATAATCAACTGACCCAGCTGCACCAGTGATCCGACGCCGTATTTACCGATAGTGAAGGCCATAGCACCAAACGCACCCAACGGTGCCAAGCGCATGATCATGTTAATAATGCCGAAAATGACTTTTGAGAAGCTGTCGATAAAGTTGAAAATCAGTTGGCCTTTATCGCCTAAACGATGCAGTGCAAACCCAAACAGCACGGCAAACATTAGCACCTGCAAAATATTTCCGCTGGCAAAGGCACCAATCACACTGCCCGGAATAATATCAAGCAGGAAAGGAATAATCCCCTGCGTCTGCGCCTGTTCGGCGTAAACAGCTACCGCTTTGGCATCCAGCGCAGCGGGATCGACGTTCATGCCCGCACCAGGCTGGACGATATTTACGATAACCAACCCGAGGATCAGGGAAATAGTACTGACGATTTCAAAATAGAGCAGCGCAATCGCGCCTGTGCGTCCGACCGCTTTCATGCTTTCCATGCCAGCAATGCCGGTCACCACGGTACAGAAAATCACCGGAGCGATAATCATTTTAATCAGTTTTACGAAACCGTCTCCCAACGGCTTCATTTGCGCCCCCAGATCGGGATAAAAATGCCCAAGCAACACCCCAAGGGTAATGGCGGTGAGCACCTGGAAATAAAGACTCTTAAATATCGTTTTTTTCATTTTTACGGCCATCCTGTAGTGAAAGTATCCCCAAAGATTTCAATACGCTGGAACGGAGCGAACTGAAAGGAGGAGGGTACATCGCCTTGCATATACAGCAGTCGAGCGAATAGCGACAGCCGGAAAATAACACTCAGCTAACAGGATGGAAATAAATTGTTTCGCTTTGCAATCATTGTTATTGCAAAAAGTGAACTGAAAGGATTCAGCTAACAAATTAGATAAATATTAATATTAAGTTTCGCTAGGGTGGGTGCGGCTTTGCGGGGAGCTGACTCAGAATTAAGCCAGCATTACGTAGAGATAAATTTTACCTCAAACTCACTGATTGGTAATGGTGCTGAAAACAGTTCACCTTGAACAAAAATTATCCCTTGTGACAACAGCCAATCCCGCTGTGGCTCTGCTTCAACACCGTCAGCAACCAGTCGAATTGAAACCCCTAGCGCGCGTAATTCTCCCAGCGTGGACACCATGCTCCCCCAGTCGTTTATGAGCGCCGTTTCTGTGATTTGCAGCATCAGATAACCTTGGCCGATCTGGTAGCGCCTCAGCAGGGTTTTTAGCGACTGCAAGAGAGGAAATCGTTGGACCTGCACGCCAGAAAGTGTGATCGCCAGCGGCAGCTTAATATCACGGCGCATCCAATCGGCTAAGGTACGGCATGACAGCTCGAGCAATTTTTCGCTCAGCGAAGCTACCGCAGCGAGCTCTTTGCCCGTAACGATAACGTCATTTTCCTGAACACCCTCGCCGCCAGCAAATTCTCGGCATAAGAAAGCTTCCGCACCGCTTAATTCACCGGTGAGCAGATTGATTTGCGGCCGAAGTAACAGGCTGAAATCGTTTTGATTTATAGCACGGAGAACGTCATTTTCTTGTCGCGAATCAAAAGTCAGGGTTTGGCTGTTGTCCTGCTGGCGGGAGGAGAGTTGCGACGTTGACTGCATCGCTTTCAAGGCTTTATCAAGCAGTAGCTGATTACGATTGTAGCTGCGGATCAGCACCCCGAGCTCATCATCTTCATGACGTGGGCGTGCGGCCAATTGATGATAATGCACTTCGCTTTCGGGCAGAGCCTGAAGTTCGCGCGCAATCGATCGCAAAGGGTGAATGATTAGGCGATTAATGCACCAACTGATGGCTATCGAGAGAATAAGCGCCAACAGCAAGTAAGTCGTCAGCATGGTCGAGAGCGCGCTGACAATAAACTGGTACATGCGATAGGGATCCGCCTGCAACACCAAATAAGCCAGTGGCTGAGCGTTTGTCGGATTGGCAGCAGGGGAATAAAGTGGCACCGAGACTTTAATCGGCAGATCAAACCCTTTGGTTATCCAGCTGGGAACCGAACGCCCTTCAGGATAGTGAGTGCTCAACGTTTGAATTTGATTGGGCAAGACTACGTCTGCGCGGTTAAGAATACCCACCGGTCTTAGCGTATTCAGAATATGCTGGGTCTCATCGAGATCGGCATTAAGCACTGACTGTGAAAGTGGTCTGGCTACCGAATGGGCAATATTTTCAAGCTGTTGGGCATAGTCATCCCTCCGCTGTTCGACGAAGTGAAACAGCTGGATAACAATGAATACACAGATAGTCACCAGCGCTACGCTGGACACCGCTGCCATCTGTTTAATCGTTAATGAACGTCTTACCCGCAATATATCCTCCATCACCGACTGTCGGCAGCTCTTCCCGAGCGCATGATAGCAGCTAGAGAACCTAGGTGCAGTACTCCTGTTTAAGCTTCGTATAACAATCAGAAAATAGGAAAAAAGAGGATTCTGTGTGAAAAAATAAAAAAATATAATTTTTATGGTTTGATTAGCCGGTAAATTATATAGCCGAGAAGTTATAAACACAGTTTAAATGAAAGTGGGGTAATGAG
>NZ_MRWD01000040.1:25114-53078 GCF_002093625.1 Rouxiella silvae | reverse complement strand
TATTTATATAATATTCGCATGTGGCTCTATTCGTCCGAACGTTGGCCCGCGCTATAATCATTAACTGAAATTTGCTGCGGGCCACACAAGCCGTGGGCCGCAGCAGCGTTCACTCTTAATTAGATATTTTCCAGCTCAATGTCTTTCGTCTTGGGACCCAAAATCGAAATCACCAACACCACAATGACCATACTCGCCACAATAAAACTCAGTACACCAACATTGCCGGTATATTGTAAAAATAGACCGATTATGATGCTGCTGAACACTGTGGAAAGGCGGCTGAACGAATAGCAAAAGCCGACGGCGGTTACGCGAATTCGCGTTGGGAATATTTCGGTTTGGTAAGAGTGGAAGCTGTAGGTCATCCACGCATTGCAGTAGCTCACCATAAATCCGCAGAAAATCATTCCCAGTGGACTGCGCTGAAAGCCAAACAGTGCGCCGAAAATAACGACGCCCAGTGCACCGGCCACTACCTGCCATTTTATCTCGAATTTATCGGCATACAGCACTGAAATCAGGCAGCCAAGGGGAAAGCCGAGAGTGATAATTATCGAGTAAGAAAGGCTGTGGGTGAAACTGCTGCCTTGTCCAGCCAGCAGGGCAGGGAGCCAGTTTCCGAAGCCGAAGAAGCCGATGGCCTGAAATATATTGAAAATCATCAGCATGATGGTGCGTGAGCGAAACTGTGGGGTCCAGATTTCCTTGAAACGTCCGCGACGCTCAAACTGCTCTTCATCATTGAGCGTCACCAATTGCGTTAAACGTTCAACTTTTCCTACCCCACACTGCTTTTCAAGCGCCTCGAGCACGGCCTGGGCTTTATCAGGCTGACCCTGCTGCATTAGCCAGCGCGGGGACTCCGGCAGTTTTTTTCGCACTATCCAGATAAACAGCGAGAACACCACGCTAACTAATAGCACATAGCGCCAGCCGGTTAAGCCGAACCACGTGTGGGGAACGAACCACCACGAGATCAACGCAACCGCAGGGACCGACATAAATTGTATAAAGAAAGAGAAGGCAAAAGCTTTGCTGCGCAGGCGCGTGGGCACCATCTCGACTAAATAAGTGTCAATAGTCACCAGCTCAATACCAAGGCCAACGCCGACCAGAAAGCGCAGAAAAATAATCCATTCCGCCTGATTCTGGAACACAATCAGCAGCGTAAAGAAGCTGTACCAAAGCAGCGCGAACATAAACGTCAGGCGACGGCCAAACTTGTCGGCCAGCGGGCTGAGTAGGCTGGTACCGATAAACAGACCGAGGAAAGTTGAGGAGGCGAAAGCAGCCTGATCGGAAATGCCAAACACCCCATTGCTGCCGGTGTGAAAAATGCCTTCAGCGATTAGCCCTGGGCTGATATAAGCCGTTTGAAAGAGGTCGTAAAGTTCAAAAAAACCACCGATTGCCAATAATATTATAAAGCGCCACAGTCCCGGTGATGAAGGCAGGGCGTCTATTCTGGTGATCAGTTCGGGCGCCGTCATGGCCGCTGACTGATTCGATAAAGACGATGCGTGTGCGAATTCCATAAGTCCCATTACCCGTTGAAAAAACCTTATCATGCTAAGGGGTTATCACCGGATTTAAATTCGGAATAAGATTTCAAGATGTAAAATAATAGAGTATTTCACTAATTTTTTACGTATCAAGAGATAATTCGCTTCACTGCTCTTTCTGGATCTTGACGCCGAGATGTCGATTTTGAGTGCAAAACTTATTCAATAAATTTTAAAATAAAGTTTAAGCATCGCGCGATAGCGCTCAGGTGCCGATCTGAATCTTAAATAATTTTTTTTGTGCTTAAGGGGTAAAATATCTGGGAAGCAATGCCGCTTAATGATGGCTACTGGACGAAAGAAACTGGAAGGAAAGTGACAGCAAGGGGATAAAACAGCCCCGAAGGGCGTTTATAGGGTTAAAAATCACCCGCAGGTTCTGGATTACTGATCGCCTTAAGGGATAAAGGCAAATGGTAATTCGGTTGACTCGAGAAAAAGGCTTGCAGGGCAACGCGCTTTGTTCGGTCGATAGCAATTTCTTGCATGGTTTTGCGGAAAATACTGTAACGTCCACAGGTAGTACAGGTGACGTTGACCACTTTTTCAGTCAGGTTGAGTGAAGTTTTGGTCTTGATTGTACTTTGGCATAATGGACACTCGTCTGGAGTGTTAACTGCGATGGAGCTCATAAAACCTCCGGTCTTATTTGGGCCAGCGCGTAGTATAGCGCAAAAAGCGGTCAACCCCTTAGCGCTAATTGTTTAAAAGGCGATCTAATTGGATCTTGCTGCTTTAATAGGGAGTTTTTATGGGTTTTCTGCTACTGCCGGCTCTGTTAATGGTGATCCTGATACCGTTTTGCGCATTTTTGAACAAACGTTTGGCAAGTTTTCGGCACTTTAAAGACACAGGATGGGGCAACGTGATGTCTGATAGAGCAAAATACCAACGTATTGACGGCAGCCAGTATCGACGAGTTTTTGTTGTCGGCGACATACACGGCTGCTTGCAACAGCTTAATCAGGCACTTTCTGCCCAGCATTTTTGTGAAAATGAGGACTTGCTGCTCTCCGTTGGCGACCTTATTGATCGGGGTGAAGACAGCCTGAGTTGCTTGGCGCTTATCAATCAGCCGTGGTTCGCCTGCGTGCGAGGTAACCACGAGCAGATGGCTATTGAGGCCGTGCGCGGTCAAAACGTCGAGCGTTGGTTGAGAAATGGTGGGGACTGGTTTTATAAACTGACTTCTGCGGATGAAGCGCGGGCAAGAGAATTGATTACCCAAGCTGAGCAGTTGCCGCACATTATTGAAATTGACACGCGCGAAGGCCTCACGGTGATTGCGCACGCTGATTATCCGTTGACTCATTATAGTAGCGGTCAAGCGGTTGATGCCTATGAGGTTATCTGGAGTCGGCAGCGTCTTGAGGATTCCAAGGCAGGAAGTGTTCAGCCCATCGACGGCGCTCAACGTTTTTTCTTTGGTCACACGCCGGTAGAAAATGTTCAGCAATTCGCCAATCAATTTTATATTGATACCGGTGCTGTTTTTGAAGGCAAGCTGACCCTGTTACAAATTCAATGATATTATCCGCTTAGTACGTATCATCGCCGTGTATTCTGATACGGATTTTACCCTCCTCGAGAGTTGAAAATGGAAAATAAGCGTGAAGATCGGCTGCAACGACTGCTGCATGCTCTGAAAAAAGCGGACAAAATCCACCTTAATGAGGCGGCCCAGCTGCTCGACGTTTCACAAATGACTGTTCGCCGTGACCTGAACGGCACCGCCTCGCCGCTAATTTTATTAGGGGGATATATTGTTATCGACCCGAAAAATAGTCCTGCGACGCACTATTTTGTCAGCGAGCAGAAAATGCGTCAGACGGCAGAAAAGCGGCGTCTTGGGAAACAGGCGGCGATGCTTGTCAATGATGACGATCTGGTCTTTTTTGACTGCGGAACGACGACGCCCTATATCATTGAAAACATCCCCGATGAACGAACTTTTACTGCCATTTGCTACTCCTTTAACACGTTCTTGGCCCTGCAGGATAAACCAAACTGTGAAGTCATTATGTGTGGCGGTAAATATCGGGCGAGCAACAGTATTTTCATCCCTTTTGGGAAAAGCAGCAGCGAACTTAATAACACGCTACCCGATAAAGCCTTTATTTCGGCGGCGGGCGTGAGCCTGGAATACGGGGTTAGCTGTTTTAATTTCGACGAGCTTCTCATGAAGCATCAGGCTTTGCAGTGCGCGCGCGAAAAGATTTTGGTGGTCGACAGCAGTAAGTTTGGGAAAGTCAGGCCTGCTTCTATTGCGCCGCTGAGCGAGTTTTCTACGCTGGTTACCGACACAGCACCTGACAAGTCTTTTGTGGATTACTGCCGAGAGTCAAATGTTGGCCTGATTTATTGAACATTCGATTTATTTAATACTCGAAGCATTAAATGTTTATTTATAACAATAAGATAACTCGCCCGTTGTTGTTTTAAATTAAATATCTAAACAACATCGGGCGTATGTTTTACAGACTAAGCGGGTGAAAATTAGCGGATAGTGGCAATTTTTTCTACGGATTGATAAAGCACAACTTCAAACATGCCGGTTTGTCGGCCGTCGTTGAGATACTCCTCGTAGCATGCCCGACCATCCGGGCGGTAACCGCTGTTGGCGATGTGTAGATTAAAGAAATCGGTCCAGGCTTGGGCGAAATTATCGTCGTCGACGGTGGTGTGAAACGCCGCGTAGGTGCCGGCTGGCAGGGTTTGCAGAGTGATTCCTTCAGCGGTGCTGTCTACCTTAAAGTCCTCAGCTACGCTGACAGAGGAGTCTGCACGACACTCTTGGGGTGCGGTAGTGTTGGGATTATCCCAAAAAATCGTCAACCACTCTCCCTCACCCAGCTTGTGTTCTTGCGCCCACGGCATCAGTTGTTCAAATCCTTGTTTAACGCTTGTTTCATAGGGGCCGATGACCCGATAGCTGGCAACGGTTTTTGCAGGTTTTTCTAAAATCATAAACGGCACGATGCATTCCTCATCTTCAGTGAGTTAAGTGATAACTGCGCGTCCTATAACAGATGGTCTGATAAAAGATGTTAACTGCTCTACGTGCTATAACAGTGTGCGTGTTAATATCTTGGTATCAAATTGCAGTATAGTCCTGACTGTAGTGAGGTTATCAATGGATGTCGTTAAAAGTATTCTGAATAGTGAGATCGAACGCATTAATCGTACAGAGGGCCGAGACGGTAAGGCGAGACTTAACGTTGAGTTCTTCGTTAACCATCCTTGGCTGTGTCTTGCGATGCTTGTCGGATACATTGCCGTGGGTATTGTGATGTACGCTTCACCCTATATGGGCCTTGGCTGGTTTGCAGGTTTCACGGTATTTTTGCTGTTTATGGCGGCAATGCTGCTGCTGGAAATCAAGCCGACCTACCGTTATGAGGACATTGGCGTGTTGGATCTGCGAGTCTGTTACAACGGGGAATGGTTTTTCAGTCGTGAAATTTCATCCGAGGCCGTGTCAACCCTGCTCAGCAGCGGTGCGGTGGACAACCGGTTTAAAACGCACGTTAAAAGTATTGTCGAGCATAAAGGCAGTATTGATTTTTATGACGTTTACGACCTGGCGCGTCGCTATGAACCGCCGACTAAAGCCAGCGGTACTGTGCAAGTTGCCTGATTATTATCTGATAAAAGTGCAACAAGCTTTGTTCATGCTATGACTCTTCCACTTCGGCTCTGATAAACTGTTGGTTATGTACTAGGCAATGAAAAGTACGCAAAGAGATGATAAAATTCTTTTTGCAATCATCAGGAGCCGTCGTGGAACGCATCAAACTTTCTATTCATCACTTACATATGTGGGTTGCGGGCGAGAAGCAAGACGCTCAGGCAACGGCGCGTATTTATGCCGGTGATACACTCATTGTGGTCGAAACAATGCAAGGCCAGGCAGCATGGTATGACCGATTCATTCAGTCAGCGGATGATAATGGTCAGCCTTTGCGGGTAGAGTGGGAATGTGACGGTGAGGCCAGTATGACGGTTTCCCGCGTTGAGGTCTGTTCCTGCTGTGGTGGTGATGAGAGTTTGCACGTTTAATCGCGAAGTCTGCTGCAGCAGGCAATGCGTATGAGTCGTTTCAGGAGCGAAATATGAAATTTCTGAATAATGAATTTGAGTATCGGAACTGGATTATACAGGAAATCTTTCAGGCTACGCCGGTAGGGGAATCTACCGATTTTGCCGAGCAGGAAATCGATGATTTTATCTTCGACGCCCGTCCTGTCGCTTATCCTTGTATCGCCGTCATGATACAGACGCCGAGCCAGCCGGGGGTGTGTGAGCCCCGTTTCGTTTATAAAGAGCAGGTATTCGAATGGGCTCATCAGATGGGATTTGGGTTCGATAGCTGAGCCCCGGAAAGCTTCCAGGGCCTGTAGGTCACAACCGGCCTGTGTTAACGGCTATTCAGACGTTTTTGCGATCTATTTTCTCTTCGCCCCAAAACAGGTAGTCCTCTTTGGTTTTAGCGAAAGCCACGGGTAATACCTCGTCGTTGCCTTCCTCCCAGATTTTCTGGGCCAGAACCTCGTCGTTTTTTGCCAGTTCGAAAATAGCCTCAGCAATCTCATGAGAGGTCTCGCGGGTGTTTGCCCAAGCTTTAATATTTGAACTTGTCATTTCTGTCTCCTTTGTTTTGGCTCTCCTTAACTATGGTTGCTGGAATGCCGGGACGCAAATTCACTCGTCTAAAGCTTGAGCAACTGAATTGGATATTTCTTCCGCCTGCCTTTCACCGCACAGAATAATGGTATCTGCCGTGCGCTGTCGTTTATACTCCCTCAATGCTGGGAACGCCTGTCTCGCAGACCGCGAGGTGGGAGAATGATCAAAACACGCTGTGTTTGAAAAGGTGAAGAGAATGAGTGACGATATTTTTGATTTCGATATAGATGCTGCGTTGGAAACTGCTGAAGAAAAAGCGGCAGAGAAAGCGGCGGCCGTACCGGAAATTCTGACCGATGAAGCTGAGTGTGAAAGCTGCAAAATCTGAGTCATCACCGTTAATACAGGTTGAACATCAGTAAAAAAGACCGCTTCGGCGGTTTTTTTATTGCCTGAATCGCTTCATTTTTGAATCTCAAGCTGTTTCTTTTCGCCGAATAGAAGTGAAAACTAGGCGGTAAAACAATCAATTTATTAAGCGAGCTGTTAATTTTCGCTTTGGCACCATAGTCTTACGAATTGTTGATGATTGTAACTGTTTTGACGCAACTGTGAGGAATTCGTGAGGCGTGAGTAAATGGGATAAATTCCTATAGAACAGCAAGATAGCCAGGGGTAACGTAGCCGCATCAGATCGGACAGATCCTGGAGTGTAAAATGAAAAAAATATTCTTGGTGCTCGCGGTAATGTCGGCCTTTTCAGGTTTGCCCGCGGTAGCACATGCAGATGTGTCGGTGGGTGTTAACATGCCCGGCTTCTCATTGAACATCGGTGACCGCGACCGTCGCGGCTACTATTGGGACGGCGGTGATTGGCGTCCGCCGGGCTGGTGGAGCCATCATCGTCGTGACCGCGGTCGCTGGGTTTATTATGAACCTGCTCCACCGCCGCCGCCGCCGGGTTATTACTGGCGTGAAGGTCCGCCGCGTTGGCATGAAGGTCCACCGCCGGGAAGATGGCACGAGGGGCCGCCACCCGGACGTTGGCATGAAGGCCCGCCTCCGGGACGTTGGTAAAGGTTTACAGAGTAAAAGTTAAATCTGCACTTTAAGAAGCAAAAATTTTAAGTACAGGGTTGGCGCTGGCTATGCAGAGCATCCCTAACGTCAATTCTGTACTTTCTAAGCAGCGTAATTTTAGTTACCGCGTACCTCAACCAAAACTGGGCAGGGCGCACCCGCCACCACCTCTGCACTGACTGACCCTTTAAAAATTTTGCCGAAAGCGGTTAAGTGACGATGACCCATCACGATAACAGATGCCCCTTTGGCCTTCGCTTGCGCAATAAGTGTCTCTCCTGCTGCACCTATCACCAAATTTCCCTGAGCGACGACTCCCGCCTGAGCTAACTGCCGCAGCGCATTTTCAACCACCGTCGTGGCGGTATTCTCTTCGGCCGCCGCCGCCGGATAGTCGATAATATCGCCGGGCTGCTCCTTTTCGTTGGCAAAAGCATAGGCTTCATCAATACAGCAGGTGACGTACACTTGCGGTGCACCATGCTGAGCGACTTGGCTGGCCAGGGCTACGACCTGCGACGTCTGTGGCGAGCCATCAACGGCCACGAGAATGACATCAAACATACGGTTTTCCTTCTTGTCTGAGGACCAAGGGGGACTTAGTGTCCTCCACCCAGTTTACCGATTTCACCACTTAACGACTCTTTACAGCGCAAAATGGCCTCAGTGACGGCCTGTTGTTTCGCGGCGCGTCGTTCCGTTGGCATCAAAACCGAAATGGAGTAGTGGCCAAGAATGGTGTCTACCGCCGCCGCCATAGATGAGATCCCGAGTACGGTTTCACCACTTTCTATTGAGATCCCATCTTGTCGAACCTGCGCAATCTTCACCAACAGCACATTAATATCCTTAACGGTATTTTCGGTCGCCGGCTCAAGCGTGTCGCCAACCAGATGGCGGATTTCTGAATCGGTTTGCAGCGAAAGCAGGGCACGTCCGGCTGAGGTGCTGTAAATGGGCAGATTAAGACCCAGCTTCGGCACCACGCGCAGCTCCCGTTCGGCAACAATATGATGAATATTGCTGATTTGTCTGCCGCTCGCTCTGCCCAGTGCAACGGTTTCTTCGGTTTCATTGCAAAGTTGTTGTAGATAAGGCGAGGCAATAGCGATGACATCGCTGTGAATCGTTGATACCAGGCGCAGCAGCATAGGCCCGAGGCGAACGCCACCCGCGCCTTCAGCCCGCACGAATCCTTCCTCTGCCAGTGCGGCAACGATGCGCTGCACCGTCGAACGAGGCAGCTGAACTTCATTGGCGATGGCACCCAGGCTGAGTCCCTCGGGATGGCGACCTAAGGTGTTAAGGATTGCTGCCGCCCGAGAGATAACCTGAATACCGCCGCTGCGTTCTTCCTCTGCCGAGTTGTCTGTATTCATATCGTTGATTTATCCATTATTTTTCTTTCCTCATCCTACTAATATCCGCCCAATGTAATAGCGCGCCGTGCAAAAAACAATCATTAATCACATTGCAATACACTGCACCGTATTATAGTATCCGCACGGTGTATCGTATCGTGGTGCATTGCATCATTAAATAAGAGTAACTCAATGAATCAGCCATCAATACTGGTCAACCCTGCAGGCGGTCTCGCGATGCCCGTGCCGCAGCCCTTTAATCTGCGGTTGGTTATCGGATTAATCGGTATTCTTTTCGCCTCGCTCTGTTCCGGCCTCAACGATCGTGTGACTGATATTGCGTTGGCCGACGTACGCGGGGCGTTAAATATCAGCAGTGATCCAGGTAGCTGGGTCATTGGTGCCTATCAGGCGGCAGAAGTTGCCGCCATGATGCTCGCACCCTGGTTTGCCATGACGCTTTCACTGCGCCGCTTTGCCATCGGCACTGCATTGGGTTTTTCGCTGATCGCCGCCCTATTGCCTTACTCCCCTAACATTTCAGTATTTATTGCCCTTCGCGTAGTGCAGGGCATTTTGGGTGGAGCGTTGCCGCCGCTGCTGATGACTGCCGCACTCCGATTTTTACCGCCTGCTTATAAGCTTTATGGCCTAAGTGCCTATGCGCTTACCGCCACCTTTGGTCCAAACGTGGCCATCACTCTGGCGTCTTTTTGGACTGATGCCGTCGGCTGGCAGTGGGTGTTTTGGCAGGTTATCCCGCCGTGTTTGGCCGCCGCGGTGATGATGGGTTACGGCCTTCCCCAAGACCCGCTTCGTTTCGAGCGCTTCAAGCAAATGGATACCGTCGGCATGCTGACAGGCAGTAGCGGTATTGCGCTGTTGGTGTTAACGCTGCAGCAAGGACAGCGGCTTGATTGGCTTCACTCGCCGTTGATTGTGCTAATGCTGCTTTCCTCCGTTGGCCTGCTGCTGGTGTTTTTTGTTAACGAGTGGTCGCACCCACTGCCGCTTTTTAAATTGCAGATGCTTAAACGTGCCAATTTAAGTCATGGTTTGCTGACCTTGGGCGGTCTGATGGTTCTGCTGCTTTCCGGCTCGGCACTGCCTTCGAGCTATATGGAAAGCGTGCAGGGATTTCGTGCTGCGCAGGTAGGTCCATTGGCGCTGACCATTGGTTTACCTCAACTTTTACTGGCCCCGCTGGTTGCGGCAGTGTTGAATTTTCGTTGGATCGACAGCCGCTGGGTGCTGTTAATGGGCCTTGGGCTGGTGGGCGGCTCGTGCTATTTCAGCAGTCATATCACCGAGCATTGGTCGCGGGAAAACTTCTATTGGCTGCAAATTATGCAGGCGTTCGGACAGCCGATGGCGATATTACCGGTGCTGATGGGGGCGACCGGCGTGGTGCAGCCGCAGGAAGGACCGTTTGCTTCGGCAATGTTCAACACCGTTCGCGGATTAGGTAGCGTCATCGGCAGCACCGTCGTGGGCGAATTTTCCAGTCAACGCGAACAGTTTCACTCCAATGTATTGCTTAACCATGCTGGAAGTGTCAGCTCACTGCTTTCTCAACCCTATGACGGAGACGGCACCTATCTTGCGCCGCTGAACCCGAACGGCTCGGCCATTTCGAGTGAAGTATTGAGTGCGTTTTCATCATTGGTTAAACGACAGGCTACGGTACTGGGACTTTCGGATACTTATTTTCTGCTAATAAGCATTGCCTTTGCCTTGGCTTTGCTTACCGCACTGTTGCCTAAACGGACATATCCGCCGCATACGCTGATAAAAAAAGCTGATTAAACAACACACCGACTGCTTGCACCGACTTTTAATAAGAACAAACGAGAGAAAAGAATTATGTCCATTAAATCCTCATTTCGTCCGGTATGGCTGCTGGTTGTGGTCATTATCCTGTTGCTGGTTGTTCTGGGCGTCTATCTGCTTAGTGTTGACACAGCGCCTAGCACCGATGATGCGGTGATTTCTGCCGATTCAACTCTGGTAGCCCCGCGTATTTCAGGCACCGTTCAAGACGTGCTAGTTCAAGATAATCAGCAAGTTAAGGCAGGGCAGCTGTTGGCCAAAATCGATGACCGCGACTACCTCAACGCGGTTCAAACCGCCAGTGCGGCAGTGGAAACCGCGCAGGCACAGATGCAAAGTTTAGTGGCGCAGGTTGCTAAACAGCAGCCGACTATCGAACAGGCTCGTGCTGTGGTCGCTGCCGACGCCGCAGGGCTGGTGTATGCGCGTCAAAGCGCTGAACGATATAAACGTTTGGCGGTTGACGGTTCGACGTCTTTAGACCAGCGTGATGATTCTGATGCTAATTATCGCCAAAAGCTGGCGGCTCAGCAGAGTGACATGGCCGCCGTACGGGCGGCAGAAAAGCAGCTCGACGTGTTAAAAGCCGAGCAGGCGCAGTCGAAGGCGGCGATCGATTCAGCCACCACGGCTTTGCAACAGGCTAAACTGAATCTGTCTTATACCGACATTAAGGCGCCAATTGACGGCATTGTGGGCGTACGGTCCCTGCGAGTAGGGGCGTATGTGAGCGCAGGAACTCGCGTGCTCGCGCTGGTGCCGGTAGAAAAGGCCTACGTGCTGGCCAATTATTTAGAAACGCAGCTCGCCCATGTACAGCCAAATCAGTCAGTAACGATTAAAGTTGACGCGCTGCCGGACGTTACGTTTAAGGGCAAGGTAGACAGCATTGCACCCGCAACTGGGGTCACTTTTTCACCGATTACGCCTGATAATGCCACGGGGAATTACACCAAGGTTACCCAGAGATTGGCGGTGAAAATTTTACTGGATGCGGGGCAAAAAGATTTATCTCGACTGAGGGTGGGAATGTCGGTAGTGCCGACGATTATGACGCAGTAAAATTTATAATCTCTTACCCGACAGTATGATGCTGCGTGACAGGTGGTCCCTCAACCGTCACGCAGCGCGCTATCTATTCACTTGCTTTAATGCCGCCTAATGGCCTTGTTCAGCCCTTTTACCCGCCGAAGATGACTCTCCGTTATCTTTCTTCATAAACTGCCATTTTCCCGAGAACAGGAAGCGCAGCAGAGGAACGCGTTTGTGTGCCTCATAAAGGAAGAAGGCGATACCAAATACAAACACCAGCCCCAGCCAGAACCCAAGCCAGTCACTTTTGATTAGCGGCGTAATAAATGCGCCATAAATCAGCGTCAATGGGTGGTGAATCAGATAGACAAACAGCGACGCGTTGACCAGATAGGTGACAAACGGTGACTGGAAGTTAAGCACGTAGTGGCTGAATGAGAACACCACGTTAACCATCAGAATACCCAGCAGACTGGTAATGATGGCATCGATCTCCATCGAGTACAGCTGTGGCGTATTAACGTGCTGATTAATCATATAAGCAGCAAACAGCAGGATGCTAATCGCGCACGCCGGCACTGAAGGTTTGAGGAAAATGCTCTTCAAACTGGCAAACTTAAATGCACAAGCACCGATAAGGAAAAACGGCAGATAAAATAAAGTTTGCATCACCACGAAGTTAAAAGCGCCATTTCCTAACAGTTGTGGTGCAAAAAGATACACACTTCTATTAAACGCAGCGTAAATCAATCCGAAAAATAAAAATAATATTGAGATTTTTCCAAGCGAATCTGCATTTTTAATGACTTTTAAAATCCGACTATTCTTATTCTCTTTAATTGCACGGAATAAATAGAAAGAGACCGCGGTCAATATTACCAACGTTAATAAGAACCACAGATGTGAAACTAACTCCCACACGGTGATATTAATTTTCTGGTAGAAGTCCAGCGAACTCCAGTTGGAGAAGTTGTTAGTGAAGTAAGCCAAAAATAACAGCTGAGGTACAGTGATCAGTGGCAAGGCCGCAGCCAGCGGGATGGCAACGCGCTCCAGGCGCACTCTAAGCCACTTACGGCTCTCGTAACGCTCATAGAGCATATAGGAGAAATAGCCTGAGATAACAAAGAAAACCTGCATGCGGAAGGCATGAATCGTATCGTTGAATATCGTCAGCCCATCAGACGGCGTGACGCTGTTTACCGTCCAAATATGGCTGGAATATATCAACGATATATGAAATGGAATACCGAGCAACATGAGGTATGCCCGGATCGAATCCAAAAAAAACTCTCTTGGTTGACTTTGTGGTTTCATATCGATTCATTTTAGTTAAATCTTCATTAAATCTAGTTTACTTTAAAATCAAAATTGGCACTGTTAAGAAATGTCTGCTTTTTGTAAAGCCTCCTTTGCCGTGGGGCGTGGGCGTGAGGCAGACTCAGACAACTTTCCATAGCGGGACTTTCGCCGAATTGATATCCTTGTTTAACTATGTGCTTAAACGGTTCATCAATGTGATGATCCATTCACCTCTCATCTTGTCGGATTTCTGACTATTCCTTAAAATGGACTAATGAGTTGAGCGCATTTAAAGGAGGGGACGTGCCGGGTAAAAATTTTTCCAAAGGGCCAGATATGACTAAAGTCCGTTTGCTAAGTGCCGCAGTGTTGATGACCTTGTTCACTTCATCTGCTTGGGCTTTTTCCATTGATGATGTTGCCAAGCAGGCTAAAGCGCTGGCTGATAAAGGTTATGAAGCACCAAAGAGTAACCTGCCATCTCAATTCCGCGATATGAAGTTTGCGGACTATCAACAAATACAATTCAATCACGATAAAGCGTATTGGAATAATCTGAACACGCCTTTCAAACTTGAGTTCTATCATCAGGGTATGTACTTCGACACGCCGGTCAAAATTAATGAAGTGACCGCCAACAGCGTTAAAGAGATCAAGTACAGCCCAGACTATTTTAATTTCGGTAACGTCAAGCACGATGCCGACACCGTCAAAAACCTTGGTTTCGCCGGTTTCAAAGTCCTTTATCCCATCAATAAAGCCGATAAAGATGATGAAATCATGAGCGTGCTGGGCGCGAGCTATTTCCGCTTGATCGGTAAAGGTCAGGTCTATGGCCTGTCTGCCCGTGGTTTGGCCATCGATACTGCACTGTCCTCCGGTGAAGAATTCCCTCGTTTCCGTGAGTTCTGGATTGAACGTCCTAATCCTGATGAGAAACACCTGGTCATCTATGCGTTGCTGGATTCTCCGCGTGCGACCGGCGCCTACCGTCTTGACGTATTCCCAGGCAAAGAAGCGACTGTCGATATTCAGGCTAAAGTGTTCCTGCGCGATAAAGTGGGCAAACTGGGGCTTGCTCCGTTAACCAGTATGTTCCTGTTTGGTCCAAATCAGCCTTCTCCAGTCATGAACTACCGTCCGTCGCTGCATGATTCTGACGGCCTGTCTATCCACGCCGGTAACGGTGAGTGGATTTGGCGTCCGTTGAATAATCCTAAACACCTGTCAGTGAGTCAGTTCAGCATGGAAAACCCGAAAGGCTTTGGCCTGCTGCAACGTGGCCGCAACTTCTCTGAATATGAAGATCTCGACGATCGTTACGACCTGCGTCCAAGTGCCTGGGTAGAACCAAAAGGCGATTGGGGTAAAGGTAAAGTGGAACTGGTGGAGATCCCAACCGCTGACGAAACCAACGATAACATCGTTGCCTTCTGGACGCCGGATCAACTCCCAGCTGCCGGTACGCCTATTGATATCAACTATCGCCTGCACTTCACGCGTGATGAAGACAAGCTGCATTCACCTGACTCCTCATGGGTTTCTCAAACCATGCGTTCCGCCGGTGATGTGAAACAGTCTAATCTGGTTCGTGAACAAGACGGCAGCGTAGCTTACGTAGTCGATTTCGTTGGGCCTGCTCTGAAGTCGCTTAAGCCTGACACTCCGGTAGCGTCTCAAGTCAGCATGGGTGATAACGCCGATCTGCTCGAAAACAATGTCCGCTATAATCCTGTTACTAAAGGCTGGCGTTTAACGCTGCGCATGAAAGTAAAAGATCCGAAGAAGCCGGTTGAAATGCGTGCTGCTTTGGTTAATGGCGACAAAACTCTGAGCGAAACCTGGAGCAATCAGTTACCTGCCAATGAATAAAACAACGCATTCTACCCAAGAGTACGTAGAGGCACTTCCCCTGACCGAGTCTCGGAAAGGGGAGCTTACTCAGCAGCTTCCGGCTGCTGAGGAGTTGGCTTTTACGTCACTGCATCACCGCCTTGGCGGTGATTTTGCTGCGCCAATTGACCAGGCTGACGCCGAGGCTCCGCTGGTTTCGGTGAAAGAGCGTATTCGCGAAGGTTGGCCAGACGCCGATGAGCATGGCACATTGTCAGAAGTTGATAATGAAGGCCGCACCATCGTGAAAGCGATGCCGCCAGTTAAGCGTTCCAGCATGTTCCCTGAAGTATGGCGTACCAACCCGGTAGGTCGCTTCTGGGACTCACTGATGGGACGCACCGCGATTGCCCGCCGTTACACTTCTTCTCAAATGCCCGAGTCTGAGAAAAGATGGCGTGCAGCCGGCTCTATTCGTCGCTATATCCTGTTGGCGTTGATGCTGATTCAAACAGCCATTGCCACCTGGTATATGAAAACCATTCTGCCTTATCAGGGCTGGGCGCTGATAGACCCGTCCGACATGCTGAATCAGGACTTCTTGCAGTCCGTGTTGCAGTTGCTGCCTTACGTGTTGCAGACCGGCATACTGGTACTGTTCGCCATTCTTTTCTGTTGGGTGTCTGCCGGTTTCTGGACTGCGCTGATGGGCTTCCTGCAACTGATGATTGGGCGTGATAAATACAGTATTACCGCTTCTACCACTGGCAACGAGAAGCTGAATCCGAACAACCGTACCGCGCTGATCATGCCGATTTGTAACGAGGACGTTGAGCGGGTATTTGCCGGCCTGCGTGCGACTTACGAATCAGTGAAGGCCACCGGCGACCTCGACCAGTTTGATATCTATGTGTTGAGCGACAGCTACGACCCGGATATCTGTGTGGCCGAGCAGAAAGCCTGGATGGAAGTGTGCCGCGACGTAGACGGCCACGGCCGCATCTTCTATCGCCGCCGCCGCCGCCGCGTAAAACGTAAAAGTGGCAACATCGATGACTGGTGCCGTCGTTGGGGTGGGGAATATGCCTACATGGTTATTCTCGACGCCGACAGTGTGATGAGCGGTGAGTGTCTCACCGGTCTGGCGCGTTTGATGGATGCCAATCCGAATGCCGGTATTATCCAGTCTGCCCCTAAAGCCTCTGGCATGGACACGCTTTATGCACGCTGCCAGCAGTTTGCAACCCGTGTCTATGGGCCACTGTTTACCGCAGGTCTGCACTTCTGGCAGTTGGGTGAATCACACTACTGGGGTCATAACGCCATTATTCGCGTTAAGCCGTTCATCGAGCACTGTGCACTGGCACCGCTGCCGGGTGAGGGTTCATTTGCCGGTTCAATTTTGTCTCATGACTTCGTTGAAGCTGCGCTAATGCGCCGAGCAGGATGGGGCGTCTGGATTGCCTATGACCTGCCGGGAAGCTACGAAGAGTTGCCGCCGAACCTGCTCGATGAGCTGAAACGCGACCGTCGCTGGTGTCACGGTAACTTGATGAACTTCCGTTTGTTCTTGGTTAAGGGAATGCACCCGGTTCACCGCGCTGTGTTCCTGACGGGGGTCATGTCTTACCTGTCGGCCCCGCTGTGGTTTATGTTCCTGGCGCTTTCAACCGCGCTTCAGGTGGTGCATACCCTGATGGAGCCTCAGTACTTCCTGCAGCCGCGGCAGTTATTCCCAGTTTGGCCTCAGTGGCGTCCCGAGCTGGCGATTGCGCTGTTCTCGACGACGATGGTGCTGCTGTTCCTGCCTAAATTACTCAGTATCGTACTGATTTGGGCCAAGGGCGCGAAGCAGTATGGCGGCGCGGTGCGTCTGCTGCTGTCAATGCTGCTCGAGATGCTGTTCTCCGTGTTGCTGGCGCCGGTGCGCATGCTGTTCCACACCGTGTTTGTGGTCAGCGCATTCCTTGGTTGGGAAGTGGTTTGGAACTCACCGCAGCGTGACGATGACGACACCCCTTGGGGTGAAGCATTTAAGCGCCACGGTTCGCAGTTGGCGCTGGGTCTGGTTTGGGCGAGCGGCATGGCGTGGCTTGACCTGCGCTTCCTGTGGTGGTTAGGGCCTATTGTCTTCTCTCTGATCCTTTCGCCGATCGTCTCTGTGCTTTCAAGCCGTGCGACCTTAGGTATAAAGAGCAAGGCAGCAAAACTGTTCCTGATCCCTGAAGAGTATGATCCGCCGCGCGAGCTGGTGGCGACAGAAGAATATCTGAAGCTAAACCGCGAACGTATGCTGAAAAACGGCTTTATGCACGCCGTGGTGAACCCGACCTTTAACGCCTTGGCTACCGGTATGGCGACCTCGCGTCACCTGCTGCGCCAAAGCGTTGAAAATGGACGTCAGCAACTGCTTGAGAAAGCATTGCAGAGCGGACCGAAAAACCTCGGCAAGGCCGATCGTCTGGTGTTGCTGAGCGATCCGGTTATTATGGCTCGCCTGCACTCTGCGGTGTGGACACAGCCAGACTTGCAACAGTGGAAAGCCTATTACGAAGAGTTACCGCGTAATGCCGAGGCCTTCCCTGAAACGCAAACGCTGGAAGTGAAACCGGCTTAGTCGGCGTAAGAATCAGTAAGTCAAAACCCATAATGGCGGATGACGTAAAAAACGGGCAGTTTGCGTGATGCAGACTGCCCGTTTTGTTTTTAAAGATCCAAGAACAACTCGTGCTACGGCGTGGTATCAACCACCGAGCTCAGTTTCTTAACCGTTTGCTGATACGTGGCTTCATCCAGTTTTTGCAGTCCGTCGAACATGACTTTACCGCGATAAAGATCACGATCGGCCTCAACAATCTGCGGCTTGGTGGTCAGACTTCCTGTAGCGATACACACGTTATTGACGCTCTTCAGCGAGGCATCCCAAACATTGCCCATCCTGTTACAGCTATCAACCCAGACAAATTTCTCGTCAGGTGCCAGCGTTGACAGCTGTTTTTCAAGCGGATCTGACATATATACGTCGAACAGCGGGTCTATTCTTCCGTTATTCACCCGCAGGATAAGCGGAAATTTGAACGATGCTCCGGAAAATGTCAGCATTTTGCTGTCTGTGTTCAGTACATAGTCGGTAATAGTTTTCGGAAAATCCCACATTTTGATGATGGCCGGTTTCCAGCGCAGCGTGTGCTTGCGTATGTCGTGATAATTGTTGGCAAGAGACTCGCTGGTCAGGCTACTGCGACCCAATCCAATGAAGTTGTCACCGCCCAACATATCGAGCACCGTGGCGCCGTTGTCGAGTGTGGTACGCTTTTGGTCGATAACCTGATTGTTCTCGCCGTCACCGCGCAGCACAAAGAATAAATCTCTTCTATTTTGTTTGGTGAGAATTGAGTAGGCGGTATTGTTCATTGCCAAATGGTCTGATGAAACCACGATTACGGTATTTTTGAAGTAAGGCGAGGCCTTAATCTTATTAATCAGCTTCGCTACCTGCTCCTGACTGCAGGCCACTGCGCTGAGAGACTGGTTACTTTTGTTGTTATATAAGTAGTTATTTCTTTTACAGGTTGCATCAATGTATCCGTCTGGGTGATGCGTATCAACGGTCAAGGCAAATATTGAGAACGGTTTGCCTGCTTTAGATAACTCCTCAAACTTGTCATAAACAAAGTCCAGCGTAGTGTCGTCATACCAGCCCCATTCGTTTTTGTAGTTAGGGTCTTTAACAAAGGGCTTAAGCTCTTGATAGCCATAAAGATGATCAATACCGTGAGTAGATAAAAGCAGTTCTTTACCTGCGAAGGCCAAATTTGCGCCCTGATAGAAATAGTTAGTGTAGCCGGAGGCTTTTAACACATCCCCCAGGCAAATGCTTCTTGGATAAAAGGTGGACAGTGAACTGGACGCATTGCTGTCGAAGGGGGCAAAAAGCGGGATTCCGCACAGCGCTGAAACCATACCTGAGACGGTATTTTCCGCACCAGGGATCTGAATCGTATTACTGAAATCTATCGATTCCTGCTTAATTGCGCCAAGCTCAGGGGTCAGGTCAGGAAACACGTCGTTATCGAAATAGGTACGTTCCAGACTTTCGCCAAAGATGTAAATTAGATTGGGTTTGCTGCCATTAATGGATTTAATCGCGTCTTTATAATTCTGTGAAAAATCTGATTTATCATCACCATACTGCGAGGTGGTTAGCTTGAAAAGCTGAGCAGTCGCTGGCGATGTACCGATGGCCAGCAGTGAGAACAGCAGGGCGGCAAAATTGTAGGTAGTTTTTCGAGCGGTATTCTTATTGCTCAATATCAACCAGGACAACAGGCCAAAAATCACTAAGATAAAACCCAATAGCCCAACCGCAGGCAGCACATATTTATCAACGCCCGCACCAGTGAGACTGTTGGTGACAGTAAACAGCACCTCATCGTTGACGCCTTCGCCGGTAAAATAATTACTGGCAATCCAAATTGAGCTCAACAGCAGAAAAAGTGCTGAAAGCACCAGCGTAAGAGAAATCCAAAATGAGTTTCGTTTTGCTTTCACTGCGCAAAGGACGACGGATGCGATGAAGAACAATACCGAAATGAATTCCAGGGCCATGTACTTTCCTTGTATGACTTATAAGCGTGTTAGTAATAACGTATTGATAAAAATCACCTTGTTTTCTCTTTGTTGATATTTATTCAATAGTACTCTGCCGTTACATTTTAATATAAAATTCATAAACCATTCATATACAGAATTATGTGTTAGCACTTTATAGCGACGGAATAGTGAAAACGTGGAACGTAAGCGCGAATGCTTTACGTTTGCTTAACGCGGAGCACACCGCCTCCTGTGATAAACTTAATAGAAGAATAAGGGGATTTGATGAGGTTTTGGGTGTGAAAAAAGGTTTGCTTTTAAGGGGGGTGGCGCTGGTGATTACAGTGACTGCACTCTCGGGATGCGGCAGTATAATCAGTCGCACCATGCCCGGCCAAGGGCATGGCAACCAGTATTATCCTGGCGTACAGTGGGACTTACGTGACGGCCCGTGGCGCTATGTTACCGTCATCGACGTGCCGCTATCGATGATTGTCGATACCTTTATGCTGCCCATTGACGCCCGCCACGGACCTTACGAATAAGAATCACCGGTGAGTTTCCTGACGCCCTGGATTATTCCTCGCGTCCTGGGAATTCGTCTTCATCGTCCCATTCTTCTGCGGCGGCCGCGCCTTCTTCAGTGTCAAGCGGAGGTTCCAGCTGGTATTCACCTTCATCCCACTCATAGAGCGTATTTTCAGGCTGCCACTCTTCAAGCAGTTCCTGCTTGTCAAAGTCATCGTCAAAAATTGCCTGCGCCGCTTCGCCACTCAGAAAACTCAGACCCTCCGTTTCTTCGCCTGACTCAGCGGAAAACTCGGCTTCCCACATAGTATCCCCATCCTGCATGATATATTTCTGCAGGTTGAACTGATCGACAGCCGGAGATTCTTCATCTTGAGTGTCGGCCATTTTCTCCAAAAACTCTTCGCGTGCCGCGTCTATAGCCTCTTCCAGCGTTGCATACAGTGACATATTTCCTCCTTTGCACAGATTGCGGTGTTTTTAAGAAAAGGATAGTTGAAGATTTGGCGATGAAAAATTTTTAGGAGTAAAAATTTATAAATCGCATCACCCGGTCATAGACGGCACAATTCAAGCCGTTAAAAGGTGGGCGATAATCGCTTTTTGCACCGGCAACAGCCAGGCCTTTTGCTGATAACCCGTAAAATTGGCATACAACAGCGGGTCAAAATTGAGCTCTTGTCCCACCGTGAAGGGCGGGGTGGGCAATAACAGTGGATTGTCGAGGGCTTGCAGGGTGGCCAAAGTCAAACAAGATGCCGATTGGTACGCCCGTGGCCAACCGTCGGTTATCACCACGTCAGTGCTGAAATCGGCCTGCGTGGTAAATTTCACGCCGGGAATTTGAGTGTGAAACGCCTCATCACACACGTGAGTGAGGTCTAAGCCCAACAGCGGCGCCAGCTCATGCCATGATTTAAAAACATTGGTCGTAGGCCCCCAGAGACAGATACGCGCTTGTTTAATCGGGCCGAGCGTTTTGTTGATAAAAAAGGCGTCGGTCAATACTTCACAGGGATGACCTTGGCTGGACATGGCATTAATGACCGGTTTCGAGGAGCACGCAGCAAAGGTAGCGAGTTTTTCATGGTTGGATTCGCGCACGACGTAGAGGTCATAAAAAGGGTCAAGATACCCGGCCAAATCCTCAGCGCGCTCGGCGGTTTTTAAAAGATTGGGCAGCTCGATAAAGGACAGGCCGAGCGCGTTGAATGCCTGAATAAAGGTTGTTCGCGTGCGAATGCCGTTGCCTTCAAATGACCAGCCAACCCTTCCCCATAGGGGGGACATTGGACTCTCGACTCTCCGCCATATATCAAGAATATCGGCAGGTTGCAGGTCAGTCAGCGTAATAATACTCATCGATTCACCTTGGATTCTGGATTTTAATCTGGCTATTACGCTATTTTATTGGCCAATTTTGTCAATGAAAATTCAGCTTTGCAAAGGCGATGAGTCATTAGGGTAAAGGTTTGGCAAACGCAGTTTATTCACGATGTTACTTGGCTCACAGTAAGCGGGAACTCTTTTGAAAAGGTCGTTGCTATGAAAATGTCTACCCGCACAATTTTATTGCCGCTTTGTGGTATTGCGGCGCTTATCAGCGTCGGCAGCTATGCCGCCGAGAACACAAATAAAGCGCCACAGGCTGAGCCTGCTAATCAGCCGCAGGAAGAGATGCCGTTTCACGGTGAAGGTCGACCGCCGTTTCCACCAATGGAAGTGATGATGTCGCCGCCGATGCACGGTTTCTGTCATGGCAGAGAGCTGTTCTGTGCCTCTGTGGCCAGCGACAACCCCACGGATACACTGCAAAAACTTAACGGCGTTATTCCGGCGACGACCGCAGGTAAGCACTATGAAGTGCGCGTTTCGGTGGTGGAGGTGCCAGACTTCCCGCATCACGGTCCTCGAAATCCGCCGCCGCAAAACAGTCAGTAGCATTGAGATTTGGCGCCGTTTTAGTGGCTTAAGTTGATTTTATTCAACCATTGCCTGACTGGGGCGGCGCTGTAAACTCCAATATGAATAACAAGCGTTGAACAGCACTACGCAAGCCGTCACGCAGAATACCGCCCGAAAACCATATCCTGCTGAAACCGACGCACCCAGCAGCGGGCCGGTGACATTTCCCACGTCGCGAAAAGATTGGTTATAGCTGAACACCCGTCCCGCCACCTGATTGGTGCAGTTATAAATGAGCAGTGTTTGCACCGCAGGCAACAGTGCACCGTCGGTTGCACCGAGCAGAAACCTGAGGATGCCTAGCTGCAACGGGCTCTGCACAAATGCCATGGGGATCAGCAACAGCACAGAAATTGCCAACATGGCCACAAGAATGCGTTCGGGGCCAATTTTGTCGCCCAACTTACCGAGCCGTGGTGCACTTAACAGTGCCGCCACGCCGGGCACCGAGGCAATCATGCCGCTTATAAACGCCAGGTTTTGAGTATTTCCTGCTAGTTCGCGGACGTAAAGGGTCAAAATTGGCGCAATCGAGCCGGTCGCCACCTGAATGATCATGGTGGTAATAAAGAGACAAAGTACTAACTTTGGGTCTTTCAGCGAGGCGAAAACCTGCTTGCGGTTGAGCATATCCTTCTTATTCACGGGCACAAACTGTTCGCGAACAAGATAGAGAGTCATCAAAAAACAGGTGAAGAGTACGGCAGCGGTGATGAAGAATACCGGCCGCAGCCCATAACTGTCGGCAAGTATGCCGCCTACCAGTGGACCAATCAGCGCTCCGCTGACTGCACCGGTAGAAAGCGTGCCCAACGCCCAGCCGCTCTTGTTGCGCGGTATTTGCGTGGCGATAAGCGCATTGGCATTGGGGACAAATCCACCCAGCAGACCAAGCAGCGCGCGCAGCACCAGAAATTGCCAGATATTATTCGCCATACCCATCAGGGCCATCACGATGGCCATGCCGAGCGCTGAGCGCAGCAGCATAATTTTTCGCCCTTTACGATCGGCTAATCCTCCCCAGAATGGCGAAGCAATCGCAGAAAATAAGAAGGTGATGCTAAATACCAGACCCGACCACATATTGAGTGATTCGTGACCGGTTACGCCGAGTTTTTCTATGTACAGGGGAAGAAAGGGCATGATGAGGCTAAATGCCGCGCCGGTCAGAAAACAGCCGATCCAGACAACGAAAAGATTACGTTTCCAATTAATGGGTTCTGGTGCTTGGTCCGATGCAGGTGCCGAGGTCATAAAATACCAATGAGTGAGGTCCATTTACTCTGCGAAGAGGGCAAAACAGAGCGCAGTAATAATGATTTAGCTCGATAATTATGCGCCGATTAATTACGCAGTTCAATAATGTTAAGAACTTATTACGTAAAATTAAAAAAGATGTTGAGCAGGGAGATGGAGCGCAGAAGAAAGAGTACAGTGCTTATAGAAGGTTAAAAATCAGGCGATTAAGTGTAATCGCCTGACGGAATTGCTTAGCGCAGAGCCGGATTGCTGACCACGGAATAACGGCCGCTGCCCAGTAACATGATGACAAGACCGCCGAAGAAGTACATCGCTTCGCCTTCGAGTCCCCATGCGCCCACTTCATTAATGGTGAAGAACTTACCGCCTACCACCAGCAGGGTCGCCACCACCAGGTTGATTGACATGACCAGCGCGGCAGGGCGGGTGAAAATACCCAGAATAATCAATACGGGAGCAATAACTTCCCCGATATAGGCGCCATAGGCAATAAAGCCTGGCAGGCCGTGACCTTCGAGCATTTTCGCAATCCAGCCTACGCCGTTTTCCATTTTAGCCACACCGTGGAATAAAATAAGGATACCAAACGTCAGGCGTAACAGGAGCTTACCCAGATCTGGGTGATCGGTGATACGGGTGAAACAGGTATTCAATTTTGCCAACATAGTGAGATCCTTTTGGATAAGTAACGCGGCTGTCCGTTATAAAACGTCATCGGTGCATTCGAAATCAGTCACAGATGAAATTATATTGCCAGTATTCTCTACATTGCGGTTGGAGAAAATGAGATAACGTTGATGAAGTCTTTCAAAAAAACTGTTTGAATAAAAACAACTGGTTGAGATTTTCCTGCCCTGGCGCAGTGAATGGGGTTGCCAGGGCGTTAGAAAGCGTTAGTAAAGCGAAGGTTCGCCGTCTGGGCGGGTTTTAAAGCGACGATGGAGCCACATGTACTGTTCAGGGGCTAATTTAATCTCGTCCTCTACAACTTTGTTCATGTGGGTAGCGGCGACGACCTCATCATCGAGCGGGAAATTTTCGACCGCAGGATGCAGCAGTAGCTCATAGCCTTTACCGCTGGGTAAACGACGCGGGGTAAACGGAATAATCGCCGGTTTTCCCATCCGCGCCAGCAGGTAAGTCCCTTTAGTGGTGGCGGCTTTGTCCACGGCAAAGAATGGCACAAACACGCTGCTGCGCGGGCCATAATCGTGGTCAGGCGCATACCAGATAATGTCTCCCTGTTTCAGACTGCGGATCATGCCTTTGAGATCTTTACGATCCAGCATCGCCTTATTGGAGCGCATACGGCCTTTGGTTTGGATCCAGTCCATCAGCTTGTTGTCGTGAGGGCGATAAACGCCCACTCCAGGATTGTGGATCCCGAAGATACGCGCGCCTAACTCCAGCGTTAAAAAGTGCACGCCAATCAGCAGCACGCCCTGTTGGTTATCACGTGCTTTCTGAATGTGCTCTAGTCCGCTGACCTTAAACCAGCGTTCAATGCGCCAGTCGGGCCAGAACCACGCCATGCCGGTTTCAAACAGCCCCATGCCGACGGACTCAAAGTTTTTAAGTATCAATCCATCACGTTGGCTTTGTGGCATATCTGGGAAACACAGCTCAAGATTACGCTGGGCTATATTCCGGCGGCGTTTCAAAAAACGCATAGAAAAGCGGCCAATGCCACATCCCATGCGATAGATAATGGGATAGGGCAAAAGCACCAGTAGATACAACAGTCCCAGCCCCATCCAGGTAGCCCAGTAACGGGGATGCAATAACGAACGGGTAAAGGTTGGTACTTGAGTCATAAAATCTCTGCGTCATTGTTTGAGGTAGGAAAATTTAAGCTCTGTCTTGGCTATGCCTTTATATTGAGTCAAAGAACATTATGACCCGATGCACGGTAAAGCCAGCTAGCAGCCCGCCGAGGAAATGTCTGCTTATGTGAATTCTCATTATTGCAGGAGGTAAATCTTCCTAAGCAAAGTCGTATATTGTGACACTTTTTTTTATCAAGGTGAAAAATGACGGCATTAAAACCTCATTTTTGAATATTTAAATCCTGATATCTCCTTAAAATGTGTGATTTTTAAACTTTTGGGCTTGATTTGCACTTAAGCATTTTATGCCAAAATGCGTCGAGCATGACGTTAAAACACCCTATCTGCAACTTTGAATATTGATAAAGAACCCGATTTTGTCAATCATTCAGCCCCCTTGTCATGACATATAAGCGCGATATACCGCACTTAAGGTTCGTATATGGCGTTAGCGCATAAAAAAGGACGCCATTAAAAAATGGCGTCCTTAGTGACAATTGAGAAGTTTAAACGATTATTTTACGTCAAATAAACCTTTCACATTGTGTGGCTCGCTGCGCCAATACTGCTTGGGTGCGCTAACTTTAGCCCCCAATTTTGCCGCTGCGTGCCACGGCCAGCGTGGGTTGTAGAGCACGCCGCGCGCCAGGGCTATCATGTCCGCCTGACCGGTAGAAACGATAGCTTCGGCCTGCTCGGGTTCGGTAATTAACCCCACGGCGATAACCGGGATATCAACCGCTTGCTTGATACTTTGCGCGAACGGCACCTGATAGTTAGGACCTACGGCAATTTTCTGCTGCGTTGACAGACCGCCGCTTGAGACGTGAATGTAGCTGCACCCCAGTTTTTCAAGTGCCTTGGAAAGTTCAATCGACTGTTCCACGTCCCAGCCGCCCGGTACCCAATCGGTGGCAGAGATGCGCACGCCAATCGGTTTGTTGGCAGAGAAGACCTGGCGCAGTTCCTGATAAATCTCCAAAAGCAGGCGCATACGGTTTTCCAATGAGCCGCCGTATTGATCCGTGCGCTGATTTGAAAGAGGCGACAGGAACTGGTGCAGTAAATAACCGTGTGCGCCGTGCAGTTCAATCAGGTCGAAGCCCAGTTTGTCCGCGCGCTTTGCGCTGTCGACGAAGGCCTGCTTAAGGGCGCTGATTCTCTCAAGAGACATTGCCTCGGGGGCATTATCGGTGTCCGCAAATCCTACGGCAGAAGGTGCTACCGTTTGCCAGCCACCGAGTTTGGCGCTGATTTGCGTTCCTCCTTCCCACGGTGCATAGCACGATGCCTTGCGGCCCGCGTGTCCCAACTGTATACCTAAAGGAATGTCACTGTTTTCACGCAGTGAAGTGACCAGGCTAGCCATTGCCTCTTCAGTTTCATCATTCCATAAGCCGAGGTCTTGCGGAGAGATCCTACCTACGTCCTCAACCGCCGTGGCCTCCAGAATCAATAATCCTGCGCCGGAAAATGAAAGCTGGCCAAGGTGGGCGTGGTGCCATGATGTTGCTTTACCGTGTTCCGCCGAATATTGGCACATGGGGGCGATAACGATGCGGTTAGCTAACGTCAGTGAACCTAGTTTGATGCTTTCAAATAACTTGCTCATGGTGACCTCTAATGAGTTTGAAATGTGTATCAGGCAACGCGGGATGTGGTAACCGAAGCTTTAATCATGGTGGCTGTTTAATGTATAATAGCGCCGTTTTAATTTTTACTCTGCTTAGAATAGCCTCAACGAAAGACAGGAAAGTACACCATGCCAGTGTTACATAACCGAATTTCTAACGAGGAACTGAAGGCACGCATGCTGGCAGAAGCCGAGCCGCGCACGACAGTTTCTTTTTATAAATACTTCCATCTCGATGACCCTAAAGCATTTCGCGACCGGCTCTACGTTGATCTGGTTAAGTTAAATGTTTTTGGCCGCATTTATGTGGCTAAAGAAGGCATCAATGCGCAGATTAGCGTTCCACAAAGCCAATTCGAGGCTTTCAAACAGCATCTTTTTACCTGTCATCCGGCTTTCGACAATATTCGTCTTAATATTGCGCTTGAAGACGACGGCAAATCATTCTGGGTGCTGCGCTTCAAAGTGCGTGAGCGAATTGTTGCTGATGGTATTGATGATGAAACCTTTGACCCTTCCAACATAGGTGAATACCTCAAGGCGGAACAGGTCAATGCAATGATAGACGATCCCGATACGCTGTTTGTCGATATGCGCAACCACTACGAATACGAAGTGGGGCATTTTGACAAGGCGATTGAAGTGCCTTCTGATACTTTCCGCGACCAGCTGCCGATGGCGGTTGATATGCTGAAAGACGATAAAGATAAAAAAATTGTTATGTACTGCACCGGCGGCATACGCTGTGAGAAGGCCAGCGCCTACATGCTGCATAACGGCTTTAAAAATGTGTACCACGTTGAAGGCGGGATTATCGAATATGCGCGTCGTGCCAAAGAACAGGGTTTGCCAGTAAAATTTAAAGGTAAAAACTTTGTCTTTGATGAGCGCATGGGCGAAAGGATTTCTGACGACGTGATTGCTCACTGCCACCAGTGCGGTGCTGAATGTGATAATCACACCAACTGTCTAAATGACGGCTGCCATTTGCTGTTCATTCAGTGCCCGTCCTGTGCTGCCAAGTTTGATGGATGCTGTAGCGAAATTTGCCAGACTGAGCTCAAGCTTCCAGCGGAGCAGCAGAGAGCACTGCGAGCCGGTCGTGAGAATGGCAATAAGATTTTCAATAAATCCAAAGGATTATTGCAGACCACGATGCACATTCCAGCCCCAAAAGACGCGAGTTCAGTCGACTGATACCGTCTCTTATTACGCCTGCTGGCCTTTGGCGGCAGGCGTAATTTTTCCCTTTCTGATTCAAAACAGCAATACATCCGCCTGTCTCTGCCTGCTCCCCCTCTGATGAGAACTTTCCATTCTGTTTTTAATCATCAAAATTTTGTTCTAACCCTAAGCCAGAAATGAGGCGTTTTGACCGCTAAAAGAATATCAATGAAATGTCATTTATTTGTCAGGTGAACGTTTTAATCAGCTTTTTATCGGCGAGCTATCAATGCTTTTGGAGAGGGCAGGGAACGCGATATAAGGATTGTGGTTTTTATTTTTATTTTGATAAAACAGTAATTTAAA